>CAMAUX010000013.1 GCA_945861435.1 Chthoniobacter flavus | reverse complement strand
CCACGACATTGCGGGCCCCAAGTTCATCAAAAAACAGCTGACGGTGAAACACTCTGTCGGGCTGGGTGCGGGCTTCGGGTCTCCGGTATGTGTCTGCATGCGAGGCTATAACACCGCATCCTCGCTTTCGTTACGCCCCGCGTGTGATTTATTCGGGCTAATGTAGATTGTCGTTGGTTTCGCCGGGTGGTTGCATTGATATACAATGCGATGGCTACACTTTCCGATAGAGTGGGTTGCGCGCTGGAGGGGTATCGACTGGTGGGTGCAAATGGGAGGAACGGGAAGGCGGTTAGGTGTCATGCGGTGGAGGAGGGCACAGGGCGCACCGTGGCCCTGCATGTGCTGGAGGGAGGGGAGGGAGGGGAGGTGGAGGGTTTTTTGAACGAGGCGCGCATTACTGCGCAGCTTGAGCATCCCGGGATCGTGCCGGTGTACGCGGTGGGGTTTGATGCAGAGGGGAGTGCTTATTAT
The DNA here is from genome assembly GCA_945861435.1 of Chthoniobacter flavus. GTDB lineage: Bacteria > Verrucomicrobiota > Verrucomicrobiia > Chthoniobacterales > Chthoniobacteraceae > CAIURC01. The sequence continues at coordinate 111,668 of CAMAUX010000013.1, read as the reverse complement.
GCGACGAAGTTGGTGCGGGGGATCACGCTGCGCACGGTGCTCGGATTGATGGAGGAGGGGGTGGAGGCGACGGTGCGCAAGTATCCGCTGGGGGTGTTGCTGACCGTGTTCCGGAAGGCGTGCGATGCGGTGGCGTATGCGCACAGTCGCGGGGTGGTGCACCGGAACTTGAAGCCTGAGAACATCAGCCTCGGGGATTTTGGCGAGGTGTTCGTGATGAACTGGGGGACGGCTCTGGTGCTGGATGCGCAGAGGGGAGGGATGAAGGGGGAAATGGAGGTGGTGGGCACTCCGGAATACATGAGCCCCGAACAGGCGCGCGGGGAGGTGGACGCGGTGGATGCACGCAGCGACGTGTATGCGCTGGGGGCGATTTTGTATCGGATCCTGAGTCTGCGTGTCGCTGTGCAGAGGGGGACGGCGATGGAGATGCTGGAGCGGGTGGGACGCGGGGAGGTGCTGCCGTTGGTTGCGCCCGCGCCGGGCGGGGCGACGCACCTGCCCGGGGGGCGGATTCCGTCGGCGCTTGGAGCGGTGGTGGGACAGGCGATGGCCTTTGAACTGGCGCGTCGCTACCAGAGCGTTGCGGAGTTACAGGCTGACGTGGAGGCGTTTCAGGGCGGGTTTCCGACCAGCGCCGAGCGGGTGCGGCCATGGAAGCGGGCTGTGCTTTTTCTCTGGCGCCATCGTGGGGTGAGCGTGCCTGCGGCGTTGGCGATTCTTTTGGTGGCGGCTTTTGGGATGCAGGTGCTGCATGCGGGGCGGAGGGCGCGGTTGGCGATCGCGAGTCTGCGGGATACCGCGCCGTCGTTTCGTGAGCTTGCGGACAGCGAGGCCGGTTTGGGGCGCTTGGAGGAGGCGTTGCGGCCTCTGTTGGTGGCGGAGAAACTCGAGCCGGGTTCCACGGCGACATGGGAGCGCAGAGCCTTTGTTCTGGCGGGCTTGGCCCGGATGGATGCGGCGGCGGCGGAACTGCGCAAGGTGCTCGCCACGGATCCGAAGCATGTGGTGGCGGGCAGGGCGCTGCCTGTTTTTACGAATCTGGCGCGGGCGGCTTCTGGGCAATGGGCGCAGGCGGATCGGCTCGCGCTCTTCGAGATTTTGATTGCATAGAAGATGTCCGGCGAACTGGCGGCCCTTTCGGGTTTGCTTCAGCTGACGCCGGCCCAGCGGGAGGCGGTCGTTCGGTTGCGGGTGGGGCTGTGGTTGGGGCAGGACCGAAAGGGCTTCAATGTTGTGGTTGGTTCGAATGGCAGCGGAAGGGTTCGCCTGCAGGTTTGGGCGCCGGCAGTCACACGAATTGATGCACTTCGCGGGCTGCCTATCGACGAGTTGAGTCTGGATGGCACAGCGGTGTCGGACCTTTCGCCGTTGCGCGGGATGGGACTCAAGTTTCTGCGCATGAACCGGCTGCCGGTCTCGGACCTTTCGCCTCTTGTGGGGATGCCTTTGGAGACGCTGGAGATTGTAGGTACGGAGGTGGAGGACATCGGTCCGCTGAGAGGGATGAACCTAAAGGTCCTGTCGGCGGGGTCGTGCCGTATTGCCAGAATGAGTGTGTTGGCCGGGATGCCGCTGGAGAGGCTGCGTATCGGATCGAATTCGGGTCAGTTCGACCTGCGATGGGTGTCTTCGGCGTCTCTGCAAGAGTTGAGTTTGGAGCATATGGGAGTGAGGGATATCACCGTGCTTCGAGGTAAACCGTTGGAGAGGCTGGAGCTCTTTGGCAACTCCATCGCCGACCTTTCGCCGCTGGCAGGTGCACCGATCAGCTACCTGTCGATTAACAGGGTCTCCTTCACCAAGGGGCTTTCCACACTGGGGGAACTACCGCTCAGGGAGTTGGCGATTGATCGAAATGCCGCCGTCCGCCTGGCCTCGATTTTGGGCGAGTGTCCCACCTTGGAGACGGTATGGGTCGATCAGGAACCTCTCACCTTGGAGGAGTTTCGCCGGCAGTTCCCAATCAAGAATGCGAATGAAAAAAAGCGCTGATCTCCCATGCGAGGCGAGGGGCAGGCCATGAGCGAGCCTCTTTGCAGGGTGGCGGTGCAGGCCATGGGTGGGGCGGAGTTGTTGCGCGTGGAACTGGAACGGGGTCAATACGTCCTGGGCAGTTCTTCGGCATCGCAGTTGGTGGTGTGTGCTCTGGGAGTCCTCCCTCGGCACGCATGGATCCGCATCGGGGAGTTTGGGGTGGAGGTGGAGGCAGTGAGCGAGGGAAGCCGGGTGCGCATTGAGGGGAGTCCCGTGGAGGGGGCTGTGCTCCTGCTTCCGGGGCAGAGGGTGCAGATCGGCTCCGTGTTTTTGGAGGCTGGTGAAGGTGCCGGGGAGTCGGTTTCCATCCCCGACCCGGCGTTCGCGAACTACGAGTTGGGCGCGGAGGTGGCACGTGGCGGGATGGGGGCGGTTCACCGGGCGCTGGAGAAGAGCACGGGGCGCACGGTGGCGATGAAGGTGCTGAGTGCAGGGCGCGCGGGTTCTGGGCAGCGGGGGCGTTTTGTTGCGGAAGCGCGCGTGACAGCGGGTCTGGAGCATCCCGGGGTGGTGCCGGTGTATGCGCTGGGGACGGACCGGGAGGGTGTGCCCTTTTATTCGATGAAGCTCATCGGGGGTGTGACTCTCAAGGCGGTGCTGGAGGCCATGGCCCGGGGCGATGAGGGCGTGATCCGCAGGCATCCGCTCCCCGTCCTGCTGGGTATTTTCGAGAAGGTGTGTGATGCGGTGGCGTATGCGCACAGCCGCTGCTGGATTCATCGCGACCTGAAGCCCGAGAACATCATGATCGGGGAGTTTGGCGAGGTGCTGGTGATGGACTGGGGGATTGCGAAGAGGATCGGCGAGGGTGCGCGCGTGGACGTCGGCCTCGAAAGCGGAGCGCAGGGGCATGCGTGGGAGGCGGGCGACGACGGGGAGGCGGTGCTTTCCACACTCGACGGCGAGGTGGTGGGCACGCCGCACTTCATGAGCCCGGAGCAGGCGCGCGGTGAGAACGGGCGTGTGGATGAGCGCAGTGACATTTATGCGCTGGGAGCGATCCTCTACCAGATGCTGAGCTTTCGCTATGCGATGGAGAATGGGAAAGTCTTGGAGGTGCTGGGCCGGGTGGGGCGCGGGGAATTGCGGCCGCTGGAGGCGCCCGCGGGGGTCTGCGGTTCGCATCTGCCTGGGGGCCGGATTCCCTCCTCGCTTGCAGCGGTGGTGGGGAAGGCGATGGCTTTGCTGCCTCAGGAGCGATACGCGTCGGTGGTGGGGTTGCGGGATGATCTCGCGCGCTACCAGAGCGGCTTTCTCACTGGGGCTGAGGCGCGGGGGCCATGGAGGCGTGGTTTGCTTTTTCTGCGGCGCAATCGCGCGGCGTGCGTGGCGGCGCTTGTGGTGCTGGTGTGTGGTGTAGTGGCCGGCGTTCGAATTTTCGGGCACGTGCGCAGTGCGGCGTTTGCCATGAAGGACCTGCGGGCCACTGCCGCAGCGTTGCGTGTGATGGCTCGGCAGGAGGCAGAGGCTTCGCGTCTGGAGTCGGCGCTCGAGAAGCTCGATGGCGCTGAAAGACTGGAGCCCGGTGGTGTCGAGTCCATGGAGCGTAGGGCATGGATTTATGTGGGACTCGGTCGTATCGGGGATGCGGCGGTTGAGCTGGGAAGGTTCGCGCACGCGCAGGGGCAGAGGCGGGATGGCGAGCTGCAACAGGCGTTGAGGCTGCTTGAGAGGCTTCGATCGGTGGCAGTGAAAGAATGGGCACTGGGAGACCGGCGGTTGGTTCTGAAGATCATGGGAGCGCGCGGCTTTCCGGGTGAAAGGCTCGGGCTGTCGGGGTTGCTGCGGGCGAATGCCTCCGCGGACGAGGAGAGAGTGAAAGCGGAGCTGAAAAGGCAGGGGGTCGACAAGAGCTTGCGTGTGTCTATTGATGGGCTCGGTCAAATTGAGCTCAATAAGACGGGGCCTGTGTTGGACCTCGGGCCGCTCAGAGGACTGCCGATTTCAGTGCTCAATATCGAGAAAACGAGTGTGACGGATTGCAGCCCGCTGGCGGGCATGCAGCTCACCTCCTTGAACATCAACTCGGTGAAGGCGGCCGATTATTCCTTCCTGCGGGGCATGCCGCTCGAGAGGTTGTCCGCGAAGAAGTGCGACATCGCAGACTACTCTGTGTTGCAGGGTATGCCTCTCAAGGAGCTCTCCCTCGAAGGTCATGGTCCCGAGGATCTCCGCTTCCTCGAAGATGCGCCCTTGGAAACAGTTTCTCTGGTGTCGATTCCGGGCCTCAGGGACTTTGGAGGCCTCAAAGGCAAACGGCTGCGGGTAGTGAATCTCTATGGCAGCACCATCGCGGATTTGTCGCCGCTTCTGGAATCCCCAATCGAAAAACTCAACATTTCCTACTGCGTCAACCTGCGCAAACCGGAGCGGCTGCTGGACCTCATGCGGATGACGAGTTTGCAGGAGGTGACCCTTCCTCAGTGCGACGAGTTTCCTGCGGAACTACGCCATCATCCCACTCTGCGTAGGATTAGCATGTATGGACTCGGGTATATGCCCCCGGCGCAAAAGTTCTGGGAGTTGTACGACGAGGGCCGAGGAAAGAAGGATTCGGGGCGGTAGGCTTCCGAGGGTGTGGGCGGGAAGGGTTGTGCAGCGGCGGGTGCGCGGCAGAGGCTACTTGGCCGGAGGGGCTTCTATAGTGATCCGCAAGGGGTTGCTGGGATAGATGCAGCGGATTTTTTTGTCTGCTTCGCCGGGAACCTGGGCCTCTGCGTTGACGATGAAGCTGTAGGTGCCGGGCTTCATCTTGTCGGTGGCGAGGGTGAGTTCGGCGGAGGATTGGCCTGCTTCGATGGTCGTCGTGGGGATGGTGAGGCCCGGGGGGAGTTCGGTTCCCGCGCCGTTCAACTGGATGGCCGAGGGCATGTCCGCACGGCGCTGCGCCTTGACGGCGATGTGGATGGGGGTGCCGGGTTTGATGCTGGATTCGGCGGCGGTGGCGGTGACGGCAAAGGGGGTGGTGCTCCGGACGGCGAGGACGATGCTGCGGGTGACGCGGCTGATGGCGGGGGTGTTCACGGTGTCCCAGACCACGACGCCGCCGCGGGCTTTGCGCACGAGTTTCTGCTGGTCGCCTTCGCGCACACAGGTGCCGACGACTTCGATCTCCGCTTCGCCAAGGGGCGCGCCGGGTTCGGCAGTGAGGACGAGGGCGCCGGACTTCATTCCGGGGCCGATGGTGATGGGTTCGCAGCTCACTCCGGGTGGGAGGTTGCGTGCCTCGACCGTGATGGGTTGAGTCTGGCCGTTCATTTGCCAGGCGAGGATGTCGAGGCGCTGGCGGCCGCCTTGGTAGATGGCGTGCGAGTCGATGCGGGTGTCGTGTGCCGGGACGCAGGCGATGCGGAAATCGGGTGTCTGCTTGGGCTGGATCTGGAGGCGGTACTGGTACTGAGCGCCGCCCTGTACTTCTTGGTAAAGGTGCTCGAGGCAGAGGGTGTAGTCGCCGTCCTTGGGTGCGGTGAATTCGTGGACGATGTCGCTGGTGGAAGTGGGGAAGCGCAGCGAGCCGATGTTCTCGTTAAAGTCCTGAATGGAGGCGATCATCTTGCCGTCGGGACCGGAGATTTCCATGCCGGGATCGGCGGGTGAGCCGAGGCGCTGGGAGGAGATATCGATGGTGAACTTCTCGTCTTTTTTTGCGGAGAAGACGAATTGGTCGATGTCCTTGGGGCCGGCGAAGCGGCCGGTGACGGCGCTGGGGATGGTGAGGCGTTGGGCTTCGGAGGGGGTGTTGTTGGGCTCGACCTCGAGCATCTCGGGAACGGAGCTGAAGGAGAGGATTTTTGCGTTGGAAACGCCGTTGTCGCCTGCGATGCGGACTTCGATGCCGTCGATGCGGGAGAGGGAGGGGCGCATCAACTCGCTGAAGTGGAGTTCCGAGTCCGCCTCCGCTGGGATCTGGATCTGGCGTGTGGCTTTTTCGAGGGGATGGCCGTTGACGACGAGGTCGGTTTTTTCGCCGCCGGGGAGGTTGCGTCCGTAGAAGGTGATTTCGGTGGTGGAACCGGGTTTGGCGCCGCTGGGGGTGATGAAATCGACGTAGGGCTGGGTGCCGATGTTGAGGCGGTAGAAGTTTTCGGAGGAGCCGTTGAACATGAAGTCGGTGAACTTCACGAAGTAATCGCCGTCGGCAGGGATTTCGAAATCGATGAGGGGGTCGCGTTTTTGGTCGCGGATGTTTTCGTCCTGGCTGACGGCGAGAGACTTGCCCTCTGCGGTGAAGAGGGAGAGGGCGCCGTCGAGGCGGGAGTCGATGCGCTGGGCGCGGCATTCGATGAGGACGCGCTGGCCCTTTTTGGCGGAGAACACGAACCAGTCGACGTCCTCGGCTGGGTCGACGCGGCCGTTGACTAGGGTGTTGAGTTCGACGTGGTTGGCTTTGTCCGGGAGGTTGTTGGGTTCGCTTTCCTTGATCTCGGTGCGGTCGCCCACGGAAAAGGTGCGCGGGTTGCTGATGCCGAGCTTGGCGATGCAGCGGATGTCGTAGTCGCCGACGGGAACGCCCGGGGCGACGGTGACTTTGAAACGGGCCGGAGTTTTGGCCGGGTCGGAGACGAGTTGAGCGGTGATCCCCGGGTGGCTGAAGTAGAGCTTCTGCGGTTCTTCGAGGCCGCCGCCGTTGATGTCGATTTCGAGCGAGGAGTCCTGTTTGGCGCCTGCGGGGAAGACGCTTTTGAGGATGGGAACGGGGAGTTGCTGGGCGGCGGCTTGGAAGACGCAGCCGAGCAGGAGGGCGGTCGCGAGGCTTGGGATGCGGGAGTTCACGGGGAAGGCGGGGATGGCGGGAACGGCAGGAAAGGAGCAAGCGCTTGCGATCGCGCTCGGGGGTGGGTGTGGGCGCGCCGCCGCGCGGGATGCGGAGGTGCTGCGATGCGTTGGGCTGCGCGGGTTAGGCGATGATTTCGCGGATGGGTTCGCCGTAGTTCAGGATGGAGACGGGGCGGTCGGCGTCGTTGACGTAGGTCTTGTTCTGATCGATGCCGAGCTGCTGGTACATCGTGGAGAGGATGTCCTGCGGGGAGACGGGGCGCTCCTTGGGGAACTCCGCGCGTGCATCGCTTTCGCCAAGGACGAAGCCGCGCTTGAGGCCGGCGCCGGCCATGGCGACGGAGAAGACGTTGGGCCAGTGGTCGCGGCCGCTGTCCTTGTTGATGCGGGGGGTTCGCCCGAATTCGCCCCAGCTCAGGACGAGGGTTTTTTGAAGGGAGCCGCGGCGGTCGAGGTCTTCGATGAGGCCGGCGAAGCACTGGTCGAAGTCGGGGAGCTTTTTCTTGAGGCCTTCGAAGTTGTTGGCGTGGGTGTCCCAACCGCCGACGTTGACGGTGACGAAGCGGACGCCGGCTTCGACGAGGCGGCGTGCGAGGAGGGTGTTCTGGCCCCAGACGGTGCGGCCGTAGAGGTCGCGGGTTTTGGGGTCTTCCTTGCTGATGTCGAAGGCGTCCTGGACTTTGGGGGAGGTGACGATGTCGTAGGCCTGTTGGGCGAAGGTATCCATGCCGCTGACGAGGCCGGAGGCATCGACGTCGCGGCGCATGGTGTCGAAGCGCTGCATGAGGGCCCGGCGGTTTTGGAGGCGTTCGAGGGTGAGGCCGCCCGGGATCTTGAGGTTCTGGACGCTGAAGTTTTCAGCGTTCGGATCGCCCTGGGTTTCGAAGGGGTTGTAGGCGACGCCGAGGTAGGCGGCGGCGGAGCTTTTCGGAGCGGTGGGGAGGGTGACGTAGGCGGGGAAGCCATCGACGCGCGGCCCCATTTCCTTGGAAACGATGCTGCCGTAGGCTGGGGCTTCGTTGGCGGGGATGTCGTTGGTGGGTTTGTAGCCGGTGAGAAGGGTGTGGCTGGCGGACTCGTGGCCTGCATCGCCGTGGGTGACGGAGCGCAGGAGGGTGAGTTTGTCGCAGATCTTGGCGATGCGCGGCATGTGCTCGCAGACTTGGAGTCCGTCGAGGTTGGTGTTGATGGGGTTGAAGGTGCCGCGGAATTCGCTGGGGGCGTCGGGCTTGAGGTCCCACATGTCGATCTGGCTGGGGCCGCCGCCCTGCCAGAAGAGGATGACGGAGATGTCCTTGAGGGATTCGCCGGCGGCAGCGGCCATGGCTTGGCGGCGCAGGAGGGAGGAGAGGGAGAGGCCTCCGAGCATGAGGGCGCCGGTTTTGAGGAAGCTGCGGCGGTTGAGGCCGTCGCAGTTGCGGTAGGAGCCGTTGTGGACGTCGAGGATCATGATTTTGTGCGGGGGGTCAGTGGTTGAAGAGGAATTCTTTGGCGTTGAGAAACATCCAGGCGAAGTCTTCGAGGCCGGCCTTGCGGTTGGTGTTGTTGGCGAGGAGGGCGGTGGCGTCCTTGAGTTCCTCCGGCGTGGGGTTGCGGCCGAAGGCGCGCAGGTAGAATTCGGTGAGGATCTCTTCGTTGGAAAGGTTGGCCTTGATCATCTGGGCGAGGCGACCTTTGTCGTTGGCGACTTTGTCCTGCACCTCCGGTGAGTTCATGAGGTGGAGGATTTGCGAGAGGTTGGGGGCGTAGGAGCGTTCGCATTCGCAGGCGCTCTCGCGCATGGAGCGTCCGAAGACGTTGAGGAAATAGTTGGGAATGGACTGGTCGGGAAGCTCCACGGCTTTGGTTCCCAGGGGGAGTCCGCTGAATTTCTCGCTGGCACCGGTGACGGAGTTGAGGGAGTCGAGGAGGGTTTCCGCGGAGAGGCGTTTTGGGGTGTAGCGGGCGTAGTTCTGGCGGTCGGTCTTATTCTGTTCCGTGGGGACGGAGCTCAGGCCGTAGGCGCGGGACTTGAGGATGGTGGCCATCAGGTGCTTGAGGTTGAACTGGTGGTCGACGAGGTCGCGGGACAGGGCTTCGAGCAGTTCCGGATTGCTCGGGGGATTGGTGACGCGCATGTCGTCGACGGCTTCCACAAGGCCCACGCCCATGAAGTGCGCCCAGACGCGGTTGGCGATCGCCTTGCCGAAGAAGGGGTTGTTGGGTTCGGAAAGCCATTCTGCGAGTTTCTGGCGGGGGTCCTGCCCGTGCACGTATTCGTACTCTGCGCCACCGAGGGCCTTGGGCTTGAGTTCCTGATTGGTCCTTGGCTGGCGGGTGGTGCCGTCCTTTTTCACAAAGACTGCGAGATCGCCGCCGACTTGGTTCTTGAGAGCGATGCGGGAGAAGAAGGCGCCGAAGCCCCAGTAGTCGTCCTGGGTGATGCGTTCGTAGGGATGGTTGTGGCAGTTGGCGCAGGAGATCCGGGTGCCGAGGAAGAGTTGGCTGCTGTCGTTCACCTGGGCGACGGTGTTGCGCACGTGCCGGTACCAGTTGATGGGCGGGTTCTCCGCGGATTCGCCCTGGGCGGTGAGGATGGCGCCGGCGAATTTGTCGTAGGGCATATTCTGGGCGAAGGCGTTTTTGAGCCAGCCGCTGAAGGCGAAGGTGCCGGACTTCATTTCGTCGCCGGACCGTTTGACGCGCAGAAGGTCCGCCCAGATGAAGGCCCAGTAGTCGGCGTATTCGGGGCGTTCCAGAAGGCGGTCGACGAGGGTGTCGCGCTTGTCCGGGGCGGTGTCGGCGAGGAAGCTTTTGATTTCCTCGGGGGTGGGCAGGGTGCCGAGGGTGTCGAGGGTTGCGCGGCGCAGGAATTCTGCGTCGGAGCAGACGGGGCTGGGGGCGATGCCGAGTTTGCGCCACTTCAGGGAGACATGGTTGTCGACGAAGTTCTTGGGTTGGAAGTGGGCGTAGGCGGTTTCGGGAAGGCCGCGGCTGAAGGGGACGGCGATGCGTGCGACGTCCACGAGGCCCATGTAGCGGACCATGACGGCGCCTTCGCCGGTGTGGCCGAGGGTGCTGACGACGCCGGTGGTCTCGACCTTGAGGATGTCGGGTTGCTGGGCCTTGTACTCGGCCTGACGGGTGACATCGAGGCTGGTGCCGTCGGTGTAATGGGCGACGACGCGCAGTTGCTGTTCGCCCACGCCCCAGAGGAGGCGCTCGCGCGGCAGTACTTCGATGCGGGAGACTTTGGGTGCGTCTTCAGCACCATAGGGAAGGCCCTGCGCCACCCAGCGCGAGAGGATGCGGTAGGCCTCGGACTTTTCATCAAAGCGAACGCCGCCGCCGTGGACCGCGGCACCGGTGGCCTTGAGAAGGAGCAGGGATTCTTCGGGAGCTGCCGGGAACACCCGGCGTCCGTGGGCTTCGTTGACGAGGGCGTCGTAGTCGAATTTGGGTTCGAAGCCAAAGAGCGAGAGGCGGAACCCGTTTTGACCGGAGGCTTTGCCGTGGCATCCGCCGGCGTTGCATCCGGCCTTGGTGAGGATGGGTTCGATGTCGTTGACGAAGTGGAGTTTTCGTTCGGAGGCGAAGCCTTTGATGAGGGTCTCGGCTTTGGCTGCGAAGCGTTCCTTGGACTGGGGATCGAGGACGGAGGCGGAAACGGTGACTTTGCCATCGGCCAGCGGGGTGAGGCGGCCGCGTTGGATGGAGGCGATGTTCTGGGGGGCGTTCTGGGGGGTGTTCTCCGACGAAAGGGAGAATTCGGCCTGGTGGGTGCCGTCGCGGAGGGTTCCGTCGCTCATCTTGAGGGTGACGAGGAATTGGACGGTCTGGTCGGCATCGCTGAGAACGACCTCGGCGGGTTGGATCTGGAGGCCGGTGATTCGGGGTTCTTGAGCCGTGGCGGCGAGGGGGGCGCAGACGCTTAAAAGAAGGGAGAGGATGCCTCGGGAAAAGCGGGGGTGAGGGAGGAGGGGGAACATGAAGATTGGAGGGCAGCCATGAAGCCTACTTTCGGGGCGGTGGAATCTTAGGTAATGAATTTGTCCGCAGAGATATCCGCGGACTGTTATCGATGTCCGGGCCCGGGCAAAAGGCACCCCCGTTTTAGGCTAAGATGTCGGTGGAGGTGCGGGTGAACCTGCTGCTGGTACCGCTGCAAGTGGAACTGGTGGAACGCATGTGCAGCCCGTTGAAACGAGCTGGCTTCGGGATCGGAGCCGGGGCCGCATCTGCGCCGCCAGTGCCGCGAGCGGATTTGTTGATCGATTTATGCGTCATTTTCACCCCCGTCAGCTGACTTCCGCCTGCACTGTTGTGGCCCTTTTCGGGCTGGGTTCGGGTTTTTTGTGGGCCGCGGAACCGGTCGTTTCGAAGAAGGTGGATTTTGAGTCGGAGGTGCTGCCGATTTTCAAACGGAACTGTCTGGCGTGCCATAGTGCGAGCAGTGCGGAGAGCGGCGTGAACCTGGAGACGCCTGCGACGATTGCGAAGGGGGGCGAGGACGGGCCGGTGGTGGTGCCGCACAAGGCGGGGGAGAGTTTGCTTTTGCGCAGTGCGATGCGTGAGAAGAAGCCGTTCATGCCGCCCAAGAACAACAAGGTGGGTGCGGAGGCCTTGAAGCCGGAGGAGGTGGAGGTGATTCGGAGTTGGATCGATCAGGGGGCGACGGGCACGGTGAAGGCGAAGCCGCGTCTTTTCCAGTGGCGGCCGTTGCCGCCCGGGTTGCATCCGATCCTTGCGGTGGCGGCGAGTGCCGACGGGCAGTTTGCGGCGTGCGGCCGGGCGAATCAGATTTTTGTCTACCACATTCCCACCGGTCGGTTGGTGGCGCGGTTGACGGATCCCGCGCTTGAGGACAAGTCGGGGCGCAGTGGTTACACGGGTTCAGCGCAGCGGGATTTTGTGCAGTCGCTGGCGTTTAGTCCGGATGGCCGGCAGTTGGCGTCTGGCGAGTACAGGATGGTGAAGTTCTGGCAGAGGGAACCCAATTTGCCCCAGTTCACGTTGGGCCAAAAGGCGGCCACGGCTCTTGCGTTCAGCGTGGATGGAAAGCTTGGGGCCACCGGGGGTGAGGATGGTGTGGTGCGTCTTTGGGACATGGCGGGCGGGGCGGGTGGGGCGGGCGGGGCGGGCGGGGCGATGGTGCGGGAATTGACCGGGCACGGCGGTCCGATCACGAGCCTCAAGTTCTCGCCGGATGGAACGAAGATGGCGTCGGGTTCATCGGACAAGTCCATACGAGTGTGGGAGGTGGAGGGGGGCGTAGTTTATGCGCAGGTGGAGACTCCTGGTGCGGTGAGCGCGCTGGGATGGGCGATGGGGGGGAAGACGCTGGTGTCTGCTGGTAGTGAGGATCCGGTGTTGCGGTTGTGGCAGGTTCCTTCGCAGGCGGGCGATGCCATGAAGCCGGGGAAGGAGATGGCTGGGCATACGCAACCGGTGACCTGTCTTGAGGTGTTACCGCCAGATGGGAAGCAGATGGTGACGGGCAGTGGCGACGGGACGGCGCGGGTGTGGTCGGTGGAGGGGGCGAAGGAGATGCTCAAGGTGGAGCATGGAGGGCCGGTGAGCGGGGTGGGCGTGGCGCCCAATGGGAAGTCGTTCGCCTCGGCGGGCGGGAATGCGGTGCGGTTGTGGAATAAGGAAAAGGGGCAGGCCCTTGGGGAGATCAAGGGGGATGGGCGTCTGAAGGCGGAGCTCGTGCGAAGCGAGAGGGCGCTGGGTTTTGCGAAGACGGAGGCGGATTATTGGAAGACGACGCAGGAGGGGCGGGCCAAGGATCAGGTGGCGAAGGCGGAGGTGGTGAAGAAGGCGAAGGCATCCCTCGCAGCGGCGCAGGCTGACTGGGAGAAGAAGAGCGAGGCTGTGAAGAAAAGCGCTGCAGAGAAGGCCGCGGCAGTCCCGAAGCCAGAGGAATCGAAGGGGGCTGAGGCGGCTCCGGCAGCGGGAGCGACGGCTGCGGCTCCAGCGTCTGGCGCACCCGCGATGAAGCCGGGTGCGGTGGATCCGTTGGAGGATGCGCTCAAGAAGGCGGAGGTGTCACGGCGCGTGGCCGAGGTGGCGTTGAAGCTGGCGGAGGAGACGATGCAGGCGCTTGAGAAGGCGATCGCCGAGGGGCGGGTGGCTGCGACGAAGGCGGCTGGCGTTTTGGAAAAGGGCGAGGCGGATGGCGCGCGGATTCGGAAAGATTTGTTGGCGAGTGAGAAGCCGGTGCATGTGGTGGCGTTCAGCCCGGACGGGTTGAGCGTGGTGACGGGTGGGGAGGGGCCGTTGGTGCAGACATGGAGTGCGGAGAATGGCGTGGAGTTTGACACGTACCCGGCTTCCGAGGGCGGTGTCCGAGCGATTGGTTACAGCGCTGATGGGCGGATTGTTTCCTGCGCGAAGGCTGGTGGGGCGGTGGTTTGGCGCACGGTTCCTGGCTGGACGCTGGCGCGTTCGATTGGAAGCGGGGATGCGAAGTCGGCGCTGGCGAGTCGCGTGCTTTCGCTCAGCTTCAGTGCGGACGGTCAGTGGCTGGCGACGGGGGGCGGTGTGCCTTCGCGCAGCGGCGAGGTGAAGATCTGGAAGGCTGCGGACGGCACGCTGGTGCGCGAGGTGAAGGATGCGCACAGCGACGCGGTTTTCTGCGTGGAGTTCTCGCCGGATGGGAAGCTTCTGGCCACGGCGAGTGCGGACAAATTTGTGAAGGTGTTTGAGGCGGACTCGGGGAAGCTTGCGAAGGCGCTTACCGGGCACACGCATTATGTGCTGGGGGTGAGCTGGAAGGCGGATGGGCGGACGCTTGCGAGTGTGGGGGCCGACAAGGCGCTGAAGGTTTGGAGTTATCCCAGCGGTGAGCAAACGCAGAACGCGGTGACGTTCAGCAAGGAGCTCACGTCGGTGCGGTTTCTTGGCGCGGGCGCTGAGATGCTGGCGGCCTCGGGCGACTCGCGCGTGCGGTTGTTGCAGTTGGAAGGCAAGACCGTGCGGGAGTTCGCTGGGAGCAAGGGCTATCTTTTTTCGGCAGCCGGAACGCCCGATGGGCAGTTGGTGATTGGGGGTGGCGAAGACAGCGTGCTGCGGATTTGGAATGCGACCAATGCCAAGAGCCTGTGGAATCTTACGCCGCCACCGCCGGAGATCGCGGTGAAGGATGCGGACATGGTGCGGCCCGGTGCGGTGGTGAAGTAGCGGGCGTCCCTTTTCTCAAAACCTATGACAATGAAACTGAGGTCCTATCCGAAGAGCTCCGTCTTTTGGGGCATTTTTTTGTGCGTGCTGAGTTGGTGCTTTCTGGCAGGCGATCCCCGGGGGCGTCTGATCGCGGCGAAGCCTGAAAAGACGGTGTTTCGGGCGGGTGCGTCGACGAGCAACATCACGCCGGAGATTGGGGAGATGATCATTGGGGGGTTCCTGCCGTTTCCCTCCACGCATGTGCACGACGAGCTGCATGCGCGCTGTCTGGTGCTGGATGATGGGTCGACGAAGCTGGCGCTGGTGGTGTGCGATTTGCTCGGTTTGCACCGCAGTGTGTCGGAGCAGGCGCGCCGGTGGGTGGAGGAGGAGACGGGCATTCCGGCTTCGCACGTGATGATCTCGGCGACGCACACGCACTCGGCGGCGAGCGCGTTGGGGGATCATCCGCGGGGGTACCGCTCGGACATGGAGCTCACTGGTTACCAGCGCTTCGTGGCGCGGCGCATTGCGGATGGGGTGCGGCGTGCGCTCAATGAGATGCGTCCCGCGGAGGTGGGGTTCGGCAGGGTGGATGCGCCGGAGCATGTGTTCAACCGGAGGTGGTTCCTGCGTGAGGGAGCCGCGACGCCCAATCCCTTCGGCAAGGCGGATCGGGTGAAGATGAACCCCGGCGCGGGCAGTGCGGACTTGGTGGAGCCAGCGGGGCCGGTGGATCCGACGGTTTCGTTTCTCGCGGTGCGCGAACCAGGCGGGCGTTTGATCTCGGTGTTTTCAGCCTATTCGCTGCACTACGTGGGGGGCGTGGGGCAGGGGCACATTTCGGCGGATTATTACGGGATGTATTGTGAGGCGCTGAAGGGGTTGGTCGGTGAAGGGGCGTCGCAGTTCGTGGCGCTCATGGCCAACGGGACCAGCGGGGATGTGAACAACATCAACTTCCGGTCGCCGCGGCCCTCGAAGCCTGAGTATGTGCAGATGCGGGCGGTGGCGGAGGATCTGGCGCACAAGGTGCACGGGGCATTGGGCGGTGTGCAGTGGCTTGCGCATGCCCGTCTCGGGGCGCGGTATCGGGAGCTGGATGTGGCGTGGCGCAGGGTGGATGGGGAGCTTTTGCAATGGGCGCAATCGGTGCAGGCGGCGGCCCCCGGGGAATCGCGTCTGGCCGGGAAGGCGGATCTTCCCACGATTTACGCGGGGCGCGTGCAGCGTCTTGCGGCTGCGAGTGCTGAGACGAAGCTCCCCGTGCAGGTGCTGAAGGTGGGGGGCGTGTGCATCGGCACCTCGCCGTGCGAGACGTTTGCGGAGACGGGATTGGAGTTCAAGAAGGGCAGCCCTTTTGGGGATTCCTTCATGGTGGAACTGGCCAACGGTTACTACGGGTACATGCCGACGCCGCGGCACTTTGAATTGGGCGGTTACGAGACGTGGCCCGGCACGAACAATCTGGAGCCGGAGGCTTCGGTGAAGGTGGTACGGGCGTTGCTGGAAATGGCCGCGGAACTACGGCCCTGAGCGGGGCGCGTGACAACGCACTCGCATTCCAGACAAAGGAGCGCACCGCTTTTCGCAGTAAACGGTCTACTGCTCAGCGCACCTGCGGGAGGAGGAGGCCGAGGAGGTCGCTGATCTTGACCCGCTCCTGCTTCATCGAATCGCGGTGGCGAAGGGTGACGGTGCCCTCGAGTTCGGGGCCGTTTTCTCCGATGGTGTCGAAGTCGATGGTGATGCCGAAGGGGGTGCCGGCCTCGTCCTGGCGGCGGTAACGGCGTCCGATGGCGCCGCCGTCGTCGTAGAAGACGTTCATGAAAGGCTGGAGAAGGTCGCGGACAGCGAGGGCTTTGCTGACGAGTTCTGGCTTGTTCCGGAGCAGCGGGAAGATGCCGACCTTGATCGGGGCGACGCGCGGATGGAAGCGCATGACGACACGGGTCTCAGACTTGCCCTTTTCATCGGTGACTTCCTCCTCGTCGTAAGCGTTGCACAGGAGTGCGAGCAGGAGACGGTCGGCGCCTGCGGAGGGTTCGATGACGTGGGGGACGTACTTGGCGGCGGCCTCCTGGTCGAAGTACTCCATGGATTTGCCGCTGTGCTTCTGGTGTTGGGAGAGGTCGAAGTCGCCGCGGGCGGCGATGCCTTCGAGTTCCTGGGTGCCGAAGGGGAATTTGTAGAGGATGTCGACGCAGGCGCGCGCGTAGTGGGCGAGTTCCTTGCGGTCCTGCCAGTAGAGTTCGAGGGATTCGCGAGGGAGGCCGATGGATTCGTACCAGCGCATGCGTTGTTCGACCCAGTAGCGGTGCCAGACCTCCCAGCCCCAGTCGGGCTGCGGGGTGTCGAGCGGGGTGGAATCGGTGAAGGTGGCGACTTTGCCGGCCTGTTTTTCGACGACCTCGTCGGGTTTGATGAAGAACTCGAGTTCCATCTGCTCGAATTCGCGCGAGCGGAAGGTGAAGTTGCGGGGGTTGATTTCGTTGCGGAAGGCTTTTCCGATCTGGCAGATGCCGAAGGGGACCTTCTGTCGGGAGGTGTCGATGACGTTCTTGAACTGGGCGAAGATGGCCTGTGCGGTTTCGGGTCGGAGGTAGGCGACGTTCTCAGAGCTTTCGGCGGCGCCGACGAAGGTCTTGAACATGAGGTTGAACATCTGCGGTGGAGTGCAGAGGGAACCGTTCTCCGGGTTGAAGCGGGTGGAGTTTTCGACCTTTTCGGTGCGCTCACCGAGGAGTTCGGGTTCTTGGAGGCCGCGCTGGGAGTAGTACTGTTTGGCGACCTTGCGGGCGCTTTCCGGGGGCTTGCCTTGGGCGAGGAGAACGGAGTAGGGCTCGGCGACCTTCTGGCCGTCGGCGCTCTGGGCGCCATCGTAATGGTAGACGACACCGGACTGGGGTTCGATCTGGTCGGCGCGGAAGCGTTTTTTGGTGAGCAGGCAGTCGACCATGGGATCGGCGAAGGTGTCGACATGGCCGGACGCCTTCCAGATCTGGGGATGCATGATGATGGAGGCTTCGAGGCCGACGACATCCTCGCGGAAGCGGGTCATGGAGAGCCACCAGAGTTCCTTGACGTTGCGTTTGAGTTCAGCGCCGAGTGGACCGTAGTCCCAGAAGCCGTTGAGGCCGCCGTAGATCTCGCTGGATTGGAAGATGAAGCCTCGGCGTTTGCAGAGGCTGACGATTTTCTCCATGCGGGCGGTGCTGGACAGGGCCTGGGTCATAAAAAGGGGGGCAAACGTGCTTGGGCAGGGGGGAAGTCTCAAGTCCAAAACTGCTGTTGTCCCGGGGGGAAACCGTGTAGGGTGGGAAGTGATGGACTCAACGCACACTTATCACGCGGCGGTGGCGGAGTCGGTGGGGACGCGCAAGTGGATTTGGCGCGGCCTGCTGGTGTCGCTGCTTCTTCATTTTCTCCTGTTCGTGTTTTTCCAGTTTCAGGAGGTGGAACTTTTCGTGCCATCCGGGGAGGAGGCTGTGCCGCCGCCGCGTTTCGTGGTGAACAAGGTGACGATCGATCCGAAGCTGTTGGAGGCGCCGAAGGAGGAGAAGGTGACGTTTACGTCCTCGCCTTCGAACACACAAATCGTGGTGCCGGATGAGAAGCCCGAATTGAAGGTGAGAGAGATGGAGGTGAAGCCACTGGCGAGCGAGATCAGTTCGCCGTTGCTGAGCGACCGTCCGCAGACGACGCCGGAGCAGTTGGAGAGTCTGGCTCGGAAGGCTGCGCAGTCGGGTGGGGGTGGGGAGAAGGGGTTGGGTACGCTGACGGCGGCGCTTTTGGAGAATAGTGTGAAGGCGCCCAACCAACCGGTGATCACTTTGCCCGATGGGCAACCCGGCGGAGGCGGGAGTGGGCGTTTGGAAGGGATTCCCGGGCGCAAATCGATCGATGATGCGCTGGCGATGCAGGGTGCGCCGCTGGGGGCGGATCAGCCGATCGCGATGCCGGGCGGGGCGCTCTTTGAGCATGATCAGGCGCAGTTAAGGCCACAGGCGGTCTTGGATCTCAAGAAGCTGGGGAAGCTTGTGGCGTTGTATCCGGATGCGGATTTTATCATCAGCGGACACACGGACTGGACTGGGAGTGACGATTACAACCAGCGTTTAAGTGAGAGGCGAGCGGCGGAGGTCAAGCGCTGGCTGGTTCAGGTGCTTGGTGTGGACGCGCGGCGCATCCAGACTCTGGGCAAGGGAAGCAGCGAGGCGCTGGTAGAGGCGGATAAGGATGTGGTCGCGCAACAGCCCAACCGGCGTGTGGAAATTGTGATCCGTCCTAGGCGCAAGGGATAGAGCCGGGGTATTGGAGTTCCGAGCGGAAGCGGTTGAACAGATACGCGCTGATGAGTGAGGAAGATGTCCTAGGAGGGGTGTTGCAACGGGTGGCGGGAGTGCTTCGCGAGGATGACGACTTGTGGGCGTGGTTTGAGGATTTGCGTTGGGTTTCGCCCTCCGAGCGCAGGCGCCAGTTGCTGGAGATGGCGGCACGGATGAAGGAGGCTGGGGAGGCAGCCGAGTTGGTGCAGGCAACGGAGTGTATGAGTGAGCCCGCGTTTTTCGATCGGCTCGCGCAGGCGGTTCGGGAGCTGCGCGGGGCTTGAGATCAGTGGGAGTCGGGGGTCGTTCCGGTTGGCGGCCGGAGGGTCCCGTCGGTGGTGCTCGCTCTGCCCTTGCTTGAGCGGGGAGTGAAATCAGCCGCACCCCTCGGCAGATTCACGCCACCAAGCACCTTGAGCATGGCACCGACGAGACTCTCCGAACGCCCGCAGGGGCGATTGGGAAGGCACATGCGCTCAGCTGGGGAGCTTTTTGGGAGCGTGTGCCTTTTACTCATCTCACCCCATCATCGCCGGAGGCTGGGCCTGCGGTCTGGCGGGGTGTGTATGAGGATGTGCTCCGTGAATTGCGCAAGGGGGGGGAGCTAAGGGTGGGCAGGGTGGCCCGTTG
This sequence comes from Chthoniobacter flavus, assembly GCA_945861435.1. Taxonomy (GTDB): domain Bacteria; phylum Verrucomicrobiota; class Verrucomicrobiia; order Chthoniobacterales; family Chthoniobacteraceae; genus CAIURC01. The sequence goes on along the minus strand of CAMAUX010000013.1, from coordinate 92,754 downwards.
TGAATGAAGCGCGTTCTGACGTGAAGGAAGGGCGCTCTGGCGCCTTATCCGCCGGCGACGATGCTGATGACCTCAATCTGGTCGCCGTCGCGGAGTGTGCTGGTACTCCATTCGTCGCGCCGGAGAGCGGTGCCGTTGTGTTCGATGAGAAGGGTCGGGGCCGGGAGGGGGAGTTGGGCGACGAGGGCTGCGACGTCCGAGGCGTCCGTGTAATCCCGGGCTTCGCCGTTGAGCCAGAGTCTCATCAGGCGAGGATGGCGCGGTCCCAGTCTTTCCACACGGGGTCAAAGCCGCGGCTGCGCAGCAGTTGGGCGACCTCGGAGGGGGAACGATCGTCTGCGATGGAAAATTGTTCCGTGGCCCGGGCGTTCTTTTGGAGGGTGTCAGGGGCTGGGGCGACGGGTTTGCCTCGCACGGTGAGGTGGAGTTGTGCGGTGCCCTCGCCCGTGTAGCCGCCGGGTTCGGTGTGGGAACCCGCGCTCATCATGGTGATTCCCAGCGGCAGAAGCGCATCGCGCAGGGGGGCGGGTTCGCGGGTGCTAAGGACGATGCCGACCTCTGGGAAGCAGAGGCGCAGGGCGCAGATGAGTTGAACGAACTCGCGGTCTGGCAGTGCGTGGTCCGGCGCGAAGCTGCCGGCGCAGGGGCGCAGCCGCGGCAGGCTGACAGTGAACTGTGAGCGCCAGCATGTGCGCAGGAGGTGATTGAGGTGGGCTCCGAGTGCGGTTGCCTCGGAGCGCCAGTCTGCGAGGCCGAAGAGGGCGCCGATGCCGATGCGTCGGAAGCCTCCTGCGTAGGCGCGTTCGGGGCATGCGAGGCGCCAGGCGAAGTCCTTCTTCGGGCCTGCGGTGTGGAAGCGGGCGTAGGCGTCTTCGTCGTAGGTTTCCTGATAAACGACGAGGCCCTCGGCGCCCGCGCTTGAAAGGCGCGCGTAATCCTCGACCTCCATGGGGGCCACTTCAAGAGACACGCTGGGAATCTCAGGCACGAGCGCACGCACGCAGGATTCAAGGTAACCGTTGGACACGAACTTGGGGTGTTCGCCAGCGACGAGGAGGAGGTTGCGGAAACCTTCTTTGACGAGGTGGCGGGCTTCCCTGCGGACGGCGTCGACTTCAAGGGTGACGCGAAGAATGGGGTTGTCGCGGGAGAAGCCGCAATAGGCGCAGTTGTTGATGCACTCGTTGGAGAGGTAGAGCGGGGCGAAGAGACGGATCGCGTTGCCGAAGTGGCGTCGGGTGATACGGGCGCTCTCGGTGGCGAGCGATTCGAGTTGGGCGTCGTCGACCGGTTCGAGCAGGGCGGCGAAGCGCTGCAGCCTTGGCGTGTTGCGGTCTCGGAGGAAGGAGGTCATGGGTGGCGGTCGGCGGCAATATAGGAGTGGCGCGGGGGGATTCAATCCAGCAGTGTGAGAGGTGGCCATGCCGGATTTTTTTGATGCCGTTCACTGCCTGATTTTTCTGGGGCTTATGTGCTCGCTTGCCTCGGTGGCTCTGAACATGGCGAGTTTCGAGCGCTTGGGTTCGCGTACTCTGCGGGCGCGAGGCGATGGGCGGCGGGGTGCGAAGGGAGGGGCTGCAACGCCACGGGTTTCCATCCTCGTCCCGGCACGTAATGAGGAGCGCAATATCGAGGCGTGCGTGCGCTCGCTGCTGGCGCAGGATTATCCGGAGTGGGAGTTGGTGGTTTTAGATGACCAGTCCGAGGATAGGACGACTGAGTTGGCGCTTGCGTGTGGGGCCGGTTTGGAAAGCGAGGGTCGCTTGCGGTTGTTGAAGGGCAGACCATTGCCAGCGGGGTGGGCTGGGAAGAACTGGGCGTGCCACCAACTCGCTGAAGAGGCCAATGGGGATTTTCTGTTTTTCACAGATGCGGACACGGTGCATGCGCCTGGGATGGTGGGGGCGCTGGTGGAGTACGCGCAACTCGAGAGGGCTGATCTGGTTTCCGCATGGCCTCGGTTGGTGGAGGGCTCGTGGGCGGAGCGGTTGGTGCTGCCGATGCTGCCGTTTGCGGGGATGGTTTGGTATCCCCATCTGGCGATGCTGGTTCTGGAGCGCACGGGCATGGCGGGTTGGATGCCGAGGGGCTTCCTGCGGATGATGGGTGCAGCGAATGGGCAGTGTCTTTTTTTCCGGCGGCGGTCGTACGAGGAGTTGGGGGGACACGGGAGTGTGCGGGAGCATCTGGTGGAGGACCTTGCGCTGGGACGTGCAGTGGCGATGCGCATGGGGGAGGGCTGGCGGCTGAGAAACTGTGAGGCGGTGGGGTTGTGCGAGTGCAGGATGTATCGGTCTTTCCGCGAAGTTTGGGAGGGGTTCTCGAAGAATGCGCGGCCTGCATTTGAGGGGAGGGTGTCGGTGTTTTTGTTGGCGGGGGTGGTGCAGTTCGGGTTGTACGTGCTGCCGTTTCTGGCGCTTCTTGGGCCAGCGGACGTGCGTGGATGGGCTTGGGCGGAGGTGGGTGTGGTGTATCTGATCCGCGCGGTGGTGGGGATTCGGTTTGGGAGTTCAGCGGTGGGTGTGGCGGCGCATCCTCTTGGGTGTCTGCTTGCGTTTGCGATCGCGCTCAACAGCTGGCGCTGGAGCCTTTCAGCGCGCTTGCTTTGGAAGGGGCGCACTTATGCGCACACGATTCGGGAGGAAGGTGCGGAATCTTGATTTTTTGTTCGCAGACGGCATGTTGGCGTTTTGGCCGATGCAACTTACCCTTCTCAAATCCAAGATCCACAGGGCAGCCGTGACGGGTGCGAGCCTTGATTACGAGGGCAGCCTCACCATTTCCTCGGACCTCGCGGAGCGCGTGGGCTTGCTTCCTTACGAGCGCATTTTGGTGGGTAATATGGGCAACGGGGAGCGCTTCGAGACGTATGTGATTTACGGGGAGGCGGGGGCGGGGCAGATCCAACTCAATGGTGCCACAGCCCATCTGGGGAAGGTGGGGGATCGGATCACGATTATGAACTTCGGGTGGTTCACTCCAGAGGAGGCGGTGGGTCATGAGCCTCGGGTGATCGTGCTCAACGAGAAGAACGAGGTTGTGAGGCCGGCTTCCGTGGAGCGGGCATTGGAGGCGCTTTGATCCCGGGGGTGAACGCATGAGCCCGCAAATCCTGCTCCATCCTTTCATTCTCGGGCTCGGCTTGGGGCTTTTGTTCGCAGCGTTTGCGGGGGTGAGTTATCTGCGGGTGCGCTGGGAATTGGCGAGATTCCGACGCCATCTCGCGGATCGTTCGGAGATTGACTCGGACATGGCGCTTGCGCTGCGCAAGGAGCTCGAGGAGCTGCGTAAGCAGAACGAGAACCTGCGTGTGAAGAACGCGCAGGCGAGTGAGAGTGGGAACGGGCGTCTGGTGCGCGATCTGGAAATTTACGCGCGTGCGGAGAAGCGCATGATTCTGAGCGCGCCCGGTTTTGCTCCCGCATGGGAGATAGCCAAGGGCGAAGCGCATGCGGAGTTGGTGGACGAGGAGAGTGGCCGCAGCATTCCGAAGCGGGTTTTTTCGATGTTGTTTGGAGCGGGTAAGCAGAGCCTTCCAGCCCCGGATTCGGGGGCTGGTTCAAAGACCGGGCCCGTTTAGTCCAAGTGCTGGGAGTTTAGGTTGTGCGGCTTGGGCTAGACCTTGACCCGCTCGATTTGAGCGCCGAGGGCGTTGAGCTTTTCGTCGATGGACTCGTAGCCGCGGTCGATGTGGTAGACGCGGTTGACTTCCGTGATCCCATCAGCGTCGAGTCCTGCGAGGCGGAGGGCGGCGGAGGCGCGCAGGTCGCTGGCCATGACGGGTGCGGCGCTGAGGCGGGAGACTCCGTGGATGAGTACTGTGGAGCCTTCGAGTTCGATTTCGGCACCCATGCGCTTGAGTTCGGAGACGTGCATGAAGCGCTGGGGAAAGACAGTTTCAGCGATGGTGCTGGTTCCGTTGGCCCGGCTGAGGAGGGCGCACATCTGCGCCTGCATATCGGTGGGGAAGCCCGGGTAGGGTTCGGTGGTGATGTGCAGGGGGGAGGGGGTGCCGTTGGAGCGGAGGGTTATCCTGTCGGCGGCCGACTCGATGTGGAACCCTGCCGTGGTGAGTTGGTCGAGCACGCAGCCGAGGTGTTCCGGGGCGCATCGGCGCAGGGTGACCTCGCTGCCGGCGATGGCGGCTGCCACGAGAAAGGTGCCAGCCTCGATGCGGTCTGGAATGACGGCGTGCTCTGCGCCGTGGAGTTGGCGTACGCCCTCAATGATGATGCGCTCGGTGCCGGCGCCTTCGATTTTTGCCCCCATTTTGTTGAGGAAGTTGGCGAGGTCGACCACCTCGGGTTCGGCGGCTGCGCCCTCGATGATGGTGGTGCCTTCTGCAAGGCAGGCGGCCATCATGACGTTGTCAGTGCCGAGGACGGTGGGGCCCAGTTTGCCGCGGAGGTTTGCGGTGCCGCCGATGAGCCTTCCCGCGAAGACTTTGACGTTGCCCTGCTCGACGCGGTGGGCGGCATTGAGTGCTTCGAAGCCCTTGAGGTGGAGGTCGATGGGGCGGTCCCCGATGACGCATCCACCGGGTAGGGAGACGGTGGCTTCCTTCTCACGGCCAAGGAGCGGGCCGAGGACGCAGACGGACGCGCGCATTTTGCGGACGATGTCGTAAGGGGCGGTGGTGAGAATGTGGTCGGCTTGGATGCGGACGGTGCCGCTGGCGCGCTCCACCTGGGCTCCGAGGTGGGAGAGGATCTGCAGCATGTAGTGGATGTCGCTGAGATCCGGCACATGGTGGATGACGCATGGCTCGCGGGTGAGCAGCGTGGCGGCGAGGATGGGGAGGGCGGAGTTCTTGGATCCACTAACCCTGACGGTGCCGGAAAGCCGGTGGCCTCCGTGAACGAGCATCTTATCCATGATTGGCGAAAAGGAATCGGTCGCGCCCTTGGTAATCGGCGACGGGCTGGATGTCTTGGTAATTGTGCCCGGAAAGGGCGCTCTGGAGTGCGGTGGACTGGTCGTGTCCGATTTCGAGCGCGAGAGTGCCGCGCAGGTGATTGGTGGCTTCGGCGAGGAGGCGGAGGATGATTTCGGTGCCAACGGGGCCGCCCTCGAGGGCGGTGCGCGGGTCGTGCTGCACTTCGCGTTCGAGGGTGGTGAGGTCGGCGGTCGGGATGTAGGGGAGGTTGGCGACGATGAGGTCGAACTCCCCACGAGCAGTGGAGAGGAGGTCGCCTTCCGAGAAGTGGACGCGTTCTGCGAGCCCGAGGCTGGCTGCGTTCTCACGGGCGAGGGTGAGGGCGTCGGGGCTGAGATCCACTGCGTGCACTTCGGCTTCGGGGATTTCTGCGGCGAGCGTCAGGGCAAGAACGCCGCTTCCGGTGCCGACGTCGAGGATGCGGCGGTAGGTGCGTCCCCGAGCGAGGAGGAGTTCCGCGAGTTGCTCGGTTTCCGGGCGGGGGATGAGAGCGCGGCGGTCGCAGCGGAATACGCGGCCGAGGAAATCGACTGAGCCGAGGAGGTGCTGGAGGGGTTCACCGGCGGCGCGACGTTTGACGAGATCGCGCAGTGGGGCGAGTTGGGAGTCCTCGAGTGGGCGGTCGAATTCGAGATAAAGCTCCATGCGCTTCTTACCCAGAACATGGGCGAGGAGGTGCTCAATGTTCAGGCGAGGGCTTTCGACCTGATGCTTCTGGAAGTAAGCCGTTGTGGCCTGGATGACCTCGAGGACGGACTTCATCGTCGGCTGGATCGGGAATCAGGCGGTGGCGTCGGAGAGGCTGGCATCGGCGAGGCGCTCCTCCATGTCGCGCGTCTGAAGGGCCTCAAGCATCTCTTGGATGTTGCCCTCCACGAAGCTGTCGAGGTTGTAGAGGGTGAGGTTGATGCGGTGGTCGGTGACGCGGTTTTGGGGGTAGTTGTAGGTGCGTCCTTTTTCGCTGCGGGTACCGCCTCCGATCTGGCTCTTGCGTTGGGCTGCGTACTTCTCGTTCTCTTCGGCTTGTTTACGCTCGAGAAGGCGGGAACGGAGGATCTGAAGGGCCTTTGCCTTGTTCTTCTGCTGGCTGCGGCCGTCCTGGCAGCGGACGATGGTGCCGGAGGGGATGTGGAGGATCTGGACTGCGGAGTCAGTGGTGTTGACGCCTTGACCGCCGGGGCCACCGGAGCGGCAGACATCGATTCGGAGTTCGTCCGGTTTGAGTTCGAGGTCGACTTCCTGAGCCTCGGGCATCACCGCCACGGTGGCTGTGGAGGTGTGGATGCGGCCCTGAGCTTCGGTTGCCGGGACGCGCTGGACACGGTGGACGCCGCTTTCGTAGCGCAGTTTGCGGAAGACGGCTTCTCCCGAGACTTTGAAGATAACTTCGCGGTAACCGCCGAGTTCGGAGGGGCTGGACTCCAAGGGTTCGACCTTGAGCGCGCTGGCCTCGGCGAAACGGGTGTACATGCGGTAGAGGTCGGCGGCGAACAGGGCGGCTTCGTCCCCGCCGGTCCCGGCGCGGATTTCTACGATGGCATCGCGGTCCTCGTTGGGGTCAGGGGGAAGCAGGGCCATCTGCACGGCTAGCTCGAGTTTTGGCAGGCGTTGCTCCAACAGGGGAATCTCGGCCGAGGCCATTTCAGCCAAGTCCTGATCGGTGCCCGAGGCCATTTCTCGATTTTCTGTGAGTTCGCGCAGGGTTTTCTGGAAGTCGTCCCATGTGGCAAGCAGGTCCTTGATCCGGTTATGGTCGCGCAGCAGTTCGCGGGCGCGCTGGGGATCAGCGTAGAGGTTGCCCGAAGCGATCTCCGCTTCCAGTTCTCGGAAGCGATCGGCTTTCCTCCTGATCAGGGGCGCGAAGTCCATGGATGATATCGGTGCGGAGGCAGGGTGACTGTCAGTTGTTCAGGCTGCACGGTAAAAGAAAACGGTGAAGGCGGAACTCGCCTTCACCGTTCTCTGGAAAGATCGTGCGCGGACTAAGCCTTTTTGCGGGTGGCACGCGTGGGCATGCCAGAGTAGCGGCGGGAGAACTTCTCGATCCGGCCAGCGGTATCGACGAACTTCTGTTCGCCAGTGAAGAAGGGGTGGCAGGCGGCGCAAATGCCGATCTTCAGGTCGCGGCGGGTCGAGCGGATATGGTAGGTGGTACCGCAGGCGCAGGCGATCGTGGTTTCAGCGTAGTTGGGGTGAATATCGGCTTTCATGGCTCAAAAAAAACGGATCGGCATCCTATCTGTACAAGGCGTGGCTGCAACCAAAAAACCGCTGCTGCGTCAAATGGTTCGGATTCGCGCGTGATTTGGGTTGGGGATTTCCGCATGGATCAATGAGGGCGGGGGTTGGCGGAAGAGCGCGCCGGTCCCGTTTTCAGTGATCTGGGGCTGCGTGTGAGATTCGGGAAATCCCCGGGACCAGACAGCCACCGGGAGGCGTCTGAGCAGGGCGCTGAGTGGGGCGGGGGATTTGCCATTGTAGGATGCTCCTGTGAGGAGTTCCCTCCAAGGGCCGCCAGAGGGGATCGCGAGGGAGTTACCTGCCCAGCGCCGGCCGACAGAGGGGAATCCAATGCGGGAGCTCAGGCGCGTTGTGAGCACGAGTAAGTGGCAGTCGCCGTGGCTGCGCAGGAAGGTGAAGCAACAGGGCGCAAGGGTGCCGGATGCAGCCATTGGCGCGTAGCCTGCGTGCAGAAAGAATTCGGGATTCCGACGGCGAAACCGTAGGAGGGTGCGAGTGATGTGGAGCTTGAGGAAACCGTTGCGCCAGCGTGCAAGAAGGGAGCGTGCGCTGCGGCCGTTGCGAAGAGCTCGCACGGCGCGCCGCCTTTGTTCGAAGTCGACCTCACGGCGGTTGTCGGGATCTACTAGGCTGAAGTCCCAGAGTTCCTGCCCCTGATAGAGGTCGGGTACGCCGGGGGCGGTGAGCTTGACGGTGACCTGCGTGAGGGAATTAACGGCGCCGGTTTGGGCGATGAGGGCGGCGAAGGGGAGAAATTTCTCGAGGAAGGGGTTGTGGTGCCTTCGATCGAGAAGGTTTTTGAGAAAGTGTCGGATGGCATGGTCCCACGCGTCGTTGGGGGCCAGCCAGCTGCTGTGGGTCTTGGCCTCGTGGAGGGCCTTTTGAAGATAGGACTGGAGCCGGAGCGCGTATTGGTTGGCGCCGTCTCCGTTCATGGGTTCGAGGGGCCAGGTGCCCAGCAGTGTTTGGTAGATGAAGTATTCCTCGTTGGGGTCTGGCGCTGTAAGATTCTCGATACGCTGGTGGTGCCGGCGGTTGATGCGTCGCCAGATTCTGAGTTGATGCTGCCACTCGGCCGCAAATTCGGAGAGTGCGGCGAGTCGAGCACGCACATCCTCGCTACGTTTGGTGTCGTGGGTGGAGGTGGTGAGCAGGGCGTGCGGGTGACGCTTTATTCTGGCGAGGTTGAGCTGATGAAAGCACTCCGGGGGCAGTCCGAACCGGGATGGGTCTGCACCCACCTCGTTCAGGGCCAGGAGCCGATTGTACACGTAGAAGGCCGTGTCCTCGACTCCCTTGGCCATAACGGGCCCGGTATATTGCTGGAACATGCCGACAAAGCTGCCTCGGAGCTGCTCGTCCACCGGATGAGGTGCGCCGGGACGTGGCAGGAGAACTTCGCGCAGGAAGTCGAAGACGGTGCGCTCGAGCGCGGGGTTGCGGCTGCGTGCGGCGGCGATTGCGGTGAGGATAGTGCGGGGATCTTCCGGTCGGCCGGGGGCTTCGTTGAGGTAGGTGCGGTAAATGGGGAAGCAGGCGATGACCTCGCGTACTGCAGTCGTGAGGGAGCTGAGGGTGAAGTCCCTGTACCATCGATGGGAGGCGGCCACGCGGCTCAGGAGGCGTCCGAGGGTGTGGAGTTCGCTAGCCATGGACACCTCCATCGTGAGCCGCTTGCTCTGATAGGCGAGTTCTGCGAAGGGGGGAGAGTATCGTGTGGTGCGTTTGTAGATCTGGCTGAAGGCCTTTTCGGCGGACGCATCCACCAACAATGCCGTGATCTGCGCGCCAAAGTCGTACCCCGTGGTGCCGTGGACCGGCCATTGATCCGGGAGTTCCTCACCCGGCGCCAGAACCTTTTCGACCACAAGGTAAAGTGGGGCCGGTGTCACGGAGTTGCCGACGGCATGGGCAAATTGGTCTTGAAGGCGCTGCAGATAGGCGAGGGGTTCCCTGAGACCGTCGATGTGGTCGATGCGCACTCCATCGATCACTCCGCGCTGACAGAGATTGAGGAGGAGGCGATGTGCGGATTCGAAGACCTCTGGGAGCTCCATCCGGAGGCCGCCGAGAGAATTCACATCGAAGAAGCGGCGGTAGTTGATCTCCTCAGATGCGACGCGCCAGTAGGCGAGGCGATAAGGTTGCATGCTGAGCAGATCGTCGAGGTCGTGAAAGTGGTTCCTGCCCGACTCTATTTCGGCGGTTTCGTCTTGAATGGCCGTGGCTACATCGGCCGAGGAAGCACAGAGGTTCGCGAGACGCTCCTTGATGATCTCCTTTTCGCGTGCGCGCTCCGCCATGCGGCTTGGCTCCGTTTCATTGAGTCCGGGAAGGTGCTCAATCGCAGTGAGGATGCTCGCCAGTTCCGGAGGTGAGGCGCCAGAGCGTTCGATGCGTGCGCGCACGCCCCTGAGGATGGAAGGCCATGTGCAGGGAGCAAGAGGAAGGCGGTGCTCGCCGTAGCCGAGGACGAATGCGCCCCCTTCGAACCCTAGGTGGAATGCTCCGTTTTCGAGCACCCGTCCATATTGTGCGTCTAGGATTGGGACGAGGACTTGGTTGTGCAGGCGGTGGGTGGAGGGAGCCCAGTCGATGTCGAAGGAGCGCGCGTGGGGTGAGCTGGGGCCGTTTTCAAGGACGTCGCGCCACCATGGGTTGAGCCGTTCGTCGAGGCTCATGTGATTGGGGACGAAATCGACCAGGAGACCCATCTGCTGGTTTTGCAGTATGGTCGTTAGGCGATCGAGCGCGTCGGTTCCCCCGAGCTCAGGATTGACATGTGCGTGATCGCAGACGTCGTAGCCATGCTTGCTGCCGTGGGTGGCGCTCAGCAGCGGGGAACAGTAAAGATGGCTGATACCGATCTCTGCTAGGTACGGGGCAATAGCGGCGGCCTCATCGAGACCGAAGCCCGGATGCAACTGGAGACGGTAGGTGGCCGTCGGGATGACCGGTCTTTGGCTCACCCCTTGTATTTCGGGGCGGGCCGCACGGCTGCGCGTACGAACGTTATGGGAGATGCGGCGGATCGGAGCGCCGCCGTGGTTAGCCCAGTTCCTGAGCCACCCAGTCGATGGCAAAGCGCACCATCTCTCCGGCGTCCTTGAAGCCGAGCTTTTCCTTGATGTGAGCGCGGTGGGTTTCGATTGTTTTAACGCTGAGGTGTAGTTCGTTTGCTATTTCCCTCGTGCCAAAGCCTTTGCCGAGGAGTTGGAGGACCTCCAGTTCCCGGTCTGAAAGTTTGTCGACGGGGGAGCCCATGCCGCCTTCCAAGGACTGGATTGCCTTGAAGATGAGTCTCTCGCTGAAGCGTGGGCTGACATAGATCTCGCCGTTGAGCACTTTGCGCAGGGCGTTGACGACTTGCGTCATCGCCTCGGCCTTCATCAGGTAACCCTTCGCACCTGCGCGCAGGGCCCGCAGTGCGTAAAGGGACTCGTCATGCATCGAAAGGATGAGGACGGGGAGGCGAGGCTGTTCCGAGCGCATGAGCTTGATGAGTTCAATGCCGTTGGTGCCCTGGAGGGAGATGTCCAGCACCGCCAGATCCGGCTTGAGGCGGCGCATAACGTCGAGGGCCGCGGGAGCGCTTTCCGCCTCTCCGCAAACCGTAAGGTCCTTTTCCGCAGAGATGAGCGCGGCAATTCCGTGCCGAAATACCGGATGATCGTCGACGATCAGGATCTTGCGCTGGGCGATCGCTGTCTGGACAGCAACTGGGGGAGATTCGAGGGTGTTGGAAGGCATCGGTTGAATTGTGGCTTGGGATGGAGATGTGGCCGGATTGCCCCTGCAATGTCCCTTGCTTCGGGAATGATCCGTTGGGGGAAGAGGGCTGGCCTCAGCGCTCGGAATAAGACCGTTTTTTTTGGGGGTCAGCAAGCCGCATGTATATCAAAATCATCGGGGAGGGACACTACACGGGAGTCTGGTTCCTCAGTTGAGCGGGGTCGGGCGATGGTGGCGCGTCCGTTTGATGGTCGCCGGTCGATTAGGTTCTGGGAGGGGGGGAGTATCGCTGGGTCTCTGCTCTTCTGGCTCTGGGCGGCTGGCGGCCTTCGGATTGGGTAGTGCCGCGCAGCGATGTGGCAATGACCTCCGACCGTTTGGGTGTTGGACTATGAAGATTTACTTGGAGCGTTTGTTGGAGAGGGGGCATCCGGTCCGTGGTCTCCGAGGTGGATGTGATGAGCGATGATCCCTGGTTCAAGGATGCAGTCATTTACGAACTGCATGTGCGGAGTTTCTTCGACAGCAATCAGGACGGTGTTGGCGATTTCCCCGGTCTTCTGGAGCGTCTGCCCTATCTTGAAAAGCTGGGCGTGACGGCCCTGTGGCTGCTGCCTTTCTATCCCTCACCGCTGCGGGACGATGGGTACGACATCGCGGACTACTTCGATATTCATCCCGGCTACGGGACGCTGGAGGACTTCCGCAGGTTTCTGGCAGAGGCGCATGCGCGTGGGATCCGGGTGATCACGGAGTTGGTGCTCAACCACACCTCCGACCAGTGCGCATGGTTCCGGAGGGCGCGGAGTGCCGCGCCTGGGACTGTCGAGAGGGAGTTTTACGTCTGGAGTGACGATCCGACCCGGTACGGGGAGGCGAGGGTGATCTTTCAGGACTTCGAGAGCTCGAACTGGAGTTGGGATGCCGAGGCGCGGAGCTATTATTGGCACAGGTTTTACTCGCACCAGCCAGACCTCAACTTCGAGAACCCGCGGGTGCGGGAGTCGATGTTTGCGGTGGTCGACTTCTGGCTGGGAATGGGTGTGGACGGGCTGCGTTTGGATGCGGTGCCGTATCTGTATGAGGCGGAGGGGGGGAACTGTGAGAACCTGCCGGCCACGCATGCGTTTCTGCGTGAACTGAGGAGGCACGTGGATACGCGGTTCCCTGATCGGGTTCTGCTCGCTGAGGCTAACCAGTGGCCCGAGGACGCGGCGGCGTACTTCGGATCAGGAGACGAGGCGCACATGTGCTTCCACTTTCCGCTGATGCCGAGGCTTTTCATGGCTTTGCAGATGGAGGATCGGCATCCGGTGGTTGAGATCGTGGAACAGACTCCTGAACTGCCTGCGGGCTGCCAGTGGGCGACCTTCCTGCGCAACCACGATGAGCTGACACTGGAGATGGTGACCGATCAGGAGCGGGATTACATGTGCCGCGTGTACGCGGCCGACCCCCGGGCGCGGATCAACCTCGGGATCCGGCGCAGGCTTGCGCCGCTTTTGCGCAACAGTCGCAGGAGGATCGAATTGATCAATGCGCTGCTCTTTAGCCTGCCGGGGACGCCGGTGGTGTACTACGGGGATGAGATTGGGATGGGAGACAACTTCTTCCTTGGGGACCGTGACGGGGTGCGCACGCCTATGCAGTGGAGTCCCGATCGCAATGCCGGGTTTTCGCGGGTGAACCCGCAGGAGCTTTACCTGCCAGTTGTCATCGAGCCTGAGTACCATTATCAGTCGGTGAACGTGGAGAATCAGGAGCGCAACCCTGGTTCGCTCTTCTGGTGGATGCGGAGGTTGATCGCATTGCGCCGGGAGTGGAGCGTGCTCGGGGGTGGGGAACTAAAGTTCCTGCATCCTGAGAATGCAAAGGTGCTGGCATATGTGAGGAGCGCTGGTGGTTGCAGTGTTCTGGTGGTGGCAAATCTATCGCGCTTCGCCCAAGCTGTGGTTCTCGACCTTGGTGGGTATCTGGGTTGCGTGCCTAAGGAGTTATTTGGAGGAGGGGTGTTTCCCGAGGTAAACTGTCCGCTGTATCCCGTCACCCTTGGGCCGCATGATTTTTACTGGCTGCGTCTCCGTGAAGCGGGTGTAATCGGATCTATGCCCCCGGTGCAGACGGTTCCTTTGTTGCGGGTGACGGATCGGTGGGAGCCCGCTTTTCTGGGGCAGTTGCAGGCTCGAGTGCTTCCCGGTTATCTGGCGGGGTGCCGATGGTTTGGGGGAAAGTCCGGGGCGTTGGGGGAGGTTCGCATCGCTAGGGTGCTGCCCTTTGGAGATGGGGATCTCGACGCGCGTTTGTTGGTTTTGGAGGTGAGTTCTGTGGAAGGTGGCTCGGAAAACTATCTGCTCGCGCTCCAGTGGGCGGAAGGAGAGGGGGCGCAGCGGATCGCTGAGGAAAGCCCCAAGGCAGTGGTGGCGTGGGACGCAGAGGGGCGATTGCTCTTTGATGCTCTTTGGGATGAGGCGTTTCGGCGCACGCTGCTGGAAGTGGTCTTGGGTAAACGCACGCTGGGAGATGGGGGCTGCCGAGTGAGGGCCACCCGAGGGCGTGCGCTGACTGACGAATTGGCCGAGCGTTTACGCGCGCATTCGCATGTGTTGAAGGCGGAGCAGTCCAATAGCGGAGTGGTGTTTGGCAATCAGGGGCTTTTCAAACTCTATCGCAAGCTGGAGAGGGGGCCGCATCGGGAGGCTGAGATCACCCGGGTGCTGGGCGAGGAGCAGGGTTTTCGTAACGTGCCCGCCTTTCTTGGATCATTGGAGTTGGAGGAGGGCGGTGGGGCGTCGGCGGTTTTGGGGCTGATGGTGGGGTTTGTGGATAATCAGGGCGATGGATGGACGTATACCGTTGATGCTCTTGGGCGGTTTCTGGAGCGGGTGCTGGCCTCGCAGGCGGCTGGTGGGATGGAGTGGGGGGATGTTGTGGGTGGGGTGTATCCGGAGCGGGTGCGTCAGTTGGGGCGGCGCACTGGGGAGATGCACCGTGCACTGGCGGCTGGAGGGGTGGGGAACCCGAGTTTTGCGCCGGAACGTTTCACCCGTCTCTGGCAGCGTTCGTTGTATCAAGGGATGAGGTCGGCGTCGGCGCGGGCGCTCCGTTTGTTGAGCCGGGATATAGGGCGTCTCGCGGAGGTGGAGTTGGGGTTGGCGCGCGAACTCCTCCTGCTGGGCGCTGGGATAGGCGAGAGGCAGGAGGCGATCGTGGGGCTCCCCATCGAGTGCAGCAGGATCATGGTGCACGGAGACTTTCATCTCGGGCAGGTGCTGAATACCGGCGACGACTTTTTATTGATCGATTTCGAGGGTGAGCCGCGTCGGCCTATTTCGGAGCGCATGCTCAAGAGGCCCGCCCTCGTGGACGTTGCGGGGATGTTGCGGTCTCTGGACTACGCGGCTCAGTTTGCGCTGCGTGGGGTGGCTGCGGAGGATGTCGTGTTGCTGCGGCCTTGGGCGGAGCGCTGGGTGAAGGACATGAGCTCCGCGTATCTGGACGCGTATCGGGAGGCGACGCGCGGGGCTGATTTTATTCCTACGCGGGATCGCGATTTTGACGTGCTGCTGGATACACTTCTACTGGAGAAAGCGGTGTATGAGCTGGAGTACGAACTGGCCTTCCGTCCCGACTGGGCGGGCATTCCGATGCGGGCGCTTCTGGGGCTGTTGAAGGCGGACCGGCCTTTGTGAATGACGAGAAGGCAGGGGTGGAGCGACCCTTGCTGCGGAGCTTGGGTGCGTGCTCTATCTATCTGGAGTTGGCACTGTTGAGTCAATTCGTCGACGAGCCGCGTTTGGAATCGGGATTGACGCTCTCCTCAGGGGACGGCTTAGATACGCGCCCCAGTTTTCTTGGCCACATCTACCACCTAACAACTACTTATGATTAAAATCGGCATCAACGGGTTTGGGCGCATCGGTCGTCTGGTTTTTCGCGCTATCTGCGACCAGGGACTGCTTGGCAAAGAGATCGACGTGGTCGCGGTGAACGATTTGGTTCCTGCTGACAACCTCGCTTATCTGGTGAAGTACGACTCGACTCAGGGCAAGTATCCCGGCCAGGTGCACAGTGAGAAGAGCGCCCCGGAGGTTGCTGAGGACGATGTGCTGGTGGTGGATGGGCATAAGATCAAGTGCCTTGCGGTGAAGGAGGGCCCGGCCGCGCTTCCTTGGAAGAGTCTCGGCGTGGATATCGTCATCGAGTCCACTGGTTTGTTCACGGAGGCTGAGAAGGCGAAGGGGCACATCACCGCGGGCGCCAAGAAGGTGATCATTTCGGCGCCGGCTAAGAACGAGGACATCACGGTGGTGATGGGGGTCAACCATGAGAAGTACGACGCTTCCAAGCACCACATCATTTCTAATGCGAGTTGCACGACGAACTGCCTCGCGCCTGTTGTGCATGTGCTACTCAAGGAGGGGTTTGGCGTGGACGAGGGTCTGATGACGACGGTCCACAGCTACACCGCCACGCAGAAGACGGTGGACGGTCCTTCGAAGAAGGATTGGAAGGGCGGCCGTTCCGCAGCCATCAACATCATTCCTGCAAGCACCGGCGCCGCAAAGGCTGTGGGTCTCGCGATTCCGGAGGTGAAGGGCAAGATCACGGGGATGGCGTTCCGGGTGCCGACTCCGACGGTGAGCGTGGTGGATCTGACGGTGAAGACTGTCAAGGAGACATCCTACGAGGAGATCTGTGCGGCGATGAAGAAGGCCAGCGAGACGTACCTCAAGGGTGTTCTCGGTTATACGAGCGACGAGGTGGTTTCCTCCGACTTCATCCACGACAGCCATTCGAGCATTTTCGACGCCGGATCGGGCATTGGCTTGAACTCGAAGTTCTTCAAGCTGGTGAGCTGGTATGACAACGAGTGGGGTTATTCCAATCGTTGCGTCGACTTGGTGAAGTACATCGCCTCGAAGTAATCCGCATCCCGGAACGCGCTTCAGTTTCTTCCAGCGCCCGCCTCTCCCTACGGAGTGGCGGGCGCTTTGTTTTACCTGAGGTTGATCGCCTTTACCGCTTGATTTCTATGTCGGGTGCGGGCACTTCGGCGTGATGCTCTTGTCCGCAATCCGCCCCCATGGCTTCAGCGTCGCTCGGATCGTGTTGTGTTTGCTGGTGATGATGACATGGGGTGCGGGCGCCCGCAGTGCCGATGCCGAGCCAGTGGATGGATCCCGGATCACTCATTCGGCTGCGGAGTTGGTGAGGACTGATCGCGTTCCGGGTGTGGATTTTGCCGAGGGGCTTTCGCAGATAACGGGGACTGCGATCTCACCTCTGCTCGGAGTCACCGGGGTGGGTGTGTTGCGTTATTACCGCACCCCGCCGGCGCTGCGGGCGGCCCTGCCGTGGTTTTGCCATCCGGGAGTCTGGGGTGCAGGGCTCCTGCTTCTTGGCGTGTGCTTCTTCAAGGACTCGATTGGCAGCCTGATACCGATCCTCAAGAAGCCGTTGGATGTGGCGGAGTTGATCGAGAACAAAATCAGCGCGCTTGTCGCCAGCACCGCCTTTGTGCCGCTCATCGCCTTGGAGATGGCACGTCAGATGGGAGGGGATGTTGCGGTGCGGGGGGATGTGTCCGGCGTTTCCCACGCAGCCTTTTTGTCGTTGGGATGGAGCAGTGTCGGGTGGGTTGCTGTGCCATTCGCAGTGGCTTCGTTCCTTATTGTGTGGATGGCGTCGCACGCGATCAACGTGCTCATCGTGCTGTCTCCCTTCGGCCCATTGGATGCGCTGCTGAAGCTTTTGCGCACCGGCTTCATCGGCGTGGTGATGGCGTGCTACGCGCTCAGCCCATGGCTGGGGGTGGCGGTTTCGATGACGCTGCTTTGTGCCTCCATGATGGTGGCGCCGCTGGCTTTTCGGGTGACGGTGTTCGGTATGATCTTGAGCGTTGATCTCCTGTGGACAGCGCGCGGAAAGCGCCATGCCACGGTGGAAGCACCCCACGGTTTCTTGGTTCAGCGGGTGAACGGGGCGCCTTTGCTATGCATGGGACGAGTGGTCCGCGGGGGCGGAGGGGTGGAATTCCGGTATCGCCGGTTTCTTATCCTTCCGGAGCGAAGGGTGAATTTGGGGAACAGTGAACTCACCATAAAGCGCGGCACGTTTTATCCCTCTGTGGTGCGGCAGGAGGGTGCATGGACGAAGGCTGTGATCTGGCTTCCGCCGCGCTACCGTGGCTCCGAAGAGCAGGTGAGCAGTTTTCTGGGATGCGGGGCGGTTTTGGAGAGTCGCTTGGAGCGGGGTTGGCAGGCGGTTCGCATGTGGTGGGGTTCCATCAGGAACCCGGCCTGAGCGGGCGGAAATCGGGTTGCGGTTTTGAAAAACAAAGCGCCCCGTCCTCCTGAGAAGACGGGGCGCGAAGTGTGGTTGATCGGGCTGCCAAGGGCTGCCCGTGTCCGTGATTAGAGGACCGCTGTCTTGCCGGGGACGGCCTTTTGATAGTAGCCGTCGGGGCCCGGTTTCACAGGGGCCTCAGCGTTGAAGTCGGTGACGTCCGGCACGAGGGCGATCTTGGAGTTGAGCGCGGCGTTCCATTCCAGTTCTTTGCCGGAATAGGCCGCCATGCGGCCGAGGATGGCTGTCATGGTGCTTTCGGCGCCGTAGAACGCCTCGTTGTATGGTGTGTTATTGCGGATGGCGCGGAACAGGTCGTCATGCTCCTGCTGATACGGGTCCTTGGCGCCCTCGGCCTTATAACGCCAGGGTTCTGCACCGGTGATGGTGTTGCGGCCGATGTCTGAGCGGCCTTTGGTGCCGACGACATGTTCGCTGACCGAGTTCCAGCAGTTGGGCTGGTGGCGGCAGTAGCTGTAGCAGATGGAACCGTCCTCGTACTCGAACTCGCAGGCGAAGTGATCGTAGATCTCCCCGTCGTCCGGGCTGTTGGTGATTTCGCGGCCGCCCATGGAACGGGCCTTCACGGGATGTGCGTTCTTGGCCCAGTTGATGACGTCGATATTGTGGATGTGCTGCTCGGTGATGTGATCACCGCAGATCCAGGTGAAGTAGTACCAGTTGCGGAGTTGATACTCCATTTCGGTGAGGGGGCGGCCGTACTGCTTTTCAAGGTCGGCGCGTTTCTTCTGCCATGGGCGGTTGCCGTTCCAGTAGCAGCGTGCGGCGACGATGTCGCCAATCTCGCCGCCATGGATGCGCTTCATGGTTTCGATGTAACCAGCCTGATGGTGGCGTTGAAGACCCACGCCCACCTTGAGGTTCTTCTTTTTGGCTTCCTCGGCTGCGGCGAGAACCCTGCGGACGCCGGCGGCGTCCGAGGCTACCGGCTTTTCCATGAACACGTGCTTGCCTTGTCGGATGGCTTCTTCGAAGTGCTGGGGACGAAATCCGGGGGGGGTGGAGAGGATGGCGACATCGCACTGCGCGATGGCTTCCTTGAACTTGTCGAAGCCGAGGAACTGGCGCTCCTTGGGGACGTCCATGCGGTCGGCGTGAGTTTTCTGGAGGTTTCCGAGGGCGCTGTTGAGCCGGTCCTCATGAATGTCGGCCATGGCAACGAGTTTGATCGGGCCGTCGCGGTAGGTGCTCAACGCTTGGTTGGCGGCGCCGGATCCGCGGCCGCCGCAGCCGATGAGGGCGACCTTGAGGGTGTCGTTGTTGGACGCGCCGAAGGCGTAGCGTTCCGGGGCGAGGCCGCCGATGAGTGCGGAGCCGGCCACAGCCGCGGAGCCGCGCCGCAGGAAGCTGCGGCGTGAGAGGGCGTCGGGATGGAGGATCAGTGGAGGGTTGTTCATGGGTTGGGTTTCGATGTGCTGGTGGAGAGGGGGCTTCGGAGCCTTGGTTGGGTTAACCATAGCTGCGGCCATGTCTTAGCGCCGAAGTTCCTGACGTTTTGCCTTCGCGGGTGCGACAAAAAAATTGGGTTCTCAAGTGGGTAAAAGAAAAGGACCCGGCTATTGCCGGGTCCTTTGAATGCGTGGCGGGGTTTGCCGAGGCTGGAATTACTCGGGTTTTTCGAGCTTGGGATCGTCCTTTTCAACTTCGCTATTCCAATACGCTTCCATCTCCGCCTTGGTGGGCGTCTTGAGGGGGCGGATGACGCGGAAGCCGAGGAACTGGGCGTCTGTGTGGTACCAGATGCTCTTTGGGAGCTGGGGATCTTGAATCTTCCAAGAAGCGTCGGACTTGCGACGTGCGGCGCAGCGCAGTTTGGAGGTGTCGTCGTCGTCCCATGAGCCGCCGCGTGCAACGTGGGGGTAGGGGGTGGTGGCCTTGTTCCAAGGACTGGCGTTGGCGGAAGATGCGTAGAACGTCGGGTTGTACTGGTCGATGCACCATTCGAGCACGTTGCCGATCATGTCGTGGAGGCCCCATGGGTTGGGCTTTTTCTTGCCGACCTTCTGGTACTTGAAGTCGGAGTTGTTGCCCCACCACGCGTACTGGCTGAGTTGTGCCGGATCGTTACCCCAGAAGTAAGCGGTGTCGGTTCCTGCACGGCAGGCGTATTCCCACTCGGCTTCGGTGGGCAGGCGGTAGAACTCGCCAGTCTTGGCGCTGAGCCACTGGCAGAATTTGTTAGCGCCGTGCTGGGTCATGGAGATGGCGGGGAATCCATCCTTGCCCATGCCGAAGCTCATTTCGACATAGGGCTGAGTGGGGCGGGTGACGCCGTCGGTGAGGGCGTTGAATTCGGCCGGGAGGGCCATGGGTTCGCGCAGTTTCTTCTCCTCATTGGGATACATGAAGAGATCGTAGATGTTCCATGTGACCTCGAACTTGCCCATCCAGAAGGGGGCGATTTCGACTTCATGGACGGGGCCTTCGTCGGCTTGGTGGCCAGCTTCGGCGTCGGGGCTGCCCATTTTGAATTTGCCGCCCGGGATGGGGACCATGTCGAAGTCGACGTCGCTGCCGGGGAGCACCTTGTTGTAGGGCTTCATGTCCTTTTCCGACGATGGGACACCCGTCTTGAGGATGCGCTCGTGGATGGCGGCTACGAGTTTGGTCTCCTTCTCCTTTTTGTCGCCTTGGGCGACCTCTTTCTTGCGGCCGACGAGGGTGCCGGCGTTTTCTGGCCACTGAGCGCCTTCATCGATCCATTTCTTGAGAAGGTCGCTCTCGGCGGGGGTGAGACGTGCGAGTTCGCCCGTGACCTTGTTCTTCGGGGGCATGAGCTTTTTGGCGTCGTCGGCGAGCACCGTGGTGGTGAAGAGCTTGCTCTTGGAAGAGTTGCCCGGAACGATTGTGGACTTCACCTCGAAAGCGGCCTCTTTGGTGGAGAGATCGACGTCCGTGTCGCCCTTCTCATAGTCGGTGCCCTTGGGGTTGTGGCAGCGCACACAGTTGAACTCGAGGATCGGCTTGATCTCTTTGTTGAAGTCCACCGCCGCGGCAGCAGGGATGCTGAGGGCGAGCAGGAGGATACCGGTAAGAGGGCGATGGTCTGTCATGGGATTTCGAGTGGAAGAGTCTTTATGGCGGGTCCTCGCCTGTCAATGACGCCAGAGTTGATGGGGGTGGGCTCTTGATTGGCTGCGATTGCCGTTGCCTCCGGCGGGAGGCTCCGCACAATGGTGGGATGCACCCGTTCTCCCGCAGATGCTTCCTTCATGGCGCCGTTGCGCTCCTTGCATGTTCCACCCTCTGGGCCGCTGATCCCGCTGCCGTTCCCTTGTTTGATGGACTGGCTTTGGGCAAGTGGAAGACCACGGATTTTGGTGGAGGCGGAGAGGTGAAGGTGGCCGATGGTGCGATCGTGCTTGAGACTGGGAGTGACCTGACCGGGATCAATTACACGGGTGAGATGCCCAAAACGAACTACGAGGTGGAACTGGAGGCGCGGCGAGTTCAAGGCTCCGACTTTTTCTGCGGGCTGACGTTCCCGGTGGGTGAAAGCCATTGCACGCTGGTGGTTGGGGGTTGGGGCGGCGCGCTTGTTGGTATTTCGAGCATCGATGGTGAGGACGCGTCTGAGAATGCGACGACGCAGACGAAGAAGTTCGAGCTCGGGCGTTGGTACAAGATCCGGGTGCGCGTGACCCCGGAACGGCTCCAGACTTTCATTGACGGGGAGCAGATGGCGGACGTGGCTCTGGCCGGACGCACCATCAGCATGCGCTTGGGCGAGATCGAGCTCTCGAGGCCCTTTGGGATCGCCAGTTTTCGGACCCGTGCGGCGCTTCGTGCGATCACGCTGCGCAAGTTGTGAGTTTTTGCATGGGCATTGGGACATTGTGCAATTGTGCAATTGGGGCATTGGATCCATGGCATGGGCGCAGTGGCAGGGCCCGGTGAGGGCTGAGCAATAGGTTATGGCGCGTCAATATCATCTCCAGCGCAGCCACGGGCCAAGCGGTCCGCGGATCGACTTTGCGGCAGAACTCAACGAGCAGCAGTGCGCTGCGGTGACGGCGCCGCCGGGGCCTGCGCTGGTGATTGCGGGCGCGGGCAGCGGCAAGACGCGTACGCTGACGTACCGGGTCGCCTATCTGATAGAGAACGGGGTGCCGGCGCAGAGTATCCTACTGCTTACCTTCACTAATAAAGCGGCCAGGGAGATGATCGAGCGTGTCACGGCATTGGTGCCTCGGGACCTTGCGGGGCTGTGGTCTGGCACTTTCCATTCCGTTGGCAACCGCATCTTGCGGCGTAATCCAGAGGCTGCGGGATTTGCGCCCGGGTTCTCGATCATGGATCGGGAGGATCAGAAGGAGATGCTGGACGGGGTGATCGCTGGGATGGGGATTGATCCGAAGGAGAAGCGGTTTCCGAAGGGCGAGGTGGCTGGGGATGTGCTCAGTTACGCGCTCAATACGCAGCGGTCTGTGGAAGACGTGCTGCTGGAGAAGTTCCCGCACTTTCTGGAATTTGCGGCGCAAATTGAGGATGTGGGGCGGCGTTACGAGCTTAAGAAGCGCGCGGCAAACTCGCTGGACTTCGACGACCTGCTCGAGAAGACGGTGCGTTTATTGAAGGCCGAGCCTTCGGTTGCTGAGCGCTACCAGAAACAGTTTCAGTTCATTTTGGTGGACGAGTATCAGGACACCAATCACCTGCAGGCGGAGTTCATCGACGTGCTTGCCGCCTATCACCGCAACGTGATGGTGGTGGGAGACGATGCGCAGAGCATCTATTCGTGGCGCGGCGCGAATTTTAAAAACATCCTCGAGTTCCCGAAGCGTTATCCGGCGGCTCAGGTTTACAAGATCGAGACGAACTATCGGAGTGCGCCCGAGATTCTGGCGGTGGCGAATGCCGCGATTGCGGCGAATGTGAACCAGTTCAAGAAGGAGCTCGTGGCGGTGCGGCCGCCGGCTCCGATGAAGCCGGCTTTGGTGCCCCTCGGGGACTCGAATCAGCAGGCGGCGTTTGTGGCGCAGAGGATTCTAGATCTGCGGGACGAGGGCATTGAGCTCGACGAGATCGCGGTGCTTTACCGCGCGCATTACCATTCGATGGAGCTGCAGATGGAGATGACGCGGCTGGGGATTCCGTTCCAGATCACGAGCGGGCTGAGGTTCTTTGAGCAGGCGCATGTGAAGGATGTTGCGGCGTTTCTGAAGTTCGTGGTGAACCCGCGTGATGAGGTGGCGTTCAAGCGGATGATCCGGCTGCTGCCCGGCATTGGGGCTCGGTCGGCCGAGCAGCTTTGGAACCATGTAACAAGGGCGCTGGACGATCTGGTGGCGGCAACGTCTGCGGGGGCGGCGCAAATGATGCCGAAGCTGCCCGAGGTGCTGCGGACGCTGAAGGTGCCGGCCAAGGCGGCCAAGGCATGGCGGCAGCTCACTTTCACCCTTGAGGAGATCGCGCCCGCGGCAGGGCATGCGAAACCCGAGCAGATGATCCGCAGCGTGGTGGAGGCCGTGTATGAGGATTACGCGAAAGCCGAGTTCGCCAATTACGATTTGCGGAAGGAGGACCTCAACACGCTGGCCAACTTTGCGCGACAGTACGAGAACGCGGGCGATTTTCTCGACCAACTGGCGCTGCTCACCAGCCTCGACTCGGAGGTGACGGCTTCAGCGCGCGAGGATGACGAGATGGTGACGCTTTCCAGTGTGCACCAGGCCAAGGGGCTCGAATGGCGCGCGGTGTTTGTGATTTGGATGGCGGAGGGGATGTTTCCTTCGTCGCGCTCGCTGGAGAGTGAGGAGGCTGTGGAGGAGGAGCGGCGCCTGTTTTACGTGGCTGTCACGCGTGCGAAGGAAGAGCTCTACCTTACTTTCCCGCATATGCGTCTCAACGCTGGCTACGGCGAGATGATGCAGCGGCCGTCGCGCTTTCTTGGCGAGATCCCGGCGGGGTTGCTTGAGGAGTGGCAGATCAGCGGTGGGTACTAACGAGGTGCCTAGGAACCTTGGCGGTGCGGGCTGTTGGCCTAAAAGCCTCCTGCCGGTGCCTGTGGAGGCGAGTGGACTGGGATGTCCCTTGTCCCTGACTCGCGGAGCGCCGGTCCCGGATGATGGCGGCGGCGGCGCACGCGATCACGGTTGGGCGTGGACCTTGGAGAGTTCCTCCAGGAGCAGTCCTTTGGTGAGGATTTCAGGAAGGACCACCGGTTCGCGGACCCCGCGGCCTGGGTAGAGGGCGTAGACCGGGACGCCGACGCGGCCCAGTTTTCCAATGGCGTCGGTGATGGCCTTGTCGCGCTTGGTCCAGTCGGCCTTGAACGTGCGCACCTTGCGTTCGCGCAGGGCGTCGCGGATGTCCTGTGTTTCGAGGATGGTCTTCTCGTTATAGATGCAGTTGGCGCACCACTTGGCGGTGAAGTCGATGAAGACGGGGTCGCCCTTTGAGAGCGCGGCCTCAACGGCTTCGGCGGTGTAGGGCTCCCACGGGATCGCCTCCTTTTGGGTGGCGGTCAGTGCCGGGGAATCCGGCGCGTCGGAATTGAGTGCGTCCTTGAGGAAGAAGGTCCATCCGGCAGCCAGAGCGAGTGCGGCGAGGATGTAGGAGAGGGGTTTTGGGAGAGTGCCGTAGATCCATGCGGCGAGTGCGAGCAGGAGAAGGAACGCGGCGAGGCCGGTCATTCCTTCGACGCCGTGGGTGTAGCCGAAGACACCGAGGAGCCACACCACCACGCCGAG
The DNA here is from genome assembly GCA_945861435.1 of Chthoniobacter flavus. Classification (GTDB taxonomy): domain Bacteria; phylum Verrucomicrobiota; class Verrucomicrobiia; order Chthoniobacterales; family Chthoniobacteraceae; genus CAIURC01. The sequence continues at coordinate 68,787 of CAMAUX010000013.1, read as the reverse complement.
CAGGATGAAGCCAAGGAAGTGTTTAAGGCGTTCCATCCATGCGCCGGGCTTTGGGAGAAAGCGCATCCATGCGGGTTTCCATGTGAGGAGGAAATAGGGGAGGCTCATTCCCGCTGCGATGGCGGTGAACACGGTGAAAACGATGGCCGGTTTTTGTGCGAAAGCGAAGCCGAGGACGGGGCCGAGCAGCGGGGCGGTGCAGGAGGTGCCAAGAAGTGTGGTGAACAGTCCGTGGGCGAAGGCGCCCGCGTAGCCGTCCTTGCGCGAGAGTTCATCGAGTTTGGTGGATGCATCGCTCCCGAGTGTGATCTCGAAGACTCCGAACATGGATTGGGCGAAGAGGAGCACCAGCGCCGTGAGGATGACGAGGATGATGGGATTCTGGAACTGGAAGCCCCAGGTGAGTCCGTTGCCTGCGGACTGGAATGTGACGACCAGTGCGGCGAGGCCGAGGAAGAAGGCGAACACGCCGGCGACAAACGCCAATCCCAGACGGAAGACGCGTTCGGGTGCCTCGCCCGCCTGCTGCACGAACCCAAAGATTTTCAGGGCGATGACGGGCAGCACGCAGGGCATAAGGTTCAGGATGATGCCCCCGAGGAACGCGGCCCAGAGGACGCCTGCAAGCCCGCGGGCCGGCGCAGGAGGGGAACTGGGGGTGACGCCTTGAGGGATTGCAGCCGTGGTGGGGGCGGGTGCGGCGGGTTGTGCAGTCTGCGTTGCGGAGCTGATCTCCCAGCCTTCGCGCGAGTTGGAGCCGGGTTTCTGGATGGTGACCAGCGCGCGCCATGGGCCCGCGTTGGGTGGGGTGGCGCTCTCGATTTTGGCGGTGACCGTGCGCCGACCGTCGGCGGATGAGGGGGCAAAAAGAGGGTGGCCTACTTCGATGGAAGCTTCCGGAGGAATGGGGAAGAACTCCACCTTCACGTCTGCAGCGATGTCGGTGAGGGTGACCTTGATTTGTTTTGCCGTGATGTCCCAGTTGGCACCGAACGGAGGTGGTGTGGTTTTGGGGAGTTGTGCGCGCCACTTGGCGATGAGGTCGGGTTCGGGTGTGGCGTCCGTGGAAATGACGGCTTCGCCCTTGCCCGGGATGCAGGTTTCCTTGCAGGTGAGCCAGTTGAGCTTGGCCTTGAGCTTTTGGGGGTTGGGTGGGAGCGGGGTGGGTGCGGTGATTTGGACGAGGAGGAGGACCTCGGAGTTGTAGACGTAGGTGAGTTGGTCTCCCTCGGCGGGATAGGCGGTGGGCAGGGGCCATTGGATTGGGCCGGCATGGAAGCCTTGAGGCAGCTCCCATTCGACGCCGATGGGCAGGCCTGAGTCGCCGCCGAACTGCCAGTAGGTGTGCCAGCCGGGTTCAATGAGCAGGCGCACACCGATCGTGAACGGCTTGCCGGGTTCGATGCTGGCGCTCTCGAGGTGGAGGCTGGGCTTGGCGAGCACCATGTCGTCGAATTGCGCGTGGAGCGTGCTGGTGAGAGCGAACAGCGAGCAGACGAGCAGCTTCAGGAGGCGAACGGCTTTCATAGCGGATGCAGCGGAGGAGATCGGGGGGAAGATCGGCGAGGTTTGGGGATCAGGCAAACAGTGCGACGGAAGCTGTGTAGCCGTGGACGAAGGTTTTTTCGCCTACTGGGCCGATTTCGCCGTTGCAGAAGAGGCCGGCACCGGGATGCGAGCCGAGGAGGCTTTGGAGAAGTTCGGCGTCGTGGCTTGGGCTGCCAAAGAGATCGGTGCCGCGGCCGTTGCACGCGAAGAGGAGCGAGGCAAGGGGTTGGAGTCCGGCGGCAGCCTTCTCTTGGGCAAGATGGCGCAATTCGGCGTCTGCACTTTTGTGGTCGCGCAGTTGGAACTGGAGAGTCTGGCCGATGCGGGGATGGGCGGCGATGGCGATGGCGCCGTGTTCCGGATCGCCGCCTAGGAGGCCGCGGACGAGAAAGTCGCCGGTCTTGAATTCATCGACGTACTCGGACATGGCGAGGCCGGCGAGAAGGTTGCCGCGTGCGAGAGCCTTGTCGGCTGCGGGGAGCGCGTTGAAGGTTTCTTGGAGGACTTCGTAGGCTGGGCGTGAGCCGAGCGAGAGCACGAAGTGCCGGTCCGCACCGGTGATGGGGAGGGGTTCTCCGATAGGGCGGCATCCTTGGCTGACGATGGTTTGGATGCGGACACCGCCCTTGAATCCTAGGACCACAGCGCCTTCCACCGCTTGGTCGTCACGCAGGAGAAAGATATCGCGTGCGTTGCTGCCCCCGCTGGCGGCGCCGCCGATGGTGGGGATTCCGGGATAGGCGCGGTTCCATGAGGCGAGGCAGTCTTCGACGGGAAAAGTGATTGGGTCGGCGAGCATGATCCATGCGTCGACTTCATCCGGGGAAACGCCGGTGAGACGTTGCCAGACATGGGGATCTGTTTTGCCCTGAGCGACATGGTCTGCACTGAGGGTGTGGCAGTGGAGGGTGCTTTCAGGCAGGTGGAGGAGGAGCAGGGAAAAGCCACTCTGCGCCTCAGCCTCGAGGCTGCGGCCCACGAGCGTGGAGGCGCTGCATCCCACCAGCAGGGGCACGTGTCCGTGGACCTGGAGGATGTCGAGAAAGTCCGGCAGGTGGGGGCGGTAGTCGGCGGATGCGAAAACGAATGCGCAGCTTACGCGGCCGCCTACGGCGTGGAGGGCCTTGCGGGCCGCGTCGGTGACATCCTTTTCGCTGAAAGGTGCGAGAGTGAGGTTTGATGCGGCAGAGTTGGCCATGGGGTGTTGCGGTTACTTCGCGGGCGTGGGCTGCGGCCAGTCGTCGGTGCGAAAGGGGGATGCGGGCAGTGCGCTGGCGTTGGTGAGGTTGCAGGAAGGATTGTCGGCCCAGCCGTAGCGGACGGCGACTGGATGGGGAACCCGGGGGCTTGAGACGATGACATGGCTGTCCTGGACTTCGGCTTCAGCCCAGTGAAAGACACGGTCCTCGCCGGCTACGGCGAAGCCCTTGATATTGCCGCCGTCGGAGGCCTTGAGCGCATCGGAGTTGCGGAAGCTGAGACGGACTTTTGGGGCTTCGAGTTGGAAGGTGTTGAGCACGGGGCCGCAGTAGGCGGTGTCGACGAAGTAGACGGAGGCCTTGGCGACGAGTGCGAGGCGGCGGCCGACTTCCTGTTTATTCTTGGGGTGGATGTTGTCGCCCTCGCCGATGTCGATGGTCACAGCCATGCCGGTGCGCGGGACTTCGAGCGTGCGCAATTGGGCTTCGCGCAGTTCGGCCCAGTGGCTCTCCTCCGGATCGATGGAGGGGGGCAGTCGGCGCGCGTTGAAGTTGGCGAGTTGGACGAAGAGGAAGGGGAGTTCTGCTTCCCATTCGCGTCGCCATGAAGCGATCAACGTTGGGAAGAGGGTGTGGTACTCGCGGGCACGGCCGGCGTTGGCTTCGCCTTGGTACCAGATCACCCCTTGGATGCTGAAGGACGTGAGGGGGGCGATCATGCCGTTGTACAGAGAGGACGGTGAACCTGTTGCATCTCCGCCGTTGGGTGGGCGTGGTGGTTGAGGGGCGGGTGTGCCGTCGGTTTTGGCCTTGGCGGATGCAGCGCGCCAGAGGTTGAGCTTCTCTTCAAACTCAGCCTTGGCTTTGGGATAGTTCGCCTTGGTTTTTTCCCAGTTCTCGGAGAGGTGTCTGAACTCGGGAATGGCGTCCAGGACTTCCTTGGGAGTCCAGAACTCTGCGGGTGTGCCACCCCAAGAGCTATGGACGAGGCCGACGGGGAACCCGAGATCGTTGTGAAGGGCGCGTCCGAAGAAGTAAGCGACAGCTGAGAAGTTCACGACGCTTTCGGGAGAGCAGACCTCCCAGTGTCCCTCGCAGTCTTGCTGGGGCTCTTCGTGCGCAGAGCGGCGGACAGTGAACAGGCGGATTTGTGGGAGCTTGGCGGTGGCGATTTCCTGTAATGCGTTGGCTGCCTTTGCGAGCGGCCACTCCATGTTGCTTTGGCCGGAGGCCAGCCAGACTTCGCCGACGAGCACGTCCTTGAGGGTAATCGTGTTCTTGCCTCGCAGCTTAAGATCGCCGTTGGCTCCGGCCTTTGGGGTGGAGAGATTCAGGCTCCAGCGACCATCGGGACCCGCCACAGCGGAGGCACTGGTTCCTAGGAATGAGGCTTCGACGCTTTCACCCGGGTCGGCCCAGCCCCACAGCGCTGCGTCCGTCTGCTGTTGGAGTACCATGTGGTCGCCCAAGATGGATGGCAGCTTGATGTCGGCGCATGCGTGCGCTCCAAGAAGGAGGAGGAAACCGAGGGTGGACGGTACGAGTCGGGAGACGATGGGGGTTGGCATGCTCATAGGGGCGAGAACGATGGTTTATCGAGCCCTTCCAACTCGGGCGAGGGCAATCTCGGCAGGAGTCGCGCGTCTGCAAGGGACGCGATTTTGGGAAGGTTGCCGGTTGCGGTGGTGCGGAAACGGTGGTTGAGGTGGGGATGAAAAATCCGCCCTCTGAATTCTTGGTGAAGAAAGTGCTGATGATCGATGGGAGGGCTTCCGCTTGATCGCTTTGAAGTCAGTTTCCAGTCCGGTGGAACCGGAGAAGGATGGGTTGCGAATCCTTGTGGCACGCTTTCGCGGGCGTGGAGTGGACAAGGGGCGTTATGACCTTTGGATGGCGAGCTTGGGCCCGAGCGAAGAGTTGTTGGAACGGCTCCAGAGTGGGGACCTTGGTTGGAGCGAATTTATCCGCCGATACCGTGAGGAGATTTTCACTGATGGCGATGTGGATGAGCGCAACAGCACGGTGAAGAATCGGGGGCAGAAATTTACGCTGCGTCTTTTGAGAGAGCTCGGAGAGAGGCAGAACGTCACGTTGCTCTGTCACTGCGGGGAGTCGGAGCAGCATTGTCATCGGCCGTTGCTGCAGAAGCTGATCGAGGGTAGCAGCGCGTGATGAGGGAGGGGCCCTCGCGGTGGTGATGCCGTTGTGCTGTGTGGCGCCATTGCCGGGAGCGGTTGTCGCTGGCTGTTGAGCGACAAGCCGCTTGTCAGGACCTGACTCCAAACTATAATCGGCAAATGGACTCCGGCGTCCGCGACCGTATTTACGAATTTCTGGCGAAAAAGGGGCTCCGCAAGACGAGCCAGCGCGATGCCATTATCGAGGCGGCCTTTAGTACGACGGAGCACTATACGGCGGAGGATCTGCTGTTGATGGCGCGCAAGATTGATGAGTCGGTTTCGCGGTCGACGGTTTATCGGACGCTACCGCTTTTGGTGGAGTGCGGGGTGTTGAAGGAGATGGATTTTGGGAGGGACTTTAAGTTTTACGATCCGAACTATCTGGATCATCCCAACCACAACCATCTGATTTGTTCAGACTGCAACCGGATCGTGGAGTTTGAGGACCTGCACATCGACACCTTGGAGACCTGCATCAGCAAGCGGTTGGGGTTCACGGCCGACAAGAAGATCATTCGGATCGAGGCTAGTTGCGACGAGTTCAAGCAGACGGGGTCCTGTCGGCGAAATGCGGCGGCAGGAACGGCGTGAATCGCGACACGACCATGGCGATGGCGTGACCATGGGGGGGGGGTGACGCGCGGTATGGGTTGGTTGCGCGTGGCTCCTTTTTTAATTCAACAATCATCAACCGCAGACTTCGCTCAATATGTGGAAAGGTCGTTTCAAGGAACAAACCGCGCAGCTTCTCCAGCAGTATAGTGAGTCGATTAGTTTCGACTGGCGGCTGTGGCGTCATGACATAGAGGGGTCCAAAGCGCACTCGGCTGCTCTGGAGAAGGCGGGGTTGATCACGGCGCAAGAGCGCGCGCAGATCGTGGTGGGTCTTGAGGAGATTGGTGCGGAGATTGAGGGTGGGAGTTTCCGATTCAAGGCGGAGTTGGAGGACATCCACATGAATATCGAGGCAGAGCTCACCAAGCGCATTGGGGCTGCGGGGGCCAAGCTTCACACGGCGAGGAGCCGGAACGATCAAGTGGCGCTGGATCTGCGGCTTTATCTGCGCGCGGAGTGTGACGTGTTATTGGAGGGGCTCGTTGAAATGCAGAGGGCGCTGTTGGGGCTGGCAGAGCGGTGCGGGGAGGTGATCATTCCCGGATACACGCATCTGCAGCGCGCGCAACCGGTGTACTTTGCGCATCATCTGCTGGCTTACGTGGAGATGTTTCAAAGAGACCGCGAGCGTCTGCAGGATTGCCGCCGGCGCATGAACGTCTGTCCGCTGGGTTCGGGGGCGATTGCGGGCTCCACCATCGTGCTGGATCGGCGGTTGGTGGCGGATTTGCTGGGGTTCGCTGAAGTGACGCAGAACAGCATGGATGCGGTGAGCGACCGCGACTTTGCGGTGGAGTTGCTGGCTGGGCTTTCGCTGGTGGCGGTGCATCTTTCCCGGTTGAGCGAGGATGTGATTCTCTGGGCGTCGAGCGAGTTCAAGTTCATCACGATCAGCGATGCGTTCACGACGGGTTCGTCGCTGATGCCGCAGAAGAAGAATCCCGACGTGGCGGAGCTGACGCGTGGCAAGACGGGGCGTGTGATTGGGAATTTGGTCTCGCTGCTAACCACGCTCAAAGGGCTGCCGATGACCTACAATCGTGACATGCAGGAGGATAAGGAACCGGTGTTCGATTCGGTGGACACGGTGAAGGCGGCGCTGGCGGTTTTCAGTGCGATGCTGGGCGGGATGGCGGCGCGTCCGGATGCGTGCGCTGCTGCGGTGGCGGATCCCAATCTGCTGGCGACGGACCTTGCGGATTATCTGGTGAACCGTGGAGTGCCGTTCCGACTGGCCCACGAGGCGGTGGGGAAGGCGGTGGGTTTGTGTGCGGAGAGGGGTTGCGAGCTGCCGGAGCTTGGGTTGGGGGATTACCAGGGGATTTCAGCGGCGTTTGGAGCGGATGTTTTCGAGTTGTTCGATGTGGACAAGTCGATGGAGGCACGCGGAGCGACGGGCGCACCTTCGCCGGCGAATGTGTCGGCGCAGATGGCACGCTGGAAGGCGGCGCTTTCCTGAGGACGTATCATGCCCTTCCATCGGTTTATCCTCGGAGATGAAGGCTGGCGGATTCAGGGCGAGGAGGTGCTGTTTGCCAATCCGTACATTGAGGTGCATCGGGTCGAGTTGACGTCGCCCGTACGTTCTCAATCGTTTCAGTGGACTGTGGCTTACCGAAAAGGGGCCGTGGTCGTGGTGCCACGAACGGAGGATGGACGGTTTCTTTTAGTTCGCCAGGAGAGGGTGCCGATTCAAGCGAGTCTTTGGGAGTTTCCAGCAGGCCAGATTGATGAGGGGGGCAAGCATTCGTGGGAAGTCATCTGCGGGGCTGGGCGGCGCGAGATGAGGGAGGAAACTGGCTACGAGCTTGGTGTGAGCGGCGAGATTATTTCGCTCGGGCACTTTTTTTCGAGTGCCGGATTTACCGACGAGCACAGCCATCTGTTGCTGATGAGTCCTGTGGTGCCAAGTCCGCAGGGAAGTGCGCACGACAGTGGTGAGGCGATCACGGAGGTGCGCGGGTTCACGCTTGGGGAGTTTGAGGGGATGATTGCGTCCGGCGAAATCCGGGACGCGAACACACTCTCAGCCTACGCGCGGATGACGGCGATGGGACTACTGCGCTGAGGTTTGCGCTGGAGGCCTGGGGTCAGCGCCCGCAGCAGCTCTTGAACTTCTTTCCGCTGCCGCAGGGGCAGGGGTCGTTGCGTCCAACCCTTGGGGCGTCGCGGCGCTCCGGGAGGGAGATCTCGACATCTTCCTCCGCAGGTTGGGTGCGAGGAGAGGATTCCTGAATGGGTTCGGGAGAGGGCTCGGTCTCTGGGGAGCCGCTGAGAAGGTGGGTGGGGAGGTTGGAAAGGAACTGCTCGAAGGCCATGAGGTTTGACGTCGAGCGGAAGAGGTTACGGAGGACCTCGCCCTTGATATTGGCCATGAGCTCGGTGAACATCTCGTAGGCCTCGGTCTTGTACTCCACGAGGGGATCCTTCTGGCCGTAGGCGCGGAGGTAGACGGCTTCGCGAAGGGAGTCCATCGCGTAGAGGTGTTCCTGCCAGAGGCGGTCTACTGCGTTGAGGATGATGTAGCGTTCGAGTTGGCGTGCGGCTTCGGGTTCCTCGTGTTTGCACTTGAGCTCGTAGCTGTGCTTCACCTTCTCGAGGAGGAAGGCGGAGACGTCTTCGGCGGACTTGGTGTCGAAGCCAGCGGCCTCCATGCTGAGACCGAGAGGGAAGGTGGTGTTGACCCAGTCGAGGAGGCCCTGGGGGTTTGCGTCATCATCGCCGGTGATGTAGGTGGCGACGCGTTCCGGGATGGTGGCCTCGATGGTTTCGTAGAGAAGCGGGCGGGGGTCTTCGTTGTTGATGGCGTCGTTGCGGAAGCCGTAGACGACCTCGCGCTGCTTGTTCATGACGTCGTCGAACTCGAGGGTGCGCTTGCGGACGAGGTAGTTGCGCTGTTCGACGCGTTTCTGGGCGGTTTCGACGGACCTATTGAGCCACGGATGCTCGAGCTCCTGGCCCTCTTCAAGGCCGAAGCGCTCCATCATTCTGGTCATGCGGTCGGCGGCGCCGAAATTGCGCATGAGATCGTCTTCGAAGCTGACGTAGAAGCGGGAGAAGCCCGGGTCGCCCTGGCGCGCGCAGCGGCCGCGCAACTGGCGGTCGATGCGGCGGGACTCGTGGCGTTCGGTGCCCATGACGTAGAGGCCTCCGAGTTCCGGGACACCGGCGCCCAGTTTGATGTCGGTGCCGCGTCCGGCCATGTTGGTGGAGATGGTGACGGCGCCGGGTTGACCTGCGCGTGCCACGATTTCCGCTTCCTGCATGTGGTACTTGGCGTTGAGAACTGCGTGGGGGATTTTCTGCCGCTGGAGCATGCGGCTGAGGACCTCGGAGGATTCCACGCTGACGGTGCCAACGAGGACTGGCTGTCCCTTGGTGTGTGCTGCTGCGATCTCTTTTACGACGGCGTTGAACTTTTCGCGGCGGGTTTTGTAGATGAAGTCGTTGACGTCCTTGCGGATGATCGGGCGGTTGGTGGGGATGACGGCGACCTCGAGTTTGTAGATGTCGTGGAACTCGTTGGCCTCGGTTTCTGCGGTGCCTGTCATTCCTGCCAGTTTGTAGTAGAGGCGGAAGTAGTTCTGGATGGTGATGGTGGCGAGGGTCTGGGTCTCGCGGTCGATGACGACGCCTTCCTTGGCTTCGACGGCCTGATGGAGTCCGTCGCTCCAGCGGCGGCCGGTCATCTTGCGGCCTGTGAATTCGTCGACGATGACGACCTTGCCTTCCTCGACGACGTATTGGACGTCTTTTTCAAAAAGACAGTAGGCGCGCAGCAGTTGGGAGATGTTGTGGATGCGCTCGGACTGATGGTCCATGTGGGCCTGACGGCGGGCCTTTTCGTCTGCCTTCTGCGCTTCATCGAGACCGGCAGTGTTGTCGATGTCTGCGAACTGGGAGATGAGGTCCGGGAGCACGAATGCGTCCAGATCATCTGGGTTCATGAAATTGCGTCCCTTCTCACTAAGGTCAGATTCGTGGGCGCGCTCGTCGAGGGTGAAGAAGAGCTCCTCTTTGAGAGCGAAGAGTTCTTCCTTGCGAGCGTCGGTGTGGAAGGAGAGTTCGGCCTTGTCGATGGCGCGACGCTTATCTGGGGCCTCCTGAGCGCGGAGGAATCCCTTGTTGCGTGGCTGGCCCAGTTTGACTTTGTAGAGGGTGACGCCGAATTCCTCGGTTTTGCCGGCTTTCCATGCCTCTTCGGCTTCGCTCACGAGCCTGTTGCAGAGCATGGTTTGACGGCGGACGAGGTCTTCGACGAGGGGTTTGAACTTGTCGTACTGGTGCGTGGAGACGGTGGCAGGGCCGCTGATGATGAGCGGGGTGCGGGCCTCGTCGATGAGGATGGAATCGACCTCGTCGACGATGGCGAAGTGGTAGCCGCGCTGGACTTGTTGTTCGCGGGAGGTGGCCATGCCGTTGTCGCGCAGGTAGTCGAACCCGAACTCCGAGTTCATTCCGTAGGTGATGTCGCAGGCGTACTGTTGGCGGCGCTCGTCGGGGCTTTGGTCGTGCTGGAGGATGCCCGTGGTGAGGCCGAGCATGCCGTAAATCTGGCTCATCCACTCGGCATCGCGGCGTGCGAGGTAGTCGTTGGTGGTGACCAGATGGGCGCCGCGACCTGCGAGGGCGTTGAGGTAGAGGGGCAGTGTGGCGACGAGTGTTTTGCCCTCGCCAGTGGCCATTTCGGCGATCATGCCGCGATGGAGGCAGATGCCACCGATGAGCTGCACGTCGAAGTGGATCATGTTCCACGTGGCGGGCTGGTCGCACACGGTGAAGGAGTGGCGGGCTTCGGTGAGCCTGCGCGCGGCGTTTTTCACGGCGGCGAACGCCTCGGGCAGGATGGCCTGGAGTTGCTGCTCAAGCTCCGGGCCTTCGAGGGATGCGAGTGCCTGCTTCCATGCCATGGTTTTGGCGCGAAGGGCGTCGACGCTGAGGCTTTGGAACTCCACCTCGCAAGCGTTGATGCGCTCCACCACTGGACGAAGGCCCTTGATGAGACGGGCGTTTTTGGAGCCGATAATCTTCTTCAGTATCCAGTTAATCATGGGAGCGGGCGCAAAGGTTTAAGGCTGGGGCAGGGTGGGTGCAAGCAGGGGCTTGGGCGTCTGAGCACCGGGAAAATGAGGGGAGGAATCGATGGGGGGCTGGCTTACTTGCTGCCGGGCTTCACCGCGGGAGTGGCCGCAAGATCCGGGGGCAGTGCGTCCGGGCCGAAGGTTTCGACCTGCATTTCGGTGAGCGAGATGAAGGGGGCGCCGAAGTCTGGGTGCTGACCGCCGCTGCGGTCGACGAGGCAGGCGGCCGCGACGACCACGCCTCCGTGGGCGCGGACGATGTCGATGGTTTCCTGAACACGGCCGCCGCGGGTGACTACGTCCTCGGCGACGAGGAAGCGTTCGCCCCGGGCGATTTCGAAGCCGCGGCGGAGGACGAGTCGGCCGGCGTCGTCTTTCTCGGCAAAGATGTGAGGGAGTGAGAGGGATCGGGCGACTTCATGGCCGACGATGACGCCGCCTAGCGCTGGGGAGATGACCTTGTCGGCGGGGAAGGCTCGGAGTTTGTCTGCGAGCATCGCGCAGACTTTGGCGGCGATGGGCGTGTGCTGCAGGAGCAGCGCGCACTGGAAGAACTGGCGGCTGTGGAGCCCTGAGCGGAGGAGAAAGTGGCCTTCGAGGAGGGCGTTGGTCTGGCGGAAGAGGTCGAGGATTTCGGGGTTCATGGGCGGTAGGCTGTGACTTCGATCTCCACTTGGGCGCCGCGCGGCAGGGCGCTTACCTGCACGGTGGAGCGGGCTGGGTGGGGTTCACCAAAGAATTCGCCGTAGACCGCGTTCATGGCGGCGAAGTCGCCGAGGCTGGTCATGAACACGGTGGCCTTCACCACATCGGTGAAGGTCATGGAGTTGGCGCGCAGGACTGCGGCCACGTTTTCGAGCACCTGACGGGTCTGGGCGGCGACATCTCCGTCGACGAGTTGTCCGTCGGACGGGCACAGGGGGATCTGTCCGGCGCAGAAGAGCAGCGGGCCGGCGGCGATCGCCTGAGAGTAGGGACCCACGGCGGCGGGGGCCTCCGGAGTGCTGATGACTTTCTTCATTGGGTAAACGGTCACCCTACGCAGGGAGGAGGGAGGCTGACAAGGGTGCGCGCGCTCTGCGTGGCGGCCCTGTAGCCCCGGAAAAGGCAGCGCTGGACGGGTGAGGGGGCACGGAACATCTTTCCCGGATGCGCCTCCTCTGGATCCTGCTTGCTCTACCCTCGTTGCTTCTGGCCGGCGACTGGCCTGAATTTCTGGGACCGACCCGGGATAATGTGTCCACGGAGAAGGGGCTGAGGGCGAAACTCGGCGCGGAGGGGCCGCCGTTGCTTTGGGAGAAGCGGGTGGGGACTGGGTATAGCGCGCCGTCGGTTCTGGGCGGTGTATTGGTGGTTCATCATCGGTTGGGGAACGAGGAGGTGGTGGAGGCGTGCGATGCGGGGACGGGAGTAGGGCTGTGGGAGCACAAGTATCCGAGCCACTTCACAGATCCCTTTGGATACAACAACGGGCCGAGGTGCAGTCCGCTGCTTGCGGGCGGGCGTTGCTATACCTTCGGGGCGGAGGGGGTGCTTCTCTGTTTGAATCTTTCGGACGGGAAGCTGTTGTGGCGGCGGGATACCGGGCGTGAGTTTGAAGTGCCGGAGGCGTTTTTTGGGGTGGGGAGTTCTCCGATTCTGGAGGACGGTCGTCTGATCGTGATCCTTGGGGGGCAGCCCAATTCAGGTGTTGTTGCCTTCGATCCGGAGACGGGCCGCACGCTCTGGGAGAATGTGGGTGCGCGGACATGGGAGGGGCAGCCCATGCATGGATGGCCCGGCGAACGGCTTGTACATTGGAGTCCGGCGGATCCCGCGTTTCAGAAGCAGGCGAGCTATTGCACGCCTGTGGCAGCGACGGTGCACGGCCAGCGGTTGGTTTTCTGTGTGACGCGGCAGGGGCTCGTGGTGCTCGATCCGAAGACGGGTGAGCATCGGTTTTCGTACTGGTTCCGTTCGCGCGCCGACGCTTCGGTGAATGCGATGACGCCGGTGGTGGAGGGCGACACCGTGTTGATTTCCTCGGCCTATTACCGGTCGGGAACTGTGGCGTTGCGGGTGCGTCCGGACTGTCGGGGCGCGGATGAAGTCTGGCGCGGGCTGCAGTTGGAGATGCACTGGGCGCGGCCGGTTCTCGTGGGGGGAAATCTTTACGGATTCAGCGGACGCAACGAGCCCGATGCGAGGTTGCGGTGCGTGGGGTGGAAGGACGGCACGCTGCGCTGGGAGCGGGACGAGGGGTGGCCGAACGCGGGGCATTCGAAGCTGCAGCCGGGAGAAGCTGCTCCGAAGGTGTTTGGACGCGGGTCCTTCGTGCTTGCGGAGGGCAGGTTGATTGCGCTTGGGGAGGCGGGATTGCTGGGGCTTTTCGCGCCGAATGCGGAGAGGCTCGAGGAGATCGACCGCTGGCAGGTGCCGCGGATGGGCTATCCCTGCTGGACTGGTCCTGTGCTGGCTAACCGCCGGCTCTATCTTCGCAGCGAGGAGTGGCTGCTGTGCTACGACTTCGCGGGTTAGCGGGAGAGTGAGCCGCCGCGGTTTTTTGTGCAGTTCCCGGTGTTTTGAGGTGGTAAATCGCAGGTTGGTTTTGCTCGCAGGCAAAGGGTTTGCTAAACCCTTACTCATGCATCGGGAGAAGGATCGGCTTGCGGAGGGAAGAGGAGGACAGAAGCGGTGGCGTCGCTGGGGACCGTTCCTGAGCGAACGGCAGTGGGGGACGGTGCGCGAGGATGATTCCGACCACGGCAATAGTTGGGAGAGCTTCCCCCATGATCATGCGCGGCGGCGTGCTTACCGATGGGGGGAGGACGGATTGCAGGGATGGACGGACCGGCAGTGCAGGCTGTGCTTTGCGCCCGCCCTCTGGAATGGACAGGACACGATCCTCAAGGAGCGGCTTTTTGGGTTGAGCGGGGTGGAGGGCAACCACGGTGAGGACGTGAAGGAGTGCTATTACTACCTCGATTCGACGCCGAGCCATTCCTACACCAAGGCACTCTACAAGTATCCGCAGGGGCGGTATCCGTACACGGCGCTGCGTGAGGAAAACCAGCGTCTGGGCCGGCTCGGACCTGAATGTGAGCTTGCAGACATGGGGCTCTTCGATGAGGGGCGTTATTTTGACGTTCTTCAGGAGGTGGCAAAGCGCTCCCCCGAAGACCTGCTTTGGCGGATCACTGTGACCAACCATGGTCCCGAACCAGCGCCCATCCATGTTCTGCCGAGCCTCTGGTTCCGGAACACATGGGAATGGGTGGATAATCCGGAGGCGCCGTTGGACAAGCCGTGGATGCGTGCGGTGGGGGGCGGGCTGGCGCTTCAGCACGAGGGGTTGGGTGACTTTCTCTTTTACGCGGAGGCGGCAGGCGAGTCGGTTGAGCCGCGCTGGCTGTTCACCGACAACGAGACCAACCACCGCAGTTTTGGCGCGGAGCACAATCCGTCGCCCTACGTGAAGGACGCCTTCCATCGGTTGCTGATTCAAGGGGAGGCGGAGGCGGTGAATCCGGCGCTGGAGGGTACAAAGGCGGCCGCGCATTTTTCCCTCGTGGTGGCGCCCGGCGCATCGGCGACGATCCGTTGCCGGCTGCACTTGGTGGGCGAGGCGAATGGGCTCAACGCGCTGGAGGGTTTTGAGGAGACGTTCTCGGAGCGGATCGCTGGGAGTGAAGCCTTTTACGATGGGGTGATACCGCAGGGCATCTCCGAGGAGGAGAGGAGGGTCTGTCGGCAGGGCTACGCGGGGCTTTTGTGGACGAAGCAGTTTTACTACTACGTGGTGGAGGAGTGGATGCGCGCGGGCAACGGAAGGCCACCTTCCGAGGCTCGGCTGCAGGGACGCAATTCCGACTGGTCACATTTCTACGCGAAGGATGTTTTCTCGATGCCCGACAAATGGGAGTACCCGTGGTTTGCGGCGTGGGACACGGCCTTCCACATGATTCCGTTCTGTGCAGTGGATCCGGACTTTGCCAAGGAGCAGCTTTTGGTGCTGCTGCGGGAATGGTACATGCATCCCAACGGGCAGTTACCGGCCTACGAGTGGAACTTCTCGGATGTGAATCCACCCGTCCATGCGTGGGCGGTGTGGCGCGTGTACAAGATGGCGGACGCGCGCGGGGAGCGGGATGTGTTCTTCCTTGAGCGTGCGTTTCAGAAGCTGCTGCTCAATTTCACGTGGTGGGTGAACCGCAAGGACGTCGAGGGCCGGCACGTGTTTGGCGGCGGGTTCCTTGGGCTCGATAACATCGGGGTGTTTGACCGGTCGCGTCCGCTGCCTGGTGGGGGGCGTTTGAATCAGGCCGACGGCACGGCGTGGATGGCGTCGTACTGTCTGACGATGCTGTCGATCTCCCTTGAGCTGGCGCTGGTGCGGCCTGCGTACGAGGACATCGCCTCGAAGTTCTTCGAGCATTTCGTGAGCATCTGCGATGCCATCAACTCGCTGGGCGGGACAGGGCTCTGGGACGAGGCGGACGGGTTCTATTACGACCAACTCATCATCAACCATCGCGATCCGATCCCGCTGCGGATCCGTTCCCTTGTGGGTCTGCTGCCTTTGTGCGCGGTGAGCGTGCTGAAGCAGGAAACCATTGATGCGCTGCCCGGGTTCCGCAAGCGGCTGGACTGGTTTCTGACGAACCGGCCGGATCTTCTGCGCTACATCAAGGTGCGGCGCGCGACGGACGGGACGCCCGGGCGCTGTCTGCTGGCGATTCCGACGGCGGATCGTCTGCGCAGGACGCTGGCTTACATGCTGGATCCGCGGGAGTTTCTTTCGGAGTTCGGCGTGCGTTCACTCAGCAAGACGCATGAGGACACGCCCTTCACGTTCGAGCACGGGGGGCAGCGGCACGAGGTGGCGTATGCGCCCGGGGAGGCGACGACGGACATGTTTGGCGGCAACTCGAACTGGCGCGGGCCGATCTGGTTTCCCACCAACTACCTGCTGATCGAGGCTCTGGAGAGTTACGCGCATTTCTACGGGGAGAGCTTCACGATCGAGTACCCCACGGGCTCCGGGCGGATGGCGAGCCTGAGAGAGGTGGCGCTGGATCTTTGCGACCGGCTCATCGCGCTTTTTGTCCCGGATGCGAACGGGCACCGTCCGTGTTTTGGCGGGGCGACGCGTTACGGCGATGTGGCGCATTGGAAGGAGCTGTTGCTCTTCCACGAATACTTCCACGCGGAGACCGGCGAGGGGATTGGGGCCTCGCACCAGACGGGATGGACCGCGCTGGTGGTGAAGCTTGTGGGCGAGAAGCGCGACAGCCTGCGTGCGGGTTCGGCGGTGCCGTCTGGTGCTGCGGTTAGTCCTTGAGGGAGGGCGTGGAGGGGTCGGGGGCGTAGTAGCGCACGTAGTCGACGAGCATTTTCACCCGGGTGTTGAGGCGGTCGCCGTAGCCTTCCTCGGGGATGCGGCCCGACCAGAGTTCGCTCTCCACCTCGGTGCTGAAGATGGCGTACTGGGTGCGTTGGGAGATGGATTTGTGGTGGCTCCAGACGAGCCTGCCATCGATGTAGAAGCGGTAAGCGGCCTCGGTCCATTCGAAGCCGTAGACATGGAAGCCTGTGCCGAGTTGGAGGTCGGGGGTGAGATCGCCGTCGCCATCGTGGTAGATGTCATAGCCGCCCCAATGGAGGTTCATGGAGGACTTGCCGGAGAGATCGTTGCCGGCGTTGTCGATGGTGCGGTGCTCGATGACGTCGATTTCGACTCCGGCCACGGCCACGTTGTCATGGGGCTCGCCGATGGTGGGGGAGTGGATCCAGAAGTCGGAGAAGGTGCCCGGTGCGTCTTGGAACTGGATGGCAGCTTCCCAGTAACCGTAGCGGGCTTCGAAGAGCCCCTCGGTGCTGATCATGCCGGTGCGGTGGATGCCGTCCTCGGTGAAGGTGCTGATGACGAGGAAACCGTCCTCGACGCTCACAGCCTCCGGGGCGTTGAGGGCGTCGCGGCGCTGTCCGCTCCAGTGGTGTTTCCACTTGGCGGGATCGAGGGCGTTTCCATCGAACTCATCGGACCAGAGGAGTTGGTAGCCGGCGGGTGCGACGGCGAGGGTCGAGGCGGCATGCATCAGGACGAGGAGTGTGCACGTCCACCCGAGGATGTGCTGGATGAAGCGTGGCCGCCATGGCCGCTGGGAGTTGGGGTCCGCCGCGGGGATTGGGTTGGTTGGTTTCATAGTGTTTGAGGGTCTTGAGGGACGCACTCTTAAGGAGCATAGAGGGTGCCCGTTTGTGTTTTTGAGTGGGGGTGGTGCGTTTTTTTATCAGGGGTGTTGGCATCCTTTAGGCTGTCAGCGTTGGACGATGTTTTGCTCAGGGCGCTTTCCATCTGTCCGGGGTTTTGATAAGTTTTGCATCCAGCAGGCAGTTAAACGAATCGGCAGGCGCGCATGCGCGGCCGTCGGTTCCTCTACCGGAGTTGTTCCATGGCCCAAACGCCGACCGCACGCAGTCTTTACAAGCGTCTTCGCGAGACGCTTTGGAGATTCGTCGCTTGTGCCGGGGTGTGGGTTCTGACGGGGTGCTCAGAGTCGCCGCATCTTGTGCACTTCAGCGGGCTGCCGCCGACCGACACTTTGGAGGTGAACTTCACGAGCGAGGGCCCGAACAGGCGCGAGGTGTTCAGGTTCGAGTACCGCCCTGAAGCGAACCCATCGATGAAGGTATGGGTCTCCGAAGTGGACCCCGACCCGAAGGCGCGCGGGCGCGTGGTGGAGATTCCGCTGGGGGGGGTGCAGTTGAGCGAACGCGAGCTTTCCGGGTTGGACAAGCTTCTGAAGTTTTACCGCGCCGGCCCCTCGAATGCCTGCACGATCACGGAAAAGGTCGTCGTGATCCGCAAGCGAGGTGACAGGGTTCTGGGGAAGGAGAGCTTCACCGACAGGTCGTGTACGGCATGGATCATCAGCGGGCTGACGCGGTTCCCGCAGATTGCTGAGAAGGCGGCAAGGGCGCTCAATCGCGCGGCCGAGAGGTGACTAGAGAGCGATGGCCTCCGGCCTGCGCGGGAGAATGAGGGGCCGAAAGTGTTTTGGGGGAGTGAACCCGGCGCGATGGCCGGGCGGACGCGGAGGTGACTGCCCTTCGGTTTATTCGAAGTCGTAGATGACGACGCGGCTCCAGGCGTGTTTGCATTCGCGCACGAAGTCGAGGTGGAGCGGGTGGTCTTGGTAAACGTCCTGGGCTGCCTTGTCTTCGAAGGCTACATGCATGGCGACCTGGTAGGACTGCTCGACCACGGGGCGGTGGCTCGTGGCCATGCGGCCAATGTGGTAGGCTTTGAGGAACGGGATCGGGCGCAGATATTTTTCGGCGCCGGCGAGGATGAGTTCCTCTGCGTTGGGCACTTCAGGATTAGTCCACCAGATGACAACGTGTGAAAACATGGTTTGAAGAGGGTTGTTCGGGGGCGCAGTGGAGCAGGTTTGGTTTGAGCGTACCAGTCTCCACTTGGATGCGGTGGAGGGAGCAATTCATCGCAATGTCCGACTAGGAATGAAAGGGAGCGGGTATCGTGCCGTGCGGGATTGGCTCAGGATTCAGGGCGCTGGCGGCGGGGTGCGGATGTCGATGCGGTCGGTGGGCCAGCCGAGCTGTGCGGCGACTTTTGAGGGATAGGTCCATGCAGTTGCATCGGCGTCGTAAATGCGGACCCGGCTTCTTTCGGCGGCGAGCGCGACGGCGGCGGGCAGGTCGAGAACGCGCAGGACGTTGAGGAAGGTGGGGCCAGTGGTGTGGGAGTGTGGGAGCTGCCAGAGGTCGAGTCGGGTGATGTCGGGTTCGAAGAGGGATGCGTAAAGGGTGACGCCTGCCATGGCGCCCTCGGCCTGGAGCCAGAGAGCGGTGGTCTTGTACCTTGCGATGCTGCGCACGCTTTGCACGGTGCGCCGCACATCCCACACGCGCATGGAGTCGGTGGTTTGCCCGAGCATGATGAGACGCCGCTCGCTCTGGGTGTCCTTCTTTAATCCGTGGCTCCACGAGGTGGGGCCGATCCCTCGCGGAGCGAGGTAAGCCATGACCCATGGGCGTGCGAGAAGCATGCTGCGTTGGGAGGCGAGGTCGGCTCTCGCTGAGGGCGGAAGAGGGTCGCCGGTGAGAGCCATGGCGGCGAAGTCCTTCCATCCTTTTTGATCCAGAACGTTGAGGGTGATGAGTTCCGGTTCCTTGAGGGTGGGAGAGTGGAGAAGGTAGAGGTCGAGGGAGACGCCGGGCTGGGATTGGAGGGAGTAGTGCGTGAGTTGAATGCCTTCGAGTGTGCGCGTGGAGACGAGTTCCGGTGCGGAATCTGGGGCTTTAGCAGGCCAGGCTCGGAAGCATATTGTGCGCAGGGCGTTCAGCCATGCATCGCGCTGGGATGCCCAATGGGCGGGCGTTTCGGGGAGGGTGGGTGCCGGGGCTGCGGGGACGAAGCTTTCCTCGACGGTGGTATTGCGCTGGTCGGTTGGCAGGTGCTGGAAGACGCGGAGTTGTTCGCGTGGGATCCGCGGCATGGCGAGGCTTTCGATGGGTGCTTCGCTGTTTTTGAGGAAGCGTTCCATCCAGACGAAGGCGTGGAGCTGGAGTTCCTGCGTGTCTTTGTGGGGACCCTCGGTGATGTTGAGGCCCCAGTGGCGCGGCACGCCGAGCAGGTGATAGAGGTGACGCACCTCGCTGTGCAGGCGCACGACGCCATCGAGCGGGAAGATGTTGTCCTTGTCGGTGTTGGCAAGGAGGACGGGGCGCGGTGCGGCAAGGGCAGCGACCTGCCAGTAATCCCACTGGTAGGTGTTGAGCATGAACATGCAGTCGCAGTGGCCGTCGATGGTGTGATCGAGGATGTGGTTGTGAAGATCGGTGATGCCCGCGACAGGCACTGCGGTCTTGATGCGCTGGTCGATGGCGGTGATCCACCAGGTGTAGCCGCCACCTCCGGAACGGCCCGTGACGCCGATACGCTCCGGGTCGATCTCGGGACGGGTGAGCAGGTAGTCGATCGCGCGGACGGCATTCCATGCTTCGACGCCGGTGGGGGTGTAGCCGCGGGATACAGACCACCACTTGGCTTCGTCGAAGGTGATGCGGTGGTGCCCCTCGATTTCGCCAAGTTGGAGGGTGTCGAGGATGAGGCAGACGTAGCCGTGCTTGGCGAACCATGCTCCGTGATGCTGGTAATGAGTCTTGTTGCCGTAGCTCACGCCGGTGGCTTTGTCCTTTTCGAGTCCGTGGCCGCAGAGGTAGAGGACCGCGGGTGCTTTGCCAGAAAGGTTCTTGGGCCGGTAGAGGTTGGCCGTGACATAGAGGCCGGGCTGGGATTGGAAGTGGAGGTTCTCGACGGTGAACCCGTCACAGTCCACGCTGCCTGTGATGGTGGCGTGGAGCGGGGTTTTTTCCGGCCATGGGTCGAGTCCGAGCATCTCGCGCACCTGGCGCTCGAGTTCGGGGCGCGCGGCCTGCCATGCGGGCAGGTCTGGATAGAGGGCGGCGGAGTGTGTGGAGAGCGCGGCGGTCTGGTTCTGGAGGTAGTCCTTGAGCAGTGCGTCACCGCGCGGAGTGGCGGTATCTGCAGCAGTGAGGATGGATGCGGCGACGAGGACGAAGAGGCCTGTGAGGATGGTGCGCATGGGCAGGGGTGGTCGCGGTGGTTTGGAGGTGTGGTTGCTTGGCGGCTTCGGAAGTGGCTTGGGCAAACGAAGCGGAGGCTTCGCTTAAGACTCGCGGTGGAGTTTGTAGGGATAGACGTTGCCGCTGTTCCACTGGCAGACGTAGAGGTCGTCCTTCGAGTCGACGCAGACGTCGTGGCAGTTCTCAAAGATCGGTTGGTCTTGGAGGAGCAGTTGCAGGCGACCCTCGCGGTAAGTGGGTTTCTGGCCGCCGGGGTTGGAGACCACCTTGTCGTGTTCGTCGAGGATGGTGACGAAGCCGCGCTTCTGCCACATGCGGTAGTCGTCGGGTTTGGCGCCGAAGCAGACGCCGGAGTAGAGGTGACGCCCGTGGATTACAGCGCGGCTGACATAGGCGCCTGGGAGGTAGACGCCGCGGATATGTTTTCCATCGAGGGTGAACCAGTTGAATTCGTTGCGGACGCGTTCGGTGCAGACGAGGAGGGGTTCTGGGCCGCGGGTGTCGAGCGCGACGCCATGGGCCTGCATGAACTTGCCGGGATTGGAGGGTTGGGTGCTTTTGCCGCCGAACTTTCCGAGGAATCGGCCTTGGTGATCGAAGCGAAGGATGAACTGGGATCCGTAGCCGTCGGCTACGTAGATGTCGCCGGAGGGGGAGACCGCAGTTTCCGTGGGGCTGTAGGCATCGGTGTCCTTGTAGGCACCGAGCTTGGATGGGTGGGAGAGTTCGAGTTCGATTTCGCCCTCGAGGGTTGTCTTGAGAACGCGCCCGCTAGTGTCGGTGAGATAGAGGAATTCGCGGCCTTCGGAGTCGGTGTGGACGGTGAGTCCGTGTGCGCCGGAGAGCTTGAGAGTCCAGTGTCCGAGGAGGGTGCCGTCGGTGTGGTAAATGAGGACGTTGTTCTGGGGATGGTTGGTGAGCAGGAAGAGGCGGCCATCGGCGACCTGCACCATCTCGTGGCAGTCGCGCACCGGGAACTTTTGGGGATCGGCCTTGCTCCAGCGTTTATCGATGCGGTAGCGCAGAGAGCCATGGCCGACGATGGAGCCGTGGAAATCCGGGGCGGTCTTGGGCTGTGCGCGCAGGCGTGGGGGATGGAGCAGTGCGGCGGTGGTGGTGGCGGCGGCCGCAAGGAACTGGCGTCGGGAAAAGGGAGGTGTCATCGGTTCGGGGCAGAACTGTGCGGGATATACGGGGGAACAGAGCGAAGGGGAACTCAGCAGTGGCGCTTGGGATTTGGCCCGATGTCGCATGCGTCCGCGGTTGCGCGCGGCGCGTTGCTGATCGCGGATGTTTTGCTGGGAATCGCGCAGCCTTAAGGGCTGAAGAGCGAGTTGCGGCGATGGCTCAGGCGAGGATTTCCTTGAGGAGGCCTGTGCTGTCGCCGTGGCGTTCGGCCTTCACGCCGACGCCGTGGAGCAGGCTGAGCCATGCGTTGCAGAGGGGGGTGTCCTTGGGGGCGACGATACTGTGGCCGAGTTTGAGGCCTGCCGCGCCGCCGGTAAGGATGGTGGGGCAGTTTGTGAGTTCGTGGCCGGTGCGGATGTTGCTGCCGTAGGCGAGTGCGACGTTGTCGAAGAGGCGCGAGCCGTCGGCCTCCTTGGTGCTCTTGAGTTTGTCGAGGAATCCGGCGAGGAGCTCGCTCTGGGCGATGTCGCGGCGCTGGGATGCGTCGAGTTTTTCACCAAGGGTGGTGTGGTAATGGCTCATGTCGTGCGGGTGCACTTTGATATCCATGGCGGTGAGCAGGGTGTTCACGGGTTGGCGGAAGGTCATGACGCGCGTGCTGTCGGTCTGCATCGCGGCGAGCATGATGTCGTACATGAGCTTGATCTCCTCGCGTCCGTTGACTCCGGGCTTGGGTTCGGGGAGGGGGGCTGCGGGCTGGGGAACGCCCATCCACTGTTCTTCCTTGGCGAGGCGGACTTCGATGTCGCGGATGCTCTGGAAGTATTCCTCGAGTTTGGCGTTGTCGTTCTTCGCGAGGCCGCGCTGGAGGGATTTGGCGTTGCCGAGCACGGCGTCGAGGACGCTGCGTTTCTGGGCGAGCATGGCCTTCTGTTCCTCGATGGGCGTGGTGTCCTTGGCAAAGAGCCTGTGGAAAGCGGCCACGGGTCCGTTGAGACCGCCGATGGGTTTGCCGCTTACGTCCCATGCCATGGAAAGGCCGGGGCCATGGCCGCTGAGGTCGCCGGTTTGGCTGCCATTGAGTTGGAGGGAGGCGAAGCGGGTTTCGAGACCGAGCTTTGCGGCCGCCACTTGGTCGGCGCTGATGCTGTTGTGGAAGCTCTGTCCTGGCTGTGCGTAGCGGTTGGCGCCCGTGAGCCACATGGTGCTGCCCCAGTGTCCCTCGTTGGAGTATTTGTTCCAGAGCCCCTGCACGACGGAGAAGTCCGCTTTGTGGCGGGCAAGCGGTGCGATCCCGATCGGCAGTGCGTAATCGGTGCCGGGCTTGGTGATGTCCGGGTACCACGTGCTCTCCGTGATTCCCCAGCCGAAGCCAAGGAAGATGAGGCGCTTGGGCGGCGTGGCGGAACCAGCGGTTGAAGCGAAGGAGCGGAATCCCAGCGAATCGAGGAAGGGCAGGGCGATGAGTGCGGTGCTGGATTGGAGGAACTGGCGACGGGTTTTCATGGTGCCGGATGTTCTGGGTTCGTGGGGTAAGTTGGGGGCGATGGAGCGCCGCTGCTGCGTGGGTTTAGTTCGAGGAGCGGATGTTTGGCAGGTGAGTTGCCGTGGGGTGAGCCATCACTTGGTGTGGAATTCCTTGCTGGCGACGAGGGTGTGGATGAAGCCGCGCACCGCGAGGTTGTTTTGTGCTGCATCGCGGACCATTTGGGTGACGAGGGGTTCGTCGCGGAAACCGACGGGACGTCCGAGCGCGTATTCGAGGAGCACCTCGCTGAAGCCCTTCGCGAAGGCGTCGGACTTTGAAGCCACGATGTTGCGGAACTCGAAGTAGTCTTTGAATGCGGGCCCTTTGTGGATCTGGCCGCTGGCCTCGATCTGCCATGTCTTGGAGGCGCCCTTCACGGGTTTTCCCTTTTCGTCCATGACTTGATAGGTGTCTTCGGTGCGCCACTGGCCGACGGCGTCGAGGTTTTCGAGGGCGAAGCCGACGGGGTCGATCTTGCGGTGGCAGCTGGCGCACTGGGCATCTTCTTGGTGCATCTGCAGGCGTTCGCGGGTGGTGAGTACTTTGCCGG
Organism: Chthoniobacter flavus; assembly: GCA_945861435.1. GTDB lineage: Bacteria > Verrucomicrobiota > Verrucomicrobiia > Chthoniobacterales > Chthoniobacteraceae > CAIURC01. Next base: position 45,346 of record CAMAUX010000013.1, on the reverse strand, counting down.
CGAGGCGCGTGATCTGCGGGATGTTGGCGGGGGCGGGCGGAGGCGGTTCGTGGAGGATTTTGCGCAGCACCCATGCGCCGCGTTCAACGGGGCTGGTGCGGTCGCCGTTGCCGCCCATGAGTGCGACTGCGGCCATGCCGAGGAGGCCGCCGCGCGGGGAGTCCGTTGGGAGCTGCACCTTGCGGAACTCGTCGCCTGAGACGCCGGGGATTCCGTAGAATTCGGCGAGCAGGTGATTGAGGATGGCGTAGTTGGATTTTAGGAGATCGCGTAGCGGGGCGTTGTGGTGCAGGAGATGGGCGAAGGTTTCGTAGACCTCTTTTTTTGCGGCGAGGCGGGTGCTGTCGTCGAAGCGCGGGTACTTCGGACGGTTGACCTCGAAGAAGTCGAGGCGATCCATGCCGAGCCACTGGTAGAGGAGGCCTTGGACAAAGTCGCGGGAGCGCGAGTCGTCGAGGAGCCGCGTGGTTTCGGATGCGAGCACGCTGGGTTTTTCGAGGCTTCCGTTGCGCGCGAGTTCAAGGAGCTGATCGTCTGGGGGCGCACCCCAGAGGAAGTAGGAGAGGCGCGTGGCGAGTTCGGGGCCGGTGAGGGGGCGGCGTTTTTCTTCGGGAGCGGGCTCGGCGAGGTAGAGGAACATCGGGGAGGAGAGGACGACGGAAAGCGTTTCGCGGAGTGCGGCGCTGTGCTTGGCGCCCGCCTTGCGCCTTGTTTCGTAGATGTTCGTGAGGCGATCGAGGTAGTCCTGTGGGGGCTCTGCGCCGCGGAATGCCACGGAGGCGAAGCGTTGGATGGCGTCGTGCACGTCTGTGCTGGAGGGCGCGGTGCCTTGGTCGTCGAGCGGGATGCGCAGGGCGGCGATGGCGGGCGCTTTGTCTGGCTGGGAGGTGTTGGTGAGGCGCTCGATCTCCATGTAGTCGATCCAGAGGACGGCCTCCGGTCCGATGCCGTTGCGCTTCAGGGCTTCGCTGCGTTTGCGGCCGCCCTCATCGTTGTTGTCCCATGCGCCTTTCTCGCGGATGAAGAGGGTGCGGTCGCCGGGATCGTCTTGGACGCGTGAGAGAGTGAAGGGCATCTCGACGATCTGTGGAGACTCCATGGTGCCGGTGATCTCGAAGGTGGCGCGCACCATGCCGTTGCGCGGGTGCATGCCGGCTTCGAGAAAGCGCTGTTCGGGGCGAGCTTCCTTCGCAGCGGCGATGCGAACGCGGAGGACGTAGTCGCCGCTGTTCCATTCCGCGGGCACGGGGAGTTGGAGGAAGCCCAGCGCCATCACGGCGGGATGCATGGTGGGAGTGCCGAGGTAGGCGCCACGGTCCAGTGCCGGCCTTGAGAGGTAGTATTCGTGGTACTTCTGCCAGTTCTCGCCGAGCGCGGAGTTGGCCTTGTCGGCGTTGTTCTCCTCCGTTTTGAAGCCGAAGGATTCCGGGGAGGGAGCGCCTTGGAGCTTTGCCCATGAGCGGCGGAAGATGGCGTCGTTTTTGGAGTTATTGCGGATGTCCGCGGCGGCCTCTGCGTTCTCGGGGCGGGCGGCGGCTTGGTCGACCTCCTTCACCCATGCCTGGGCGCGTGCGCGTGCGTCGACCTGTTCGGCGAGATAGGCGGAGACCTTCTCGTTGGCCTGCTCGCATTCGTAGCGGAGTTTGTTGAGGCCCTTCGCCGAGACGGAGCCGACCTGGCGGCTGGCACCGATGCCGAATTTGGGCGTCGCGGCGGCGGTGTCGGGTTTGCGTTCGACCTCCATCCAGTCGACCCAGATGGCGAGTTCCGGGCCGATGCCGTTCTTGGACTTGCCTTCGCCGAAGATGCGACGGGTTTGGGTGAAGTGATCGTTGCTGCCCTTTTCGCGGATGAAGAGGGTGCGGTTGTCGCGTTCGGTGTTGCCCTTGGTGAGGGTGAGCGGGATTTCGATGATCTGCGGAGCGTCCATGGTTCCCGTGACCTCATGGGTGCTCATCACCTGGCCGTTGCGGGGATGGATGCCGAATTCGATGAAGCGGCGTTCCGGGGGTGCATGTGGCGTGGCGGCGACGCGTACGCGGACGGTGTATTCGCCGACGGGCCAGTTTTGCGGCACGTAGATGGAGAGCGTATCGTTGCCGATGTCCGTGCCGGCCATGATGGTAAGGTAGGCTCCCGTGTCGAGGTGCGGTTGCTTGAGGTAGCGCTCGTGATAGGGACGCATGTAGGCGGCACCGATGGTGCCTTCATACGAGAGGGCACCGTTGGCCTTGTCGGCGTTATTCTCGACGGTGTTGAAGCCGAATTCCTCGGGAGCCGGTGCGCCGTGAATGCGCTGCCATGAGCGACGGAAGGTGGCGTCGTCCTTGGATTCCTTTCGGGTCTCCGCGACGACGGTGGCATTTTCGGGGAGTGCGGCGGCGGCCTCGACCGCGGCGACCCAGCGTTTGGCGCGAGCGAGGGCGTCGATCTTTTCGTTGTAGGTCTTGGTGATGGTCTTGAGGGTGTCCTCGGCTTCGTAGCGGAGACTGCGCTGTTCGCCCGCCACAGCGAGGCGAACGAACGCCTCCTCGAGGGCTTCGCGTCCGAGGTTCTGGTATTGCTCGAACTGGTTTGCCGACATGAAGAGGTTGGATCCGAAGGTGTCGAATCCACCGGTGCCGGTGTCTGCGGGGAGGTCGGACACGTTGATGTCGATGCCGAGGAGTGCGCGGAGGGTGTTCTTGTATTCGCGCCGGTTGAGGCGGCGCATGGTGAGGGTGCCGTTCTGGTCGGAGAGGTTGCGGCGTGCGGCGACCATCACGTTGGCGAGATCGTCGAGGAAGTCGGTCTTGGCGGCGGTGGAGGGCTGCTTCTCCTCCTCGGGCGGCATTTCGCCGGCATTGAGTGTGTTGAGGACCTTCTGCCACTTCTCGGCGCTCTCGATCGTGGTGATCTCGAGGGGGAGTTCATCCACGCGGAACTTGCCCTTCTGTTTCTCCGGTCCGTGGCAGGCGATGCAGTGTTCTTTGAAAAGCGCCCGGTGTTTTTCGGGCATGACCGCGCGCGGTGCGTCCGTGGAGGGGGCGCCGGAGAGGCCCAGGGGCGCGAGCACGCAGGAGGTCAGGACGATTCGCAGGACGGATCGCATTTGCGGGAGTGGTGAGTTTGAGGGGGGGCGTGGCTACTGGGTGAGCGGGTGGGCTTTGAGGATTTCCTCGGCGGTGAAGAAGGTGGTGCGTCCTGGATAAGCGGCGCGGACCTTCTGGACCTGTGAGGCGGAGACGGGCTCGGATTTGTTGCCGAAGCTGTTGCGCACGAAGGTGAGCACGGAAGCCATTTCGGCGTCGTTGAGCATTCCGGCGAAGGGTGTCATGGGGACCTGACCGTCGTACTTCTTGCCGTTGACCTCGAGGGGTCCCATGAGGCCGTACATGGCGACCTTGATGAGGCGCTCGGGATCGCCCGCGACCCACGGGCTCTTTTCAATGGAGGGGAAGGCGGGGTCGAGGCCCTTGCCGTTGGGTTGGTGGCAGGTCACGCAGTGGCCTTCGCGGAAGTAGATCTTCTGGCCGGCGAGATACTGAGTCTTTGCCTCCTGAGTCAGATGCTTGGGCGCGGCGAGTTCGGGATGATCCGGGGCCTCGGTGCCGACGATGCCAGCGAGACGCTCGGTCGCCGTTTTTGCTGGGGCCTGACTCCATTTATCGAGCGGTAGCGCGGCAGCGATCGCGACAATTTTCTTGGCGGCGGTGGCTTCATTATCCGGGAGCCACGAGGCGGCGACGAGCGCTTCGAGACGCACGCGGCCATGGGGATCCGCGGCGGCTTTTTCCAACAGCGCGGCGTGGTCGGCGATGCGGTGGGTGCTGTAGCGCAGGACGCGGACGGCGGCGCAGCGGGCGTGGAAGTCCGGGGATTGGAGGAGTTGTCGAAGGAGGGGTTCGTCCACTTGGTTGAGGCCCCATGTGGTCCAGAGCGCTTCGAGCACGGAGTGTTCGTATTCGGCGTCGGCTTTGTTGAGACCTGCCACCCAGGTTTTGAGGGCTGGGAGCACCTCGGCTGCGGAGCGTGCGCGCAGTTCGCGGCGGGTGCGGTAACGGGTGCGCAGTTCGGGTTCCTGAAGATTGTTGAGGAGGGTTGCGATGGGCGCGCCGGCAATCTGCGCAGGCTTCAGGAGCGGGCGCGAGGGATAGGTGATGCGGTAGATGCGGCCGTGGACGTGATCCCGGAGCGGGTCGCGCGCATTGTGTTGCATGTGACCGATGAGAGGGTTGTGCCAGTCGATGACGTAGAGGGAGCCGTCGGGTGCGAACTCGAGGTCGACGGGGCGGAAGTTGCCGTCGGAGCTCTTGAGCAGATCGTGGCGGAAGGTGGTTTTCCAGCCGGTGTCTTCGTCCTCGATCTGATGCTGTTTGATGCCGAGGAATCCGATGGCGTTGCAGAGGATGATGTCGCCTTGGACGTTTTCCGGGAAATGGCGTGAGGAGACGACTTCGAGGCCGGAGGTGGGGCGCACGCTCTGGCCCTTGGGGATGAGGTCGATGGTGGCTGGGTTCTTGGCGCCGAAGGGGGTCTTCAACGAGACCGGCAGCATCCAGTTCATGGTGGTGCCGGAGGTGTGGAGGAAGAAGTCCTGACCCCAGCGGTCGAAGACGAAGCCCCATGGGTTGGGGATGGAGAGTTGGGAGGTGCGCTCGAGGTGACCGCGCTGGGGGCTGTAGCGCAAGAAGCCGCCGTCGACGCAGCGCACGGGGCCGTACGGGGTCTCGACGTTGGTGTGGAGGAACACGCCTTCGCAAAGCATGAACGCGCCACTGGGATCGGCGGTGTAGGCGCTGATGGCGTGGTGGGTGTCGTGGGTGTCGAATCCGCCGAGGATGATCTCGGAGCTGTCGGCTTTGTCGTCGCCGTTGGTGTCGCGCAGGAGGACGAGGTTGGGCTCCTGGGAGAGGTAGACGCCTTCGGGCGCGAACTCGAAGCCGATGGGGAGGTGGAGATGGTCTGCGAATACGGTCTCGCGGTCGGCCTTGCCGTCGCCATCGGTGTCTTCGTAGATGAGGATCTTGTCGTTGGGCATGGCGTCGCCCGGACGGTAATGGGGATAGGTGGGGGCGACGGCGACCCAGAGGCGGCCCTTGTTGTCGAAGGAGAGTTGGAGCGGGTTGGCGAGGTTGGGGAACTCCTTTTCGCTGGCGAAGAGTTCGACTTTGTAGCCCTCGGGAACGGTGAGGCTCTTCACGGCGTCGTCGCCATAGAGGTACTGTTCGCTGCCGTTCTTGACGCTGGGTTGGTAGTTGGAGGGGACGGGAGGAAGTGTTCGCGTCTTGCTGTCGTCGACGGTGAGGTCGCGTTTGCGGCCGGCGGCGACGTCGTGGATGAGGGTGTCGCGCAGTGCCGCCATCTCGCGGGTTTTGGCGACTTCCTCGGGATAATTCTGCGGGCCGAAGGGGTTGTAGCGCTGGCCGTGGGTGTGGACGCCGTTGAGGAGGTTGTAGTCATTGTTCCAGAACCAGTCCTTTTGGCGGACGGCTTCGTGGAGTTGGGCGGGGTCGGCTTTGGAGACGCGCGCCTGCTTGCCGTAGAGACCGTCGGCGAGGATTTCTGCGAGGCGTTTGTAGCCTTCCTGGTTGGGGACGAATCCGCCGGTGGTGAGGGGGGCTTTTGAGGAGGCGAAGAGAGCCTTGGTGGATGTGAACAGGTCGATGAAGGTGAGGCCGTGCTTCTTGGCGACGGACTCGACGGCTTTGGCGTAGAGGGCGAGGTTCGCGTTTTCCTTCTGGCCGTTGGGCAGGTCGCGTTTTGCGGACTGGTCCTCGAAGGCGATGGGGGAGGCGAGAACGAGGCGGGGGGCTGCTTTGCCGTTGTAGGCTTTGCTCAGCGTGTGCTGGGCCCATGCATCGAGTTCGGCTTCGAAGTTCGCGACGCGTGCTGGGCCTTCGAAGGATTCGTTGTAGCCGAAGAAGGCGACGATGGTGTCGGCTTTGAGGAAGGCGAGCCATTCATCGGGCATGGGGAAGAAGCCCTTGCCGTGATGAGTGGCGAGTTCCGGGTGGAATTTGTCGGCTCCGGGGAACGCCCATTGGGAGACGCGGGAGGGGTGGGGTCGGAAGCCCGGGGTGTCGCCGACGTGGCCCATGTTGCGCACGAAGAGATCGCCCTGAGGGTAGCGGCTGTGGAGTTCGGTCTCGATGAGGCTGTAATGGACGTCGCGTTCGGCGAGGCCGTTGCCGATGAGGACCAGTCGCTCTCCTTTTTGCGGAGCGGCCACGGTCTGCGCGCGCTTGGTGGCGGCTGCGTCTGGGACGGGCATGATTGCGTGGGGCGCATTCTGCGGCGCGGAGTTCATGGTCTGGGCGAAGGCCGCGATGGGGAGTCCAGCAAATGCGGCGAGAGCGATGAGGCGTGTGTTCATGGCGAGATGGGTGCGGTTGAGAGATTGAATGCGGAGGGCTTCCGGTGAGGCAACCCGGTCCGGGGGGATTTATTGGTGGGTAGTTGAGGCCAATCGAGAAGGATTTGGAATGCTGGACGCGGCTTGTTTCGGGGCGACTGCGCAGTTGCTCACTACCTGGTGGATTCTGGGTGGTTTGTCGCTGGATAGCCGCCACGTCGAAGCGCGAGAAGCGGGGGGGTGAGATCGGTTGTGAAGTCCGGCCGCGCCGGGGATGGAATGCGCGTTGTCGTGCGTTTTCAGCAGTGCGGATGCTCGCGTCGTGCTCAGCCGAAGAGTTGGATGAGCGGGCGGCCGCTTTCCACCAGAGGGACTGGGCGCCCCTGTCGGTTGGAGAGGAACATTTCTGGATCCACTCCCAGCGCCCAATAGATGGTCTTTGCGAGGTCCTCGGGGGTGACTGTTCCCTCCGTGGGGTACTCGGCCTTGGCATCGGTCTTTCCGTACACGGTGCCACCGCGAATGCCTGCGCCGGCGAGGAGTGCAGGGAAGCAGGTGCTCCAGTGGCCGCGGCCCCACTTTGCGTTGGCCACGGGGGTGCGTCCCATTTCGCCGATGGCGACGACGAGGGTCTCATCGAGAAGGCCGCGCTCTTCGAGATCGCAAAGCAGCGCGGCGCAGGCTTGGTCGAAGGTGGGCAGCAGGTGGTTTCGGACGTCGTCGCTCGTCAGGTGGGAGTCCCAGCTGTAACCGTCGACGCAGTCGTAGTGAACGGTGACGAAACGGGTTCCGGCCTCCACGAATCGGCGTGCCATCAGGCAACTCTGGCCGAAGAGATGGCGGCCGTAGCGGTCCCGGATTTGTTCGGGTTCGCGGCGGATGTCGAGGGCGGCGGCCATTGTGTCGGAGGCGATGAGAGCCATGGCGCGTTTGCGGTGCTGGTCGAGAGCGTCTGCCTCGCCTGAGGCGAGCCGGCTGCGGATGCTTTCGAGTTGGCGCAGCAATGCGTCGCGTTCCCGCACCCGGTCCATGGGGACCAAGGGATCGAGGCCCTCGATGGTGTAGTTGAGTTCTGGGTCCGGGCAATCGCGCCAGTAGGGATTGTCGGACTTCCCACGTTTGTCGATGCGGGTGGTCATGGGGTTGTAGCCGTTTCCCAGCCAGCCTGCGTATTGCCCCGGACGGCGGTACTGGCCGACGTCTTGGAGGCGACCCAGCCAGTTGGGAAGCACTGCGTAGGATGGGGAGTGTTTGTCGAGGCCGCCTGGAGCCTGCTGGCTGAGGTATTCGACGATCGAGCCCATTGAGGGCCAGTCTTCCGGCGTGGCTGAGAACCCGCCGCCCACCGGCAGATGCCAGCGTCTTCCTGTCTGCAAATAGTGGGCCGCACCACTGTGGTCGTTGTACGAGTGGGACATCGTGCGGATGATCCCGAACTTGTTCGAGATTCCAGCAAGACGGCTGAGGTGCTCGCACATGAGCAGATCCGGTGTGCGCGAGCGGATGGGGGTGAACGGCCCCCGGATTTCGCGGGGTGCATCCGGTTTCAGGTCAAAGGTTTCGAGCTGGCTCGGTCCACCGAAGAGAAAAAGGAAGATGACGGACTTGGCGCGGCCGCCGCGGAAGGGGGCTGAAGTGGATTGGGCTGCGAAGAGTTTGGGGAGCGAGAGTCCGAGGAGGCCCGCACCGCCGATCTGCAGGAGTTCGCGGCGTGTGATTCCGGCGCACGAGGATTTGGGTAGGCCGTTGAGGGTGAGCATTGGGGGGATGCTGCATTTACGCGGAAACCTTGTGAAGAACCAGTCGCTCTTTGGTGGTGTGGGGCTTGTCGACTCGAAGCAGAGGTGTTGCAGCCGTTTTTGGGGGGGGCGCGCACAGCTTGCCGTTGGCACTTCCGGCACCAGAGCCGGGGCCGTTGAGGAAAACTGCTTGAGGCTCTGCCGCCCACTCGGAACGGCAATGGGGTCGATGCCGAAGGCGTCGTTTACTATTTCTGAAAGCAGTGATGGAAAGCAAAAGAGCGGGATCCGTGTGGATCCCGCCCTTTGAAGTTTTTGATGAGTGCGGGCGTTTAGGCCCGCGGGTTCCTAGCTATTCGGCTGCGGCCTTCTTCTTTGCGCGCGGCTTCTTTTCGGGAGCAGCCTCCGAGGATCCTTCTGCGGCGGGTGCTGCATCAGCCTTTTTGGCCTTCTTCTCGGGCTTTGCGGCTGGTTCCGGAGTGGCGACTTCGACGGCGGGGCCGTCGACCCACTCGATGAGGGCCATGGGAGCGGAGTCGCTCTTGCGCTGACCGAGCTTGATGATGCGGGTGTAGCCGCCGTTGCGGGTGGCGGAGCGAGGTGCGACCTCTTCGAAGAGACGCTTCACGGCTTCTTCGTTGTGGCGGAGAGCGGAGAGCGCCAGACGCCGGGCATGAAGGGTTTTCTTCTTGCCGAGGGTGAGCATCTTTTCCGCGAGAGGGCGGACGGCCTTGGCCTTGGCGAGGGTTGTTTTGATTCGGTTGTGGTGGATCAGGCTGACCACTTGGTTTGCCAGGAGCGCGTCCCGGTGGGACTGGCTGCGCTGGAGCTTGACCGTTTTACGTTGGTGACGCATGGGAATGAGCTTTGGATGAGGCGGTGTTTGTTAGCGGAGGGCCTCTTGGGGGCCGTCGATGAGTCCGCCTTCGAATTTCATGCCGAGGGAGAGGTTGAGCTGGGTGAGCTTTTCCTTGATCTCGTTGAGGGATTTCTTCCCGAAGTTGCGGTACTTGAGCATCTCGCTTTCGGACTTCTGGGCGAGTTGGCCGACGGTGGTGATGTTGGCGTTGTTGAGGCAGTTGGCGGCGCGGACGGAGAGTTCGATCTCGTTGACCGACATGGCGAGGAGCTTCTTGAGCTTCTGGTTCTCCTGATTCTGCACCTGAGGAGTCTCGTCGAAGGCGACGGCGTTCTCGTCGTAGCCGTAGAAGGGCTCGAAGTGCTTTTTGAGGATGGAGGAGGACTGGACGAGCGCTTCTTCCGGAGTGATGCGGCCGTCGGTCCAGATTTCAAGTTCGAGCTTGTCGTAGTCGGTGCGCTGGCCCACGCGGGTGGTGCCAACGGCGTATTTCACGCGGGTGACCGGGGAGAAGATGGAGTCGATGGCGATGATGCCGATGGGTTGGTCCGGGGTCTTGTTCTCGTCGCCGGTGGCGAAGCCGCGGCCGACCTTGACCTCGAGTTCGGCTTCGAACTTCTGCTTCTTGTCGAGGACGCAGATGATCTGGTCCTTGTTGAGAACTTCGCACTGGGCGCTGTCCTGAATGTCGGCGGCGGTGACGGCGCCTTCCTTGTTGACGGAGATGGAGAGGTTGCGGATCTCGTGATCGTGCGCCTTGAACTTGATCTTCTTGAGGTTGAGGACGATGTCGGTGACGTCTTCGACGACGTGGGGAAGGGTCTGGAATTCGTGTTCAGCGCCTTGGATTTTGACGGCGGTGATTGCGGCGCCTTCGAGTGAGCTCAGAAGAACGCGGCGGAGGGAGTTGCCGACGGTGTGTCCGTAACCGGCCTCAAAGGGCTCGGCAATGAACTTGGCATAGGTGCTGGTGGCCGAGGCTTCGTCTTTGACGAGCGACTTCGGCATTTCGAAACGGCCTAAACGGATGGGCATGTTGTCTTGTCTTCTATTCCGCCGGGTTTCCCTTGGCGCTGGCGGCAGGAGACTCTGAATGTCTCTGCCCAAGGACCAACGGCGGTATCTGGAGTTTGCGCTTGGGGGCGAGGAGGAAAGACCACAGCGCCTGTGTTGTAAATAGCAAACTTGCCATCCGGCGCGGCCCGGGAGCGTGCGTCGGGTCTGGCGCAGGCAGGGGAAGTTTCCTGGCTCGGCTTCGGTTTGAGGGGCGCAAAATGGAAAGGCCGCACCCGGTAGTCCGGATGCGGCCTTCAACGGGGTTGAGCGAAGCCTCAGGCGCCCATGCCGTCCTCGAAGCTTCCGGCGGCGGGGGAGATGAGGAGGTGATCGCGCACGAAGGCGATACCGTTGGCGCTGGTGGTGTCGAGGTCGCGGTGGGCGCTTTCGGCTTCGACGACGAGGGGGGCCGTGGGGGTGCCGTGCAACTGGCAGTAGCGGCTGGGATAGCCGACCATGAGCAGGAGTTCCACGTAGCGGTTCATGTTCAAATCACCGCTGGGCAGGTCCGTGAACTGCATGGCGCGCTTGGCCCAATTCGGCTCCATGGTGCGCAGCGGCATTCCCTGGCGGATCACGAAGTTCTTCACGTGGGCTGCCCAGATGCGGGGGCCGACCTTGAGGAAGCGGGTTTCCCAGCTCTCACCCTCCCAGCAGTGGGAGGGGTCGGCGTTGACGCCGAGGGTCTCGTCGCCGTCGCAGATGTCGACGAGCATGTTGAAATCGTCCGCCGTGGAGGCGGCGGTGCCGGGATGGATCTCATGGCAAAGCTTGAAGCCGAGCTTTTTGGCGTGTGCGCGGATCTTGCGGGTTTTTTTGACGAAGCGTTCCTTGCCCTCAGCGAGCAGGTCGTAGCCCGGGCCGGCCCAGAAGCCCCAGGGATAGCCCGAGGCGAGTTCCCAGCCGAAAGCGGTGCCCCAGAACATGGGGAGGACCTTGAGGCCGAGTTCGGCGAGGAGGTCCATCAGTTTGAGGATGTACTTTTCGCTCCATGCCTCGATGTCGGCGGCGCTCTTCTTTGCGAGTTCCTTCGGGATGAAGGGGCGCACGGTGGGGCTGTTGGTCCATGCGGTGGTGTGGACCCAGAAAGGGCAGTGGGCGCTCACGCCATCGAGGGTCATGCCGGCCTTCTCGAAAGTTTCGCGGATGGTTTTGGCCGTCTTGAAGCCAGCGCCTTCCTGCAGCATGTAGTTGCTGGGCTGCGCTCCGGTGGCGCCAGCCTTCTTTGCGTAATTGAGGAATTCGACGAGGGATTTTGCGCCGTGCTGGGCGCCTTCGATGGAGGGATGGTAGCAGGGTTTGGCCATGGGAGTCGGATGGTTGGTTTGAACAGGGTCCTCCCTCTATCCGGAGGACCCCGTGGCGGCCAAGGAATTTTCCCCGGCTTTGTTATCGGGGGTGGCGTTGTGCGGCGGGCGAAAAGGCTTGCGAATGGCGTGTCGACGGTTAAAGGGCGGGCATGGTCGGCGACATCGAACGCATCCTTTTTCAAGAGCGCACGATCCTGCGGCGATTGGATGCGCTGGCTGCGCGGGTGGCTGCGGACTATCAGGGGCGCGAGTTGACGGTGATCGCTGTGCTCAACGGCTCGCTCATCTTCGCCTCCGACCTGCTACGCCGTGTGCCCTTGCCGCTGCAACTCGACTGCCTGAGCGTGGCGAGTTACCACGGCGGAACGGAGAGCAGCGGGGTGGTGACTTTTGAGCAGGCTTCGCTGCCGGACGTGGATGGTCGCCACGTGCTCGTGCTCGACGACATCCTCGACAGCGGGCGCACGCTGCATGCGATTGCGGAGAGGCTGCGGCGCGAGGCAAAGCCGCTCAGCGTCGAGGCGTGTGTGCTGCTGAGCAAACGCAAGGAGAGGGCCGAGCACTTTGAGGCGCGCTATGTCGGGTTTGAGATTGGGGACGAGTTCGTCGTGGGGTACGGGCTCGATTATCAGGAGCGATATCGCAACCTGCCCTTCATCGGTGTCCTTCGTCCCGAGCTGTACGCATCCTGAGCGGGCGGGACCAGGTATGTGGCTTTGGTGGTGGGATGCGAGGTTATGGCTCCTGTGAGCGGCGGCCGGGGATGTCGGATTGAGGCGTAGGGCGGGGCTTGGAGGGCGATGTGGCGGATGCACAATTCTGTCTTCCCGAATTCACGGGGATGCCATGACCCTGCCACCCACTGCGGGGAAGTCCCTGATAATTTCCCGACCCGTGATCGAGACTCCAATGGCTGGCACAGCCAGCACGCGTGACGAGCGGTTCGGGCGGCGGATTTTGTCCCGGGCCGGTGGCAACAACTCCTACACGATGCGCCTTGCGCGCAATGCCGAGGAGGTGAGGGCGGTGCAGGCCCTGCGATTCATGGTTTTCAATCTGGAGCTTCAGGAGGGGCTTGAGGCGTCCTACCTCACGCTGCGCGATGAGGACGAGTTCGACCCTGTGTGCGAGCATCTGCTTGTGGAATGTGACGGGCAGGTGGTGGGCACTTACCGGATGCAGACAGGCACAGCGGCCAGGAATGGCCGGGGTTTTTATAGCGGGCAGGAGTTCGCGATGGCGCCATTTGAGCCGGTGATGGCTGAGGTGGTGGAACTCGGACGGGCATGCGTGGATGCGCGGCATCGCAATTTGCAGGTGCTCACCCTTCTCTGGCGGGGAATCGCCCAGTACGCGCGGCTGCACCGCTGCAGGTATCTGCTTGGGTGCAGTTCGCTCAACTCTGTGGATCCCGCGGAAGGCGCGCTGATGTATGCGCAGTTGGCCGGTGCGCACCTCGCTGAGCGTCGCTTCCAGACGGGACCGCTTCCGGGTTTCAGCTGTGTGGGCGCATCGCCAACGGATGAGGAGCCGCGCAGGGTGAAGGTGCCGCGGTTGCTGAATGCCTACCTGTCCCTTGGGGCGAAGATCTGCGGACCGCCGGCGTTGGACCGGCAGTTCAAGACGATCGATTTCCTCACGCTGCTCGACCTTGATTCTTTGCCGCAGCAGTCGGCTGCATTTCTGGACTGAGGATGAATGCGGTGTGGGAATCGGCACCAGTCCTTGCCGGAGGATCGATGGCGGCGGCATGGGAACCGTGGCGCAAGGCGCTCACGGTGGGCTCGATGATTGCGGAGCGGGCTGTGGCCAGTTTCGCCGGATCGTTCACGACGGAGGATTGCGGGCGTGCCAGAGCGGGGCGGGCGAGGGAGCTCCATCGATTGAGTCGTGCGCTCCTCGATGTTCTGGGCGTGCGCGTGGAGGTGACGGGGAGCGTGCCGATGGGTGCAGGGATTGTGGTGAGCAATCATGTGAGCTTCGCCGACATCCTCGTGATCAGCGCGGTGCGTCCTGTGGTGTTTGTGGCCAAGTCTGAAGTGGCGGCATGGCCCATGGTGGGACGTGTGGCGAGGGCCTCCGGTACGCTCTTCATCGACCGGGGTCGTCGCGCGGATGTGGTCCGGGTGAACGATGCGGTGCGCTTGGCGCTGGAGGCGGGCATGCTCGTTGTGCTGTTCCCGGAGGGGACAAGCTCCTGCGGCACTTCGGTGCTTCCGTTTCGTTCGTCGCTTTTGCAGCCCGCGATCGAGTGCGGCTTCCCCGTGGTGCCCGCGTGGGTGGGGTATCAGAAGGCGGATGGTGCGCGTTTTGACGAAGTCGCGTACTTTGGCGAGCGTTCGCTGCCCGACTGTCTCTGGGCATTGATGAAGGAGCGGGATGCGAAGGCGCAGCTGCGTTTTGGAGTGCCGCGCCGTTTGGAGGGCTCACGGCAGAAGGCCGCAATCAGTCTGCACGCGGAGGTGAGCGGGCTGGGGATTTGGCGCGGCTGAGCCGATCGGAGCGCGGCCGGTTTGGCGGGGTGGATCGGTTGGCCGTTGCGGTTCACTTCGCTGGAGCAGCGTTTGGTTGGAGGAGTGTCTTAAGGTCACGAAGGGCGACGACACGGCAGCCCTGTTCCTTGAGGTGATCCATGTAGGAACGGAACTTTTCGGGGTCTGTGTTGACCCAGGGATGCTTGATGTCGGGCACTCCGTGGAAGGTGAGGACGAGGATGCGCCCTTCGCCGGCTTGTGAGACTGCGGCCTTGAAGTGGGTGAGGTTGGTCTCGGGCTTGCCGTCGAAGATCTGCGGGATGCGCAGGGGATGGTCGGTGGATGGAAGGTAGGGCTGCATTCCGCCGGCCCGTGCAAACTGGTAGCCGCGGCGCGCGAGGATCTCGACGGCAGTGTCGCTGACTTGGTAGCCGGGATAGCAGAAGCTGGTGGGGCGCGGGATGCCGTGTTCTGCGCAACGCTCCTCGATGAAGGCGATGTCGGCCTCGAGGTCCGCGGGTTTCTGCTTGCCGACGCCAGTGTGGCGGCGGGTGTGGTTGCCGATCTCGAAGCCCTGATCGTGGAGTGAGCGGATCTGCGCCCAGGTCATGTAATGCTCCTTGTCTTCGAGGAATTCGAAGCCTTCGGTGATGAAGAAGGTGGCGCCAAATCCGAGCTTTTTGAGAAGCGGGGCGACGAAGGTGGCATGGCTGGCGACGGAGTCATCGAAGGTGAGGACGACGATGCGCTCAGGCTCCGTAGCGCGGGTGTGCGGGGCGAGAAGGAGGAGGGCGGCGAGGACGATGCGCAGGAGGATTCGCGGTAGTGGGGGATTCATGGGGGGAGCGCGGTGGAGTGGGAGAAGCGCGTAGATGGACGACATGGACGACATGGACGACATGTTCAATTGCCAGTGGATGCCGGGGCAGGGGCGTGGAGGGTGTGACAACCGGTCGATGTGCGGGCGGACAGCAACCATGAAGTCCATGAAGTCCATGAAGTCCATGAAGTCCATGGCGGCGCGCCATCGACGGCGCAGCCTGCTGCGTGCTGCTGTGGGCGCGCTTGGCGCGCCTGCTTAGATGAACTTGGTGCGGCCCGGGATGGGGACGGGAGGCGTGGGATACTTGGCCGCGAAATCGAGCGGCATCGGGGGGCGCAGGTCTTCCTTGGAATTGCAGGCGTCCTCCCAGGTGATGGTTTGTCCGGTGTAGGCGGACATGCGCCCGAGGATGGCGAGCATGGTGGAGTGGGCGATTTTGTCGGCGAAGTTGAGGGGCTTGCCGGCACGCAGCGAGGCGACGAATTCGTCGTGCTCGGTCTGGTACATGTCGTTCTTTTCGCCGTCGAACTTCCAGCGTTCGGAGCCGGCTTCGATGACGTTCATGCGGCCGCTGGTCTGGCGCACGAAGCCCTTGGTGCCGAGGACGTGGTCGGAGACGTCGTTGGCGCAGCCTTGTTGCTGTCTGCAGGCGATGATGCCGCGGGCGCTGTTCGGGTATTCGTAGACGATGGTGAAGTGATCGTAGACGTGGCCGAACTGGTCTTCGACGCGCTGCTGGCGGCCGCCCTGGCCGGTGGCGCTGATGGGTGCGACGTCGCCGAAGGCCCACGACAATTTGTCGACGGTGTGGACGGCCTGCTCGACGATGTGGTCGCCGGAGAGCCAGCAGTAGTACATCCAGTTGCGGAGCATGTACTCGAGGTCGTTCCATTCGGGTTTGCGCTCCTTCACCCAGGGGCTGGCGCCGAGGTAGGTGCCGTAGGCGGCGCGTACGTCGCCGATCATTCCCTCGTGCACTCGCTTGTAGACTTCGCGTTCGGCGTACTTGGAACGCCAGCAGAAACCGGATTGGACACCGAGGCCCTTGGCCTTTGATTCGGCGGCGGCTGCGAGGAAGCGGCGCACGCCGGGGGCATCGGTGGCGATGGGTTTTTCACAGAAGGCGTGTTTGCCTGCCTTGACCACCTTTTCGAAATGTTCGGGGCGGAATCCGGGAGGGGTGGTGAGGAGGACGACGTCGACGTCGGTGGCGAGGACCTTGTCGATGCCGTCGAAGCCGAGGAACTGGCGCTCCTTGGGCACGTCGATGCGGTCGGCGTGCTTGGCGTTGAGGTTGTTGAGAGAGGTGGTGAGGCGTTCCTCGAACATGTCCGCCATGGCGACGAGTTTGATCGGGCCTTGCTGGTAGGTGCTGAGGGCTTGGTTGGCCGCACCCGAGCCGCGTCCGCCACAGCCCACGAGGGCGATCTTGAGCATCTTGTCACTGGGCGCGCCGCGCAGGATGGCGGGCGCGGAGGCAAGCGCTGCGAAGGCAGCGGAGTTCTGCAGGAAGCGTCTGCGGGATAGGATGGGGTGTTGCATGATTTGGTGAGGAGGGGGGCGGTGAATGAGGGCCCGTTGGGATTCTATTTGGTGCGGATTTCGGAGAGTTTGACCGGGCGTCCTTCGGCGGCGGACTTGTCGGCGGCGGCGATGACGCGGTGCGAGGTGAAGGCGTTGGCGAAGCTGGTGAGGGGGACATCCTTGCCCTTGTCGAGAGCGTCGAAGAAGGCTTGGAACTGGGTGGAGTAGGGGTGGTCGCTCACGTCACCGGAATCCAGAAGTTTGAGACTGAGCTGACTCCACGCGTGGCGGTCGGTGCCGGGGAGTTTCTGGCTGTGGAATTTATTGTCGAGGACGCTGCCTTCGCTGCCGACGAGGTGGGTGTGGAAGTAGTAGGGCTGGAAGCAGTCGACGATGGCGGCGGTTTTACCGATGGCGCCGTTGGCGAACTTGAGGATGGTGGTGGAGGAGGTGGGATACTCGTAGGCCTTGAAGATCTTGTGGGCGCTCTGTGTGGAGTAGCTGGTGACCTCGACGACCTCGCTGCCCATGCACAGGAGGAGGGCGTCGAGCGCGTGGCAGCCCGCGGTGAGGAGGGCGCTGCCGCCCAGTTCGCGCTTGGTGTTCCAGCGGTACTGTCCGTACCAGGGGCCGATGCCGTGGTAGTAGTCGACTTCGCCGTAGTGGAGGGAGCCGAGGAGGCCGGAGTCGATGAGGCCTTTGGTGGCGAGGAATTGCGAGGAGTAGCGGCACTCAAAGCAGATGCAGGATTTGATCCCGGCTTTTTCCGCGGCCTTTTTCATGCGGAGGATCTCGGGCCACTCGATGGCCATGGGCTTCTCGAGGATGACGTGTTTGCCGTGCTGGGCAGCGGCAATGAAGTGATCGGCGTGCTGGTCGGGATAGCTGGTGATGGAGACGACGTCGATGGAGGGGTCGGCGAGGAGCTTGCTCAGGTCCGTGTGGGACTTGATGGGGGAGCCGTGCTTGGCGCTGAGTTCGGCATCATCCAGCGGGCGCGAGGAGTAGACGGCGGTCACGCGCGCCTGCTTGCTGGCGTTGATGGCGGCGATGTGTGCGGTGGCGGCCCAGCCGTAGCCGATGACGCCGACGTTGTACTGCTTCTGTTTGCTCATTGTGCGGAGAGGGTTTTGATGAGGATGTTGCGGAACATCACGGGGTCGCCGTGGCCGGCGAAGCCGAAGAAGCCGTGGGTGCGGTCCTTGCCGGGGTGGGTGCCCATGGTTTCGGTGATTTTGGAGAGGTCGGTGTCGAGGATGATGGTGCCGTTGAGTTCGACCTTGATGGTGGAGCCTTGGACGGTGACTTCCTGGAAGTTCCATTCACCGATGGGGTGTTGATATCCGCGTGCGGCGGCGACCATGCCGTAGGCGGAGCCATGAGCCTGGCGTGGGTCGATCTTGCCGCGGACCTTGTCGTAGTTGTCGTCGAGGACCTGGCACTCGCACATGCCGACGTAGGCGGTGTCGCCCTGGCCTGGATAGCGGATGGCGAGGCCGTTGTTGCCGCCGGGTGGGAGCTTGAAGTCGACGCGTGCCACGAAGTCGGAGAGGTCCTGCTTGTGGTAGACGGTTCCGCCCTTGGAGGGCTTGCAGGTGATGGCGCCGTCGACGGCTTGGTAATTGTCTACCGGTCCGGCCCAGCCCTCGAGGTCCTTGCCATTGAAGATGCTCTGGAAGGAGGCGGTGGACTTGGAGGCGAGGATTTTGTTGGCCTCGTCGCTGCCGATTGGGCGCACGAACACGTTGCGCCACTTGATGGGAGCGCCATGGGTTTGGAGGCCGATGGGGCCGCGTGCGGGGATGGGGGTTTTGCGATCGTAGTAATTCTCGAGCAGTGCGTGGTCGACGACGGGTTTGTCGTTGAGCCAGACGGAGACACGGGCGCCGACCATGAGCACGCGCAGGGAGTTCCATTCGCCGCAGGGTTTGTCGGCGACGACGAGGGGATCCTTTCCTGGAGCGCCTTGGGAGTTGTTCCAGAGGCCGCCGCTGCCCTTGGCTCGGCCGAGTTTTGCACCCGGGTCTTCATGCTGGGGATCCCAGATCTGGACCTGTGGGACGTTGCGGAGGTAGACGCCGGAATCGCCTTTGGGAGCCATGTTGTATTCGAGGAGCAACTCGAAGTCGCCGTAATCGGCGGCGGTGGTGGCGTACTTGCCGTGGCCGTCGTTGAGGAGTTCGCCGTTCTCGATCTTCCAGTGTTCGCGCATGTCGGCGGTCCATGCGTCGAGCTTGGTTTTGCGTTCGTCGTCGGAGAGGGCGAGGAGTTTGCGGTGGTCCTCGGTCCAGCCGCCGCGCCAGCCGTCGAGGTCTTTTCCGTTGAAGAGCGCGGTGAAGCCTTGGGGCGGGACGTTGAGTTCAGCGTGGGTGATGCCGCGCAGGAGGCAGATTGCGAGGAGGCTGAGGAGTGGAGTGGAGCGCATTTTCTGGGATGGGAGAGGGGAGTGTTTGTGGGTGTGAAAAGGTGGAGCGTGCCGTGCGTTGGAGGGCGATGAGGCGCGAGTTCGGTGGGGAGTCGGCGCTGCGGACGGGCATGCGGTGGGGGCTGGCTAACGGGAGCCGAAGTAAGCGCAGGGGGTCTGGGGAGGCAAGCGGGAAGATCGTCGCTTTTGCAAAGAATCGGGCTAAGTTTGTTCCAGACGAGGAAGTGTCTGGAAGGGGGGAGCGGCTTATTTCCTGCCGTAGCGCAGGAAGCATTCCCCGCCGTGGACCTGCATGGACTCGAGCCTCCAGTGGCGGCTCTGCGCGAGATGCGATGCGGCTGGGCCGGTGATGCCGGGGGCCTCGAGGCCGCCAAAGAGGAGCGGGCAGAGGGTGAGGTGGATCTGGTCGACGAGGTCGGCCTCAAGGAGGGAACGCAGGAGAGTGGGGCCCCCCTCGCAAAGCAGGCGTTCCACACCGCGCTGCGCATGCAGATGGGCAAGCATGGCGTGGAGGTCGACGGACGGTTTGTCGGTGAGGTGCAGGTCCGCTTTTTCTTCAAGAGCGCGCCGGATGCGCGCGGGCATCCGTGTGGTGGAGAAGATGAGGAGCGGGGCGGAGGTTTCGCTGAAGATCTTGAGGCTGGGATTGAGTCTGCCGGAGTTGGTGATGAGGACGCGTAGAGGGCAGGGTGGCTTGCCTGCTTTGATGCGCTGTGCGCGCAGGGAGCGTTGTGGCAGTGCGAGGGTGGCGTCGTCAGTGGCGATGGTGCGTGAGCCGCAAAGGATCGCGTCTGCGGAGGCTCTAATTTCAAACAGGCAGCGTTTGTCGGTGGGGGAGGAGAAGTCGACCGGGGTATGGTTGCGCGTGGAGATGCGTGCATCCCATGTCTGCGCGAAGTTGGCGGTGATGAAGGGGCGCTTCATTCCTTGGGGTTCGCGGGTGCGGGATCTGGTGCCGCAGGGGTGGAAGGTCGATAGAAGAGGTAGACAGCGCCGCCGGCCATTCCCCAGAGGAGGGTAAGGAAGTAGCCGGTGGACGAAGTGAGCACGGCTATGGCCGAGGAGGTGCCGCAGAGGTGGGTGAGAAATTCGTCGAAGAGTTTCTCGCGGACGCCGATTCCACCGAAGCTCAGGGGCAGGGAGGTGATGGCGTTGATGAGGGGCATGACGCTGCAGAGGTCGAGGAAGCTGAGGCGTTCTGCTGTGGCGGATTGGAGGGCGCGGTTGGCGCAGTAGAAGGTGCCGAAGTAGCCGACGTTGATGGCTACCGAAAGGAGGACGCTGGCTGTGCAGGTTTTCCATGCCCTGCCGTAGAGGGCGTAGGCCATGGAGGCTTCCATCAACCAGCGGCGGCCGGGGATGCGAGCGGGGAGGCGGTTGACCCATCCGAAGGCGGTGGCTGCGATGGAGAGCAGGAGAGCGAAGAGGCTGGCTGCAAGAATGCCGAGGCCGATCCATGCGTAGCCCGCGGTTTGCGGGGTGCTGGTGAGCCATTGCCAGCGCACGAGGCTCAGAGCGCCGGCCATGAGGATGAGGGTGAAGAGGCCGAGGAGTCTGTCCATCAGCACGGAGAGGAGTGCGGCGGCGCTGCGTCCGGTGGTTTCCTTCAGGAGATAGAAGCCTTTGACGAGGTCGCCACCGGTGCCACCTGGGACGAGGTAGTTGAAGAAGACCCCGATCATGGTGAGTTGGAGGACGCGGATTTTGGGTAGGTGGATGTCCTGGACCTTGAGGAGAAGGTGCCAGCGCCATGCGGAAAGGAGTTCCACGATGCCGTAAGTCAGGAGGCCTGCGGCGAGCCAGAGTGGGCGGGCGCCGCGGAGGATCTCCGCCATTTCGTGGCGCTTCTGGGGATCGCGCAGCAGGAGCCAGAGGATGCCGAGCGTGATGGTCGCCTGGAGGATTTGAAGGATGCGTTTTCTCACAAAGCGGCCGGGGGAAGGGAGAGGAGTTCGGCGGCCGGATCAGGCGCCGAAGGTGGAGACCCATTTTTCGCGGGCGGCGACGATTTCTTCGCGGGCGCGCTTTGGGCTGATCTCGAAGACGTAGAGGGTGTCCTTGGGGAGCAGTGGGATGAGGCTGTGGTAGTCGATGCCGCCGCAGAAAGGGGAGACATGGTCATTGCCGGGCCAGACGGTGTCGTGGAGATGGCAGCCGATGAGGCGCGGGGCGACCTGTGCGAGCCACTGTGGATGGTCGAGGAAGCCGAGGTTGTGTTTGACCTGCACATGGCCGAAGTCGTGCCAGTAGCCGACGTGCGGGTAGACGAATTCGCGCAGCAGGCGGAGCATCTCGCGTTCGCTGGGGATCTCCTCGATTTTGTGGCGGCTCTCGAAGCCGAGGGAGACGTTGTGTTCGGCTGCGTACTCGATGATTTTCTCGAGGCATTCCTTGGAGCGTTCGAGTGCTGCCTCTGCTTCCGTTTCGCGGCGGCGCACGCACTGGAGCTTGAGCTTCACGTAGTCGCGAGAGTGGATGCCGCCCGCTTCGGCCATGCGCACGAGTTGGTCGGTGTAATCCGGGAGGCTGGTGCGGCCGAGATGCAGGACGACGCGGGGAGCGCCCAGACGCACGGCGAAGTCGATGGTCTGGCAGCTGAGGCGGACAGCGCGGTCGCGTTCGCGTGAGTCGTCGGCGGAGAATTTGTAACAGTCTGGGGAGGCGCGGGTGATCTCCACCGGCAGCGGGCAGAAGTTGTGGAGGCTGGAGAAGCGGACCAGTCCCTTGTCGAAGGCGCGCTGGATGCCGTCGACGAGGGAGAGGCGGATGCCATGGGAGAGTTCGACGAATTCGAAGCCGAGTTCGCGCAGTTCGAGCAGCATGGCTTCGCCGTCGGTGTGACGGCCGGAGTTCCAGCAGGTGGAGCAGCTAAGCATCGGGGGTGAGCATTCGGGCAAAGGGGGCGTGAGGCAAGGCATCTATGAGGGAGGGGGCGCGTGGGGGATGAGCTTGGTCGCTGTGGGTTGTGGCGGGTTGACTGCGGGTAGCGTTTTGCTACCGTGACGAGTATGAGTCAGCCCGTGAAGCTTTCCGATGGTTTGGTGCTGGATGCGCGGCTCACGGGCGAGGTGGCAGAGCGCTCCATCGCCGGCCAGATCGAGTTCTGGGCGAAGCTCGGTCGAGCCGTGGAACCCTTGCTCCAAGGGGTGCAGGTGATGGCGCTTTCGCGGGCCGGTGGTGCGAGGGCGTTGTCGGAGTGTCTGGAGACGGTGGACACGCCGGAGGGGCGTCGGCGTGTGGCCGATCACCTCGAGGCGCTGTCATTTCCACACTATGAGGCTGCTGAGACGCCGGGCTTGCTGGTGCGGACGTGTGCCGATGGCAAACGCAGCGTGGGTCGGTTTGTGAATCGGAGGTTTGAAGTGGTGAAGACGGGCAAGGGTGCGAAGGCCGGCAAGTGATGAGGTGGGCGCTGCTGGACGGACGGCCTGTGGTGGTTGCGGTGGCGGGGCCCAACGGGGCTGGGAAGACCACGTTTTACCATGCGCACCTCAAGCCGGCTGGGCTCCGCTTCGTCAACGTGGACGTGCTCGCAAGGGAGCTGGAGATGGATTCGTACACTGCGGCTCGCGTGGCGGGGAGTCTGCGACAAGAGTTGGTGAACCAGGGGGAGAGCTTCGTTTTTGAAACGGTCTTTTCGGATCCGGTCGGTGACAATCTCTCCTTCTTGAAGGGCGCTGAAGACCGCGGATACACGGTGGTTCTTTGTTTCATCGGCATCTCGGGTCCGGAGATTTCTGAGGAGCGCGTGGCGATGCGCGGATCGCAGGGGGTACACGATGTGTCCTCGGAAAAGTTGATCACTCGTCACCCGCGCATCCTGGCCAATTGGCGGGCGGCGATCCGTGGGGTGCAGCATGTGTGGATCTTCGACAACGAGGATCTGCGGGTGCCCTTCCGCAAAGTCGCGGTTTTCGAGGCGGGAAAGCGGATCAGTGTGAACGCACCCCTGCCCAAGTGGATGCGAGGGGTCGTCTGAGCGTGAGTTGCGGATTTGGGCGGCACGGCAGGCGGGGGCAGGGGGGGGCAGGCGGGGCGTGTGCGATCGCAGCGGCCCGATCGGACGATGGATGCTCTGATCGATTAGAACGCCGCCGCCGATTCGCGGAGCGCGCGGGCTTCGGCGTGGACGGCGCGGAGCGCGTCGAGAAAATCGGGCGAGGGGGTGTGGAGAGATTCCTCGTGGTGGCCGAGGCCGGAGTCCTTCAATGCGCGGAGGCGGTCTTGGATGAGTTGCCGGACCTCGGATGCATTGTCGATGCCGCGGAACCATGCGGTGTGGAGGTTGGGGCCGAGTTGCTTCTGGTCGGACTGGGTGCCGCCGCCGCCGGCCGTCTCCACCTTGAGATCGGCGATGCCGAGGGCGCGCTGGATGGGACCCTGCATGATGGAGACGTTCTGGATGTTGGCGAACATCACGGTCATCTCGCGCACGTTGATCAGGCCTTCGCGGATGCGCAGGCTGCGGTTGGTGACGAGGTACCAGCGTTTTTCGAAGTCGAGCCGGAGCAGGGCGGAGGAGAAGAGGGCGTGCAGGAGGATGCAGAGCAACAGCAGCAAAGAGATGACGAGGACCACTGTGCGCAGGGAGTCGGGGGCGGAGCGGTCGGTTGCGAGGGCGAGGTTCAATGCACCGAGAAGGATCCCGCCGAAGCCGAGCGTCAGGAGGAGGCCGATGAACAAAAGGACGATGCGGTATCGGAGGTAAGCGGGTGCTGCGCGGAAGATGCGCGCACTGGCTTCGTCGCCCGGTGGAGGAGAGGGGTCGTGCGGGATGCGCAGGATGCGCGTGGCGAGATTGCGGAGGGGGTCAGACATGCGGGCCGGGCTGGGATGCTTTGCCGGAGCGGGTTTGGAGGAGTTCGCGTGTCTGGCGGAGTTCGTCGCGGATGGCGAGGAGGAGGGTCACGGCGTCGTCGCCGGACGCGTGGGGGAGCGGGGGCGGAGTGTGCGTGGTTTTTTCGCGGGCATCGCGCATCCTTGCGTAGAGGAAGTCGCGGATGGCCTCGAATTCCTTGAAACCCTCGATGGTGAGTTCTGCGCCGGCGGTGCCGGAGGCGGTCTGGATCTGGAGGTCGGCGAGGCCGAGCCAGCGCTGGAGGATTCCGGAGCTGAGGTGGATGTCCTGGATGCGTGCGTAGGTGATGTTGACCTCGCTCCGGAAAAGGAGGCCGACCGTCATGTGGATTCCCTCGCGGTCGAAGCGGTAGCGGAGGGTTTGGTAGCGGAAATAGAGAAGGGGAAGCGTGAGGAAAAACAAGGGGCCGGTCAGGAGGCTACGGATGAAGTATAGCGTCCAGAGCACGGGATGCGGGCGCTCGAGAGCGAGGATGGCGGCTTCGCCGGCGGGGGGATTCACGGTGAGGGAGGGAGCTGGTGGGGCGTAGCCTCGCGCAGGTTAGCAGCAGCGGTTGATGCCGCGGTAACGCGCTTCGGTGGTGGAGAGGAATACGTTGCGGCGTGCGGAAGGGGGGGCGTTTTCGGGTGCGCAGTTGCAGGCTTGGATGGTGGCGCGCTCCACGGCGGCTTCACCGGAGACTTCCTTGAGAAGGCTGAGCCCGAGAGCGATGGCGCCCATTGCGCTGACGGGTCCGCCGGTGGTGGCGGGTTCGGCGTCAATCCAGACGGGCTCGGTCTCTGCGAGCTTTGGGGGGATGGTGCCGCGGAGCAGGCGCAGCCATTCGCGGAGGCTGAGAGCGAGGATGAGGGAGACGAGGCAGAGGAAGGCTCCGGTGATGATGGCGTCGAGGCGCAGGTTGAAGTGTTGCGCCTGTGCTGAGCGCAGCGTCTTGCGCGCTGTGGCGATGGCGGCTGCATCCTGCGTGGATTCGGCGGTGGCGAGGGTCTTTTCGAGGGCCGGGACTTTCTTCTCGGCGGCTGCGGCGCCTGCAAGGAAGCCGATCTTGGGGTCTGGGTGACTGATTTTCTGGAGGCTGGCGGTGACGGTGACCGTGAGCAGCCATGCGAGCGGGAGCAGGGCGACGAGTGCGAGCGCGGGGCGCGGCTTGGGGATGCGGGCGAGGCCGGTCTTCAGGAGGACTGTGGTGGCGAGACAGAGGGCGACGGAGGCGAGGAGTTGGTTGGCGATGCCGAAGATGGGCCAGAGGGCTTTGATGCCGCCGTCTGGATCGTAGACGGCTTTGAGGAGGAAGTAGCCCCATGCGGCGACGACGAGTGTGCTGGCGAAGAGGTTGGCTGCGAGGCTGTCGGTTTTCCCGAGGGGTTTCCAAAGGTGACCGAGGGCGTCTTGGAGAAGGTAGCGGCCGACGCGCGTGCCTGCATCCAAGGTGGTGAGGATGAAGAGGGCCTCGAACATGAGGGCGAAGTGGTACCAGATGCCGAGGAGGCCATCGCCGAAGACCTTGGCGAAGATATTGGCCATGCCGACGGCGAGGGTGGCGGCGCCGCCGGTGCGACCGAAGAGGGAGGTCTCTTTCACGAGGTCGGCGAGGGAGTGCATCTGGTCGACGGTGACGGCGTAGACGGGGCCGTAGGCGTTGACCTGTGCGACGGTGGCCGCGGCGACGGCAGCTGCATCGGCTCCCGGAGCCTTGATGTTCATGCTGAGGTAGACGCCGGGTTCGAGGGTGCAGGCGGCGACGAGCGCCATGATGGCGACGAGGGATTCGAGGCACATGGCACCGTAGCCGACGGGACGTGCGTAGGTTTCGCGGGTGATGATCTTGGGCGTGATGCCGCTGGAGATGAGGGTGTGGAAGCCGCTGATGGCGCCGCAGGCGATGGTGATGAAGCAGAAGGGGAAGAGCTTGCCGGGGACGACGGGACCTGAGCCGTCGACGAACTGGGTGAGGGCTGGCATGCGGAGGTCCGGGAGGACGACGAAGACACCGAGGGCGAGGGCGAAGATGGTGCCCAGCTTCATGAAGGTGGAGAGGTAATCGCGTGGGGCGAGCAGGAGCCATACGGGGAGGACGCTTGCGGCGAGCGCGTAGACGATGATGGTCCAGGCGAGCGGGGCCGCGGTGATGGTGAACACCTTGGAGAGTTCCGGCGAGGCGTGCACGTACTGGCCGCCCCAGACGGCGAGGAGGAGGAGGACGACGCCGAGCAGTGAGCCCTCGAGCACTTTGCCCACGCGGATCCAGCGCAGGTAACCGCCCATGAGCAGAGCGATGGGGACGGTGGCGGCGACGGTGAACACGCCCCATGGGCTCTCGGCGAGAGCGTTCACGACCACGAGTGCTAGCACTGCCAGGAGAATGATCATGATGGAGATGATGGCGATGACGCCGATCATCCCGGCAGCCGGGTTGAGTTCGTCGCGCAGCATCTGGGCGAGCGAACGGCCGTTGCGGCGCATGGAGGCGGTGAGGATGATGAAGTCCTGAACCGCGCCGCCGAGCACGACGCCGATGAGGATCCAGAGGGTGCCGGGCAGGTAGCCGAACTGAGCGGCGAGGACCGGTCCGACCAAGGGGCCGGGCCCCGAGATGGCGGCGAAGTGGTGTCCGAAGACGATCCACTTGTTGGTTTTTACGAAATCCTTGCCGTCGTCGTGGACCTCGCAGGGGGTGGCGCGGCGGTCATCGAGAGCGAGTGCGGTGGCGGCGATCCATTTGGAGTAGAAGCGGTAGCCGATGGCGTAGGTGCAGAGGGCCGCGAGCAGGATGTAGCCGGAGTTGAGCGTCTCCCCCTGTTTGAGGGCGAGGGTCATGTAGGCGAATGCGCCAAGGAGCGCCACGCCGAGCCAGATGAGGAGGGAGAGCATCTTTTTCACGATGCTCTGTGTGAACTTTCAGTTCCGCGTTGGCAAGGTTGCGGGGCCGGGCCGGTGATGGGGACCTCGTCGGTTACTTGCGGGCGAGCGCCTGCTCGATGGCCTTGGCGACTTCGGTTCCGAGGAAGACATAGCCCTCTGCGTTGAAGTGCACATCGTTCGGGTTCTGCAGCGTGGCGAGGCGCGGGGTGATGGCTGCGAAGAGGTCGTCGGTCGGGATGCCGAGTTTCTGCATGAGGGCGGCGGCGGCTTGGTTGCGTTCCACGATGGAGGCGGCGCTTTGCTTTTTGGCCGCGTCGTCGGGAATGGGGGTGGTGCTGGCCCAGAGGAGGCGCTCGGTGCGCGCGTTTATTCTGGTTACGAGTTCCTCCATGCGGGCGATGTAATCGGCGACGGGGGTGGCGCGGTCGTGGATGCCGAAGTTGAAATGGATGAGGTCCCAGCGGCCGTCGCCCAGCCACACGTCGAGGTTCTTGATGCCGGAGGCGGTGGGGCCGCAGTTGGCGGGTGCGCGGTGGACGTTGGCTTTGCCCTTGAGCGCGTCGCGGACGGCTTGTGTGTAACCGCGCGAGACGGAGTCGCCGATGAGGAGGATGCGGGGGAGCTTTGGGTCGTCGCGTACGAAGTCCCATGCGTTGGATTTGCCCTGGATTTTTTCGCGCATGTGGATGGGCAGGTAGAAGCCGCCGAGCTGCTTTTGGAGAACGGCTTCCCATGCTTGTTCCTCCGGGGGAAGGGAGGCGACGAGAGCGGCGTACTTGTCGGCGATTTGCTTTTCAGCGGCCGCCTTTTTCGCAGCGGCTTCGGCAGCGTTGGTGGGTTCGGTGGATTGCTGTGCGTGAACGAGGGGAGAAGCCGTGAGGATGCAGAGGACGAGCAGGAATGTGCGGAAGGGTTTCATGGGGTGAGGAGCGAGAATGGTTTGCGGATGCGGAAAATGGGAAGAGGGAATGCGGATCAGGATTCGCTGGCGATTGGGTTGGGTGGAGGTGGGGCGTTGCGGGTGGAAGCGAGAATGCCTCCGAGAATGAGAGCGGCGCCGAGGATGCTGATGATGCCCGGGGTTTCGCCCAGAACGAGGAACGCGAGGAGGCTGGAGCCGACGGGTTCTCCGAGCATGGCGACGGCGACGGTGGTGGGTGGGAGGAATGCGAGTGCCCAGTTGTACGCGGAGTGGCCGAGGAGTTGCGGGCCCAGGCCAAGGAGTGCGATCCAGAGGTAGGTGGCGTTGGAATGTCCGAGGATGGGTTTGCCGGCGGCGAGGCAGGCGAGGAGGAGCGTGAGTGCGGCGCTGCCGTATACGAGCGTTGCGTAGGGCACGAGCGGGAGCTTTGAGCGCAGGTTGCGCCCGATGAGGAGATGGGCGCCCACGGTGGCTGCGCCGGTGAGGGCCAGTGCGTCACCGAGGATGCCGTGGGGTCGCGACTGGGGGGAGCCGGCGTCCTGAAACGCGATGAGGAAGCAGCCAGCGAGCGCAGCGAGCATCCCGCCGATGGCTGGGGATGGGATCGATTCACGCAGGAGGAATCGGGAGCCGAGCGCGACGAAGAGAGG
The DNA here is from genome assembly GCA_945861435.1 of Chthoniobacter flavus. Taxonomy (GTDB): domain Bacteria; phylum Verrucomicrobiota; class Verrucomicrobiia; order Chthoniobacterales; family Chthoniobacteraceae; genus CAIURC01. The sequence goes on along the minus strand of CAMAUX010000013.1, from coordinate 17,510 downwards.
GGCGGTGCTGACGAGGACCACGGAGTTGATGACGCTGGTGTGCTGGAGGGAGGCGATCCACGTGGCGAAGTGAGCGGCGAGCAGGACGCCGGCGGCGACTCCGAGGAGGAAGTCGCGCGAGCGGAGGCTGGCGTAGGATCGTCGGTGGCGCAGGATTGCGAGCGGGGCGAGGACGGCCGACGCGGCTGTCATGCGCAGTGCAGCGACGACGAGTGCGGGGGCGCCTTCCAGAGCTTTGCGAGCGAGGAGGGAGGCACAGGAGATTGCGAGGATCCCTAATGCGAGGCCTGCGAAAGGAGGGAAGCGGGGGTGGTGACGTGATTGCACAGGGGGTTGAGGGAGCATGGGGTTGGGGTTCGTGGGCTGTCACCGTTTTCCTATGGAGCGCGGGGCTTGATGTGTGGCGAATGCGGGTTCATGGTGAGGGGCTTGTCGCCTGCGTGCGCACGAGCCGCATTCACTTGAAGAGTGGCGCAGTCCGTTCCGGCCGTTGAGGCCATGGAGTGGTGCTGCTGCTGCGCTGGGTGCGGCCGGCGCGCATGGGTGGCATTGATAAGAAGATGATGAGCGTGGATCCACCCCAGTCCCGGCCGTCCCGAGCCCTGCGCACAGGCTGCGCGGTGTTTGTGGTTGCCCTCATGGCTGGCGGGGCGTGGTGGGGATGGGGAAGGCAGGAGGATGCAGGCGGAGCGCGGCCGGGGCGTGGTCCGATGGGAGGGGGGCGCGGTGGGGTGCCGGTGATGGTGGGGAATGTGCAGCACGAGGATTTTGAGGAGTGGGTGAGTCTTTCCGGGACGGTGACACCGCTGAACGTGGTGGTGGTGCGCAGTCGGGTGGACGGGGAACTGCAGAAGGTGCACTTCAAGGAGGGGCAGTTGGTGAAGGCGGGTGATTTGCTTGCGGAGATTGATCCGCGTCCGTTTCAGGTGCAGCTCGACCAAGCGAGGGCACAGTTGGTGCGGGATGAGGCGCTGCTGGAGAACGCGCGTGCGGATCTTGGGAGGTACGCGGCTTTGCTCAAGCAGGGGTCGCTCGAGCAGCAGAAGGCGGACACGCAGGCTTCGATGGTACGGCAGACGGAGGCCACGATCGCAGCGGATCGTGCGGCGGTGGCGAGTGCGGAACTGCAGCTCGACTATGCGCGGATCCGTTCGCCGATTGCGGGCCGGGTGGGTTTGCGGCGTGTGGATGCGGGCAACATGGTGCATGCGTCTGATCCGAACGGGCTGGTGCTGGTGACGCAGGTGGAGCCGATCGGGCTCGTTTTTTCTGTGCCACAGGAACAGGTGTCTGCGGTTCGACGCGAGCTTGCGAGCGGGAAGCCGGTTCCTGTGGAGGCCTTGGATCGCGAGATGCAGGCTCCATTGGGGCGCGGAACTCTGGTGACGATGGACAACCAGATCGACCTCGGGTCGGGCACGCTGCGGCTGAAGGCGGAGCTTGCCAATGAGGACGGGGCGCTGTTTCCCAACCAGTTTGTGGTGAGTCGGCTTCGTGTGGGCGTGGAACCCGGGGCAGCGGTGGCGCCTGCGGTGGCGATTCAGCGCGGTGCGCAGGGGGCTTTCGTTTATGTGCTGCAGGCGGATCGGACGGTGTCGATGCGCCTCGTGACTTTGGGCGGCACCTCGGGAGAGCGGACGCTGGTGCGCACGGGGTTGAAGCCCGGGGAACAGGTGGTGACGCAGGGGGTGGATCGTCTGCGCGATGGTGCGCGGGTGGAGGTGAGTGGAGCCAAGGCCGATGGTGGCGGAGGAGGTGGTGGAAAGCGCGTGCGCAAGGACGAGGAGTCCTCGAGCGGTTGAATACGAATCCGCGGTGATGAATCCTTCGCGCCTGTTCATCGAGAGGCCGGTGGCGACCACGCTGCTGATGCTGGCGCTGGTGCTCGCGGGGTCGCTTGCGTACCGGTTGCTTCCGGTGTCTGCGCTGCCGCAGGTGGATTATCCAACGATCCAGGTGACGACCTTGCATCCCGGCGCGGGGCCTGACGTCATCACCTCCTCAATCACTGCGCCGTTGGAGAGGCAGTTTGGGCAGATGCCCGGGCTTGCGCAGATGTACTCGGTGAGCAGCGGGGGCAGTTCGATCATCACGCTGCGCTTTAATCTGGGGCTGCGCTTGGATGTTGCGGAGCAGGGGGTTCAAGCGGCGATCAATGCGGCCGCGAACCTGCTTCCCTTGGACCTTCCGACGCCGCCCATTTACAACAAGGTGAATCCGGCGGACGCGCCGGTGCTCACCTTTGCGCTCACTTCCAAGAGTCTGCCGCTCACGAGGGTGCAGGATCTCGCGGAGACGCGTCTCGTGCCGAAGCTCTCCCAGGTGGGAGGGGTCGGGATGGTGTCGTTGAGTGGCGGGATGCGGCCGGCGGTGCGGATCCGGGCGAACCCGGTGGCCTTGGCTGCGAGGGGGCTGAGCACGGAGGATCTGCGGGCGGCGATCACGGCGGGCAATGTGAATCAGCCGAAGGGGGGCTTTGACGGGCCGACGCGCAGCAGCACGATTGATGCGAACGACCAGCTTCTGTCGGTGGAGGATTACCGGCAATTGGTGGTGGCGTGGCGCAACCAAGCACCGGTGCGGGTTTGCGAGGTGGCGGATGTGGTGGAGGACGCGGAGAACACGCGTCTTGCGGCATGGGCGGACACGGTGTCGGCGGTGGTGGTGAATGTGCAGCGGCAGCCCGGGGCGAATGTGATCGAGGTGGTGGATCGCATCCATGCGCTGCTGCCGAAGCTGCGCGAGACGCTGCCGCGTTCGGTGGATTTTGTGCCGCTCACGGACCGGACGGTGACGATCCGTGCGTCGGTGCATTCGGTGCAGGAGGAGTTGGTGCTCGCTGTGGTGCTGGTGGTGGCGGTGATCTTCGTGTTCCTGCGCAGCGTGCGAGCGACGCTGATTCCGGCGGTGGCGGTACCGCTCTCGCTGGTGGGGACCTTTGGGGCGATGTGGTTTTGCGGGTTCAGCCTGAACAACCTCACGCTGATGGCGCTCACGATCGCGTCGGGCTTTGTGGTGGATGATGCCATCGTGATGATTGAGAACATCGTGCGGTATGTGGAGGCGGGGGAACCTCCGAGGGTTGCGGCGCTCAAGGGGGCGCGTCAGATCGGGTTCACGATTATCTCTCTAACGCTCTCTCTGATCGCGGTGCTGATTCCGCTGCTCTTCATGCAGGATGTGGTGGGGCGGTTGTTCCGCGAGTTTGCGATCACGCTGGCGATCTCCATTGTGATTTCGGCGGTGGTGTCGCTGACGTTGACTCCGATGATGTGCGCGCGGCTCTTGCGGCACGGGCCCGAGGGGCCGCTTGCGACTTGGTTGGGCGGGTTGTTCGACCGTCTTACCCAAGGGTACGGACGGTTGTTGCAGGGGGCGCTCGAGCACCGGAGAGGGACGATGCTGGGGTTTCTCGGGACGGTCGCGGCGACGGTGCTGCTCTATATCAGTGTGGGGAAGGGGTTCTTTCCGGTGCAGGATACGGGGCTTCTGCAGGGGTTTGTAGAGGCGCAACAGAGCGTGTCTTTTGCGGCGATGGGCCGGCACCAGGTGGAGCTCGTGAAGCTCGTGCTCGCGGATCCGGCGGTGGCTGGCGTGTCGTCGTTCATCGGGGTGGACGGGGTGAATTCCACACCCAACAGCGGGCGCATGCTGGTGCGCCTCAAACCGCGTTCGCAGCGCAAGGGGGATGCCGTGGAGGTGGTGCGGAGGCTGCAGGATCGTGGGCGTACGCTGCCCGGTGTGGTGCTCTATTTGCAGCCGGTTCAGGATCTCACCATTGAGGATCGCGTGAGCCGCACGCAGTACCAGCTCACGCTGCAGTCTCCCGATATGGCGGTGCTGCGGGAGTGGACGCCGCAGTTGGTGGCGAAGCTGCGTGAGTCGCCGTTGCTTGCCGATGTGGCGGATGACCTTCTTGAGCGCGGTCTGCAGGCGCGGGTGGAGATCGACCGGGAGGCCGCGGGCCGTGTGGGGGTGACGGTGGCAGCGATCGATGCGGCACTCTACAACGCGTTTGGGCAGCGTCTGGTGTCGACGATCTTCACGCAGAGCGGGCAGTACCGTGTGGTGCTCGAGCATGCGCCGGAGTTCACGCGGGGGCTCGGCGCCTTTGATCATGTGTATGTTCCCGGGGCGAGCGGGGTGCAGGTGCCGCTGCTGACGATCGCCCGGATCGTGGAGGCGCCTGCGAGCCTCGTGATTGCGAGGGATGATCAGTTTCCGGCGGTGACGGTGAGCTTCAATCTTGGGCGTGGTGCGTCACTGGGGGATGCGACCGGGGCGATCCGACGGGCGGAGAAGGAGCTGGGGATGCCGGCTTCGATTGAGACGGGATTCGAGGGGGCGGCGCGGGCGTTTGAGGGGGCGCTGGGTAATCAGTTGCTTCTGATTCTTGCGGCGGTGGTGGTGATGTACATCGTGCTGGGGATCCTCTACGAGAGCTTCATCCACCCGGTGACGATTCTCTCGACGCTGCCGAGCGCGGGAGTGGGGGCGCTGCTGGCGCTCAAGCTGGCGGGTTCGGAGCTTGGCGTGATGGCGGTGATCGGGATCGTGCTCCTGATCGGCATCGTGAAAAAGAACGCGATCATGATGATCGACTTCGCGCTGGAGGCCGAACGCGAGAGGGGGGCATCGCCGCGAGACGCGATTTTCGAGGCTTCGCTGCTGCGTCTGCGGCCGATCCTGATGACGACGCTGGCGGCGTTGTTGGGGGCACTGCCGTTGATGGTCGGGAGCGGTGAGGGTTCGGAACTGCGGCATCCGCTCGGGCTGACGATGGTGGGTGGGCTGCTGGTGAGTCAGTTGCTGACTCTTTTCTCGACGCCCGTGATCTATCTCTTTTTCGACGGGCTCGCGCGGAGGGGGCGTGTGCGGATCGTCCCGGTGCGCAGTACGGAGGACGTTGTCGTTTCGCAACCATGAGCCTCGTGGACGTTTTCATCCGGCGTCCGGTGGGGGTGACGCTTGCGGCGCTGGCGGTGGCGCTTGCCGGCGCGATGGCCTATTTCCACCTTCCGGTATCGCCGCTGCCGCAGGTGGATTTCCCGGCGATCTCGGTGTCAGCGGTGCTGCCGGGGGCGAGTCCGGAGACGATGGCGGCGACGGTGGCGACGCCGCTTGAGCGCACGCTGGGGCGTATTGCCGGGGTGACGGAGATGACGTCGTATTCGTCGATGGGGGCGACGCGGATCGGATTGCAGTTCGATATCAGCCGGGATCCGGACAGCGCGGCGCGGGACGTGCAGGCGGCGATCAACGCGGCGCGCACGCTTTTGCCGAGCGGGATGCCGAGTGTGCCGAGTTATCGGAAGGCGAATTCTGCCGACTCGCCGGTGATGATCATGGCGCTGACGTCGGATGTGGCGACGCCTGGGCAGATTTACGATGTGGCGGCGACGGTGGTGGCGCAGAAGATTTCGCAGGTGGACGGGGTGGGTTTGGTGAGTGTGGGTGGGAGTTCGTTGCGGGCGATTCGTGCGACGCTGGACATGCCTGCGCTGACGCGCGCGGGTTTGACGATGGAGGATGCGAGGCGAGCGATTGTGAGTGCGAACGTGAACCGGCCCAAGGGGGTGGTGGAGGACGGGGTGCGTCGGTGGCAGGTGGGCGCGACTGACCAGATCACGACGGCCAAGGAGTACGGGGATGTGATTGTGAGCTATCGCGGAGGTGCTGCGGTGCGGCTCGGGGAGTTGGGGGACGTGACTGAGTCGGTGCAGGACGCCTTCAATTTTGGGAGTACGAATGGCAAGCCCTCGGTGGGGTTCGCGGTGTTCCGCCAGTCCGGGGCGAACATCATCGAGGTGGTGGATGCGGTGAAGGCGTTGATGCCGCGGTTGCAGGCGATGGTGCCTCCGACGATGGACCTGCGGATCACGAGCGAGCGCACGCACACGATCCGGGCGTCTGTGAGCGAGGTGCAGCGCTCGTTGCTTCTGGCGACAGGGTTGGTGGTGCTGGTGGTGTTCGCTTTCCTGCGGCGGGTGCGTGCGACGTTGATTCCCGGGGTGGCGGTGCCGGTGTCGTTGCTTGGGACTTTTGGGGTGATGTACCTGTGCGGTCACAGCCTTGATAATCTCTCGCTGATGGCGCTGACGATCAGCACAGGGTTTGTGGTGGATGATGCGGTGGTGGTTTTGGAAAACGTGATGCGTCATCAAGAGGCCGGGTTGCCTTTGGTGGAGGCGGTTCGGCGTGGGACGCGGGAGGTGACGTTCACGGTGATCTCGATGAGCGTGTCGCTGGTGGCGGTGTTTTTGCCGATCCTGTTGATGGGTGGACTTACCGGACTGCTGTTTCGGGAGTTCGCGGTGGTGCTCTCCGCGGCGATCGCGGTGTCGTTGGTGGTGTCGCTGACACTCACTCCCATGATGTGCTCGCAGTTGCTCGGCGGTCGCAGGCACGGGCCGCCGGGTTTTTTTGGACGCGCGGCGGACCGGGTGTTTGAGATGGTGCAGGGGTTTTATGCGCAGACGCTGGGGCTCGCGTTGCGGCATCGGTGGCTGACGCTGCTGGCGCTGGCTGGGGTGGTGGCATTCACGGCGAGGATGTATGTGGTGATGCCGAAGGGCTTTTTCCCGCAACAAGACACCGGGCTGCTGCTGGGCAGGATCAGCGCGGACCAGAACATCTCCTTTCAGGCGATGAAGGAGCGGCTCGTGGAGATTGCGCGCATCGTGCAGGCGGATCCGGCGGTGGACTCGGTGAACGCCAACACGGGGTCGGGATCGCACATGGGCGGGGCCAAGAACAGCGCAACTGTTTATGTTGGGCTCAAGCCCGCGGCGGAGCGGGACTCGCTCGACGTGGTGCTTGGGCGGTTCCGCGGGAAACTTTCGAAGATCCCCGGAGCGTCGCTTTTTCTGATGCCTTCGCAGGACCTGCGCATCGGTGGGCGCAGCAGCCGTGCGCTCTACCAGTACACGCTGCAGGCGGGGGATCTTGAGTTGTTGAGGGAATGGGAGCCGCGGGTGAAGGCGGCGCTGCTCGGGCTCAAGCAGCTCACCGATGTGAATAGCGACTTTGAGGACCGGGCGACGGTTTCGCGCCTAGTGGTGGATCGGGAGGCGTGTGCGCGCACCGGGGTGAGCGTGCAGGAGGTGGACGCGGCGCTCAACAGTTCGTTCGGTCAGCGGATCGTGTCGACGATCTACGCACCGCTCAACCAGTACCGTGTGGTGCTGGAGGCGGCGCAGGCGAAGGATTCCGGGGCCTTTGAGCAGGTGACGCTGCGCAGCAGTTCGGGGGCTCTGATCCCGCTGGATGAACTTGCGCGGTGGGAGGCGCGGCCGGCATCGCTTTCCATCAGTCACCAAGGGGTGTTTGCGGCGCTCACGTTCTCTTACAATGTGGCGCCGGGCGTGTCGTTCTCGGAGGCGACGGAGGTGATCAGTGCGGCGGTGGATGAACTGGGGATTCCCGAGGGGATGCAGCGTTCGTTTGCGGGAACTGCGGGTGCGTTCAAGGCGTCGATGGATTCGATGCCGGTACTCATCGTGGCGGCGCTGCTGGTGATTTATCTCACGCTGGGAATTCTCTACGAGAGCCTGCTGCATCCGCTCACGATTCTTTCGACGCTGCCCTCGGCGGGGGCGGGCGCTCTGCTGGCGCTGAGTGTGTGCCACATGGAGCTCGATGTGATGGCGATGATCGGGATCTTTCTCCTCATCGGCATCGTGAAGAAGAACGCGATCATGATGGTGGACTTCGCGCTGCAGGCAGAGCGCGTGGAGGGGCTTGGGCCGGAGGAGGCGATTCAGCGCGCGTGCCAGCAACGGTTGCGGCCGATCCTGATGACCACTTTTGCGGCATTGCTTGGCGCGCTGCCGTTGATGCTTGGGAGCGGGGTGGGTTCGGAATTGCGGCGGCCGCTGGGGGTTGCGGTGGTGGGGGGCTTGGTGGTGAGTCAGGTGCTGACCCTCTACACCACGCCGGTCGTGTATCTGTTGCTGGATCGGATCCGGCAGTGGATGCGGGGGCGGAGCACGGCCGCTGGGATGGCTGCGGCGGTGCGTGGGTGAGGGGGCGGTTGGCGTGTTTTTGAGGGTGTCAGTATCTAATAAAGTCTGGTTTCATCGGTTGCCATTAGCGCCCCCCGATGATGGAGGGGCGCGGAAACTATCCTCCCATGAAAATCCCCAAGCCCATCCTTGCTGCCCCGATCGCACTCGCGCTGAGTTCCCCGTTGTTTGCCGCTGAAGCACCGAAGCCTGCGGTGGAAGAGTTTGCCAAGATGCCTTCGGTGAAGGCGCTGTCACCGGAGGACACGCTCAAGACGGTGCAGGTGCCCAAGGGGTATCATCTGGAAGTGGTGCTGGCGGAACCGCACGTGCAGGAACCTGTGGTGGCGACCTTTGATGGGAATGGGCGGATGTTCGTGGCGGAGATGCGCACGTACATGCAGGACGCGGATGGCACGGACGAGCATGCGCCGACGAGCCGGGTGTCGCTGCACTGGTCGAGCAAGGGGGATGGGAACTTCGACAAGCACAGTGTGTTTGTGGACAAGCTGCTTCTGCCGCGGATGATCCTTCCTCTCGGACCGGGAGAGTTGCTTGTCAACGAGACCGACACGCAGGACATCTTCCTTTATAAGGACACGGACGGGGATGGTGTGGCGGATCAGAAGACGCTGTGGTTTGAGGGCGGGCCGCGCGGTGGGAACATGGAGCACCAGCAGAGCGGGCTGATTTGGGCGGCGGACAACTGGCTCTACATGACCTACAACAACTGGCGCCTGCGGTGGCAGCCGGGTGGCAAGCCTCCGATCAAAGAGACCATCCCCTCCAATGGCGGCCAGTGGGGGCTCACACAGGATGACGTGGGCAAGCTGTGGATCGTGAACGCGGGTGGGGAACGCGGGCCGCTCAATTTCCAGACGCACATTCTCTACGGGGGCTTCAATGTGGATAAGCAGTTTTCGGAGGATTACGCGGAGGTATGGCCTGCGGTGGGTCTCGCCGACGTGCAGGGTGGGGATCGTCGGTTTCGTCCGGAGGACAAGACGCTCAACCATTTCACGGCAACGTGCGGGGCGGAGGTGTTCCGTGGGGATCGTCTGCCAGCGGACCTTCGCGGGCAGTTGCTCTTTTCCGAGCCGGTGGGGCGTCTGGTGCGGCGCACGGTGGCTGAGGTGCGCGACGGGCTCACCTATTTGAGTAATGCCTACGACAAGTCGGAGTTCATCCGCTCGACGGATCCGCTTTTTCGGATCGTGAACATGAACACCGCACCTGACGGGACGCTGTACCTTGTGGACATGTACCGCGGGATCATCCAGGAGGGGAACTGGGTGAAGGAGGGCAGCTACCTGCGCAAGGTGGTGAAGCAGTACGACCTCGACCGGTCGGTGGCACGCGGCCGCATCTACCGACTCGTGCACGATGACTTCAAGCCGGGACCTCAGCCTTCTCTCTACAAGGCGTCTTCTGCGGAACTCGTGGCTGCGCTGGAGCATCCCAACGGCTGGTGGCGTGACACCGCGCAGAAGCTGCTGGTGCTCAAGCAGGATGCCGCGGTGAAGCCTGCGCTGGTGAAGCTGGCTGAGCAGGGTGCCAACCCGCTGGCTCGCATCCACGCGCTCTGGACGCTGGAGGGGATGGGGGGTCTCGATGCTGCGCTGGTGCGGGGCCGGATGAAGGATCAGGACGCACGGGTGCGCGCGACTGCGGTGCGTGTGGCGGAGAGCCTTTATCGGGCGGGCGATCAGAGCCTGATTGAGGACATCGCGGCGTTGGCGAAGGATGCAGACGGCAGCGTGGCTTTGCAGGCGCTGTGCTCGGCGCGTCTGATCAACCCGGAGAAGGCGAAGTCACTGGTGCAGGCGAGCATCGCGGGAGCGACCGGGCATCCCGGGATGCGGGAGATTGCGATGCAGATTCTGGCGCCCAAGCGCAGCTGGGGGAAGGAATTCAGCGGCGATCAGAAGGGGCTGCTGACGCGTGGAAACGACATCTTCAACGAGCTGTGCTTCACCTGTCACAATCCGGATGGGCGCGGAACGCCGGTTGATGGGCGTCCGGGGGAGACGCTGGCACCGGCGCTTGCGGCGTCGCGGACGGTGAACGGAGTGAAGGATGCGTTTATTGCGGTGCTGCTCAAGGGGCTTGCGGGTCCGGTGAACGGCAAGGCTTATGAGGCGCAGATGGTGGCGATGGAGAGCAACAACGACCAGTGGATCGCCTCGGTGGGGTCTTATGTGCGCAACAGTTTTGGCAACAAGTCCGACACCATCTCGTCCAAGGAAGTGGCCGCGGTGCGTGCGAAGCTCAAGGATCGCACGACGCCGTTCACGGTGGAGGAACTCACGCAGTTCGGGCCCGCCACAGTTTCCAACCGACGTGATTGGAAGCTCACTGCCAGTCACAATCCCGCTGCGCTGGCCAATGCCATCGACGGGAAGATGGATACGCGCTACGACACGCACACAGCACAGGCTCCGGGAATGTGGGTGCAGATCGACCTGCCGCAGGCCACGTCGGTGGCGGGTTTGGTGCTCGATGCCGGGACGTCACCGGGAGATTTCCCGCGCGGTTTCACTGTGGAGGTTTCCAAGGATGGAGCCAAGTGGGAGCCTGCGGCCAAAGGGGAGGGCAAGGGCGGCGTGACTGAGATTGGCTTCAAGCCTTCGGTGGCGAAGGCCATCCGCATCACGCAGACCGGGAAGACGGCTGGGACCTACTGGTCGATCCATGAGTTGCAGATTCTTTCCGGCGAGAAGCCCGGAGATCGTGCGGACGCCCGCTGAGTGGATGCGGGATTGATTCGGGGCCCATGGGCAGCAGAGCACGGCGCAGGCGTTGCCGGTCCGTGTTCTGTGCTCTGGTGCTTTGCGTGGTGTCGGCGTGGGCTCGGGCCGGTGAGGGCGTGATCCTGTTGCACGGGCTCTGCCGCACGGAGCGCAGCATGCGTCCGATGGAGGTGGCGTTGCGTGGCGCGGGGTATGAGGTGCTCAATGTGGATTATCCTTCGCGGACGGCTACGGCGGAGGAACTCGCCGGGAGTGTCGTGCCGGCTGCGCTGGCAAACCCGCAGTTGAAAGGATGCGCGCGGGTTCACTTCGTGACGCATTCGATGGGCGGGATCCTTGTGCGGGCGTACTTCGCCAGCCACAAGGAGCCGCGGCTTGGGCGCGTGGTGATGCTGGGTCCTCCCAATCAGGGAAGCGAGGTGGTGGACAGTTTCGGAGACTGGTGGCTGTTCCGAAAGTTGAACGGGCCTGCGGGTGGCGGGTTGGGGACTGGGGTGGAGGAGGGGCCATCACGGCTGGGGGCGGTGCGCTTTGAGCTTGGAGTGATTGCGGGGGATCGTTCGATCAACTGGATCAATAGCTTGCTCATTCCCGGTCCCGATGACGGCAAGGTTTCGGTGGAGCGCACGCACGTGGCGGGGGAGCGGCAGCATTTGGTGATGCACGTTTCGCATCCCTTTCTGATGAGCGACAAGGCGGTCATCGCGCGGGTGCTGTCGTTTTTGAAAACGGGCGCGTTTTGAGCTGTCGGAGTGCTGTGGGAACGGGTTTTGGGGCGAGCTGAATCCAAACAATTCCTTTATGGCCGACAGCGTATCGAGCATCGTTGCGGGCATTCCGCTGAATTCTCCGAGCGGAGCCACCCCCTTGTTATGAAATCCTCCTTTTTGTGGCTGCTTGCCGTTGCGTCCCTGCAAGCCGAGACGCAGATCACGTGGAAACGTCAGCAACTCCACGGTGAGTTTTATTCGGAGGGAGTGGCGATTGGGGACATCAATGGAGATGGAAAGCCGGACGTCGTTGCCGGGCCCTTCTGGTGGGAGGGACCGGCGTTTGAGAAGCGGCATGCGTTTTATGAGCCGAAGGTTTTCAACATCAACGGCTACTCGGACAACTTCTTCGCCTACGTGTGGGACTTCAACGGGGATGGTCGGAGCGACATCCTTGTGCTGGGTTTTCCCGGAAAAGAGGCGCGGCTTTATCTGAACCCGGGCACCTCCGACGACAAGCCGTGGACGGTGCATGTGGTGGCGGATGTGGTGGACAATGAGTCGCCTGTGTTCACGGACATCACGGGCGATGGGAAGCCAGAGCTTGTGTGCAGCCTCTTCGGTCGTTTCGGCTATTACGAGCCGGACTGGAGCAAGCCGACTCAGCCATGGAATTTCGTGGCGGTGAGCGATGATCGCAAGGCGCAGAAGTTCACGCACGGGCTTGGGGTGGGGGATGTGAATGGCGACGGGAAGCCGGACCTGTTGGAAGCGCGAGGCTGGTGGGAGCACACGGCTTCCGGCCCGTGGATTCAGCATCCGCTGACTGGCATCGGCGGCGGCGCGCAGATGTTCGCTTACGACTTTGATGGAAACGGCACACGGGATGTGTTCTCGAGTCTCGCGGCGCATCGTTACGGCACCGCGGTGTTTTTGCAGGGAAAGCCGGGGGCCGCGGAGGGTTGGAGTCGGCGCATGCTTGCGGGGGAGACTCCGGCTGAGAGTCCTTATGGGATCGTGTTTTCGCAGCCGCACGCCGCTGCGTTGGCGGACATGAATGGGGATGGGATTCTGGACGTGGTGACGGGCAAGCGGTACTGGGCGCACAACGGGCACGATCCCGACGAGCGCGGTGCGCGCGTGGTGTACTGGTACGAGACGGTGCGCGATGGCAAAGGTGGCGTGGATTTTGTTCCGCACCTTGTGGACGCGGAGAGCGGGGTGGGCGTGGACGTGCAGGTGGGGGACGTGAGCGGAGATGGTCTGCCGGACATTGTCAGTGCCAACAAGGCGGGGGTGTTCATTCTCACGCAGGTGCGCGCGACGGTGTCAGCCGCCGAGGCGCAGCAGCTTGCGCCCAAGCCGCTGTACGGGCCTGCGCTCACGAAGCAGCAGGATTATGCGCACGGACTTTCGCCGAAGGAGGCGCTCAAGGCCATGCAGTTGCCGGGTGGGTTCAAGGCGGATCTGGTGGCCGCGGAACCAGAGTTGGTGCAGCCGATCGCGTTCACCTTTGATGAGCGCGGGCGCATCTGGGTGGTGGAGGGGATGAGCTATCCGCAGCCGCGCCAGCCGGGCGCGGGGCTCGACCGGATCTTGATCTTCGAGGACAAGGACGGCGACGGAACGTATGAGACGCGCAAGGTGTTCTGCGAGGGGATCAGTCTTGCGAGCGGCATCGAGGTGGGGTTTGGAGGCGTATGGGTGGGGGCGGCTCCGTATTTGATGTTCATCCCGGACCGGGATCATGACGACAAGCCGGACGCGGAGGATGCGTCGTTTGCCGGGTGGCAGAAGGTGCCGGGGCTCAAGTTCACGGCGTATGCGGTTTTGGATGGATGGGGTTCGCAGGACACGCACGAGACGCTCAACAGTTTTGTCTGGGGGCCGGATGGCTGGCTTTACGGGTGCCACGGCGTGTTCACGCACAGCAAGGTGGGCAGGCCCGGCGTGCCGGATGCGGAGCGCGAGCCCATCAATGCGGGAGTGTGGCGGTACCATCCGGTGCGGCGTGTGTTCGAGGTGTTTGCGCATGGGACGAGCAATCCATGGGGGCTCGACTACGACCGGGGCGGGGAGTTTTTTGTGACGGCGTGCGTGATTCCGCACCTTTTCCACATTGTGCCTGGCGGTCGGTATCAGAGGCAGGCGGGGCAGCACTTCAACGCGCAGACGTACGAGGACATCAAGACCATCGCCAACCATGCGCACTACGCGGGCAATCAGCGGCCCGACGTGAGTTTTGACAAGACGACGGGGGCCGGGGTGGTGAACGCGGACACCAACGCGCTCGGGGGCGGTCATGCGCACTGTGGGCTGGCGATCTATCAGGCAAGCCTGTTCCCGGCCACCTACCGCGACACGCTGATTTTCGGAAACCTGCACGGGCATCGTTTGGTGAGCGACTTCCTTGATGTGCAGGGGAGCACCTTTGTGGGCAGGCACGGGAGCGATTTCCTCCGGGCAAACGACATGAATTTCGTTCCGGTGACGCAGAAGGTGGGGCCGGACGGGGCGCTTTATGTGAGCGATTGGAGCGACAAGCAGGTATGCCATCGCGGGAGCGGTGCGGTGGAATTGTGGGATCGAAGCAATGGCCGCATGTACCGGGTGAGTTCGGTGGGATGGAAGGCATGGAAAGGGAATCTCGCGGCCGAGAGCGATGCGGATCTCGCCCGGCGCGTGGTGCAGATGGAGAACGAGTGGTTCTCTCGCATGGCACGGCGCATTCTCATGGAACGCAGCAGTGGCGCAGGCGGACAGCGTTTGGACGAGGTGGCGCGCACCGTGCTCCGTTCCGTGGTGAAGGACAAGGCCGAGCCAGTCGCCCGGCGTTTGCGCGCGCTGTGGTGCATGGGGGCGGTTAACGCGATCGATGCGGCGGGCGCGCGGGAGTTTCTTTCTGACGGTGCTCCGGAGGTGCGTGCATGGGCGGTGCGGTTTGTGGTGGGCGGCAATGTGAAGGCAGGGGAGTTTGCGGCGGATCTTGGGAAGCTGGGTTCCGGGGAGGGCTCGGCCGTGGTGCGTCGCGAGCTGGCTTCCTCGCTGCAACGCCTGCCGCTGGAAGGCAGGCGCGCACTCGCATCGGCACTCCTCCGACATGGTGAGGACAAGGACGACCCGTGCATCCCGCTTCTCATCTGGTACGGGATTGAGCCGTTGGTGGGTGCGGACTTTGCAGCCGGCCTCGAGTTGGCGCGTGGTTCAAAAATCCCGAAGGTGACGGAGCTCGTCTACCGCCGCCTCTCCTCCGATGAGGCAGGGAGGATCTCGATGCTGGGCGATCTGGCGAAGGAGCCGGACGCGGCCAGGCGCGAGACTTCGCTGACGCTGATTGTCGGGGCGGCGCGGACGGCAGGAAAGCTCAAGGCTCCGGCTGAGTGGTCCGCATTGGAGGCGCGGCTCAGAGAGGGTGCGACGCCGAAGGCGGTGCAGTTGGTGCGCGAGCTGTCTGCGCTCTTCGGGGATGCCGGGGCGCTGGGTGAATTCCGGACCGTGCTGGGCGATGGCGCGCGGCCGACGGCGGAGCGTGAGCAAGCTCTCGCGGTGCTGCTGCAGGCGGGTGATCAAGGCTCGGCAGCCGCGGTGCTGGGCGTCGTGGGTGGAAAGGAGACGCCGTCTCCATTGAGGCGCAAGGCGATTCAAGCGCTCGCGGTTCTGGCGGCTCCGGAAGCGCCCTCGGTGCTCGGAGCGCTTTTGGGTGGTGGGTTCTCGGGGACTGAGCAGGGGGACGCGATCAATACGCTTGCCTCTTCCTCGGCGGGTGGGCGCGTGCTCCTGAAGGCGGTGGAATCCAAGCGGGTGGCTGCGACGGTGATCTCGCCCTTCCTTGTGCGGCAGTTGCAGGCGTTGCAGGACAAGGAGGTGGACGCGCTGATCGCGCAGGTGGTGGGGACAGCGAACGTCAGTCGGGCGGATCTGCCTCAGCAGCGTGCGAAGTATCAGGCTCTGCTGACGCCCGCGAAGCTCAAGGCGGCGAGCTTGGAAAAGGGACGTGCGACATTCGGGGCGACGTGTGGACTCTGCCACAGGCTCTTCGGTGAGGGGCAGGATGTGGGCCCGGATCTCACGGGCTCAAACCGCGGGAACCTGGACTACGTGCTCGATAACGTCCTCGATCCGAATGCGCTCATTGGAAAGGACTATCAGCTCAACATCTTCACCATGGCCGACGGGCGCGTGATGACGGGGATTGTGAAGCAGGAAACGGGTGCGGTTTACCGTCTGGCGATGCCGGGCGGAGTGGAGTTCACGATCGACAAGGCGGGCGTGAGAAATCGTGAGGTGTCGAAGGTGTCCACGATGCCTGAAGGGCTCTTCGATGCTCTGCAACCCGAGCAGGTGGTGGATCTCGTCGCCTACCTTCAGAGCGGAGCCACGGGTGCGACGGGGTCCAAAGGAGCCGGGGTGGGCGGAGGAAAGGGAGGGAAGGTGGTGAAGGATGCTTTGGAGGGCGAGACCCTCGAGCCCGTGGTGACGGGCGGCAGTGCGCGTCCGCAAGCGATGGGTGGTTTCAGCGCGGGGGCATGGACTGGCAATCAGCATCTGTGGTGGGTGGGCGGCAAGGTGGGAGACCGGCTCACGCTGAAGTTCCCGGTGGCGAAGGCTGGGCGGCAGAGGTTGATGGCTGTGTTCACGAAGGCGCCGGATTACGCGCAGGTTTCATTGAAGATCGACGGGAAGCCTTGTGCGCTCGGGGAGTTGGACCTGTATGACCGTTCTGTGGTGAACACGCCGGAGCTCGCGCTGGGTGAGTTTGAGATGCAGGCGGGGGCGCACACTCTGGAGGTGACCATCACGGGGCACAATTCATCGGCGCGGCCCTCGCTGCTGGTGGGATTCGACTACCTGCGTTTGGAGTGATGCTGATGGGGTTCGTGATCCACAGGACATGAGACCGGTTTGGTTCGCACATGTTGGTCGGTATGCGCTGTGGTTCGTCGTTGGGTTTGGCGGCGCTGCGTGCCTCGAATCCGTGCTGGCGCGCGGGTGGTTTGGGGGGGGGGGTTCCAGAGTCGGTGTGGGAGCGTCGATCGACTGGGAGGCTGGTTTTCAAGCCACACTGCCGGCGGCGCTGCGCACCTGGGAGATGGAGCTCACGGCGTGTACAACGTGGACTGCAGGTGTGCCCGGCCGGATTGAGGGGGCGGATGCTCTCGAGGCTGCGACCGCCAAGCTGGCTGCGGATGTGAAGAGAGCAGGGGATCAACTGGTGGCGGAGGGGCGTGAGGAAGAGGCAGCTGTGTACGGGCGGCGGGCGCAGGTTTACCAGCGACAGTTGCAGCAGATGGGAGGGCGCAGTGCGCGGGCCCGGGAAGCGCTCAGGACGCTGAAGAGGCTTTGTGGTGAGCAGGCTGCATTATTGGAACTGCTCAGGGATGCCCCGGTGGGAGAGGCGACAGCCCAGTCTCTCGAGAGCGTCCGGCGGGCGCGGGATCTCGCTGAAGCCATGCAGGCGCAGGGTTCGGAATTACGGGCGGCACTGGCGGAACCATCGCCGCAGGTTGGTGGCGAAGCGGGCGCTTCGCGCTGAGCGGGCGATTGGGCTGCGGGGTAGCTTGCGCTGGGAGATTTGGTGGGCGAGGGGACGTTTATCTCGGAGTGGCACTTACTGAGGATTGCGCAATAGGGCGAGACGCCACGTCTATGAGCTGGGCTCGCATCTTTCTGTGGTGATCGGCAGGGACCTCGATTGAGGGCGAGGAGGGATTGCCGGGGCGTGGCGAGGTGCCGTTCCAGCAGGTCCAGCACCCGGGTGCGTGGTCGTGGTGGGCGGGGGATTGTGGAGTGGTGGAGGGTTTGAAGAGGGGCGATTTTTTTGCGGGTTGCTGCGGCGGGCGATCGGGTTGAACCCGAAAACGGAAGTTCGGGCTAAAACGCGGCTTTAATCGCGTGGCACGAAGCGGGGTTTGGCGGGTCTGGATCCAACTTCGGCGAAGCGGGGATTTCCCACTCCAAAATTCTCTCGATGAGGGGGCTGTGCTTTTGGATTCCACCCCAGGCTTGGGAGATCAATAGCACCGGTGCACGGGCAACTCGCCCCAACA
>CAMAUX010000012.1 GCA_945861435.1 Chthoniobacter flavus | reverse complement strand
GTGCTCATACGGTGCGAAAGGGGCGGAGTATGGAACAAGGATGACCTGTGTGAAAAGTACACTTTATGTGACTTTCAGGCAGAGACTTTGCATTTGTGATGGAGGGTGGGGTGATCGACGGATCCACGGGTTGGGGCGGGTGGATTCTGAAGAAGGAGGGGTTTGATTTGGAAAACGGCTTGCCAAGCCATGGAGTGCGTGCAAAGTAGCCGCCCTCTTTCAAGGCTGGGTAGCTCAGTTGGCAGAGCAGAGGATTGAAAATCCTCGTGTCGGGAGTTCGATTCTCCCCCCAGCCACTTCCTTCACCGTCCGATTCCGGCGGTGCAAACAAGTTACAGTTCGAGACTGTCCTGCGCTGTGGCGGTGTCCGTCTTTTGCTGGGGAGTCAGGGGACGGTGGGGGTTGGTGAAAGTAGCGATTGAGTTGTTTTGGTTTAAGGGAGTTCGTAAACGGCACCCCATGCGCCGCTGGCGATGCAGCGTGCCTCGGCTTGCCATGGACGGGTGGAGTTGGGGAAAGCCTCGGTTTCCAGGGGACCCCAGAACAGGTGATGGGCGCCGAGTTGGCGTGCGTCGTCGCGCCAGGAGGGGGCGCCGAGGAGGATGCGCTCCACGAGTTGTTTGCGAGGAAGCCAGTCGTGGCCATGGCTCCAGACGTGGCCTTCGTAGCCCATGGTCATGCGGCGGCCGAGGAGGAGCAGGGGGTGGTTGTAGGTGGGGGCGCCGATGAAGAGGGTGGATTGAGGAAGATCGCGCAGGGCGTCGGAAACTGCGTCCAGAGTGCTGTGGAGGGCGATGGGATGGCCGGTGTGTGTGCGGTCGAGCCCCCCTAGCAGGGAGAGGAAGCCGGAGAAGAAGAGAGCGGTGACGGCGGTTGCGCGGAGTGCGGTGTGCCATTGTGCGAGCATCTGCCAAAGGGGAGGCAGGAGCATGAGGTAGCTCCAGAGCATGAGCTTGGTGTTGTCCCATTCCCATGGGGCGAAGCGCACAAAGCAGCAGAGCAGGAAGAGGGCAGTGGGCGGAACGGTGAGAAGAGCGAGGGTGCGGTCGCGGCGCGCGGCGGCGATGAGGAGGCCGGCGATGAGGAATGGGAGGATGCCGAAGTTGCCGATCCAGAAGGAGAGGAAGGGTTCGTCCTCCTGCATCCAGCCTGGTTTCCAGCCGATCATGGAGGGGCCGTGGAAGCAGTGGGTGACTGCGCAGGTGAGGGCTGTGGCGGGAAGGAATGCGGCGGCGAGGAGGAGGAGGATGGGGCGGCGGGCGGGTTTGTGAAAAAGGGCCCACGAGGCGAGGAGAAGAGAGAGAAAGAGAAAGGTGTGGAGATGGAAGAGGGGGAGGACGCAGTAGAGGGCGGTTTCGGAGAAGGGGTGGAGGCGGGTGCCCGGGCCGTGGAACCAGCGTGCGCGCCAGCTGGAGAGGAGAAGCAGGCCTGCGGGGAGAGCGAAGAGGAGGCCGCGTTGGGTGACAAAGAGGGCGAGTGGGATGCTCTTCCACGCGGTGTCGGACTGGAAGTCCTCGAGGGTGCCGGTGGAGAGGAAGAGCAGGCCGGCGAGGCCTCCATTGCAGAGGAAGCCTGCGAGGGTGAAGGAGCGGCCCCATTTCCAAAGTGCGACTCCGGTGAGGGCGCAGGCTGCGAGGCCTGTCCACACGAGGCTGCGCACAACATCCATGCCGGCGAGGACGAGCAGGGAATTGAAGAGATCCATTCCGAGCGGATAGGTGAGGGGGGCGCCGGAGAAGATGGGGTTTTGAGGCCAGAGGGGATCGCCGTTGACGAGTTGGCGGATGAAGGAGAGGTGGAGGGAGAGGTCGCCGAGATTGTTGGGGGAGAGGACGTGCAGGGTGTCGGCGTCGCTGAATGCGAGCCAGAGAAAGGAGCGCAGGGCGAAGCAGGAGAAGAGCGCGATGGCGGCCCAGCCCCAGAAGCCCGGCGTGGCGGGGTGGGTTGCGAGGTTGGTCTGCGCGGGGTTTGAAGCATCCGCGCGTTGCTGAGTCCATGCGGAGGCGAGGCCTGTGAGGAGTCCGCCACCCAGTGCGAGCAGGGCGCGCAGTGGGTCGAGTCCGGATCTGAGGCCGAGCAGGAGGCCAAGGAGGGTTGCCGCGCTGATGGCGTGGAGGATGGCGGCGGCGGGGATCATGGCTTGCGACCCTGCGTTGCGGACTCTGGCTGTGGTTGAGCGGGTGGTTGGATTTTATCGGGTGCGAATTCCGGAGTGCGATCAGGGAAGCAGGAGGCGAAGGTGTGGGCGCGCAGGTAGAGGATGGCGGGATCGGAGGTGTTGCCGCGGATGCGGAAGGAGTCTTTGAAGTAGCGTTCGTCGAGTTGTGCTTCGATGGATGCAGCGAGGGAGGAGTCGACGAGGAGGAAGTCGCGGGGGCCGACGGTTTCTGTGAGTTCTTCTGGGAGGCAGATGAGGACGTTGGGGTAGTCGTTGAGCAGCCAGGACCATGGGTGGAGTTCCGGGAGCACGAGGGCGCCGCGCAACTGGCGGTGGATGGGATTCTGGCGGGTGAGGGATTCGAGGGGATCGAGGAGGAGGCGCACTTCGGGCAGGGTCTGGACGTAGACGTAGAGGTGGTCTTCGTCGGTGGGGTTGCGGAAATTGAGCAGGAGCGTGTGTGCGGAGGAATGCAGGAGGAGGAGGGCGGCTGCGCCTTTGGCGATGGCAGAGGCGGCGGTGCGATGCAGGGGTTGGGAGATGTGGTCGATGGCGATGCCGAAGAGCAGGAGCCATGGCCATGTGAGGGAGATGAGGCACCACGGGGTTTTGTAGGAGACGAGGGTGTAGGCGGCGAAGGCGCCTGCGGCATAGAGGGCGAGCAGGCGGGTGGAGTGTGGTGTGCCCGAGCGAAGAAGAAAGAAGAGGGAGAAGACGAGGCCGAGGAGGGCGGGCCATTCGTAGGAGAAGAGGAGAGCGAACCAGTAGAACCACGGTTTTTCGTGGCCGCTCTCGCCCCCGGTTCCGGTGATCATCCACTGGAACGGGCTTTGCCAGAAGCCCGGGAGGCTGGACCAATCGAGCAGGCAGCCGGAGTAGAAGAACACGAGGACGGCGCTGCAGGTGCAGATGGCGTTGAACAAGTCGCGTTTCGTCCACTGCGGGGGAGCGGGATCGGTGGGCGCGTGGCCGGGCGGTGCGAGCGGTGGAAGCGATGGGGAGAATCGCTCCCATGCGCGCAGCACGGGGAGGGCGATGAGGGCGGCGGCGATGTGGAGGAATCCGGTTTCCTTGGTGAGCAGGATGCCTGTGATTCCAGCACAGAGGGCCCAGAGCGAGCGGCGGGTGCCTGCGGTGTGGAAGTGGAGAAGGCCCCAGAAGGCGAGCAGGAGGAAGAAGACCAGCCATGTTTCGTGGATGGCGTAGCGGCCGTAGAAGGTCATTGCCGGGGAGAGCGCCATGGCGGCGGCGGCGATGCGTGCGGGGCGTTTTCCGAAGGGGGATTGGAAGGCGAGGAGGAGGGCGACGCAGGCGGTGCTTACGAGAGCGGTGGGGAGGCGCAGGGCCCATGCGTGGCGGCCGAGGAGGGTTTGGGCGGTGAAGAGGGAGTAGAAGTGGAGTGGGCCGTGGTAGTTGGAGGGCTCGTAGTGGTAGAAGCCGTCGCGTGTCATTTGGTCGACGAAGGAGCCGTTGACGCCTTCGTCGAAGTGGAGGGGTTTGTTGCCGAGGCAGAGGAGGCGCAGGAGGAGGGCAGTGGAGAGGATGAGGGCGGGCCAGCCCCAGCGCTTCACCCCTGCGCGTGCGCGGGTCCAGAGGTGTGCGTGTGCGGTGGATGCGGGGAGAGTGGCCACGGGAAGATGGGCCAGCTAACACGGCGGGATTGCGGGGCTCAACTCCCGAGGCTCTGCGGTGTTGCGGTGCATGGGATGTGGAAAGAGGCGCTTGCGATGGGATTTTTGGGGGCGGGTGTGGGTGGGGGAATCGTGTGGTGTGGCGGTGGGTGCGGGGTTTGGAGCAGAGGAGCTTGGTGGGGTGGGGGGTGTCCTGCTAGGGTGGTTGACGCTCGCATGCCACCCCGGATCTCGCTGGTGATTCCCGCATGGAACGAGGCGCGGCGTTTGCCCGCGAGCCTCGCGCACCTCACTGCCTTCGTCGCGGCCCGGGGCGCTGCGATGGGAGGTGTGGAGGTGGTGCTGGTCGTTGAGCCCTGTGAGGATGAGACTCTTGCGCTGGCACAGGCGCACGCGCGGGAGCATGCGTGGTTGAGCGTGATTGGGACTCCGGTGCACCGGGGCAAGGGGGCGGCGGTGCGCACAGGGATGCTGGCGGCGGGAGGCGCGTTGCTTATTTACATGGATGCGGACCTGAGCGTGCCGTTGCAGGAGGTGGAGGCATTCGTTGCGCGTTTTGATGCGGAGCCCGGGCTGGCGGTGCTGGTGGGGAATCGGGCGCATGCGCGCAGCCGGATTGGTCGGCGGCAGTCGTTTTTCCGACGCAGTCTTGGGCGGATGTTCAACGTGCTGCTGAAGGCCGCGGGGATTGCATCGCTGGGCGATACGCAGTGCGGGTTCAAAGCCTTTCGCAGGGATGCGGCGCATGCGGTGTTCGGGCTTCAGGAGTTGGACGGGTTTGCCTTCGATGTGGAGGTGCTTCTTCTGGCGGGTGGGCTGGGTTTGCGGGTGGAGGATCATCCGGTGGAATGGATCAACTCGCCGGAAAGCAAGCTGAGCATCGTGAGGGACAGTGTGGGGATGCTCATGGACACGGTGCGCGTGCGTGCGCTGGTTCGCCGCACGTTGAGCCGTCATCGGTGTGAGCGAGGGGGGGCTGGGGCGTGAGTTTTCGGGTGCTGGTGGTGGGGAGCAGAGGGCGGCTCGGAGCGGCGCTGGTGCGTGCATGGACGCAGCGGGGTGAGGCGGTGCGCGGGCTTGGGCGCGAAGCACTGGATATTCGCAACGAGGCGGCGTTGCGCGCGGCGCTCGATGGGTGGGATTTCGACGTGCTGGTGAACTGCGCTGCGCTCACCAACGTGGATTATTGTGAGGGCAATCCGCAGGAGGCTTTCGAGGTCAATGCGCGGGCCGTGGGGGTGATGGCTGCGGTGTGTGCGGAGAAAGGGCGCCGCTGCATCCATATCAGCACGGACTATGTGTTTGGGGGCGATCAGCGCAGGCCTTACACGGAGGAAGATCGCGCGGAGCCGTGCAGTCATTATGGGAGGGCGAAGCTTGCGGGGGAGCAGTTGCTGCTGGCGGCGAGTGCAGCGCATCTTGCGGTGCGGGTGTCTTGGGTGTTCGGGCCGGATCGTCGGAGCTTTTTGGATCAGGTGCTGGAGAGGGCTTGCACGCAGGATCGCGTGGAGGCGGTGGCCGACAAGGTGGCGGTGCCGACTTCGACGCTGGAGGCGGCGGATTTGCTGCATCCGTTACTGGCCGCGGTGCCGGCGGGCGGGGTGGTGCATTTGTGCAATGCGGGCGAATGCACATGGCAGCAGTACGGGCAGTTCGCGCTCGATTGCGCGGAGCGTGCGGGAGTGGGGTTGCGGGCGCGTGTGGTGGAGCCGGTGCCGATGAGTGCGATGAAGGCGTTTGTGGCGCGGCGTCCGGTTTACAGTGCGATGGCTACGGGGAAGCTGACGCGCTTGATTGGGCGAGCGCCGCGGCCATGGCAGGAGGCGGTGGAGGAGTATGTCAGGGGATATTGGCGCAGGGCGCAGGAGTGAGGCTTTGGGGCTTTGAGGCTTTGGGGCTTTGGGCGTTGGGAAGCCGGTGGGCTGGGATAGGGATTGAATGCAGGTGGCGTGGAGGGGAGAGTGTTTCTTCACCTCATTGCCCCCATCACCGTCATGCTTTCCTCCGACGTCCGAGTAGTTGAGACCGCGCTGTATTTTCTACCTGTGCAGATGCGGATGCCGTTGAAGTTTGGGGCACAGGTGGTCACGGACGTGGTGTGTGCGCGGGTGCGTGTGCGGGTGGAGGATCGCGCGGGACGCAGTGCGGAGGGGTGGGGTGAGACGCCTTTGAGTGTGGCATGGGTGTGGCCCTCGCAGTTGAGTTGGGAGGAGCGCGAGGCGCGGATGAAGGGATTTTGCGAGCGGATTGCGCGGGAGTTGCCGCGGCACGAGGAGTGGGGGCATCCGATGGAGCTTGGGCACGGATTTCAGAAGCATCGTCTGGATGCGTTGCTTGCAGAGTCGAATTTGGGGGTGTCGGGCGGGGCGGAGATGCCGCATCTGGCGGCGCTGGTGTGTCACTCGCTTTTTGATATCGCGATTTACGATGCGTACGGGCGGTTGCATGAGCGCCCCGTGTTTTCGCTGTTCACGCCGGAGTGGCTTGCGAGCGATCTTGCGGCGTTTCTGGAACCCAGCGAGCGGTTCGCGGGGCGGTGGCCGGCGGAGTTTCTTGTGAAGGAACCCTCCGTGCGGCTGCCGGTGTGGCATCTGGTGGGCGGGCTGGATCCTGTGGATCCTTCGGAGCTCACGGGGAGCGAGCCGGCGGATGGTTATCCGGTGCTGCTGCGGGATTGGATTCGTGCGGACGGTTTGCGGTGTTTGAAGATCAAGCTGCGTGGGAACGATGCGGCGTGGGATTTTGCGCGGGTGGTGCAGATTGGACGGATGTCGTTGGAGGAGGGGGTGGAATGGTTGACGACGGACTTCAACTGCACGGTGACGGATCCGGCGTATGTGACGGAGATTTTGGATCGGTTGCTGCGCGAGGAGCCGCGGATCTACGCGCTGCTGCTGTATGTGGAGCAGCCCTTTCCGTACGATCTGGAGGCGAACCGGATCGACGTGCACGCGGTGAGTGCTCGCAAGCCGTTGTTTTTGGATGAGAGCGCGCACGACTGGACGCTGGTGCGTCTGGGGCGTTCGCTGGGTTGGAGCGGCGTGGCGCTCAAGACGTGCAAGACGCTGACGGGAGCGGTGCTGAGCCTTGCGTGGGCGAAGGCGCATGGGATGACGTTGATGGTGCAGGACCTCACCAATCCGATGCTGGCGATCATCCCGCATGTGCTGCTGGCGGCGCACGCGGGGACGATCATGGGGGTGGAGTGCAACTCGATGCAGTTTTATCCCGAGGCATCGCTGCCGGAGGAGCGTGTGCATCCGGGCATCTACCGGCGCAGAGACGGTGTGGTGGATCTTTCGACGCTGCAGGGGCCGGGGTTCGGTTATCGCGTGGATGAGATCGGGCGGGTGCTCTGAGCGCTACGGATGACGGTGATGCGGCAGGGTTGGTCGCTCGCGGGTGGGCTGCGGTCTGCGGATGATGCTCGGGGAAGCGGGCGTGGCGCATTGGTGAAAGCGGGGCGTATATTCGTCTCGGGAGGGGGTTGAGTAATTGGGGCTGCTGGTGGAGGGGGCCTGTGGTCGGGGTTGGCTTTCCTGCTTTCGATTCGATGCCGTTGCCATTTATTCGTCGCCCATGGTTTCTGCGAAATGGATGAGGGAGGTTCTTTGTTTTCTGGCTGTGGTTGCAGCGGTGCTTCTTTGTGCTTCTGTGGAGGCCGCGTTGCCTGAGGGGTTGCGTGCAGTGGTGGAGAAAGAGCTCCCGGTTTCAAAGGAGCCATGGGCAGGGAGGACCGGGGCGAATGGGGCGAATGGGGCGATGACGCTCGAAGGCGGCGTGTGGTGCGGGTACCAGGGATGGTTCACTACGGAAGGAGATGGGGCGCGGCGGCCGTGGATTCACTGGACCAAGGGGCGGGGGGCGATGGTGGACGGCAATGCGAAGGTGGATTTGTGGCCGGATATGACGGAGCTCGGGCCCGGGGAACGTTTTGCCACGGGGTTTCTTCATGCCGATGGGCGCACGGCGGAGGTGTTCAGTTCGCAGGTGCCGCAGACGGTGGCGCGTCATTTCCAGTGGATGCGTGAGGCCGGGATCGACGGGGCGTTTGTGCAGCGCTTTGCGGAGGGCTTGCGCGACGCGGTGGTGCTCGAGGAACGCACAAGGGTGCTGGCGCATTGTCGGGAGGGGGCCCGCAAGCACGGGCGTGCGTATGCGGTGATGTACGATCTCACCGGGGTGCGCGCGGGCGGTGTGGCGGAGGTGGCGGAGGATTGGCTGGCGTTGCAGCGTCGGCTAATGCCCGAGATGGATCCGGCGTATTTGAAACACCGGGGACGTCCGCTGGTGGCCGTGTGGGGCGTGGGGTTCGGGGATGGACGCGCGTATTCCCTCGCGGAGTGTCGCGCTCTGGTGGAGGCGCTGCATGCGGCGGGTTGCAGCGTGATGCTCGGGGTGCCGGATGGATGGCGCACGCTGGACCGCGATGCGGCAAGTGATGCGACACTCCACGAGGTGCTCGCGGGGGTGGAGGTGGTGAGCCCGTGGACGATCGGCCGCTACGGGACACCGGCCGGGGCGCAGTCTCATGGGGAGAAGGTGCTGGAGCCGGACGTGGCTTGGTGCAGGGCGCGCGGCGTGGATTATCTGCCGGTGGTGTATCCGGGCTTTAGTTGGGCGAATATGTACGGAGGGCCGTCCGATCAGGTGCCACGGCTGCGCGGAGAGTTTTTGTGGAGTCAGATGGCGGCGGTGAAGAAGGCCGGGGCGCGGGCGTTGTTCGTGGCGATGTTTGACGAGGTGGACGAGGGGACTGCGGTGTTCAAGTGTACGAATGAGCCGCCTGTGGGAGGGCAGTCGCGCTTTCTCACCTATGAGGGGCTCGCGTCGGATTTTTATCTGTGGCTGTGCGGGATGGGAGGGCGGTTGATGCGGGGCGAGGTGGGGGCGGAGTTTCCGAGGCGCTAAGGGGGGGGAAGGAGTCCATGGACTGCACGGACTCCATGGGCGGCATGGAAGGGGGGCTTAGTCGTGGAGGGGGCGGCCGCTGGTGATCTTTGTGCCTTGGGTTTCCCACTGGTAGAGCCGGGCGTCGTCGGTGCGGTGGATGTGGCGGAGGAGGTCCGGGGCGTCGCGTTTTTGGAGGGTGAGTTCGGCGAGGTTCTCTTCACGGCAGGCGAGCACCTTGTCGTGTCCCTTGAGGGAACGCGGGTAGCCGATGACTCGGGAGACGCCGGCGGGGAGAGGTTGGGCGGGGGTGGGTTGGAGGACGAGGAAGCTGTAGGGAAGGGAGCGCAGGTCGATGCCGAGTTGGCGGCTGAACTGGGACCATGCGGGGTCCTGATGGGCGTGGGACGGGGCGGCGGTGAAGTGATGACACCAGTGGTGCTCGTTTTCGGTCTGCAGCATTCCACACGCGCCTTGGTGGGGGCAGGGGGCGACGATGCTGAGGCCCTGCTCCATGAGCTGTGCGCGCAGTTCGCTCAGACGCCGGCTCTCCGCGCGAGCACCGCTTTCGACCCAGAGGACGGCGCCGGCTTTTGGGAAAAGGGCGAGGAGTTCCTGCAGGGCGCGGGGGGGGAGTTCGTTGAGAACGTGGCTGACCACAAGCAGCGTGGAGGAATCGGGCGTGATGTCAGTCGTTAGCGCGATGTCGGGGAATTTTTCCCGAAGCCGTTGTGCCGCAAAGGCGAGGGCTGCCGGGGAGCGGTCGATGAGGGCGATGCTGCGCAGGGTGGGGAATGCGGAGAGGACGCTGCGTCCGGCGATGCCGGTGCCGCACCCCCAGTCGACGACGCGCGTGAGGGGCGGGGCCCATTGGCGGAGGTGGAGTTCGCGGAGGACGGCGTCCCATTTCCAGCCGATGCGCTGGGCGAAGAAGAGGTCGTAGAGTTCGAGGGCGCGCGGGGTGGTCCAGTAGTCGGCGTTTCCTGCGGTGCCTTCGAGGAAGCCCTTGCGCATGCGATCCAGGAGGGCGAGGTCGGCTTTGCCGAGCATGGTGCTCATGATGCGGGATTTTCCGTGGCGAATTCGCCGAGGCGCTGGGCGAGGCGCTGCTGGGTGAGTCCGTAAAAGGAGCGCAGTGCGGCGAGCTGGGCGCGCAGCGGGGCGGGGTCGGTGGGGTGGGTGCGTTTGACGGCGGCGATCATGAGGTTTTTGGCTGTGTGTTCCGGCGAGATGAATTCGAACACGCTCGCCTTGTATCCGTGGATTTCCAGAAGAAGCGCGCGCAGGGCGTCGGTGAGGGTCTCGGCCTGGCGTTCGAGGAGGATGCCGTGTTTGCAGACGGGGTCGAGAAGCGCGGGGATGTGGAGCTGGCGGCGCACTTCCTGATGGCAGCACGGGGCGGCGACAATGAGCGTGGCGCCCGCGGTGATTGCGTGGAAGAGGGCGTCGTCGGTGGCGGTGTCGCAGGCGTGCAATGCCATGAGGACGTCGAGGCTGCCGGGTTGCGCGGGGGCATCCTCGATGCGGCCCTGTGTGAAGGTGAGGCCTTGGAAACCGCAGGATTGTGCCGCCTGATTGGTGAACTCCACGAGCTCCGCGCGTTGTTCAATCCCGGTGGCGGTCACCTGGATGCCGCGCTTTTGGAAGAAGTCGCACGCGGCGAAGGTGAGGGAACCGCGGCCGGAACCGGCGTCCAGAAGGCGCACGGTGCCAGCGGAAGCGAGCGGGCTGTCGTCGACAAGGTGGCCGAGCAATTCGACGAAGCGCTGGATCTGGCGCAGCTTGTCGGCCATGGCGGGGCGCGGCTCGCCGCTGGCATTGGTGATGCGGAGGGCCTGTAAATAAGGGGCTCCGGGGTTCACGGGATGCTGCGTGGTGCGGTCGTGATCGGGCGGGGGTGGGACGTGGAAAGTGGGGCGGCTGGCCTTGAGTTTTTCGGGGCGGGAATGGAGCCAGAGGAAATCGCCGGTGGTGGTGAAGAGGTGGGCGCGTTGGAACTGGCTTTCGAGAAGGAGGGCGACTTGGGCGAGGCCTTCGTCGGGGGGGAGGTTTTTTGTGATGTCGCGTGTGGGGAGGCGGTGGAGGAAGGAGAGGCGTTCGCCTTCGCGCAGTTGGACGCGGCGCAGGTAGACGTTGCGGGTATCGCCGTGAGCGGGGTCGCTGAGGGTGGCTTTGACGAGGGAGCGGTCGTCGAGTGTGGAGCGTAGTTTTTGGAGGAAGGCGGAGGCGCGTTGGGGCATGGGGATGGCGTGGAGTAGGTGTGGTGAGAGAGGGAGGGGAAGCGAGCGGGAAATTCTCACCTTGCGTGGGAAGTGAGTGTGGACGAGGGTGACTTAGTCCGCTGCAGATGATCGCCGGGCTGGGTTGGAAGACTTGGCTTGGAGGAAAGTCCGAACTCCTTCCGGCAGCATGCCGTGGAGAACACACGGGCTCGTGCGGTGAAAGCCGTGCGGGACGGAAAGTGTCACAGAGAACAGACCGCCGCCCTCCGCGAGGGGGGAGGCAAGGGTGAAAAGGCGGGGTAAGAGCCCACCGCCCGTTCCGCGAGGGGCGGGGCAGGAAAAACCCCATGCGGAGCAAGACAGAACAGGGAGCTTGGGTTGCCGGACCCGACTGGTGCGCGTTTCGGCGCGTGGCAGTGGCTTCCGGGTAATAGTCGCCCCCTGCCGTGAGGCGGGGCTGGAATCAGATCGGTTCGCCGGTGTGGTTTCTGAGAGAAATGATCGTCGAATCCATCGGGCGGATGGAGGAACAGAATTCGGCTTACCGCAGTGGATCCCGGGGGCGTTTCCGAAAGGGGACGCCCCCGGCCTGCGTTTCCCTCGGAGCGCGCTTGCATCGGCGCAACAGCGCCGTGCAGGAACGGTGGAAGGCGGTGCGCAGGGCGGGTGGAGGGGAGAGGTTTCTCACACAAAGGCACGAAGGCACAAAGGCGGACAAAGAGAGAAGGGGGGAGCAGAGCGGCTGAATTAGAGTAGCGGCGCTGAGAGGATGCCGGTCGTTGGCTTCGCATCAAAGCCTTCGCTGACTCGCTTCAAGAGTAAGCAGATTCAAGATGCGCGCGCGGTTTGCTGATGTGGAGGAAGTGCAGTGACTGGGCTCCGGGATTTCGCAGACACCAGTCTGTTGGTGCGCCGAACATCAGGCCGTGGATGCTCCCCTTGGACCTGCGTTTGGTAGCGTTGAGATGAGAGGAGAAGTGTACCGAATGAGGCCCGCGCCATGGAGGTACCCGGCTGTATCGGGTGATGAGTCCCTGTCGAACATCGCTCTGATATACGAGGATCAATAATGCGGTGGGGCGCCTCAGCTCAGCGACGCAAGGATGGCGTTGAGGGTGGGGCTGGGGCGCAGGGCGGCGGAGGCTTTGTTGTGGTCGGGACGGTAGTAGCCACCGATGTCAGCGGGCTTGCCTTGGACGGCCACCATTTCGGCGACGATTTGGGGCTCTGCTGCCGTGAGCTTTTGGGCGACGGGGGTGAAGAGGGTGTGGAGCTCGGTGTCGCGCGTTTGTGCGGCGAGGGCCTGTGCCCAGTAGAGGGCGAGGTAGAAGTGGCTGCCACGGTTGTCGATGCCCGCACCCACTTTGCGGGCGGGTGACTTGTCGTTTTCGAGGAACTTGCCGTTCGCTTCATCGAGGGTTTCAGCGAGGACGCGTGCGCGAGCGTGGTTTTGGGTGATGCTGAGGTGCTCGAGCGAGGCGGCGAGGGCGAAGAATTCGCCAAGGCTGTCCCAGCGCAGGAAGTTCTCCTCGGTGAACTGCTGGACGTGCTTCGGTGCGGAGCCGCCGGCGCCGGTTTCAAAGAGGCCGCCACCGTTCATGAGCGGGACGATGGAGAGCATTTTTGCGGAGGTGCCAACCTCGAGGATGGGGAAGAGGTCGGTGAGATAATCGCGCAGGACGTTGCCGGTGACGCTGATGGTGTCGAGGCCCTTGACGATGCGCTCGAGGGTGAACTGGCAGGCGTCGGCGGGTGCGAGGACGCGGATGTCGAGTCCGGCGAGGTCGTGCTGGGCGAGATAGGTCCGCACTTTGGCGAGCACTTGGGCGTCGTGAGCGCGGTGTTCATCGAGCCAGAAGACTGCGGGGGTGTGCGATAGGCGGGCTCGGTTGACGGCGAGCTTTACCCAATCCTGCACCGGCGCGTCCTTCGTCTGGCAACCGCGCCAGATGTCGCCGGGTTCGACATTTTGGGAGAGGAGTACGGTGCCGGACTCGTCGACCACACGCACGGTGCCGGCGGTGGAGATTTCGAAGGTTTTGTTGTGGGAGCCGTATTCCTCGGCGGCCTGTGCCATGAGGCCGACGTTGGGGACGCTGCCCATGGTCTTGGGATCGAGCGCGCCGTGGGTGCGGCAGAAGTCGAGGGTGGTCTGGTAGATGCCGGCGTAGCTGCGGTCCGGGATGAGGGCGAGGGTGTCTTGGAGGGCGCCCTGTGCGTCGTACATTTTGCCGCCGGCGCGGATCATGGCGGGCATGGAGGCGTCGACGATGACGTCGCTGGGGACGTGGAGGTTGGTGATGCCCTTGTCGGAATTCACATAGGCGAGTCCGGGACCGGCGGTGAGCGTGGCTTGGATATCGGCCTCGATCTGGGCTTTCTGGTCGGCGGGCAGGGACTGGATTTTTGCTGTGAGTTCGCCGAAGCCGTTGTTGGGGTTGATGGCGAGCGGGGCGAGGATTGAGGCGTGTTTGGCGAGGAGGTCCTTGAAGAAGACACGCACGGCGTGGCCGAAGAGGATGGGGTCTGAGACCTTCATCATCGTGGCTTTGAGGTGGAGGGAGAGCAGGACGCCATCGGCCTTGGCGCGTGCGACCTGGGCTTCGTAGAAGGCGATGAGGGCGGCTTTGCGCATGAGGCTGGAATCGAAGATTTCACCAGCCTTGAGGGGGGTCTTTTCCTTGAGGATCTGGAGGGAGCCGTCGGCCTTGAGAAGTTCGATGCGCACGGTGACGGGTGCCGTGGTGGTGAAGGACTGTTCGTTCCCGAAGAAGTCGCCGTCGGTCATGGAAGCCACGTGGGTCTTGGAGGTCGGGGCCCATGCGCCCATGGAGTGCGGGTGTTTGCGGGCGTAGTCCTTGACGGCTTTGGGGGCGCGGCGGTCGGAGTTGCCCTCGCGCAGGACGGGGTTGACGGCGGAGCCGAGGACTTTCGCATAGCGGGCGCGTACGTCTTTTTCGGCGTCGGTGACCGGGGCGTCGTTAAATTCGGGGAGTGCGTAGCCCTTGGATTGGAGTTCGGCGATGGCGGCTTTGAGCTGCGGGATGGAGGCGCTGATGTTGGGCAGCTTGATGATGTTGGCCTCGGGCTTGAGGGTGAGTGCGCCGAGTTCGGCGAGTGCGTCCGGTGTTTTTTGGTGGGCCGGAAGGAGGTCGGCGAACTGGGCGAGGATGCGTCCGGCGAGGGAGATGTCGCGGGTTTCCACGCGGATGCCTGCGGGTGCGGTGAAGGCTTGGACGATGGGCAGCAGGGAATAGGTGGCGAGGGCCGGAGCTTCGTCGGTGATCGTGTAGAGGATGGAGGGGTTGTCGGACATAAGAGGAGGGTTGGGGTGGGTGATGGAGGATGCGGAAAAGGGAAATGGGGATTCTATGGGTGGGGCGTTTGAGGGGTCAAAGGGGAATGGGTGGGGTGGGGCGGTTTTTGAGCCGAGTGCTCGGGGGATGAGTTGGACGGTTGGGCAGCGTTGCGGCGCTTCGCCTCTTTCTGCCCCCGCCGCCTGTGCGGAGCGCGAGCGCTGATGAGAGGCACCCGTTCCAATCTACCGATGTGGTCGCGCGGAGTGGGCGTAACAGGCTTGGGTTTGCCCCGTTCGCAGTGCGAAGGATTCGAGCGCGCAGGGTGTGCGGCCTGTGCGCTGGATCAGATTTCCCTGAGTCTGACGTCGAAGCCCGTGGCTGAGGAGAAGGAGCGGGATGCCTTGCTTGTGGTTGAATGGGTGAAGACGGAGGTGCCTGAGATTTTGAGGGAGCCGATGGATTCGGCGACGAAGCCGAAGCTGTCGTCCAAGGCATCGCTGCCGATGAGCTGGCCGCCAATGAGGATGGAGGCAATTTTTGAGACGATGGTTGGGCTGTTGGTGAAGCCTGCGGAGGGGGTGATGGAGGCGTCGTCGCTGTTGCCGAAGAAGGCGTCGGTGGGGGCGATTCCGGCGGCGATGCTGGAGGCGATCCAGTCGTGGAGGACGGAGACGGAGCCGATTTGGGCGTCCGGGTTGAGGCCGGTGCCTGAGGAGGTGTGGCCAGCACCGATGAAGGCGTTCTTTGCGGAACCGCTGATGAGGATGCTCTTGATGGCGGGGAGCGTGGAGAGACTGGAGCCGAGTGCGGTGATGGAGGCCTTGTTGGTGGAAGAGCCGCGGAGGTCGCCGAGGATGGTGACAGGGCCGAGGGCAGTGTCGGAGTGGATGATGCCGCTGTCGGTCAGAGTGGGGGAGGAGAAGCTGACGGTGGTGCCGGAGGCGGTGGCGGTGGGGGTGTCGGTGAGGGTGATTTGGGAGGAGGAGTCGATGGAGAGGATTTTTGCGGTGAAGGAGCCGATGGTGACTTTGAGTCCGATGGAGAGGGATGTGGTGTCCGGGAGGTCGGTGAGCAGGGCGGATGCAGAACTGATGGAGCCTGTGGTGGCGAGGGAGAAGGGGGTGGTTTTGTTCTTTCCCGCGATGAGGGAGCCGGCGATGCGGACGCTGGCGATACCGCGGCCCTCGATGGTGCCGGTGCCGTTGATGGAGGAGGTGCTGGAGGAGGGGATGTCGGCGCCGATGACGCTGCCGCCGATGATGACAGGGCCGAGGCAGGTGGTGGAGAGTTGCTGCGGTGTTGCGTCTGCGGCGGGGATGGCCTTGATGGAGCCTGAGCCATCGCCCGCGCCGCCGAGGATGGAGCAGCCGACGGTGACGGATTTGATGGAGACATCGGAGCTGACGGTGCCGCTTTTGGAGCCGTCGCCGCCCTCGATGTTCTGGCCGATTTTGATGATGCCCATGGCCATGGTGCTCCGGATGCGTCCGGTTTTTGAGCCGTCGCTGCCGAGGAGTGAGCCTGCGATGGTGACATTGCCGAGGGTGGTGCCGGCGTCGATGGAGCCGGAGCTGTTTCCGTTGCCGCCGCGGATGCTACCGCCGATGAGGACGGTGCCGATGGAACCTTCGGTGGAGATTTTTCCGGTGTTGTTGGAGTCGGAGCCGACAAGGGAGCCGCCGATGAGGATGGAGGCGATGCTGGCGGATGCGGGGGTTGCGTTCGGTGCGCCGCCGGAGGTGACGACCAAGGACGCTTCCTTGAGATCGTGAAGGATTTTGACTGAGCCGAGGCTGCCGATGAAGTTGCACTCGCGATTCTCGGAGTTTAAGGGGCCGTACTGTGCGCCGAAGAGGCCGAGGGAATTGACGGTGAGGGTTCGAAGGGCGGGTGTGGAGGGGGAGGAATCGCCGGCGTCGATCTGGCCGAGATCGCCGACAACGGTGACGGCGCTGAGGTCGTGACCTGAGGCGTTGATGTAGCCGACGTTGACGAGGCCGTCTCCGAGAGGGCCGCGCGCGGCCTTGATGGTGAGGGTGAGGGTTGTTGAGTTGCCGGAGAATCCAGCGAGGGTGAGAGCGTCGAGGTGATCGTGGCCGTTGCCGTCTGGGGTGAAGGTGAGGTTGGAAAGGGTGGATTCGAAGAGGGGGAGGTTTGCGGCGATGGTGACGGTGTCACCGTCGAGGTCGGGGTAGGTGACGGTCTTCGAGTTGACGAAGATGGCGGCCGGGGCGATGCGGGATTCGAGGGGTTCCACCGGAGTGGGGCGTGTGTGATGGGGGGAGCGCATGGGGATGTGGAGTGGTGGTTTCGAGTGGGGGGGGCAGGGGGCGCGGTGAGGTGAGTGGTGGGGGCGCACGCTGCAAGGCGGTTGCCTTCGCGTGGAGGCCGACTGCGAACCAGTGACCCTGTTAGATAGAGAGGATGGAGGGGCTGAGGTCGACATAATTTGCCCCTCCTTGGGCGCTTGTTTCCGAGGTGGGAAGGGAGGTTGGACGCGAGGAATGATGAGCGTGTGGTGAGTCGGGGCGGGTTTGGTTCGGGTGCGGTCTGGGTGGAGGCAGGTTCGTCCGAGTGGGCTCACCCGATGAAGGGGCCGAACGCACAGGTCGACTGGACGTGTGCGTGAAGGGACCGATGGCGCGATGGCGGGGAGCAGTTTCTCTGCTTTCGCCGAGGAGGCTTTCCGGATAGCGGTGCTGGGATGCTCGACCTGCAATATCTTGCCTCGCTGGTGGGCGCCCATGGGGAGGCGCTGGATGCGAAAGTGGCGGCGTTTGAACTGCGTGGAAGAGCGTTTGCGCAGTGGCCGCGGAGTGCGCTGATGGGGGTGGTGAATCTGTCGGCCGATTCGTGGTACCGGGAGAGTGTGGTTCTCAATGTGGAGGCGGCGGTGCGGCGCGGGCGTCGTCTTGCGGAGGAGGGGGCGGCTTTGGTGGATGTGGGGGCGGAGTCGACGCTGCTGAACGCGGAGCGGGTGGATGCGGCGCTGCAGAATGCGCGGCTGCTGCCTGTGGTGAGGGAGTTAAGCGAGGCAGGGGTGTTGGTTTCCGTGGAGAGTTATCATCTGGAGGTGAGCCGGGCCTGTCTGGAGGCGGGTGCCGCGGTGGTGAACCTGACGGCGGCGCGGGATACGGAGCCATTTTACCGACTGGCGGCGGAGCGGGAGGCTGGCGTGATTATCTGCTATATTCAGGATGCGCCCAATGCCCGGATGGCGGGGGATCTAAAGCTGGGTGGGGATCACACGGCGGTACTTTACGAGTATTTTGCGCGGGAGACGGAGTTGGCGGCGCGGTGCGGGGTGAGCCGGATGTGGGTCGATCCCGGGATGGGTTTTTATTACCGCAATCTTGGGGATAGTGCGCAGCGGGTGCGGTATCAGGTGGAGACGTTTTTGAATGCGTTTCGTTTGCGTCGTCTGGGATGGCCCGTGTGCCAGGCGCTGCCGCATGCCTTTGAGTTCTTCGAGGAGGAGGTGCGGAGTGCGGAGCCATTTTTTGCGCAGCTCGCGCTGCTGGCTCGAACGGATCTTTTGCGAACGCATGAAGTGGCGAGGGTGCGCGGGGTGCTGGGGGCGATGGGAGCTGTGGGGGTGCAGAGTTGAGGACTGCGGCTTGGAGTATGGGGAGGTGGGAGTGAAAGGGCTGCGGTGCGTCTGGGTGCATGAATCGCTGAGGGCGGAGGCACTGGGGAGGCTGCGGCGGGAGTCGGTGGTTTCCGGGCGAGTGGATCATATGCTGCATTACGTGAGTACGCGGCAGGCGCAGCTTTGGATGGAGGTGCATCGCAAGCACGCGCCGCTGTTCGAAGACGCTGCTTTTGGGAGGATTTTTCAGGACTGCGCGCGTGAGTTAGGAGGAGAGTTGGTGGGCAGAGCGGTGCACGTTTTGGGGCTTGGAGCGGGGGGCGGAGCGAAGGAGGCGATAGTGCTTGGGCAGTTGAAGGCGGCTGGATGCGAGCTGCGCTACACTCCCGTGGATGCGAGCATGGAGCTCGCCATTGGATCTGCGGAGGCCGCGTTTGCGGGTGAGCCGGGGCTGGTGGAACCGGAGAGGGTGCAGCCGGTGGTGGCGGATCTGCGGGCGTTGCAGGCCGTGGTGGACGCGCTCGACGCGGAAGAACCGGGAACCGTGCGCGTTTACACGGCCTTCGGGTTGGCGCCGAATTTTGAGCCGGAGGAGTTCTTTGGATTAATAAGAGCGGTGCTCCGGCCCGGGGATGTGCTGCTTTTGAGCGCGAATCTTGCGCCTGTGGCGTGCGGTGAAGAGGGGGAGCCGGAGGCTGTGCGAGTGGCCTGCGAACGGATCCTGCCGCAGTACGCAAACGCGGAGACGGGCGAGTGGTTGAGGCAGGTGTTGGTGGACTGGGGATGTGGGGAATGGGCAGGACCCGTGGAGTTTGGGCTGGGTGCGGTGGGAGGGGTGCCGGCGGTGAGAGCGCGGTGCCGGTGGGAGCGCGGTGGTGAGTTGGTGGTGGAAGGGGTGCCGCTGCGGGTGGACGCGGGCGGTGTGGTGGAGCTTTTTTTCAGCCTGCGTTACACGCCCGGGCTCCTTGCGGCGGTGCTCGGGAGGCACGGCATGGAGTTGGGGCGCGGTTTTATCGCGCCCAACGGTGAGGAGGGTGTGTGGAGGGTACGGGTGGCGCGGTGAAGTTGGGCGCCCGTGATCAGAGGGCGAGGCGTTCGCAGAGGTCTGGGATTTCCATGCGGATGCCGATGAGGAATTCGCCGAACTCTGCGTACTGAGCGCTGACTTCGTCGAAGCGCATTTCGTAGACGATGGCCTTGATCTCGCTGGTGGTGCGGGCGAGGAGGGTGACGCCCCATTCCATGTCGTCGAGGCCGGTGGAGCCGGTGATGAGCTGGAGGATGCGACCGGAGTAGGTACGGCCCACTTTGGCGTGGCCTTCCATGAGGCGCTTACGGTCTTGGAAGGAGGATGCGAACCAGTTCTGGCCTGGATCGCGGCGCTTCGACATGGGGTAGAAGCAGAGGACGGGCCATTCTGCGGAGCCCGGGAGGTCGGGTTCGACGCGGTACTTGAGGTACTTGGCGATGCGGGTGCGGAAGGCGTTCATCTGCTCCTCGAACTCGGGAGTGCCTGGGGTGAGGGAGTCTTCGGTTTCGAGGCTTTTTGCGTAATCGGCTTCGGAGGTGGTGTACTCGCTGCGTTCGGTGAGGGAGAACCAGGACCAGACATGGGTGAGGATGTCGGCTCCGAGGCATTCGCGGAGGCGCTTGGAGCAGCGGTCGACGTTGTGGAGGTCCGGGGTGAGGAGCATGAAGCCCAGATCGGCGCGCGGATTGACGACGCTGAAGGGGAGGAGTTGGGTGCGCGGGATCTGGCGGATGTCGTGAACGAGGGCGGCGAGGGCTTCGCGGCGTTGGGTGCGTTCAGGAGCGGGGAGCTGTTCCCATGCCTTGCGGTTGAGGCTGAGGAAGAGGTGGACGACGTGGAGGCCCTCGGTGGGAAGGATTTCTGTGAGGGGTGCGTTGGATGAGGGGGCGGAAGGAGTCATGGGAAAGGGGTGTGGAGGGTTTGGTGAAGTGGGGTGGTCAGGGGTGTTTTGGGGCGTCCTCTTCGAGTTCGTCCTCGATTTCCTCCTGCATTTTTTGGGAGAGGAATGGGCGCAGGAATCCGTAGAGGAGGTAGCTAAGGAAGAGGACGAAGGGCATCCACTGGTAGTAGGTGATGGTGAGGATGAGGACGATGACGATGCCGAGGAAGCGGTGGATGGAGCGCGTGGTCTTCCAGTTGATTCCCTTGAAGCTTGGGTAACGGAAGCCGGAGAACATCATCCAGGAGAGGAAGAGGAGGAGGCCCGGGAGGACCCATTTGAAATTACCGAGATGGCGTTCGCCTTGGGCGAGCCAGAGCATGAAGTGGGTGAGCGATGCGACGAGACCTGCGGCGGCCGGGATGGGGAAGCCGCGGAATTCGCGGTTGGCGTTGGCGCTGTTGTCGGCGGCCAGGCAGTTGAAGCGGGCGAGTCGGAGGGCGCCGCAGATGAGGTAGATGGAGGCGATGATCCAGCCGGAGCGCGGGAACTCATGGAGGACGATGCGGTAGACCATGAGAGCGGGGGCGACGCCGAAGGAGACGACATCGGCGAGGGAGTCGAACTCGCGGCCGAAGGGGCTTTCGCTGCCTGAGAGGCGTGCGAGGCGGCCGTCGAGCATATCGAAGATGCAGGAGGCGAGGATGAGCCAGATGGCCATGTGGAATTTGTCATCAGCAAGGTCCATGTTGCCGTCGTGTTCGTGGAGAGCGCCGTGGAGGATGGAGAGGGTGGCCGCGAACCCGCAGAAGAGGTTGCCCGCCGTCATGAGGTTGGGCAGGAGATGGATCTTCGGGTTGTTGTCCTGAGTCATGCGCTTGGTGGGTGGTTGGCGGGATCGGGGTCCCTGAACGAACGGGGTGGGTATAGTCTGCGTTGGGGAGGCAGCGTCAAGAGCGGGCGTTGTCAGGGCGTGGCAGTGGCGCTAGGGTGGTGGCATGGGAATTACTGTGACGATCGATCCACAAACGCCGATGGAAGTGCTGTTGCGCGAGTATCCTGGGGCGCGGCGCGCGCTTTTCCGCAGGTATCATATTGGTGGGTGTTCGAGTTGCGGCTTTGCAGCTGAGGAGACGCTTGCGCAGGTGTGTGAGCGCAATCAGGGATTGGTGGTGGGGGAGGTGGCCGCGCACATTATGGAGAGCCATGCGAGCGATCTGCAGATGCAGTTTAGTCCGGCGGAGGCGCAGGCGGCGCTGGCGGAGGCGCCGGGGGCTCGGCTGTTGGATATTCGCACCCGGGAGGAGTTCGACGCGGTGCATGTGCCCGGTGCGTTGTTTTTCACGCAGGAGCTGATGCAGGAGGCCATGGGGGGGTGGAGCCGGGAGGAGTTGCTGGTGCTCATTGATCACACAGGCACGCGGAGCATGGATGCGGCCGCGTACTTTGCGGGGCATGGGTTTGTGAACGTGCGTGCTGTGCGTGGGGGGATTGATGCGTGGAGCGAGCAGGTGGACCCATCGCTGCCGCGCTATGAACTGGAATGAGCTTGTCGGAATGGATTTGTGGCCGAGGGTGGGGGGCTGGGGTTGCCGTGATGGGGTGCGCGTGAGCACACTGGGCAGTCCGTGAACAGGAGCACGAAAATGAACGACGATTTGCAAAGCCGCATTCAGGAGGCAATCCGCAACCCGAGGAATCTTGGGGAGATGGAGAACGCCGATGCCGTGGGGACCGTGGGCAGTGCGGATTGCGGGGATATGCTGCGGATGTGGGTGAAGTTCAGGGAGGACGAGGGTGGGCGGCGTGTGATTGATCGTGCGACGTTTCAGACTTTTGGATGTGAGACGGCGATTGCGGTGGCGAGCGTGGCGACGGAATTGATCAGTGGGAAGACGGTGGAGGAGGCTTTGTCGCTTTCCGGTGGTGAGTTGGCTGCGCCGCTTGGGGCATTGCCACCGATGAAGATTCACTGTGCGCAATTGGTGGAGGGTGCGCTGCGTTCGGCGCTGGGAGGTTCTGGTGGGGGGAGGCCTGTGGAGCCGTCCGTGCAGGTGGATGTGGGAACGCAACAGGAGACGAGCGTTGCTGCTCCTTCCGGTGGCGGGGTGGATCGCGAGGGGAAGGTTGCGGGGGCCGGGGGTAATCTGCTTTCCAGTTTTCAGGCGTCCACAGGGGCGAAAGTGAAATTGCGGCCCACGAACTCTTCAAACTCTTCAAACTCTTAAATCATGCACGAGAACACTGAGCGGACCTTGCTCCGCGATTGCGAAATCATCCGGATTCCTAGTGGGGATGCGGCGGTCATCAAGGCGGGTACGGTGGTGAGGATCACGCAGGCTCTGGGGGGGAGTTACACGATTGTGACGGAGCAGGGGCTGGCGCGGATCACCGATGCGAATGCGGATGCGATCGGGCTGGAATCCAGCGTTGTGGCGGGGGCGTCGGGGGCGTCGGGTGTGGAGGCTGGGGGCGCGGTGGACCAACCGGTGGAGGACAAGGCGGTGTGGGACCAGCTTAAGACCTGCTATGACCCGGAGATTCCCGTGAACATCGTGGATCTTGGTTTGGTGTACGACTGTTTGGTGACGCCGCGTCCTGGGCAGGGCGCGCATGTTGCGGTGAAGATGACACTGACCGCGCCGGGATGCGGGATGGGACCGACGATTGCTGCGGAGGCGCGTCAGAAAGTGCTGACGGTGCCCGGGGTGAGTGAGGCGGACGTGGAGCTGGTTTGGGATCCGGCGTGGAATCAGGCCATGATCAGTGAGGTGGGCAAGATGAAGATGGGCCTGATCTGAGGCTGGCGCGGCTGGGGACTGGCTCAGCGAGTGGGGATTCGGGGATTCGGGGATTCGGGGATTTGGGGATTTGCCGGCTTCGCGGTTTCGATGGACGCGGGCTGGCGCCGTGTGGTGAGCGTTGGGAGTGGGTGGCGCTCCCGAATGATCGAGGTTCGCAGATTACCGGGCAGTTCTCAGGGGTTCGGATCCTGAGCGTGGCGTGTCGCCCGGTTGCGTGATAGCCGAAAGAGCCTCAAGGGGTTTCTGCGGACTGGAGGAATGCCTCGAGGTCGCGAGCGAGGGCGGGATTGAGCGTGGCGGCCTCGTTGAGGAGAGTGCGGCAATCGGCGGGTTTGCCGATGAGGGAGGCATAGGCTGCGAGGGTCCACCTGCGTTCGGGTTCGAGTTCACTGGCTTGGCCAGGGCGGAGGAACTCTTTAGCCATCGCGTAAATGCTCTCGGGATGAATGTCAGCCCACGGGATGGCGGTGAGGCCGAACTGCGTCTTGGTGTGGAGAAGGAGGTCGTCGGCTTTGGCTGGGAGGCCGAGGGTGTAGGTGCCATTGCGGCGGGCGACGCGCTGACGAGATCCTTGGAGGTTGATGTCGCGGACAAGGATGTCCTTGAAGCGAATGAGGACGTCCGTTTTGGCGAGGACGTGGGCGTGTTCGGCTTTTGCCGCATCCGTGGCCAGTTCAGCGGCGGCGAGCGCTTCCCGCGATTTGGTGAATTGGAATTGGAAGGCGAGTTGGAGTCGTTTTTGTTTGGCTTCGCCGAGGAGTTTCGTGTCGGCCGCCTCTTTTTCCGCCATCATGCGTGCCATTTCCTCTTCCGCGGCCTTGAGGCGTGTTTCCGCGGATTCCACGGCGCTCAAGAGTGCTTTTGAGAGGGCTGGAGAGAGGGATTCGAGGGCGTCGCGCGCGGCGGCGACTGCCTTTTTCTGTGCGGCTGAATCTGGTGCTGTCGTGAGGGAATGCAGCAGGGGCTTGAACGTGCGGAAATGGGTGGTCCGTGTGGTGGCGATTTTTTGCAGTTGTGCGGGAGCCTCCGGGTCGACACCGAGTTCCCTCGCGATGTCGTCGTTCTCGGGATTGAAGGAGGAGAGGATCTGGGAGGCGGATTCGAACTCGCCGAGGTTCCAGTTTTTGAGGCCGGCGAGGAGGAGGGCGAAGCCGTGGTAGTCGGGCTTTTGGAAAGGTGCGGTGTCTTCGCGGGGAATGGCGCTGGATGCTTGGAGGAGGTGGGCGGAGTCGAGGAAGAAGTGAGCGAGAGTTTGTTCGTCGGGTGCGTTGGTGAAGAGGCCGCGTTGTTCGATCGCGGCGAAGACGGTGTCCGCGGCGGTGTTGTCGGCTGCGAGCAGGAGCGCGAGGGCGTGGTGGAGGGCTACCCAGTTGCGGACGGGTTCGGAGATGACGGTTTCGCTGGAGAGATCGGCGAATTTGGCGGCTGCCTCTGGAAATTTGTCGGAGAAGAGGAGGGCGCGTGCTTCGGCGAAGCGCTGTTCGGGAGTGGGCCCGGCGGGTATTGCAGGGGCGCTGGGCTGGACGTCGGCGGTTTCGGCGGAGTTTGGGAGGAGGGTCCAAAAGGTGGAGACGCCGGCTGCGACAATGGCGGCGGCGACCGACCATGTGATCCATTCGCAGGAGACGCCGATGCCTGCCTTGCGGCGGGCGGCGGCGGTGCGTGAGGCCTTGAGTTCCTTGCGTGCGAATTCGAGGTCGAGGAGGAGTTCGTCGTAAGTTTGGGGGCGGCCCGAGGGATCGAACGCGAGGGTTCTGTTGAGGGCTGCGGCTGTGGCGGGGGCCACCTCTGGGAGGGCTTTTTGGAGGGGGTCGAAACTCTTTTTGAGTTCGAGGAGTTCGACGATGGAGATGGTTTCGCTCAGGAAGGGGGGGCGTCCGGCGATAGCGTGGTAGAGGGTGGCGCCGAGTGCGTAGATATCGCTGCGGGCGTCCTCGTGCTGGTCGTCGAGGGTTTCAGGCGGGACGTAGTATGGGGTGCCCCAGACATCGCCTCCGGAGGTTTTGTCGGCGTCGACGAGAGCGGCGAGACCGAAGTCGACTATTTTTGCCTCGCGGCCTTCGGCGAAGAGGATGTTGCCGGGCTTGATATCGCGGTGGATGAGGCCGGACTGGAGGGCGGCTTTGAGGCCCTGTGCGATCTGGATTCCGTAGCCCAAGACCTCGAGTTCATCGATTTTGCCTTGGTGCTCCATGAGGGATTCAAGGGAGCCTTGGTCGACGAGTTCCATGGCGATGTAGAGGACGCCGTGGTCGCTGCCGCTGGAGTAGACCTTCACCACGTGGGGATGGTGGATGGAGGCGGTGGCGGCGGCTTCGGTCTGGAACTGGCGCACGAAGTCCGGGTTGTCGCTGTACTCCTTGCGCAGGAGTTTGAGGGCGACTGGGCGTTTGAGGTTGGTGTCGTTGGCTCTGTAAACGGCGCCCATGCCGCCCGCGCCGAGGGTCGCTTCGATGCGGAAGTGGTCGAAGTGGGTGCGGACGCGCAAGGTCGCATTGCAGGTGGTGCAGTGTACGAGTGCAAAAACCTCGTCGCGGCCCACGTGAAGGGGGGTGCCGCAATCTTTGCAAATCTCGACCAGAGGTTGTTCAGACATGAAGAATCAAAATATAGCAGAGCGAATTGCGGGCGGGCAAGTATGGGTGACTAACGAGTAGGGACTGTCTGTGGAAAGGGGGCGCAGTTGATTGCGAGGAGGGGATCGGGCGGAAAGGGACTTAGATAGGACTCGTGTTTTTTGAGAGCCGGTAGAGGCAGGCGGAAGTTGGTCTCATCACCGGCTTTTTCGCCTCCCTACTCAGTGGGGCATCAGATGGCATCAGATGGCATCAGATGGGGGACGCGATCCGGAGGATCGCTTCATCTGGTTTGCGGATTGCGGTTGCCTAAATGGCTATTGGCTATTGGCTGTTGGCTCTTAT
Organism: Chthoniobacter flavus; assembly: GCA_945861435.1. Lineage (GTDB taxonomy): Bacteria > Verrucomicrobiota > Verrucomicrobiia > Chthoniobacterales > Chthoniobacteraceae > CAIURC01. Next base: position 88,593 of record CAMAUX010000012.1, on the reverse strand, counting down.
CCCTCCGGCATGCCGAGGCTGCGAGTGCCTGTTTTTTGTTCGGACTGCCTGAGCGATGGATGGCGCGCTGATTTCCATTATGAATCCGGGCACAAAACAGTATCGGTCTGGGTCGCCAATTTCGTGGTGCTTGGGCATTGCGAATCGGCGTTACCCGCGCGCATCAAGCATCGCGGCGTCGCGTGCGTTGTCTAATGGCCGCTAGGGATCAGTGGCTAGGTTAATAAGTGGCATTATAGGGATCGGGCGGCGTTGACGTGCGGGGGTTAGTTAAGGAAGCCTGCTTTTCCAGCTTGGTACTCAGCACCACCCACCCACCCATGCCAGCCACAGCAAAGCGTCTGCACGGATTCACGGAGTCGGTCATCCGAGGGATGACGCGGCTCGCCAACGCGCATGGGGCGATCAATCTCGCACAGGGTTTTCCCGACGGCATGCCGCCGCAGCCGATGGTGGAGGCGCTTGGGGCGGCGGCGCGTGGCCCCTTTCACCAGTACGCGATTACGTGGGGGGCGCCGCGGTTTCGGGAGGCGCTGGCGCGCAAGATTGGGCGCTTCACGGGTCTTGAGCTGGATGCGGAGAGGCATCTGGTGGTCACGTGCGGGAGCACGGAGGCCATGATGGTGGCGCTGATGACGGCGTGCGATCCGGGGGACCGGGTGGTGATCTTCTCGCCGTTTTATGAGAACTACGTGGCGGACACGATTCTCTCGGGGGCGGAGCCGATCTTCGTGCCGCTGCGTGCGCCGGACTTTCGGTACGATGCGGCGGAGTTGGCGCGTGCGTTTGAGCAGAAGCCGAAGGCGGTGGTGGTGTGTAACCCGTCCAATCCGAGCGGTCGTGTGTTTACGCGGGAGGAGCTGATGGAGATCGGGGCGCTTGCGCAGAAGCACGATGCATTTGTGATCACGGACGAGGTGTACGAGCACATCGTGTATGGGGAGCATCGGCACACAGCGATGGCGGCGCTGCCGGGGATGTTCGAGCGCACGATCACGTGCAACTCGCTTTCAAAGACGTACTCGGCGACGGGCTGGCGTCTGGGATATGTGCAGGCTGCGCCGGAGGTCATCGCCGAGGCGCGCAAGGTGCACGATTTTCTGACGGTGGGGGCTGCGACACCGTTGCAGGAGGCGGCGGTGACTGCGCTGGAGTTTCCCGACGAGTACTACAGCGGGCTGGCGCAGTCGTATGCGCACAAGCGCGAGGTGTTTCTTGAGGAGATTGCGCGCACGGGCCTCGCATTCACGGAGCCTGAGGGGGCGTATTTTGTGCTGTTGGACGTTTCACCGCTTGGGCATGCGAGCGACTTGGCGGCGGCGGAGTGGATCACGCGCGAGATCGGTGTGGCGGGCGTTCCGGGGTCGAGTTTTTTCCGGGAACCGGAGCAGCGCTATGTGCGCTTCCACTTTGCCAAGGGAGAGGAAGTGCTGCGGGGGGCTGGAGAGCGGTTGGCGCGTCTGCGCGGGTACCACTGAGAGGGCGCGGCGCACCGGTCCGCGGCAAGGAAACCGTGGGCTTCGAAATCGCCAACAGCAGAAAGCAGCACGTCACCCTTCGCGAGTGCGTGATCTGGCCAGAGGAGAGCTGGCGGATGCTGCAGACGCCTCTTCGAGGGCGCGGAAGTTGTCCGCGAATGCGGAGGCGGTTTTAGGCGAACACGGCGTCGACGGCTTTGCCCTTGCCGTCTTCGGTGACGTAGAAGGGGCGGCCTTCCACGGTGAACTCGGTTTTTGGGCTGACGCCCATGGCGGTCATGAGAGTGGCGTGGAGGTCGGAGATGGAGACGGGATCTTTGATGGCGACCAGGGGGCGTTCGTCGGCGGTCTGTCCGTGGACATGGCCCTTCTTGACGCCGCCGCCGAAGAGGACGACGGAGGTGCCGCCGGTGAAGTGGCGGTGGAGTCCGTAGTGTTTCATTTCCTCGATGCGATCGACCTTGAAGGTGGTCTGATCGTTGGCGTTGGAACCGGGTTTGCCCTCCATGAGAGCGTCGCGGCTGAATTCGCTGGCGATGATGACGAGGGTGCGATCGAGGAGGCCTCGGGTTTCGAGATCGCGCACGAGGGTGGCGATGGGTTGGTCGATTTCCTTGTGGAGACGGGCGAGGGTTTCGTGGCCGCTGTTGTGGGTGTCCCAGTGGAGGAAGGGGACGTATTCGGTGGTGACTTCGACGAAGCGGGCGCCGGCCTCGACGAGCCGGCGTGCGAGGAGGCAGCCGCGGCCGAATCGGCCGGTGTCGTATTTCGCATAGGACTCCTTTGGCTCGAGGGCGATGTCGAACGCATCGCGCTCCGGGGAGTTGAGAAGGCGGTAGGCGTTGTCCATGCTGCGCAGGAGGGACTGGTGCTGATGGTCGCTCATGCGGTCGCGGTTCGGGTTTTTGTCGGCGAGGCTGCGGAAGAGACGGTCGCGGTTGGCGAACCTGCCGGCATCCATGCCCTTTGGCGGGCGCACGGACTGTGCGGCTTCCTCCGGTTGTGGGAGGTTCATGGGGGCGAACTCGCTGCCGAAGAACCCGGCGGTGGTGAACGCCTTGAGTTCTTCGCTTTCGCCGACGCCTTCGAGACGCTGACCGACGTTGATGAAGGCTGGCATGACGGGGTTGCGCGGTCCGAGGACCTTGGCGAGCCATGAGCCGATATGGGGGCAGGCGACTGTCTGTGGTGGGACGTAGCCGGTGTGCCAGTGGTACTGGTGGCGGCTGTGGAGGATGCTGCCGAGGTCGGGTTGGACGGCGCTGCGAATGAGCGTGGCGCGGTCCATGACGGACGCGATGTTTTCGAGTCCCTCGCAGATGCGCAGGCCGTCGACGGCGGTGGGGATGGCGGGAAACGTGCTGAGCATGCGGCTGACCTCGAGGCCTTTTTCAAAAGGGAGGTAGCGTTTGGGATCGAAGGTGTCGGGCGCTGCCATGCCGCCGCCCATCCACAGGAGGATGCAGGCGTCGGCCTTTGCGGCGGGATGCGTGAATTTGGAATCACCGGCCCATGCGATGCGGGGTTCGCCAGTGGCCCATGCGGCGGCGGCGGCGGCGGCGAGTTGTTTGAGGAAATCGCGCCGGACAATGGAGGAGGGGGCGGTGGGATCGAGCGTGGGATGCATGGCGGGATGCTGGATGGTGAGGCGACGGGAGTTGGGGGGAGTTGGGGGAAGGTCAGCGAACGTACTGGAACTCGGGCTGCATGAGGATGGCCCAGAGGAGGTCTGCGACTGCGGCGGGCGCGGGTTTTTCGCGGCCGAGAGCATCGAGTGCGGCGGTGAGTTCGTCCGTGGTTGGTTTACGGGCGAGGGTTTGTGCATAGATCCAGTGGACGAGTTCGGCGGAGTCCTTCCATGGGCGTGCGGTGAGTTGTTGTGCGCCTTTGTTGAGGGCGGAGAAGAGGACTTCGCCGTTGGAGAGGTCGATGGCCTCGAGGGTGGTGAGTTCTGCAGGGCGCATGGAGACGATTTGGTCGCGGTTGGGCCGACCGAGGGAACGCATGAAGAAGTCTGCCTTCATGAGGGCTGCGCGTGGGGGGAGGTGAGCGCCGGCGGCGGCCTGAGCGAGGAGGGACGGGCCTTGGCTGGAGATGGCGGCGGACCACGGGGCGAGGGCCGGGACTTCGGTGGCGGGTTTCCAATCATCTGGAAGTTTACCGAGGCGGGCTTCGTTTCCTTTGAGGGTGCTGGGACTGAATTCCCATGAGGAATTGGAGGAGAGGGACGCGCGCGAACCGTTGGTGAGGGAGGCTTCGGCGTAAAGGAACAGGCCCGCGGGATTGGGGCTGGAGCCTGCGTTGGAAACGGCCACCACGATTTGGTTGTCGCCCTTTTGGAGTTTGTCGTGGAGGGGGACGGAGGTGAGTTGCTCCCACTGGGGACTTTCGGCGACGCGCTTGTTGTTGATGTAGAGCGTGAATGCGTTGTCGCAGGTGAGAACGGCGGTGCCGGAGGAGGGAGGGGCGTCGAGCTTCCACGTGGTGCGCAGGAGGATCTTTTCGCCGCTGGGCGGGATTTTGCCGGCGGCTGCGGAGTCGCCCCAGATCCATGCGGCGCTGATGCGTGAGCGTGCGGCGTCGATGGTGGCGGGGTCGGCTTTGCCGCGGAGGATGGGCGCGTCGACCTTGGCGGGGCCGGAGTGGGAGATGTGCCAGAGGGCGTCGACGAATTGTTCAGCGGTGAGGCGGCGTGCGCGTGGGCCGCGGAAGGTGTAAGGGCCGCTTTGATCTGAGACGACCTCAGTGGGGGCGGCGTAGGCTTGGGAGGAGGCGATGAGGGCGAGGGTGTGGCGGAGGTTGTAGCCGTGCTTTTGGAAGTCGTCGGCGAGGAAGTCGAGGAGGTCGGCGTTCCATGGTTCGGACTGCATGGCGTCCAGGGGATGGACGAGGCCGCGGCCCATGAGGCGGTGCCAGAGGCGATTGACGATGGTGCGCGTGAAGCGGCCGTTGTCGGGATGGGTCATGAGCGCGGCGAGCTGTTTGAGGCGCTCGGGGCGCGGGGCGGCGGGGTCGATGCGGCCGAGTTCCGGGAAGAGCCATGCAGCGGAGGCGGTGCGTCCGACGGGTTTGTCGCAGCGGTGGATCTCGAGGGGTTTCTCGGCGTAGACGGCGGCGAGGCCGTAGGATTCATCGAGTTTCCAGCGATCGATGAAGCTGTCGTGGCAGGAGGCGCACTTGAGATTGATGCCGAGGAAGGACTGGCCGAGGCTTTGGGCGAATTGGATTTCGACGGTCTGGCCTGCGCTTACGTTGCCGCGCCATTTGATGCCGTCGATGAAGCCGCGGCTCTGGTCGGTGGGCGGGTTGAGGAGTTCTGTGGCGAACTGGTTATAGGGGATGTTTTGGACGAGGGCGGAGTAAAGCCATGCGCTGATCTGCTTACGGCCGCCGGTGATGAAGCCCGTGCCGCCATAATCGTTGCGGAGGAGATCGTTCCAGAAGGTGAGCCAGTGTTCGGCGTAATCGACGTCGCGGGCGAGGAGGCTTGTGATGAGGCGCTGGCGCTTGTCGGGGCGTTGATCTGAGGTGAAGGCGGTGAATTCCTCCGGGGTGGGAAGCAGGCCGATGAGGTCGAGGTGCGCGCGCCGCAGGAACGCGCCATCGTCGACGGTGGCGGGCGTGGGGATTTGGTTTTTGGCGAGGTAGGAGTCGACGAGTCGGTCGACGGGGTTTTCGCGGCCCGGCGTGGGCTGTGGGAGTGGGACTGTGCGGGGTTTGAGGGGCGGATCGTAGGCGGGAGCCTTGAATGCGAAGCCGGGCTCCCATGGGGTGCCATCGGCGATCCACTGGCGGAGGACCGCGACTTCTTCGGCGGAGAGGCGCTCGCCTTTGGGGGGCATGCGGGTGTCCTTGTCGTCGGTGGTGACGACTTTGAGGAGGAGGCTGGCCGCGGGGTTTTTGGGATCGATGACGGGGCCGTTTTCGCTGCCGTGCAGGAGGGTGTTCCTGTCGTTCATGGAGAAGCCGCCCTTGAGCTTGTTGCCTGTGTGGCACTCGCCGCAGTGCTTGCGCAGGAGCGGGACGACTTGGTGGTTGAAGTCGACGGCTTGGAGGGATGCGCAGGTGGGGAGCAGGAGCAGGAGCGCGGCGAGGGGGGCTCTCATGAGGCGGGGTAGCGGCTTGAGCGGCGGACGGTGTGGCGTGCGAGGGGTTAGGCGAGGATGTCCTTCACCACCTGGCCGTGGACATCGGTGAGCCGATAGTCGCGGCCTTGGAAGCGGTAGGTGAGGTGTTCGTGATCGAAGCCGAGAAGGTGGAGGATGGTGGCTTGGAGGTCGTGGACGTGGACTTTGTTTTCGACGCCGGCGAAACCCATGTCATCGGTGGTGCCGTAATCGAAGCCGCCCTTCACGCCGCCGCCTGCCATGAGGATGGAGAAGCAGTCGGGATAATGGTCGCGGCCGAGGACCTCGCCCTTGGCGGTGCGTCCTTCGCGGAAGGGGGTGCGCCCGAACTCGCCGCCCCAGACGATGAGGGTGTCTTCGAGGAGGCCGCGCTGTTTGAGGTCGCGGATGAGTGCGGCGGCGGGCTTGTCGGTTTCGGCCATTTTTTTGGTGAGGCCGTCGCGGATATCCTCGCGGGGATTGGTGCCGTGGAAGTCCCAGCCCCAGTCGAAGAGGTGGACGAAGCGGACGCCCTGTTCGACGAGGCGGCGAGCGAGGAGGCAGTTGTTGGCGAAGCTGGATTCACCGGGCTTTGCGCCGTAGGCCTCGAGGACTTCGGGGGACTCCTTGGAGATGTCCATGACGTCGGGGACGCTTGTCTGCATGCGGTAGGCGAGTTCGTACTGCGCGATGCGGGTGAGGGTTTCGGAGTTGCCGAGTTCCGCGAGTTGGCGGGTGTTGATGTCGCGCAGGGCGTCGAGGGTGGAGCGACGCAGGTCGCGCGTCATGCCGGGCGGGTTGTCGGCGAAGAGGACTGGAGCGCCCTTGCTGCGGCATTGGACGCCTTGGAAGACGGAGGGGATGAAGCCGCTGCCCCAGCAGCCCTGGCCGCCGCTGGGTTGGGTGCCGCTGGAGATGAGGACGACGAAACCTGGGAGGTCTTGGTTTTCGGTGCCGAGGCCGTAGGTGGTCCAAGAGCCCATGGAAGGGCGGCCCTGGCGTGCGTGGCCTGTGAAGAGGAGCAGTTCTGCGGGGGCGTGGTTGAACTGGTCGGTGTGCATCGAGCGCACGAGGGTGATGTCGTCGGCGATGGCGTGGAAGTTGGGCACGGCATCACTCATCCAGAGGCCGGCGCGGCCGTGCTGGGCGAAGGTGCGAGGGGAGCCCATGAGATTGGGAACGCCGGTGGTGAAGGCGAACTGGCGGCCTTTGAGGAAGGAGTCAGGGCAGGGCTCGCCGCTGTGTTTTACGAGCTCGGGTTTGTAGTCGAAGATGTCGAGGTTGGGCGGGCCTCCGGACATGTGGAGATAGATGACGCGCTTGGCTTTGGCCTTTTGCGGGGGCTTGCGCGGGGCGAGCGGGTTTTCTGTGGCGGAGGGGCCGGAAGCGGCTTGCGCGCTGGATCCGGTGAGGGCCTTGAGGGCGATGGCTCCTAGGCTGAACTGGCCGGCATTGCTCAGAAAATGGCGGCGGGTCTGGAATTGGAGTTGGTCGTGAAGAACAGGGTTCATGGCGAGAAGGTGAGGTGGAAGCTGGAATGGGGGCTCAGCGGCGCATGAGGAATTCGTCGAGGTTCATGATGACGTTGGCGACGGTGGTCCATGCGGCGAGTTCTGCGAGGTCGGCGTCCTTGGGCGCCGGGCCGAGTGGGTCTGTGGCCATGGATTTGGCGAGTGCGGCGTCGCTGCGGTAGAGAGTGCGGGCTTGTTCCAGAAAAGTTGTGAGTGTGGCGATGTCCTTTGAATCGGCATCGCGGGCGAGGCAGATGCGGTAGGCGTGCTGGATGCGCGAGGGGGTGTCGGGGCCGACCTCGGCAAGGAGCCTGCGAGCGAGGGCTTGCTGGGCCTCGACGAAGACGGGGTCGTTGAGTGTGACGAAGGTTTGGAGCGGGGTGTTGGAGCGGCTGCGGCGGATGGTGCAGACCTCGCGGTTGGGTGCGTCGAAGGTGGAGAAGCTGGGGTAGGGACTGTTGCGGCGCACTTCGGTGTAGAGGCTGCGACGGCGGGCGTCCTCGCCTGTGCTGGTCTGCCAGTCGTTGCCGCCCTTGCCTCCGAAGGCAACGCTGAGGCCGAGGTTGGGACGCGCGGGGCGCACGGGTGGGCCGTGCATTTTGGAACTGAGGATGCCGCCGGCTGCAAGGGCCTGATCGCGCAGTAGTTCGCCCGAGGGGCGGAAGCGCGGGCCGCGGGCGAGGAGACGGTTGTCGGGGTCGCGTTCGTTGAGGGCGGTGGAGCTTGCGGAGGACTGGCGGTAGGCGCGGCTGTTGAAGAGGAGGGAGAGCATGTGCTTCACATCCCAGCCGCTTTCCATGAACTCCGCGGCGAGCCAGTCGAGGAGTTCGGGATGGAAGGGCATGTCGCCCTGGCTGCCGAATTCCTCGCTGGAGCGCACGATGCCGACGCCGAAGAGGGATTCCCACATGCGGTTGACGGTGACGCGAGCGGTGAGTGGGTTGTCGCGGCTTACCATCCAGCGTGCGAGACCGAGGCGGTTGCGCGGGGCGTCGGGAGGGAGTGGGGGGAAGGCGGTGGGAACGCCCTCGGAGACTTCATCGCCGAGGTTCTGCCAGTTGCCGCGCAGTTGGACGAGAGTCTTGCGGCGCTTGGTTTCGTCGAGGTCCTGCATGACGGGGACGGTGACGGGTTTGGTGTCGCTGAGCTTCTTTTCGAGGTCGGCGATCTGGGAACGCTCGGGTTTGGTAGCAGCCGACACCACGCGGGCGTAGTGTTTTTCGAGGGTCTTGAGCTGTGCGGGTGTGCGTTTTTCGGGAGCCTCGTCGAAGGCTGCTTTGACGGCTTTGAGGGCGGGAGCCTTGAGGTCGGGCTTGGTGGTGAGCCATGCGTCGAAGCCTTCGATCCAATCGGGTTTTGGGGTGTTGAAGAGTTTTTCGATCGTGTCGCGCTCGGTGGTCCACGCGGTGCGCTGGGCCTTGAGTTCAGGGGTGAGGAGTTCGAGGGTTGGGGATTCGTCGCGTTTGTCGGAGTCGGCGCTTTGGTTGAGGAATGCGTAGGCCTGGAAGTATTCGTGGTTGGTGATGGGGTCGTACTTGTGGGTGTGGCATTGGGCGCAGGCCATGGTGGTGCCCATCCAGACGGCGAAGGTGGTGTTGATGCGGTCGACGACGGCGGCGTTGCGGAATTCCTCGTCGTTGGTTCCGCCCTCGTTGTTGGTCATCGTGTTGCGATGGAACGCGGTGGCGACGCGCTGGGCTTGCGTTGCGTTGGGAAGGAGGTCGCCGGCGATCTGGTCGATGGTGAATTGGTCGAAGCGTTGGTTGGCGTTGAGCGCGTCGATGACCCAGTCGCGATAGGCCCAGATTTCGCGGCCGGGATCGCTGGGGTATCCGGCGGTGTCTGCGTAACGGGCGAGGTCGAGCCACTCGCGGGCCCAGTGTTCGCCATAGGCGGGTTTGGCGAGGAAATGGGCGACGACCTGCTCGTGGGTGGAATGGGCGAGGGATGTGAGTTCTTCGAGGGATGGAGGCAGGCCGGTGAGATCGAGGGCGACGCGGCGGATGAGAGTGGCCTTGTCGGATTCGGGAGAGAACGCGAGACCCTCGCGCTGGAGACGCTGGGCGAGGAAGGCGTCGACGGGATTTTTCTCAGCGCTCTGCGGAACTGGCGGGCGTTGGACGGGTTCGTAGGCCCAGTGCTTGCCCCATGGTGCGCCGGCCTTGATCCATGCCTTCAGGAGAGAGCGTTGAGCGGGGGTGATGGTTTTGTGGAGCTTTGGCGGAGGCATGACCTCCTCGGGATCGCTGCTTGCGATGCGTTCGATGAGGGCGCTGGCTTCGGGTTTGCCCGGGACGATAGCGGTGACGCCTTTGTGGTCGCGCTTTGCGGATTCCTCGAGATCGAGGCGGAGACCGGCTTTGCGGCCCTTTTCGTCAGGGCCGTGGCAGGTGAAGCAATTTTCGGAAAGGATGGGGCGGATATCGCGGCTGAAGGAGGGATCGGCGGCGCGCAGCGTTGGGACGAGGGAAGTGAGGAGGGCGGCGAATGCTGCGGTGAACGGGGGCAGGGGGCGGTTCATGAGAGGCGGAGAGCGGCGGAGCGCGCTTTGCGTGTGGGGTGGCACGTGTGGGACGGTGTGTGGGAATTGTGAGCGCCGGGCGGTGCAGGGGCAACCCCCCAAAAGGGGGTGGGTTAGACAGGTGGAAGTGGTTCGGGGGTTGGGGATTTGGTGGTTGCAGCGTGGGCCGATCAGGCTTCCAATCCGAGCGCATTCACCCCCACCCCTATGCGTACTTTTTTACAGGCCCTTGCCGTCCTCGTTTGTTCGACCAGCCTCGTGTTTGCAGGAACGCTGGAGAAGTTCAGCGTGGAGGGCAAAGCGGTGACGCTCAAGGTTCCCGATCAAGCTGCGCCCGGGAAGCCGTGGCTGTGGGTTGGTGAGTTTGCCGGGCATCTCAAGGGGTTCGAGGACGCACTGGTGGAGAAGGGCTGGCATGTGGCGTATGTGGGGTTGAGCAATCAGTTCGGGTCCGCGGGCGCGATGGCGGTCTGGGAGAAGCTGTATGAGGAGTTGCACGGGAAGCGGGGTCTTTCCAAGCGTCCGGCGCTCATCGGGATTTCGCGCGGGGGTCTTTACGTGAACGCGTGGGCGAGGCTGCATCCCGACTTGGTCAGCGTGCTGTATTTGGACAACGGGGTGTGTGATGTGAGGTCGTGGCCCGGCGGTCTGCAGCTCACCGCCAAAGGGAAGGGGAGTCCGCGGGATTGGGAACTGTACAAGAAGGAGTTCCAGTTTGGGACCGACGAGGAGGCGCAGGAGAAGTCGCTGCGTCCGGCGGATGGCCTTGGTGCTGCGCTGAAGGCCGGCGTGCTCCTGGTGTCGGTGCATGGGACGGCGGACACGGTGGTTCCTTATGTGGACAACGCGGGCGTGATCGTGCGGTTTTGGGAGCAGGGGGGCGGCCGGGTGCGCGTGTTTGCCAAGGAGGGTGGGGATCATCATCCGCATGGGCTTCCCGATTTCACCGGGCTCGTGGAATTGCTGTGCGCGGAGGCGAAGTAGGCGATGCGTGTGAGTGAGGGTGGGACGCGGAGATTGCTGGTTTCGTCGTTTCTGCCCGCATTGAGCGCGGCATGGTTGGTTGCCGCAGGGGCGGCGTCAGCGCGCGATCTGTACGTGGGGAAGGACGGGCTTTCGGTGGCGAAAGCGATTCAGCAGGCGCAGGCTGGAGACACGGTGCATCTGGAGCCGGTGGTGTACCGGGAGTCGGCTGTTTTCCAGAGTAAGAAGGGGGAGGAGGGAAGGCCGATCACGCTGGACGGGCACGGGGCGACGTTGGAGGGATCCGATCCGCTGGATCCGGCGCAGTGGCGCGAGGTGGAGCCGGGGCTTTTTGCGGCATCGGACCTGTTGCCTCGGTTGGACGACTTTGTGTTGGTGCGCTGGTTCTTTCTCTGGGAAGGGCGGATGAATCACATGGGGCGGACGTCGAAGGGGCGGAAGGCGGCGTTCTTGGAACCGGCGGCGCTGGTGCCCGGGCAGTGGACGTTTGTGCGGGAGCCTGCGCGTGAGACGGCGGGGTCGTCGCAGGTGTACGGGACGTTTTATGTGAAGCTGGCGCCTGGGCGGGGAATTGGGGATGCGGGGATTCGAGTGCCGAAGCGTTCAGCGGGTGTGGGGTTGGGCGGCGTGTGCGAGCATCTGGTGATCCGCAATGTGACGGTGACGCACGTGCACAACGACGGGTTCAACATTCATGGGGACTGCCGCTCGGTGGTGTTTGAGAATATCCGCGCCATTGAGTGCGGGGACGATGGGATCAGCGCGCACGAGTCCGCGCAGTATCGTGTGGATGGGTTTGTGAGTGTGGGCAACAGCACCGGGATTACGGACACGGGGACCGCGCACACCAGTTACCGCCGGGTGTTTGTGGCCGACAATTTGGCGTACGACCTGTTCTTCCTGCACGACGGCCGGTACGAGGTGCGGGACGCGGTGGTGTGGTCTTCGGCGGAGCGTGCGTTGCAGGTTTCCGCGGGTCCGGGACAGCACAGCGAGTTGCGTTTGGAGAATGTGCTGGTGCGGCGTGTGGGGGCGCGCGGGGCGGTGAGGGTGGATCGGGATGCGTCGCTTTTCGCGAAGCGGTTTACTCTTGAGAATGACGCGCTGCAGGGGCCCGGCGTGATGGAGTTGAATGAAAGCGTGGTGGATGGCGCGGCTGTTCCTGCGGGCTCCTCTGTGCAGGGCGCGGATGTGGCCGGGTTGGTCGGAAGCGTGGTGCCTGCGGAGTATAGGGAACGCTTGGGGCGTTGAGAAGCGGTGTGGATTTCGTGCGATGCTCGTTGAGGGGTTCTGGGGGGGGCTGAGTTCGCGGCACTCAACCACTCAACGTTGGCCACGGGTGAAGCGCAGGCGGTGTTCGCGCGGACTCAGCCCTGTGGCGCGGCGGAAGGTGCGTGTGAAGTGGCTTTGGTCGTAAAATCCGGTTTCCATCGCGATGGTAGCGATGAGCCGCTGGGTTCGTTCCAGAAGCCTGCGTGCCATAAGAAGGCGCACGCGTGTGAGGTATTCGCCGGGAGGAATTCCGAAGAGGCGTCGGAACTCGCGTTGGAATTGGCTGAGAGAAAGGTGCGCCTTGCTCGCGACATCGCGCATGGGGAGGGGATCCGCATAATGGGCGAGGACGTGTTGCAGAGCGGGGGTGAGCCGGTGGGATTGGCCCGGCAGATCTTCGGCGCCCGCGTAGGGGCGCATGACGCCGACCAGGCCGATGAGTTTTCCGGAGGTGTCGCGAACGGGGCGCTTGCTGCTGAGGTACCACTGCGGGGTGCCGTCGGCGTCGGGAACCAGCCATGGGCGCTCGGCCGTGGGGCGTCCGGTGGAGAAGACTTCGCGATCCTCGGCGAGGTACTGGACTGCGAGTGCGGGTGGGTGGAAATCGTCGTCGGTGCGTCCCAGCATCTGGTGCTCGTGGGCGCAGCCGTGCAGATCGCACATGGCGCGGTTGACGCGCATGAACCGGTGGTGGGTGTCTTTGACGAAGAGGTAGATGGAGGGAAGGTGATCGAAGAGTTCCAGCCATTGGGCGGCGTCGGTGGCATGCAGGAAGAAGGCCTCGGCGGGGGTGCGTGGCGCGGTCATGGCGCTGGGATACATGGAGGTGCGGATGCTGCAAGCCGGGAGGGGACGGGATGACAATCCGGGGGGGGCACGGTGGAGGGATCAGGATTTCGGGCAAAGTGCTTGTGTTTTGGGCGGTGGGGGGGCTTGACTTGCCGGCTCCGAATCAAGGGAAAAATCTATGGCAAAGCTTTCAGTTCGAGACATTGAGGTGGCTGGCAAGCGTGTGGTTGTGCGGGTGGATTTCAACGTACCCACCGAGGAGCACGAGGGCGCGACGCGCATCACCGACGACACGCGCATCCGGGAGAGTCTTCCGACCATCGGCCTGCTGCGTGAGAAGGGGGCGAAGGTGATCCTGATGGCCCACTTCGGGCGGCCCAAGGGTGAGCGCAATCTCAAGTACACGTTGCGGCCGGTGGCCGAGCACCTGCAGGGGCTCCTCCAGCATTCCGTTCTCTTCAGCGAGGAAACGACGGGGGATGTGCCCGCACAGCTCATCGCGCAGATGCGTGACGGGGATGTGCTGCTGCTGGAGAACGTGCGTTTTCATGCCGAGGAGGAGGCGAACGGGGAGGGGTTCTCGCAGGCGCTGGCCCAACTCGGGGACGTGTTTGTGAACGACGCCTTCGGAGCCGCACACCGGGCGCATGCGTCGACGGCTGGCATCGCGCGCTTTGTGGGGCGCGCCGCGATGGGGCTGCTGATGGAGAAGGAATTGCAGTATTTGGAGGGCGAGTTGGAGAAACCCGCGCGTCCCTTCTTGGTGATCCTTGGGGGATCGAAGGTTTCCGACAAGATCGGCGTCATCAAGGCGCTGATGAAGCGGGCCGATGTGTTCCTTGTGGGTGGCGCGATGGCGTACACATTTTACCGGGCGCTGGGGATTGGGACGGGCAAGAGCCGTGTGGAGGCGGACAAGGTGGATCTGGCACTGGAGATCCTTGCGCTGGCGAAGGAGAAGGGGGTGAAGTTCCTGCTGCCGGTGGACAACCTGGAGACGCAGGAATTCAGCGCGACTGCGCAGCCGCGTGCGACCCCGCTGCTTTCCAAGGAGAACGGGATCAGCGAGGGATGGGAGGCCGTGGACATTGGGCCGCAGACCATCACGCTTTACAGTGAGGAGATTGCGAAGGCGGGGACGATTCTCTGGAACGGACCGGTGGGCGTGTTTGAACTGCCGCCTTTTGCCAAGGGCACGCGCGGGTTGGCGGAGGCTGTGGCTGCGAGCGGTGCGGTGTCGATCATTGGCGGGGGCGATTCCGTGACGGCTGTGAAGCAGTTTGGGTTGGCGGACCGGATGACGTTCATTTCCACCGGGGGTGGGGCGTCGCTGGAGTTGCTTGAAGGGAAGGTGCTGCCCGGGGTGGCGGCGCTCAACGAGAAGTAAAACGGGATATTTCCATGCGTAAGAAAATCATCGCTGCGAACTGGAAGATGAACAAGACCGTCTCTGAGGCGGTGACCTTCCTTGACACATTTCTGCTGGAACTCGGGGAGGAGAAGCGGGTGGACGTGGTGATCTGCCCCCCGTTCACGGCGCTGGCGAAGGTGTCGGAGGTGCTTTCGGACGTTTCCAACGTGCGTTTGGGCGCCCAGAACATGCACTGGGAGAAGCCTGGCGCGTACACGGGCGAGGTCAGCGCCGACATGCTGCGCGAGCTCTTTGTGCGCTACGTGGTGCTTGGCCACAGCGAACGCCGCAGCCTCTTTGGGGAGACGGATGCGGTGGTAAACCGCAAGACCAAGGCGGCGCTGGCGGCGGTGCTCAAGCCCATCGTGTGCGTGGGCGAGACCTTGGATGAGCGCGACGCCGGCCGTGTGGAGTCGGTGCTTTCCACCCAACTCTCCGGCAGTCTTGCGGACCTGAGTGCAAAGGAGTTCGAGGAGGTGATCATCGCGTATGAACCCGTCTGGGCCATTGGGACGGGGCGCACGGCCTCGCCAGAACAGGCGCAGGCGGCGCATGCGTTCATCCGAGCGCATCTTGAGACGATGGCGGGCAAGGCGGTCGCGGACAAGGTGCGCATCCAGTACGGTGGCAGTGTGAAACCGGCGAACACGGCCGAGTTGATGAGCCAGCCGGACATTGATGGTGCGCTTGTGGGCGGAGCCAGTCTTGAGGCGCGCGGCTTCGTGGAGATCGTCAAGCACGCCCTCTAAGCGGGGCGAGTGGGCGAGTGGGCAAGTGGATGGTGCGGGGGGCTGGTGTCCTCCTCCATTGGATCGCGCCTGTCTGCTTGAGTATCTGGGATGGGGCCAATGCGAGAAGCCTCCAAGAGCAGCCGCGGCCCCGAGTATTGCGGGGCGCGTGAAGGGCGAGTCTGTTTCGTTTGGCCGCGTTGGGGCTGTGGTCGCCGAGATCCAGCGGACTCCCGTGCGTGCGGGATGCGGGTGTGGCGGGTTCATTGGCCGGGACGATAAGCTTTGTGAACCAAGTGCCATTCTGGACAAGGGATGGCGGCTCCTGCCACGTTGTGCAGGGCAGTGTGTGAGCGCAGCGGCTGTGGGCCGGGCGTCACCGCTGGATCAACCCAACCACCCCAAACTGTTTCCCCCCCATGCTCGCGACGCTTTCTCCGAACGGCCTTCTGCTGGTTGCGCTGTGTTCGATTCTCGGTTTGGTGCTGTTGATCGTGCGATTTAAGTGCAACGCGTTTGTTGCGCTCATCCTGGCGTCGGTGGCGGTGGGCGTGGGTTCTGGAATGCCGATGCTCAAGATTGCGTCGACGTTTCAGGAGGGGGTGGGGGCGACGCTTGCCACGCTCGCGATGGTGGTGGGATTGGGCACGGTGCTCGGAAAGCTGCTTGCGGAATCGGGGGCTGCGGAGGTGATCGCCAACCGTCTGGTGTCGGTGCTGGGACCAAGCCGTATCGATTATGCGCTGATGGTGGTGGCGTTCGTGGTGGGTATCTCCGTGTTCTTCGGGGTGGGGGTGATTCTTCTCGGACCCGTCGCCTTCATGCTGGCGCGCCAGACCGGGACACCGATTTTGAGGTTGGCGCTGCCGATGTTCGCCGGGTTGTCAGTGGCGCACGGTCTCATACCGCCGCATCCGGGTCCGATGGTGGCCATCGGGAAGATCAACGCAGACGCGGGACGCACGATCCTTTGGTCGTTGCTGGTTGGGGTGCCGACGGCGCTGGTGACGGGGCCGCTGCTGGCGCGGTGGATTGCGCCGAAGGTGCCGATGGAGATCGGGGGATTGGGAGCGGAGGCGACGGCGAGGCCCGCAGCGCCGCGTGCTCCCGGGTTTGGGCTGAGCTTGTTTACGATGTTGCTGCCGGTGGTGTTGATGTTGGTGGCGACGGTGGCGGAACTCTGTCTGCCGCCCGAGGATCCTCTCTGCCAGGTGCTGCGGCTCATTGGATCGCCGCTGGTGGCGATGGTGGCGGCGGTGCTTTTTTCCTTTTGGAGTTTCGGGACGCACTGCGGGCTGAGTGCCGCGCAGATCTTGAAGTTCAGTGACCAGTGCGTGGGCCCAGCGGCGAACATCCTTCTGGTGATCGGTGCGGGCGGGGGATTCAGCAAGGTGCTGGCCGTCTCCGGTGTGGGCGATGCGATCTCGGGGCTTTGGAGTCCGGGGATTCCGCCGCTGCTTCTGGGGTGGTTGATCGCCGGGGTGATTCGGATTGCGGTGGGATCTGCCACGGTGGCGATCACCATGGCGGCGGGATTGGTGGAGCCGATCCTTGTGGCGCATCCGGAGGTGAACAAGGAGTTGATGGTGCTGGCGATGGGGGCGGGTTCGCTGATCCTTTCGCACGTGAACGATTCTGGGTTCTGGTTCGTGAAGGAGTATGTGGGGATGAGCGTGAGCCAGACGCTGCGCACGTGGACGGTGATGGAGACGGGGATCGCGGTGGTGTCGATCGTGATCATTCTGCTGGCCGACTTTGCTCAGCGGACATTCTTCCTATGAAACCCACCGGATCGGGTTTTGCCGTGCTGATGGGGGCGTGGTTTGTGAGCGCCGTTGGCCTTGTGAATGCAGAGGGAGCGCCGTCGATCTCGGTGCCGGGCGGGCCTGAGCGCGGTGCGAAGATTTACGCGGAGAAGTGCCTGCTGTGTCACCAAGCTTCGGGGCAGGGTGCGCCACCAGTGTATCCGCCGCTTGCGGGATCGGACTGGCTTGTGGAGAAGCGGGAGGAGGTGATTCGCGCGCTTTGCGAGGGCCTTTCCGGGCGTGTGGTGGTGAACGGGCGCGAGTATGAGAATGGGATGCCTGCGCAGGTTCTCGATGATGGGGAGGTGGCGGACGTGCTGAGTTTTGTGGGCAGCTCCTGGGGCAACTCGGCGGCCGGATTTACGGCGGGGGAGGTGGCAGCTGTTCGCGCGAAGTCGCGCTTTAAAACGTACGCGGCGCTGGTGAAGGCCGGGGCATATCAAGCGCTCCCGCAAGCGCCGGAGGGTTGGAGTTTGCGGGAGGTGGTGCAGTTGCCGCAGTTCTGCACGCGACTGGTGGGGCGCGCAGGGGAGTTTTATGTGTTGGGGCAGGACGGCTCGGTGTTCGCTTTGGATCTTGCGGGGGCGTTGACGCCGTTGGTACGGCCCGGGGACTACGCGCAGGCGGGAGTGGGTGTGGCGCTCGGGGCGGCACTGGACGCGGAGGGACGCTTGTATGTGGTGACCAACCGCAAGGTGGATGCGGAGCCCGTGCTTCTGAACGAGGTGGTGGTGTGGCGCACGGAGGGCGCTTTCAAGGGAGGGGCTTCGCCACTCAAGGAGTGGTTGAAGACGAACTACCCGCACGGGGTCGGCGGGATGAATCATGGGGTGAGCCACATGGCGTTTGGCCCCGATGGAATGCTGTACATCAGCAGTGGTTCGCGCACCGACTCCGGGGAGTCGACCGAGAAGCCCGGTTATTTCAAAGGCGGGGAGGTGGAGTTGACTGCGGCCCTTTGGCGGGTGGATCCCGGAGCGGCGCAGCCCCGCGTGGAGGTGATCGCACGCGGAATCCGCAATCCGTACGGATTTGCATGGGACGGGGCTGGCAACCTTTTCACTGCGAGCAATGGGCCCGATTACAGCGCGCCTGAGGAGGTGGATTTCATCGTGCCAGGCGCGCACTACGGTTTTCCGTATCAGTTTGCGGACTGGCCGGCTCGCGAAGGCTTTCCGTATCCGCATACGCCGGCGGCGCCCGCGGGCGTGAAGTTTCGCGCCCCTGTGGTGAATCTGGGACCGGCTGGCGGGGGTTCTGCGGACGCGCCGTTGTCGACACTCGATGCGCACTCCTGTCCGGGAGGGCTGCTGTGGTGCGGGCCGGAATATCCAGAGCCGTTGGGCAACAGTTTTGTGATGACGCGGTTTGGGAATCTGCTTGGTGCGCCGGCGGCTCCTGTGGACGTGGGGTTTGACGTGTTGGTGTGCCGGATGGAGCAACGACCGGACGGGAACTGGCAGATGCGTGCGAGGACTTTGCTAGCGCCCTTGGGGAGGCCCATTGATGTGCTGGCGGCCGGTGCGGGGCGGGTGCTGGTGTTGGAGTACACCCGGCCCACGAATTTCAAGGAGGGTGCGGGCTGGCTCCCTGGGCGCATCCTTGAACTGGCGCCGGTTCGACCGCACTGAGGGCGGGGGGGGTCTTTGATTTGCAGGAAGTGGGTTCCAAGATGGGCATTTCATCGAAGGCGTATGCGGGGTCCGAGCGCTGCGTTGGGGCTGGCGTTTGGAGTGACAGTGGGATAGAGGCGGAGACTTCTGTATGAAGCGTTTTCCCTGGATGTGGGTGCTGCTGCTCTTGGGTGGCGTTTGGATCGGCGTGGCAGGGGTGACCCGTGTTGCCAGAAAGGCCGTGCCGACGCCGGAGTCCGTGGGCACGTATTTGGAGGCGAATCCGTTGGGAGAGCGCTCGGCCGCGGAGCGCGGACGCGTGTTGGAGAAAGTGGCCGGCGACTTGAACCGCATGGGATGGGAGCAAAGACGGGAGGTGAGGATGGAGCGTGGGCTGGCCGGTTTTTTCAAGGAGCTGACGGCTGAGGAACAGGCGCGCTTCCTCGATCTCACGCTGCCTTCTGGTTTCAAGCAGTTGATGGAGGCGCTGAATCGGATGGAGCCGGAGAAGCGGCGGCGCTTTGTGGACAAGGCGCTGGAGGACATGCGGCGCCGGGGACGCGAGGAGGGTGCAGGGGGGAATGGACCCGAACTGGACGACAACGCGCGCAAGATCGTGGAGCAGGGGTTCAAGGCGTTTTACGCGGATGCGAGTGTGGAGGTGAAGATGGATGTGGCGCCCTTGATAGAGGCGTTGCAGAAGAACCTCCATCGGTCGCCATGAAGCGTGTGTGCATTGAGTGCGGGAAAGGAGCGGGGTTCACGCTGGTGGAGTTGATGGTGGTCGTGGTGGTGCTGGTGGCACTTGCGCTGTTGGGGGTGCCGATGGTCAGGCGGCTCGGGGAGACGGGGCGTTCGACGGCGTGCCTCGGGCATCTGCGTCAGCTGGGGATCGGCCTCAATGGTTATCTTGGAGATCACGGGCAGGTGATGCCGGTGCTGCGCGGGGCGCGTGCATCGCGCAGTGATGAGGAGCCTGTGGTGGACGTGGTGTTGGGACCGTATGTGGGCGATGAGCGGGTGTTCGCGTGCCCGGCGGACCCGCGTCTGGCGGCGGCGAGCGGGACGAGTTACTTCTGGAACGTGGCGCTGAATGGGCAGCCTTTGGCGGACCTGAACTTTCTGCGGTTGTCCTTTGAGCGAGGGAAGATTCCGCTGCTCAGCGACAAGGAGGCCTTCCATCCTTACAGCGAAAACAAGGTGAACATCCTGTATGCGGACGGGCACGCGACCAAGGAGTTGCAGATTTTGACGGGGCGCTGAGCTGGCACTTGGCGACGGGGAGATTGCAAAGGCGCGTTGCAAAGGCGCGTTGACTGGGGATCGGCGGATGGCGGAGGATTTGGGTCCGCGTGGCGATGAGCGCGGGATTTGGTTTCCACCCCATGAATGCAATCCCTTCCCCCTGGCAGCCGGAGGTGCGCTGTTGTACGCCATGCTGAGGGTGCAGGGTGTGCGCAAGAGTTTTGCAGGGAGGCCTGCGCTGCATGGGCTGACATTGGAGGTGGCGCGCGGGAGTGTCTACGGACTGCTCGGGCACAATGGTGCGGGCAAGAGCACGACGCTTGGCGTGGTGCTGGGGCAGGTGCATCCGGATGCGGGTGAGGCGTTCATCGGCGGTGTATCCGTGCAGCGCGATCGTGCTGGAGCGCTTGCGCGTACGGGCGCGGTGTTCGAAGCGCCGCGGTTTTACGAGTACCTGAGCGGGTGGCGGAACCTTGAGATTTTCACGAGTTATTCGGCGGTGGTGCCGGTCCAGCGGATGCGTGAGGTGGTGGCGCTCGTGGGTCTTGAGAAGCGCATCCACGACTTGGTCGGAGCGTACAGTCAGGGAATGAGGCAGCGGTTGGGGTTGGCGCAGGCGCTGTTGCCGGAGAGCGAACTGCTTCTGCTCGATGAGCCCACCAACGGCCTTGATCCGGAGGGGATCGCGGAGATGAGGGCACTGCTCCAGCGGCTGAATCGGGAGCGCGGGATGACGGTGGTTTTCTGTTCGCATCTGCTCACCGAGGTGGAGCTGCTCTGCACGCACGGCGCCGTGCTGTGCGGAGGGAGGAAGGTGTTCGAAGGGATGTGGGCTTCGCTTGCGACGGGCGAGCGGGTGCTGCGTCTGGAAGTGGGGGACTGGGGGCAGGCGGTTGTGGTGCTTGGAAAGATGGCGGGGGTGGAGGTGTTGGCACCGGGTGAGGTGAGGATGGGCGCCGATGTGGAGGCTGCGGACGTGGTGGCGGCGCTGGTGCACGGTTCCGTACGGGTGCAGGCGGTGGAGCTCCGGAGGCGCACTTTGGAGCAGGTGTATCTGGAGCTCACGCGTGGCGCCGAGGCGGAGGGCGGTGCGGGGTGTGCTGGGGGCGCTGAGGGGGCGCGGATGTTGTGAGATTGCTTGCGCGCCAGATGCAGGGGGAGCTTTTGAAGCTGTTTGCGCGGCGGCGCACGCACTTGGGGTTTGGCGTTTTTCTCGCCGTGGAGTTGCTGATTCTTGTGCTCTGGCGGTTGCCGCTCGGCCAGCAGTGGATGCGGCGTGCGATCGAGCGGGAGGGTGGTGTGTTTGAGGAGTATTTCTCCGGGTTGAGCGTGGCTTTGATTATGTTGTCGGCGACGGTGTTTCTGCTGGGCGGTTTGTTTCTGGCGCTGGTGGGCGGGGACATGGTTGCCAAGGAGGTGGAGGACGGGACGATGCGCATGACGCTTTGCAGGCCGGTGTCGCGTCTGCGGGTGCTGGGGATCAAGTATGCGGCGTGCGTGGTTTACACGTTCGTGCTGGTGGGTTTCATCGGGCTGACCGCGCTGTGTGGAGCATGGCTGTGCCTTGGCGGCGGGGGATTGTTTGCGGCGTTTCCGGCGCAGGGGATCATGGCGTTTTACGGTTTGGGAGAGGGGCTTTGGCGTTATCTGGCGGCGTTGCCATGCCTTGGGTTGAGTCTGCTTACGCTGACGACATTTGCCTTTCAGTTTTCCTGTTGGAGGGTGAAACCGGCGACGGCCACGATCGCTGCGCTGACGGTTTTCTTCGTGGATTGGATCCTGCACCTGCTGCCGTACTTTGAGAGTTATCGGCGGTGGATGATCACCTCGCACATGAGTGTATGGATCGACCTGTTCCGTGCGCCCGTGCCCTGGCCGAAGATGGTGGAGGAGTACGCGTACCTGCTGGGTTTGGATGCGAGCTTCCTGATTGTTGGGGTGGCGGTGTTTTGTGCGCGGGATTTCAAGGCGTGAGGGAGAGGCAAGCGCGGTGCTGCGCTAAGGATTCGCCGGCGGGCGGGTGATGGAGTTAGGATCCTCTCAGACGTCATGCCCTTCACGCTCCCCCCCTTGTCGCGCCGCGGGTTTCTTCGCGGATCGTTTGCTGCTGCTGCCGCCTCCTGTCTCGGGCCCTTGGCGGTTCGGGGGCTCCACGCCGCGAGCGCCCAGGCGGACCCGCATCGGTTTGCGCTGCTCTCGGACACACACATCGCCGCGGATCGGTCGGAGACGGCGAGGGACACGAACATGGCGGCCAACTTGGAGGCGGTGGTGCGCGATGTGATTGCGCGTTCGGAGCGGGCCGGAGCGGTGCTTGTGAACGGGGACTGCGCGTTCCGCGATGGGCAGAAAGGGGATTACGTGGTGTTCACCGAGTTGCTGGAGCCGCTGCGCGCGGCAGGGATGCCGGTGCATCTGACAATGGGCAATCACGATGCGCGCGAGAACTTCCGCGAAGTGGTGGGGGAGGCGCGGTTGCGGCCGAGTCTCATGGCGGACCGCGAGGTGGCGCTGGTCCGTGGGGAGCGCGCGCACTGGCTGCTGGTGGATTCCTCCACGCAGCCGATGGGCGCGGGGCGGATGGGGCGGGAACAGTTGGAGCTCATTGCACGGCTACTGGATGAGAACGCGGATCGTCCGGTGATTGTGTACGGTCATCACAATCCGGAGGACGGGATGAGCAAGTATCCGCTGGAAGACACGAAGGAGTTTTTTGCGGTGCTGGCGCCGAGGCGTCAGGTGAAGGCGTATATCTTTGGTCACAGCCACCGGTGGGAGATCGGGCGGCATGGGAGCGGGATCCATCTCGTGAACCTTCCGCCGACTGCGTATGTGTTCACGGACGGGCGCCCCAATGGATGGGTGGAGGCGGTGGTGCAGGCGGACGGGTTGTCACTGGAGCTGCACACGCTGGCGAAGGCCCACCGTCAGAACGGGGAGAAGCAACGGCTGCGTTGGCGCAGCTGAGGGAGGGCGGTTGGGGCGGGCTTTGGCGGGGCGGCGGGTGGGGTCAGGCCTGCCACCAGGATTTGAGGACGGCGAGATCGCGCTGGGTGGCGGCGATTGCGGTGTCGAGGTAGCCGGGGTCGCCAGGCTTCCCCTTCAGGTATTCGATGTGAAGTGAGGCGGGGCCGCTCCAGCCCAGTTTGCGGAGGAGGTCGACGTAGCCCTTGTTGACGACGCCTTCGCCGAGTGGAGCGGATTCGTGGCCCGATGGGGTCCAGCGGATGTTTTTGAAATAGGCGACTGCGATGTGAGGGCGGGCGAGTTGGACCTCGATGGGCCAGGAGAGCTGGCCCTCGATGGTGGCGTGCATGATGTCGAAGCACCATGCGAGCTCGTCCGGGCGGTGGTCGCGCATGAGGTAATCCATGTCCCAGATGGGGGCGCCGATGTTTTTGCTGCCGGAATGGTTCTGGTAGCAGGGGAGCACGCCGATCTCGCGGCTGAGCTGGACGAGGTCGCGCAGGCGGGGTTTGAGTTCGTCGAGCTGGCTCCACAGCGGCTTGGAGAAGTCGTAGGGGAACCAGTTCATGCGGTAGCGGGTGATGCCGAGAGCCTTGGCGGTGCGCAGGATGGTCTCGGTGTGCTGCGCCTTGCTCACCTCGTTGATGCCGGTGGTGAGAAGGGAGATGGAGATGCCTTGTTTTTGAAGCGTGGCGGCAAGCTTGGGGAGGTCTTCGGCAACGCGCTCGGGCTCGACATGGGTGCTCTTCGGGCGCACGGGAAGTTCGACGGCGGTGACGCCGCAGCGAGCCAGCGTGGTGGCGAGTTCCTCTGGTGGGAGACCGATGAAGTGCTTGGTGAAGAGGGCGAATTCGGTGGCGCCAGCACCGGCCTTGGCGGCGGGAGCGGCGGAGAGGGCTCGGGGAAGCAGCGTGGCGGCGGCTGTTCCGAGGGCGGTGGTGCGGAGGAAGTTGCGGCGGGAGTTCATGGGGGTGGGGGTAGTAATCTTTATGAGCGGCGTGAATTCAATAGCAGAGGCGGTGCGGGTATCTAGTGCGGGGGGCGTTGGCAAAATTGCCTGTAACCTGTGGGGCGTTCCGGTGTTCTAATGATTTATGACTAAGCTGTTCCCTCTTACATTATGTGCCGCCCTTGGGCTGGCGTTGGCAGCGCAGGCTGAAGATAAGAAGTGCCCCAAAGGCGGGCCGCAGGGCAAGGCGGGCTCCGAGAGCGCGGCGGGCCAGAAGCCGCAGGGCAAGGGGCCGCAGGGCAAGGGGCCGGGTGGAGGCCCTGGTAATCCGGAGGAACGGATGAAGATGATGGCCGAGAAGCTCGGGCTCAGCGCGGAGCAGAAGGAGAAGTTGCATGCGGTGGTGGAGAAGAATGCGCCGCAGATGCGAGAGTTGATGGGCAAGGGGCGTGAGAACCTGACGGAGGACGAGAAGAAGAAGAAGATGATGGAACTGATGCAGGCTCAGAAGGGGGAGATGGACGCGATTCTCACTCCGGAGCAGAAGGCGAAATTCGAGGAGGTGCGCAAGGAGCGTGGCCCCGGAGGCCCCGGTGGACCGGAGGGGGCGAAGGGTGGACCCAAAGGCGGACCCAAAGGGGCGCCAAAAGGGGCTGCGGGCGGTGGCGGCGGTGCGGCGAAGGGTGCGGCGAAGTAGTTCGGAGGATCCAAGGCAGGGAGGGCATGGTTCTGCTCCCTTGTGAAAGAAGGACCCCGCGTCTCTGGAAAGAGTGCGGGGTTTTTTCTCAGGTGGGCAAAGGGCTTGGCTGGGAACGTGTGTGCGGATATATCGGGGAGTACCGATACGACGATGCGTGCCCTTCTTCTCTCAGCCAAGGCTCTCAGCGACCCGACTCGGGTCCGCATCGTGCGCGCGTTGCTGGGTGGGGAGTTGTGTGTGTGCGAGCTGTGCGATGTTCTGGGGGTGGTGCAGTCGACGCTTTCCACGCACCTGCGGTGGCTGCGGCTTGGGGGGCTTGTGGAGGTGCGCCAGCAGGGGCGCTGGGTGTACTACGGGTTGAGCGCGGCGTTCGCCCGCTTGAGCAGGGCGTTTTTTGCGGAGCATCTGGCGGAGGTCCGCCGGGATGCGGTGCTGCGAGAGGATGCGCGCCGGCGGAAGGCGCGGGTGAGTCTTCGCCGCAAAGGGGTGTGCGCTGTGGGATTTTCTGTGCGTAGGAATAATCAACGCGGTGCCCGTGGGCGCGTGAGCTGACGCTGCTGACGCATCCGCTTGATTTTACCATCTGCCAGTCAGCGCCATTCATTTTCACCGTTCACTTTCTTACCTCTTATGAGAACGCTCATTGCCGAGTTTTTGGGAACCTTCACGCTGCTGTTTGCGGGCACCGGTGCCATTGTGGTGGATCAGGTATCCGGAGGGGCGATCGGGCATTCTGGGGTGGCGCTGACGTTCGGGTTGGTGGTGCTGGCGATGATCTACACGTTTGGGGATGTGAGCGGTGCGCACCTCAATCCCGCGGTGACGCTGGGCTTTGCGGTGGCGGGGAGATTTCCTTGGGGACAAGTGGGCGGCTATCTGGCGGCGCAGGTGCTGGGGGCTTGCGCTGCGAGTGGGACGCTGCGGTTCCTGTTTCCGGCTGCGACGACGTTGGGAGGTACACTGCCATCGGGCGGTGCGGTGCAGAGTGTGGTGTTTGAGACCATCCTCACGTTCGTGCTGATGCTCGTGATCCTGAGCGTGTCGACCGGTGCGAAGGAGAAGGGGGTGACGGCGGGCGTGGCGATTGGAGCGGTGATTGCACTGGAGGCGATGTTCGCCGGGCCGGTGTGTGGTGCGTCGATGAATCCCGCGCGATCGCTGGCGCCGGCGTTGGTGGGGTGGCAGATGGAATCGCTCTGGGTGTATGTGGCCGGGCCTGTGCTGGGCGTGTTGCTTGCGGTGCCGGCATGCTCAGCGGTTCGGGGCGATGGGTGTTGTCAGAAGTGAATGCGGGACTGGTGGGAAAGCTCACGACCTCTGCCGGGATCGGCTCCGGAATGCGAGCGGAGCGGATGAGGCAGACATCGCTGAGGGAAAGATTGGGGCCCTACGCACCGACCACGAGGCCGGTGACATAGAGAACGGGGCCGACCCGGGCCACAGGCGTGGCCTTGCCGAGGCGCTCGCACCACCCGAAAAGCAGGTTCTCAATGAGGGGAGGTTGTGTGCTCGTTTGAGGGCGCGGCCGAGGTTGGGAAGTTTGGAGGCAGCCCGTTCGGTGATGACTCCGGAGCGGCGGGAATCGAAGAGCGGTGGTCAGATGCGTGATGCTCTTGGGCGCTGAGGCTCGGGGCCGGGTGCGCGACACAGCCCCATCAACTGGGGCGGGTTCCATGCCGTTGATACGGATTTGTTGCGGGGAGATGGAGGGTGGGGATGGTGTCGTGTGAGGGGTGTGGATTGCGGGGGAGAGGACGCTAGGCGGCGATCTGGGGGAAAAGAAAAAGCCGGTGCGGGGTAAACCCGCACCGGCTTTGGGATGGAAGAGATCCGAGTGTTACTTCGTGAGGATGCGTGCGCCGTCGGTGGACCGTTTCACGAGCATGGCGGAGGGTGTGAGGCCGCTGGTGACGGCGCTGTTGATGCCGTTAGCGATGGTTTGTGCCACGGCCTGGCCGGTAACGCTCATGCTGGAGCGGATGTACATGTGCTCGTAGGACCAGAACGGGTACTTACCCGTGAGCACGTTGGCTACGGTATAAGGGACGCCGTTGAAGGTGAGGCGGATGGCGGCGGGTGATAATCCTGCTGCTGTTGAGGCGTCGCCGGTGCTCATGTAGCCGACGTAGTATCCCCCGGTGGTGTCGGTGCCGGTGGTGGGGAAGTCTTTGGTCACCATGGCTGTGGTGGCGTTGGCAAGGGCTTTGCCAAGGTTACCGCCGCTGTTGTAGCCGTTGTTGTAGAGAGCCACCGAAATGCCGTTCACCGTGCCGGCCGGTGCGGGGATGTTGAAGGCGATGCTTCCGCCGGCTGCGGCGACCTGCCCGCCGGTAGCGGAAGTCGAGGGCTGGTACTGCTTGACGGCGCTCTGCGCGCCGAGGCCGATCACGGCCAGGGTATCCAAGCGGGTGCCCGAATCCGGATCGCGGCCGGTGGCGAAGACGTAGCCGGTGCTGGTGGAGTCACCGGTGAAGAAGGACAACGGAAGGGCGCCGGTGCTGAAGAGAGACTTTGCGAGGTCGGTGGTGATATCGGTGATCGGGGAGGCTGCGCTTGTGACGAACTGGAAGGCGACGATGCCCACAGGGTCACCACTGGGGGTGAGGGTCACTTCCGTTAGGGTTGGGTAGGTGACTCCACCGTAGGAACCAAAGAACGCGGAAGAGCTCTGGTAGTTGTCGGCCATTGCGACGTCGGGGATTTCGGCGGTGGTGCCGGCGGTGACGGAGGCGGTACCAGTCTGGAGAGCGGCGACACCCGATCCGGTGTTATCGAGGATGGTGTCGGCGAGGAAGTTCGCGGAAGCGGAGCTGCTGTTGGCGGCGACGGTGCGCACGCCTGCCTCGGACCCGGACCAGGAAGTTTTGATGATGACCAGTTTGCCGCTGATCGTGCCGTAGTAGATGGCTTGGGAAGCGCCGGAGGCGCTGGTGCCTACGTAGGCGTAGGAGGTGATTCCACCACTCGCTTGGGAACCACCATAAGCAGCGATGATTCCGCTGTGAGTCTGTGAGCGGAAGGCGGTGGAACCCGTGATACGGAGGACGAGATCCGAGGTGACGGCCTGTGCGCTGTGAGCGACTAGGGAGCCGAGGGCGATGAGCCCGGTGAGAATGAATTGGTTGGCTTTCATCTTTTTGGTTGGATGTGTTGGTTTGGCAGCTGCCGATGGGTGTGTACCCTGTGGCGGCTGGGCGGAGGCTAGGGGTGCACGCCGCGTGGAGGCAAATAATGTACCGTCACATTTCGGTGACCAGCAGGTGACGCTGGCGCGACGGTTTCAGGCGCGAAGGCAAAGAGGGGGTCCGTGTGTGCGGCAGGCCGGGGATGCTGATGAATGCAGGGTTCCGCGGGCGACACAGGAAAGTCACAATCCCGCCTTATTTCCGTCATCTGCCGTTCACGGGAATGTCACAGTAAAAGGGTGGCTGGGTTTAGGGGGCGCGGTTAGTTCGGGGATGGGGCTGGTTGTGGCTTAGTGGCCGGGCTGGTTTCCCATGCGCAGAACATCGCCCATGATGAAGAACCACAGGCAGCAACTCGCCCACCGAGCATGGCTCGGCGCAAGCGGCTGCCTGCGTCTCGGGAGGGTCCTCTTGAGCGGGTGGATGGTTTTGGGTGGAGGGTTGCTTCGAGCGCAGGGGGAGGCGGACGCGCCGCGGTTCTCGATCCGTGAATTCCGCGTCACCGGCTCGAAGCTTCTGAGTGAGCAGGAGATCGGCGAGGCTGTGTATCCCTTTCTCGGGCCGGGGCGCAGTGTGGAGGATGTGGAGGGGGCGCGGGCGGCGCTGGAGGGGGCGTTTCGGGCGAAGGGATATCAGGCCGTGGGGGTGCAGTTGCCCGAGCAGAGCGGCCGGCGCGGGGTGTTTGTTTTGCAGGTGATCGAAAATCGGGTGGGGCAGATGCGGGTGAAAGGTTCGCGGTATTTCTCGCTGGAGGAGATCCGGAGGCGGGCGCCGTCGCTGGCCGCTGGGGCGGTGGTGGATTTCAACCGGGTGTCTCCGGAGATTCTAGCGCTGAACCAGCATCCGGACATGCGGGTGACGCCCTCGCTGCGTGCGGGGCGGGAGGCGGGGACGGTGGATGTGGAGTTGAGCGTGGAAGACAAGCTGCCGTTGCACGGGAGCGTGGAGTTGAACAACCGGCACAGCAGCGGGACGACGGATCTGCGGCTCAACACCTCGGTGAGTTACCAGAACCTCTGGCAGAAGGGGCACGGGCTGGGGTTGAACCTCCAGTATGCGCCGCAGCGGCCTGAGGATGCGAAGGTGATCTCGGGTTTTTATCTGGCCCGGTTTCCGGAGGCGAGCTGGCTGAGTCTGATGCTGCAGGGGGTGAAGCAGGACAGCAATGTGTCGACTTTGGGCGGGGCGGCGGTGGCGGGGCGTGGGGACGTGTGGGGTGCGCGGTTGATGATGACGCTGCCCGGGGCCGAGGGGTTTTACCACTCGGTGAGTCTCGGGCTGGACTACAAGCACTTCCTGCAGGCGCTTACGATTGGGGATTTCAGCGATGTGACGCCGGTGACCTACTGGCCGCTGAGTGCGGTCTATAACGCGACGTGGTCAAGTGCGGCGTCCACCACAGAGTTGAGCGCCGGTGTGCACATGCATTTCCGCGGGACGGGGAGTGCGTCGGAGGAGTTTGCGGTGAAGCGTTACAAGGCTGATGGGGATTACTTTTACGCGCGAGCGGAGCTTTCCCACACGCGGGATCTGCCTGCGGGTTTTCAGGGGCAGATGAAGTTGCAGGGGCAGGCGACGCAGAGCGCGCTTCTGGACAACGAGCAGTTCAGCGCGGGTGGCTTGGGGACGGTGCGCGGGTATCTGGAATCGGCGGCGCTGGGGGATAATGCGTTGGTGGGTTCGCTTGAGCTGCGGAGTCCGTCGCTCGGGCGTCTCGCGGGGTTGAAGCCGGTGCAGGATTGGCGGGTGTATGTTTTTGCGGAAGGGGGCGTGCTTGGGATCAACGACGCGCTTCCGGACCAGGCGTCGGTGATCGAGATGGCGAGCGTGGGGGCGGGGAGCCGGCTGCAGATTTTCGAGCACTCCTACGGCTCGCTGGACGCGGGGTTCCCGCTGCGGCGGGTGGGGACGACGGAGCGCGGGGACATGCTTTTCACGTTCCGTGTTTGGGCGGAGTTCTGAGTCTTTTTCCTGTTTATCTTCCTATGACGATTCGAAGCATCAGCAAGTACATCTGCATGGCCCTTCTCGGGCTTGAAGCCATGAGCGCGAGTGCGCAGGCGTGGTGGAACAACGACTGGACCGTGCGCAAGAAGATCACGGTGGATGCGAGTTCGAAGGGGGTGGCGATTACGGATCCCGTGGGTGGGAGCGTGGCGGTGCTTGTGCGGTTGCACGAAGCGGACTTTCAGTTTGCGGCGGCGCGCGAGGATGGGAGCGACCTGCGCTTTGTCAGTGAGGATGAGAAGACGGTGCTGACGCATCACCTTGAAAAATTCGACGGGTTGCTCGGCGAGGCCTTTGCATGGGTGAAGGTGCCGGAGGTGAAGCCGGGCGAGGCGACGAGCTTCTGGCTCTACTACGGCAACCAAGGGAACTCCGGGGTGAAGCTGGAGGATGCCAAGGCGACCTACGACGTGGATACCGTGCTCGTGTATCACTTCAACGAGAAGGGGACTGCGCCGGCGGATTTCTCGATCCCGGGAAATAACGCGCAGAGCGCCGGAGCCGCCGTGGAGGGGGCGATGATCGGACGCGGCCTGAAGCTGGCCGGAAAGACTGCGGTGTCGGTGCCGGCAAGCCCTTCGTTGCTATGGAAGGCGGGCGGTGCGGCGACGCTTTCGTTCTGGATCAAGCCATCGGCGCCTGTGCCGGAGGCGGTGATTTTGAGCAGGCGCGAGGGGGCGAACAGTTTTGTGGTGGGGCTGAGCAACGGGGTTCCGTACGTGGCGGTCGCGGCGGGTGGTGCGGCGCAGAAGAGCGGGGCGGGGGCGGCGCTGGCGCCCGGCGCATGGAAGCATTTGTCGGTGGTTGCGGAGGCTGGCGGCATCCAGCTTTTGGTGGATGGCGAGCCGTATGCGAGTCTTGCAGCGGGGTTGCCTGCGCTCAACGGCCCGTTGACGATCGGCGGCGATACGGCGGGTGGTGAGGGGTTTGTGGGGGAGATGGACGAATTGCAGATTGCGAAGGTGGCGCGGCCTGCGGGTTTTCTGAAGATGGTTGCTTATGGCCAGGGCGGGGAGAAGGCGGGGAGGCTGGTGGTGCTGGGGGCGGACGAGCAGGCGTCGACGTGGATGAGTGGGACGTTCGGGATTCTGATGCGTTCGCTGACGGTGGACGGTTGGGTGGTCATCGGGGTGCTGGCGGTGATGGCGGTGATCAGCTGGTGGGTGATGGTGATCAAGACCTCCTACCTCAACGCGAATGCGAAGGGGAACGCGCTCTTCATGAGCGAGTGGCGGCATCTGGCGGCGGACCTCACGGCGCTGGACCATGGAGATCCCGACAAAGTGCGAAGCGTGGGTGGGCGTGTGGACAGCGACGCGGAGAAGCTGCTGCGGCACGCCTCCGTGTACCGGATCTATCACATCGGGGCGGAGGAGATCCGGCATCGTGTGGCGGGGGATGCGGCGCCGGATACGCGGGTGCTGAGCGCGCGTTCGATTCAGGCGATCCGGGCTTCGATGGATGCGGGGATGGTGCGCGAGACGCAGAAGCTCAACCAGCTCATGGTGTTTCTGACCATCGCGATTTCGGGTGGGCCGTTTCTTGGGCTGCTGGGGACGGTGGTGGGGGTGATGATCACGTTTGCGGCGATTGCGGCGGCCGGGGATGTGAACGTGAACGCGATTGCGCCCGGCATTGCGGCGGCGCTGGTGGCGACAGTGGCGGGGCTGGTCGTGGCGATCCCTGCGTTGTTTGGTTACAACTACCTCACCTCGCGGGTGAAGGAGGCGAGCAACGACATGCACGTCTTCGTGGACGAGTTTGTGACGAAGATGGCCGAGTTCTACGGGGACGAGAACATGGTGGACATCGGAGGCCACTAGGGAGCGCACCAAGATTACGGGACAAGAGAACGCAGCGAACGCATAACCGGGGGATTAGATCATGCAACTTCAAGACGACAACGCACCGTACGATCAGGTGAACATCACGCCGATGGTGGATCTGGTGTTCGTGCTGCTGGTGATCTTCATCCTGATGTGCACGGCATCCGTGCAGGGCATGAAGGTGAACCTGCCCAAGGCGAGCACGAATACGCCGAGCCTTGCGAAGCCGAAGACGAAGTCGATCACGGTGAACAACGAGGGGAAGATCTTTCTGGATACGGTTCCTGTGACGCTGCAGGAGCTCGAACAGAGGCTGACGGCGCACAAGGCGAGCAACCCGGATTTTCCGGCGGTGATCCGAGGGGACAGTCTCACGCAGTACCAAGGGGTGATGGATGTGCTCGACGTGCTGGGGCGGCTCGGGCTCAGCCAGGTGGGGCTGGCGACGAAGGCGGCTGGGAAGTGAGGGGGTAGAATTACGGACATGGACGAGAGTATTTTCAAGAAGCACAAGTGGCTTGGGGTGGTGGTGGGAGTGGCTCTTCTGGCGCTGATGGGTTTCACGTACCAGC
Source organism: Chthoniobacter flavus (assembly GCA_945861435.1). Taxonomy (GTDB): domain Bacteria; phylum Verrucomicrobiota; class Verrucomicrobiia; order Chthoniobacterales; family Chthoniobacteraceae; genus CAIURC01. The sequence continues at coordinate 56,924 of CAMAUX010000012.1, read as the reverse complement.
AGCTCACGAGCGCCTCCCACTCGACGCGGAGCAGGCCGCCCGAGATGAACATGGTGCGGATCACCCCGCTGCCGTCGACGCCGCCGCCTCCACCGCCGCCCCCGCCGCCAGTGGACCAGCCGAAGATAGAGCCCAATCCTGCGGATCAGAATGAGGAGAAGCCGGACGACTCGCCCAAGGATGAGCCGCCGGACAGCGCGTTGGGAACGAATTTGAAGGGGGACGGACCTCCGGACGGGTTTGGTCTGGCGCACGGCAACGGGATGGGCCGCATGGGTGGGGGGCCTGGCGGTGCAGGCGCGAAGGCGCGTTGGGCGCGCTACGGGAGCAAGGTGCAGGGGCGCATTGCGGATGCCCTGCGCAGTCATCCGAAGCTGCGCAGCGCGAGTTTGCGCGTGGAGGTGAAGGTATGGCCGGACGGCGAGGGGCGCATCACGCGTGCTGCGCTGGCGTCCTCGACCGGAGATCCTCAGCTGGATGCAGCGCTGACGGGCGAGGTGCTCAAGGGATTGCAGCTGCAGGAACCGCCTCCCGAGGGGATGCCGACCCCGATCGTTCTTCGGCTCAATGCGCGCCGCCCGAACTAACGCAATTTTTTTCGAGAATTCTGATGAAAACCACCCCAAGTCTTCGTTCCGGCGGTCTTGTCCGCCGCATGAGCTGGCCGCTGTTTGCGGGGCCGGCGAGTCTGCTGCTGGCTGTGGAGCCTGGTGGCTCCGGGCAGTTGCCTGGTGCGCGGCCGGGTCCGGTGGCGAGTCAACTGGCGGTGCCAGCGGAGGTGGCGGCTGATCCGGTGGGCGAGCTGCTGCCGGTGGGTATTCCGGCTTCGGTGTCTTCGGCTTCGGCTTCCAGGGCTGGTGCATCGGAGAGTCTTACGCTCAATCTGATCCGTCGGATGGTGGCCAAGGGTTTGCTCGCGAAGGACGAGGCTGACGAATTGGTGAAGCAGGCAGAGGAGGACACGGAGCATGCGCGTGCGGCTTCGGCACAACAGCAGCAGGTTTTTGTGGATGCGGCGGTTCGGGCGGCGCTTGCGCAGCAGGGCGGTGCGGGTGATTTGCCGGCGGCGGGTGAGGACACGGTGCGTGTGACGTATGTGCCGCCGGTGGTGAAGAGCCAGATCCGGGATGAACTCCGAGCGGAGGTGCTGGAGTTGGCGCGCAAGGAGGGATGGGTGGCACCGAACACGCTTCCGCCTTGGGTTGCCCGCCTCAAGGTGTTTGGAGATGTGCGCATCCGTGGTGAGGGTTTGTTTTATCCGGGGAACAACGGCGGTGCTGGGATCTTCCCGAACTTTAACGCGATCAACACGGGTTCGCCTTTCGACGAGGCAGGAGTGTTGAATCCGCCCTATCTCAATGCGGATCAGGAGCGTTCGCGGCTTCGGATTCGTGCGCGGGGTGGGCTTTCAGCGGATCTTGGGGATGGGTTCAGCATGGGGATGCGGATCGCGACTGGGGATTCGAACACGCCGGTGTCCACGAACCAAAGTCTGGGCGCTGTGGGTTCGGGGCAGGGCGGTAATTTCAGCAAGTACAGCCTCTGGCTGGACCGCGGGTTTCTGCAGTACGAGATGGGTGGGCGGCCGGAGGGGACGCTCGCGGTGATGGCTGGCCGATTCGACAACCCGTTCTTTTCCACGGACATTATTTGGGACGAGGACGTGGGATTGGACGGGATCGGAGCAAGGGGGCGGTATCGTGTGGCGGAGGGGGTGACGCTCTTTGGGGCGGGAGGGATGTTCCCGGTTTTCAACACGGACCTGAATTTTGCGACGAACGAGTCGAAGAAATTCTCGAGTACAGACAAGTGGCTTTACGGCGGTCAGTTCGGGGTGGAGTGGAAGGTGCGGCCGAAGGTGGACGTGAAGCTGGGTGCGGCGCTCTATGATTTCAAGGGGGTGGAGGGACGGTTGTCTGATCCCTACCTGCCGCTCACCGCGCAGGACGCCGGTAACACGGACTCGACGCGTCCCACATTTGCGCAGAAGGGGAACACCTATCGGCGGCTGCGGAACATTCAGAAGGGCACCGACAACAACGATGGGCAGATCCTTCAGTTCCAGTACTACGGGCTGGCGACGCCGTTCCGGACTGGGGCGCTGACGGCTCGCGTGGACTTCAACCAGTTCGAGCCCTTCCAGATTTCGCTTTATGGCGAGTATGCCAAGAACCTTGCCTTTGATCGGGGGGCGATGGACAGGAGGGACCCGGATGGAAAGCGCGCGGCGGTGAACAACCGTGCTGGGGTGGCAGACGCGGGTGGAGTGGTGCGGTACGACGATGGTGCATTTGTCGGCGGCGACACGGCGTGGCTGCTGGGGCTGCGTGTGGGGAGTCCGACGATGGACAAGCGCTGGGACTGGAGCGCGGGGCTGAACTATCGGTACATGGAATCGGACGCCGCGATTGACGGCTTTGTGGATTCGGACTTCGGGGTGGGTGGGACGAACATGAAGGGGTTCATGCTCTGGAGTTCGCTCGCACTTTCGCCGCGGGTGACGGTGGGGGTGAAGTGGATGAGTGCCACGCAGGTGGCTGGGGCGCCCTTCAAGAACGACACGTTGGAAGTGGACTTTTCAGGAAAATTCTAGCTATGGCAAAAAACCCATTCTGGCTGGGCCTCGTGCTGTCCGGCGTCGCCCTCATGCAGGCTCGCGCTGCGGATCCCGCGGAGCAGAAAATGCGGGAGGCTCTGCGCAACACGATGCTGCAGCTCCGATCGGCGGAGACCGAGAAGGCGAACCTGCAGGCGGCACAGGCCGAGAACGATCAAAAGCTCAAGGCGGCCGCGGCCGACCTTGCGCAGATCAAGAAGCAGGCGGCTGCGGATCAGGAGGAGCTCAAGGCCTTGAAGGCGAAGCTGGGGGCTGGTGCGGCCGAGAATGCCCGGCTCGCCGAGGCGCTGGATAAGTGGAAGGCGGGTCATCAAAAGGTGACTGAGATCGCAACCGCTCTGGAGAAGGAGAAGGTGCGGATGACGGACAAGGCGGCGGTGCTGGAGCGGCGGTGTGATGAGCAGCAAACCCGGAACGTGGCGCTGCACAAGATCGCCACGGAGATTTTGGAGCGGTACCGGAAGTTCGGGATTGGGGATGCGATTACGGCGCGCGAGCCCTTCATTGGGATCACGCGGGTGAAGCTTCAGAACCTCGTCCAGGATTACACGGACAAGATCTCGGAGCAGCGGATCAAGCCATGATGCGCCTCCCTTCCACAGTGCGGCGCGGGACAACGGACTGTCTGTTGCGGCGCGCGGCGATCGTGGGTGCATGTTGCACCGCGGCGTTTGCGCTTTCGGCGCAGGCGGGTGACACGCGCGTGGGAGGCGGTGGGTTGTATCGCGGGTCGGGTGGCAGGGTTTCTGGTGGGGTGAAGGCTCCGGATGCGGCGTTTTCAGCGAGTTCGGGTGGTGGTGCTGGGGTGGTGGCGGGAGGGGATGCGGTGACGCGCTCGTCGCAGGTGCTGACATCGCTGAAGGCGTTGCAGGACTCGGCGAGGGCGACGGCGCGCGCCAGTGTGTCCGCGGTGCCCAACGGTTTGGTGACGGGCGGTTTGGAGGTGGCGCCCGGGGCGGCGGTGAACACTCCCCTTTGGAATGGAGCGAAGCTTCCCGTGGAAACGAATGTCGGCGCCGGCTTATCCGCTCGGAAGGTGGTGACGGTGGAGCAGACCAGCCAGCAGGCGGTGTTGAATTGGAAGACGTTCAACGTGGGCTCAGCGACAACGCTGAAATTTGACCAGAGTGCGGGTGGGGACGGGAATCGTCGCTGGGTGGCTTTCAACAAGGTGAGCGATCCGAGTCAGAGTCCGTCGCAGATTCTCGGTAAGATTGAAGCGCCCGGGCAGGTGTATGTGATCAACCAGAACGGGATTATTTTTGGCGGGGGCAGTCAGGTGAACACGCACACGCTGGTGGCGTCGTCGCTTCCCATCAACGACAACCTCGTGAGCAGCGGGTTGCTGAATAATCCGGACTTTCAGTTTCTTTTCTCGAGCCTGAAGGTGGAGCAGCTCTCGGGGAGCACGGTGCCCGCCTTCGACCCGGTGCGCTCGCTATTGGCGGATGGGCACAGCGGCGATGTGGTGGTGGAGCGTGGTGCGCAGATCTCGGCCCCGACGGGAGCGGACAGTGTGGGCGGGCGGGTGGCGCTGATAGGGCCCGTGGTGACGAACCGGGGGACGATCTCGACTCCGGACGGGCAGACGATTCTCGCTGCGGGTGAGCAGGTCGGGTTTGTGGGGCACGCGAGCACGGACCCTTCGCTGCGTGGGTTGGATGTTTTTGTGGGGAAGGTGGTGGATCCACTGGCTGCGGCTGGAACCGCAGGCGGGACGGTGACCAACGAGGGGGTGATTGAGGCGCCGCGGGGCAACGTGACGATGGTGGGGAGCACGTTGGAGCAGGCCGGTGCACTGCTGAGCACCACTTCGGTGTCGCTCAACGGGCGGCTCGACCTTCGTGCCGAGTACAATGCAACGCGGGTGACCGATCCGCTGACGCAAAAGGTGGGTGTGGCGTTCACGGCGACGGGTCACGTGCATCTGGCCAAAGAGAGCCTCACACAGGTGGTGCCGGAGTGGGAGAGCGCCAAGACGGTGGTGGGCACCCAGCTTGCGCTCAACTCAGCGGTGGTGCTCCAGGGACACAGTGTGCATGTGGACGAGAATGCGCTCCTCTGGGCGCCCTCCGCGGATTTGACGGTGAATGCGGGCAGCTGGCAGGCGGTGCCCGGGGGGTATCAGTTGGTTTTTGATGGCGGGCAGATCTATGTGGACCAAGGGGCCACGATCGATCTGTCGGGATCGCGCGATGTGCGCATTCCGGTGGCGCGCAATCTTGTTGCGGTGCAGCTGCGAGGCTCGGAGCTTGCGGACTCGCCGTTGCAGCGCTCCGGGGTGTTGAGGGGGAAGACGGTGACGGTGGATATGCGTGAGAGCGGGGTCTACAACGGCGTGGCTTGGGTGGGGACGCCGTTGGCGAATGCTTCGGGCTATGTGGGGCTGGTGGAGCGGGGGGTGGGCGAGTTGATGACGGCTGGTGGGAGGGCGGTGTTTAATGCCGGCGAAGCGGTGGTCGTGCGGGAGGGGGCACGTATCGATGTTTCCGGGGGATGGATCCAGTATGAGGGGGGAATGATGGCGACCACCCGGTTGGTTTCCAACGGGGTGGTGTACGACATTGCCAAAGCGACACCTGAAAGGGTTTACGATGGGATTCTCACCCCGAGTCTTGTGCTCAAGGACGCACGTCACGGGGTGCAGGAGAGTTTCTCGCGCAGCCTGCTGTCCACGGGCGGCTATTATGAGGCGGGATATCAGCAGGGAGCTGCGGGCGGAGTGCTGCGAATCAGCGCGGGATCTGCTGCGCTGGATGGTGTGCTGGTGGGGACGACGGTGAGCGGGCCGCGCCAGAGAAGTGCGGCTCCAACCCCCGGGCTTTTGGAGGTGTCGTTCTCTGCACAGCAACGGTTTGGCTCAGGGTTTGTGAGCTACTCACCCGCCGCGCCGAAGGTGCGCTTTGAGACAGGTGCCATCCAAGTGGAGCCGGCGGCATTTGCGCTTGGAGTGGGCGGCGAGCCGGATGCATTGAGACAGGAGCGCAAGGACGACGCGGTGTTCGCGCCTGGGGTGCTGGGGACTCTGGGATTTGGATCGCTGAAGTTGGAGAATGTGGACGGGGATGTGTCGGTGCCGGCGGGAGTGGTTCTGGCGGCGGCACCGGGTGGGCAGCTGTCGCTTGCGGGGAAGAACATCACCGTGGGCGGCCAGTTATCGGCTCCCGGCGGGCGGCTCCAGCTTTCGGCTTTCAATATTTCTCCCTCACTGGCTGCGAAGCTCACCGCAGCGCCGGAAGGGATGAGCACACCGCCGGTGAGTGTGGGCCGGGGGAAAGTGACGGTGGCAGACGGGGCAGTGCTGAGTGTGGCGGGGTTGCAGGTGGATGAGCGTTCGGGAAGCGAGGCGGTTCGCACGTCCTCCCTAGCGATTCATGGAGGGACGTTGTCTCTCAATGCCTTGGATCTTGAGCTGGCTCATGGGGCGCTGCTTGACGTTTCGGGCGGGGTGCGTGTCAGCGCGCTGCGGCGGATCACTTATGGTCGTGCGGGTGCGCTGAACCTGAAGGCTGGGCAGGATCTCAGCCTCACGTCGGTGTTGGGAGGGGGATTGCAGCTGGGTGCGGAGTTGCGAGGGTATTCGGGAGGGACGAGTGCAGGAGTGGTCTCGGTGCAGGCGCCGCTCATTCGAGTGGGTGGTGTGGCCGGGAGCGGGCTTGCGTTGAATCCGGCATCTTTCAGCGAACAGGGTTTTGGCAGTATTAGCTTGGTGGGGATCGGCACGTCTGGCGGCGGGACGTTCAACTTTGGCCCGGGGCTTGTCATTGCAAGCGGGACGATTGTAGCGCCGCAGGTGCACAGTTGGGTGGGAGTGGGGTCGTTGTCGGAGGACGAGATCCAGTTGGTGGCGGGTCTCAAGCCGGTGGGTGTGCGTGCGCCTGCTGTGCTCAGCTTTGGGGCGCTCAACGTGGTGGATTCGTTCCAAAACAATCTGCTTCTCTTGCGCGGAGATCTGGTGATGGAGAAAGGGGCGCGAATCAGCACGGATCCGCTGGGTGGGGTGACGTTGAAGGCGGATACGCTTGCGGTGGACGGGACGATTTTGGTTCCCGGTGGGAGCATCAGTCTGCAGGCAGCGCGCAATTCACTCCCCCTCTTTGCCAACCGTGCACAGGCATTGTGCACGCTGCATTTGGGGCCGGATGCGAGTCTGTCCGCTGCAGGTACCACGCTGATTGTTCCTGATGCGCGCGGCAACCGGGTGGGGTCAGTCTTGGGAGGTGGGCAGGTGACCCTGTCGGGCAATATTGTGACGCAGGCTGGCGGGCGCATCGACGTCTCGGGGACTTCAGGCGTGGTGGATGTGGCGCCGAGTGCGTTGTCTGTGGCGGGATCTGCGGCGGAGGCAGCAGGCGGGATGGACTTGGTGGCGGCGAGACTCTCGAGCAATGGGGGCGGAATCACGCTTTCAGGGGGGCAGATGCTTTTCCCGGATGCGACGCTTCTTGGGGCCGCGGGTGGGGCCTCGGCGCAAGCGGGGAGTCTTACCGTGTCGTCCGGTCAGTTGCCGAAGGAGACGGAGCCGCTGAGTCCGCTGGATCTTGCGTTGGTGGTGCGCCAGACGGGCTCCACGCTGCAGCAGGCGTTTACGGCGGGGCAGCAACTGGTGGGATTGCCGGTGCGCGACGGTTCCGGTCGGGCGCTGACGGGTGGCGGCCAGTTTGTCGCCGATCGTTTTTCTCAAGGGGGATTCGGGGCGCTCGCGCTCAAGGGGGGCGTGCAGTTTTCCGGGGCGGTGGAATTGCGGGCGCAGCGCAGCATCGCGGTGGGCGAGACCGGGGTTCTCAGCACGGACGGTGTGCTGAAGCTCGAGGCACCCTACGTAAGTCTTGGCATGGCATTCCTTGCGCCGTTGAGTGTGGAGCAGGAGCAGGAGCGGGGGAGCCTTTTCAGGAATTCGGAGCGCAACCGCGTGCTCATCGCTCCGAAGAGTGGGGACGGGGATCTGAGGGTGCAGGCCCAGTTGGTGGATCTGGGCCATCTCTCGTTGCAGAACATCGGGACCGCTTCGATTGCAGCGCCGGCCGGGGATGTTCGTGGAAACGGGACGTTCGACATTCAAGGCAGTCTGACGCTGACAGCGGGGCAGGTGTATCCGACGACCGGAGCCCGCTTCACGATCAGTGCGATTGACATCAGCCCGACCAACCGCGGTTCAATCACTGTGGTGGGCGGTGCGACGCGTTCGGTGCCGCTGTCGGCGGGAGGGGAGCTTGCGCTGTACGCGGATGCGATCCGGCAGGGTGGGGTTTTACGTGCGCCGTTGGGGACGATTCAGATTGGATGGGATGGGTCGGGGACAGCGCCCGTGGATACGATCAGCGGGGCGGTGGTTCCGCAGGCGCGAACGGTGGTGCTTGGTGCGGGGAGCGTGACGTCGGTGTCTGGGGTGGATCCTCGTACGGGGCTTGGCTTGCTGATTCCGTATGGGCTCAACTCCAACAACACGGCGTGGATCGATCCGACGGGGACGGACATCACGGCCGGCGGGGTGCCGACCAAGGCGGTGACTGTGGCGGGGCAGTCGGTGGATCTTGGACCGGGATCGCAGGTCGACATTCAGGGGGGGGGCGACCTCTATGCGTACCGGTTCGTGAAAGGGCCGGGGGGATCGAAGGATATCCTCTCGAGCGCGGATATTTTTGCGGTGCTTCCGGACCTCGGGTTCGATTACGCGCCTTACGGCGCCTTCAATCCGGCGGATCCTTCCGGCAGTCTGGGTGGGGATCGCGGTTACACCAGCAGCAAGCTTGCGCTCGGCGACGTGATCACGCTGGGGGCGAGTCCGGGCCTGGCGGCCGGGACGTACACGCTGCTTCCGGCGCGCTACGCGCTACTGCCCGGGGCGTTCCTTGTGACGCCAAGGTCCGGATCGGCTACCTCAACGGGTTCGAAAGCGGACGGGGCGTCGATTGTGGCGGGCTATCGGTTTAACGGGTTGGGGGGTGCACCCAGCGGAACTGTGCTCAACAAGCCCTTCGAGGTGTCGCCTGGGAGCGTGGTGCGCACGCGCGCGGATTATCGGGATTACACCGCGAGCACTTTCCTGCGCGACGGGGCGCTGGCGAACGACGCGGTGTTGCCGCGCCTGCCCAATGACGCGGGCCGTTTGCTGCTGCAGGCAACGGCGGCCATGCAGCTGCGCGGGAGTGTGGTCTCCACGACGCTCAGTGCAGGGCGCGGAGGTGCGGTGGACATCAGCAGCCCCGTGGACATTTTCGTTGCAGGAAGCCAGGCGAACACGGAGGGGTTCAGCGGACTGGTGTTGGATGCGGGACAGCTCAGCGCTTTCGGGGCGGAGAGTCTGCTCATCGGAGGCAGGCGTTCCGGTGCATCGGATGGGTCTCTGGTGACGGTGACCACAAGCAACTTGATCGTCGACAACAAGGGGACGCCCTTGGTGGGTGCGGACATCATCCTTGCCGCCAGCAGCACGCTGACGATGGCTGAGAATTCCGAGATTTCGGGCACTGGCCTTCTACCGCAGGGGGCGGAGGTTTTGAGGGTGGGGGATGCGGCCTCGGCCGGGAGTGGAGACGGGGTGCTCGTGCGAGTGAGCGCGAGTGCGGATGCCGTGTTTGAGCGGAGTGGGGTGAGTGCGACGGCTGCGAGCGGCATCATCGCGCAGATCGATGCCGGCGCGCATCTGGCGGGGGGAAGCGTGACGGTGGATTCGAGTGCGGGGGCGGTTTTCGCGTCATCCGTGCGTTTTGACACCGCGGCTGTTGGGCTCAGCGCATTCCAGATCAGCCTGCAGCTGGACTCCGGTGCAGCGTCTTCAGGCGGGCTGGTGTTGGAAAGGCAGGTGCTCGATGTTCTCACGCAAGCGCGGTCGCTTTCGCTTTTGAGTTACAGCTCCATCGACCTATGCGGAGCTGGGCAGCTTGGCAGCCGCAGCCTTGAGCGTCTTTCTCTTCAGGCGGGCTCGGTGCGTGGCATCGGGCTGTCCGGAGGGGAGGTCACGATTGCGGCTGGGGAGTTGAGTCTGGGCAATCGAGCCGCGGGCACGGCACTGACCAGTGCGGGTTCACTGTCTGGATCGCTGGTTGTGGACGCTGGATTGCTGCGGCTGGGATCCAACACTGTGGGTATCGATCTGATGAGCTCTGTTCAGCTGGGATCGGAGGGTGGCGTGGTGATTGAGGGAACGGGTGCCTTGGTTTCCCAAGGGGCGATGCGATTGGTTGCGCCCGTGGTCACGGGCACCAACGGGGTTGCGTACTCCCTGCAGGCAGGCGGCGCTTTCGAATTGAGCGCCGGTGCGGGAACGGGGTCGGGGACAGGTTCGGGTCCGGTGCCGGGATTGGGCGTCGGCCTTGCGGTGCAGGGAACGTCGGTGACTGTGGACAGCGTGGTGCGGCTTCCGGGAGGACAGCTTTCGCTGAAGGCAACGAGTGGGAATGTCGCGATGAGGGGCAATGCCAAGCTGGATGTTGCCGGTGTCACTCGGAGTTTCTTTGATGCGGAACGTTCCATCCGCGGTGGTGGTGTGGTGCTCCAGGCCGATGCGGGCAGTGTACAGCTCGCGCCGGGCAGTGTGCTGGATGTGTCGGGCGGTGGCGCCGCAGCGGCCGGTTCCCTGAGCGTGGTCACAATCCTTGGACAGTTTGATTTTGGAGGGACACTCAAGGCACAGGGTGGAGGAAGTTTCTCGCTCGATACGCACGATCTCGGGCGCACGGCGGGTCTTGATTTGGTGCTCGATGGAGCCGGGTTCACGACATCCCGCGTCCTGCGGGTGCGTACGGGCGACGTGCAACTGGACAGCGTTGCGGCCAAGAGCCGTGTCTATGACCTTGCGGCCGATACGGGTGCGCTGCGTGTGACGGGGAGTGTGGATGTGTCGGGTACCACCGGAGGGCAGATCCGGCTTTCGGCTGGTGGCGCGTTGACGCTTCTCGCGGGGGCGACTCTCGATGCATCTGGGCAGAAATTGGACGCGGCTGGTCTGGGGGGATTCGTGTTGCTGCAGACGCGTGCGACTAGCACGGGGATCGGTCTCCTGTCCGGCTCAATCATCCGTCTGGGGGTTGGGGCGGGTGTGGGGGGAACGCTGCAACTGCGTGCACCACAGACTGCCGGGGTGACTGATGTGGCGATTGCGCCCATCGCGGGGACGGTCACTGGCAGTGGCAGGGTGTTGGTGGAGGGGTTTCACACCGAAGACGCGAACAGCGCCTCGGGAGCGTTCATCGACGATTACAAGAGCAACGCCATTGCCAACGCATCCGCGTTCATGGCGAATGCCGGAGGGATCCGTACCAAACTTCTGGGCGTTGGAGTGAGGGGGGATGGTTTGGATGGAAGCGGGGTGCTTCGTGTGCGCCCCGGAGAAGAGATTGTGAACTCGAGCGGCAGCCTTACGTTGAAGGCGGATTGGGATCTGGCCTCGCTGCGTTACGGGAGCACTCGGTCGGTCGTGGGCAACAGTGGGGCGGCACTATTCAACGCACTTGGTCAGGCGATTACTCCGGGCTCGGAGCCTGGTGTGCTGACACTGCGGGCCCTTGGGTCGATCACCTTTAATGGCAGCCTCACAGACGGCTTCGGTATCGGCAGCGGTCTGCTGGCCGACGTTCCCAAAGTGGGCTTTAACAAGCTTGCCCGCTGGAAGGAGGAGCTGCTGCCGGTGTTTGCGGATGGGAGCGCCCAGGAGTCTTGGAGTTATCGGATCACCAGTGGAGCGGACTTTGGGGCAGCCGATGCGCGTCGGGTGCGGCCCTTGGCTTTGCTGGGGACGGGTACTGGAGTGAGCACGGGTTCGGTGCTGGTGGGGACGTACCAGAAGACCCCGAGTGCGAGCCTGTCGACGCTCTTCCAAGTCATCCGGACGGGGACGGGTGACATTGAGATTAATGCGGGGAGAGACGTGCGGTTGCTCAATCAGTTCGCCACGATTTACACGGCGGGTGCGCGGAGCGCTACGGTGGCGGAGTTTGAGACGCCCCGGCTTTTTTCGGAGGAGACCGGGTTGGCGTTGTATCCGGCGCAGTACAGCACCGGGGGGGGGAGCGTGCGCATTGAGGCGCAGAACGACATCCTGCACCAGACTCTGACCAACCTTGTGGAGACTCCAGAGTCCCAAAGGCAGTTGCCGATGAACTGGCTTTACCGCCGGGGCTATGTGGACTCTGTGACGGGAGAATTCGGGACGGCGAAGTACGGCGACAAGGCATCCACCACGTGGTGGATCGACTTCAGCAACTTCTTCGAGGGAGTCGGGGCACTGGGTGGTGGAAATGTGAGCCTGCTGGCGGGGCGCAACGTGAGCAATGTGGATGCAGTGGTTCCCACCAATGCCCGGATGCCGAAGGGCAAACCCTCGGAGGGTGCGCTGGTGGAGTTGGGCGGCGGGGACCTCTTGGTGCGCGCGGGGCGCGACATCGACGGGGGCGTGTACTACGTGGAGCGCGGAAAAGGGGTGCTGGAGGCTGGGAACGAGATCAAGACGAACGCGACTCGGAGTCCGTCCCTGAACAAGCTGCTGGATACTGGTGTGGATTTTAGCGAATACGCGCCGCAGACGTGGCTGCCGACGACGCTCTTTGTGGGCAAGAGCAGCTTTGAGGTGAGAGCGGGGCGGGACCTCCTGCTGGGACCCGTGGCGAATCCGTTTCTGCTGCCTGGCGGGCAGGGGAACACGCCGTGGTACAAGACGTACTTCTCCACCTACAGCGCGGATGCCAGCGTGGAGGCGGCTTCCATCGGGGGGACGGTGACACTGCGCAATGCGTTGACGCTGCCGGTGAGTTCGGTGGGTGGGATGCTGCCGATGTTGCAGGCGTGGCTCCAGAATGTGCTCGTCACAAGTGGCGATACGGCGACTGGGCCGGCCTATGAAGCGTTGAGGCTCAACGAGACGTTGGCGACACCGTTTTCGACCATGAGCACGGTGATGGCCGGGACGCTGCATGCCACAGCATACAGCGGGAGCATCTCCTTGGCTGGCGGTCTCACTCTGGCGCCCTCGCCCAAGGGGACGCTGGAATTGCTGGCGGCCGGATCTGTTTCGGGCCTTCAGGTGACGGGCTTCACGGGCGGCGGGGTGACGGGCGACACAGGCAGCACGGATCGCTTTGCCAACTGGGGAATGGGGACGATCAATGTTTCCGATGCGAGTCCGGCTCTGCTGCCCAGCTTGACGTCTCCTTACGGATACCAAGGGGTGGCGGGCACGGGGCCGGCAGCCACGGAGACGAGGTTGAGCTTTCTTCAGGCAATCGACGGGCTTTTCAGTGAGACGGGTGCCACGCAGGGGACGAAGGCTGTACTCGGGGTGCAGCTCACCCTCCACGCCGCTGGCTTGCTCCATGCCGAGGACACCGAACCGCTGCGCATTTATGCCGGTGAAGGAAACCTGTCGGGGATCACACTTTTCTCGCCCAAAGCGGCGCGGGTTTTGGCGGGACGGGATATGACGGACGTTGCCCTCTACATTCAAAACACGCGGGATAGCGATGTGAGTGTGGTGGCCAGCGGGCGGGACATGGTGCCAGCGGCTCCCAACTCGCCCCTGCGGGTCGCTGCGCAGACGACCGGCAATCTGCTCACGACTGGGTCGTTGCCGGCGGCCGGTGATTTGCAGATTAGCGGTCCGGGAGTTCTGGAGGTGCTGGCGGGACGCGACTTGGATCTCGGGCCCTCGGTTTCCAATGGGGATGGCACGGGTCTGGGCATTGTGAGTGTCGGCAATGCACGCAATCCCGCGCTGCCGTTGACAGGCTCGGAGCTTTTTGTGGGAGCGGGTCTGGGGCCGGTGAGCGGGCTGTCGCAGAGTTCCATCAAATTCGATGGTTTGCGCACCCTGCTAGGTGAACCAACGCTGGCGGGGTACTTGGATGAGGTGGAACCGGACGTTACGGTGGCTGCCTTTGATCTGCTGGGTGAGGGAAGACGGGCGCAGATCTTGATGGAGGTGTTTTTCCGGGTCCTGCGGGATGCGGGCCGGGATTATGGGGATGCGGCGAGTGCGGCGTACGGGACGTACAAGGCCGGTTTTGATGCCATCTCTGCGCTATTTCCCGGGGATACGTGGCATGGGGATCTGTCGCTGACCGCTCGCGGGATCAAGACACAGAGCGGCGGCAGCCTGAACCTGTTTGCGCCCGGGGGCAGGGTGCTGGTGGGCCTCGACGTGGCCGGGAGCAATCCGCTGGATCAAGGGATTCTGACAGAATCCGGAGGTTCGATCTCACTATTCACCTCGGATGGGGTGAGTGTGGGCACCTCGCGCATCTTCACGCTGCGTGGAGGGGATGAGATCATCTGGGCGACGCGTGGGGACATTGCGGCGGGCAGTGCGTCGAAGACTGTGGCTGCCGCACCGCCGACCCGTGTGCTCATTGATCCACAGAGCGGCGATTTGAAGACGGACCTTGCGGGTCTTGCCACGGGCGGTGGTATTGGCGTGCTGGCCACGGTGCAGGGGTTGCCTCCCGGGAATATCGATCTCATCGCGCCGCAGGGTAGTATCGATGCAGGGGACGCGGGCATCCGGGTGTCTGGGAACCTCAATCTCGCGGCGGCAAGGATTTTGAATGCGGAGAATATCCAGGTGAGTGGGTCGAGCGCAGGTGCACCTTCCGGGGCCTCGGCGGCGGCGCCGAGTCTGGGCTCGATGGGAACGGCGAGTTCGAGTGCGGTGGCGGCTTCCAACGCAGCGACGGAGGCCGGCAAGCAGGCCCGAGGGCAGGGGAATGGCGCGGGTGATTCGCCTTCGATCGTGGATGTGGAGGTGGTGGGCTTCGGAGGGCCGGACGAGGAGGATGCAGAGAAGAAGCGGCGGGTGGAGGAGGCGGGTCCTTCCGCGCTGTGAGGGGTTGAAGTTTCTCGTTGAAGGGGAGTCTAAAAGCCAACCGGGGCCTGCCGCGTGAGCAGCAGACCCCGGAGGCAACCTTTCCGAAACAGTGAGGGGGAGGCTTACCAGCTGATGCGCACGCCGGTGGTCCAAGACCAGCCTTCGTACTGACCGCCGTCGTTGGCGCGGTCGTGCATGGTGGCGTAGCTCAGGCCGGTCTGCAGCTTGAGGCGGTGTCCGTAGAAGTAGTAGTTGAGGCCGCCGTAGATCTCGTTGAACTCATCGCCCTTGCCACCGGTGAGGGTGTTTTCGTAGCGGGCGAACCGGATGCTGTTGGGTTCGTCGCCGCTGAGGTAGGTGTAACGGAAGACGGCTTGGAGCTTCTCGGTGATGTTGTACCAAGGCATCACTTGGAGGCCGAAGGCGTCGCCCTGGCTGCCGAAACCTTGGCCGCGGGTGAAGTCGGTGGAGAGTCCCCAGTTCTTGTTATCGAGCATGAAGACAAGGGAGCCGAGGTTCTCGAAGGAGCGTGTGAAGGTGCTCTCCTTGTTGCGCTGATTGTAGACGTAGTCTCCGCGGAGGACGGCTTTCTTGACGCCGAGAACGCTGCCGAAGTCGTAGCCAAGGCTTGCGAGGCCGAAGTTGCCGGCGTCGAAGTTGCCGAATTCGGGGGTCTTTGTACCGCCGCTGAAGAAGCCGGCGTTGTAGAGCCAGTGGTCGTACTTGCCGCTGAGGCTGACACCCGGGACGTACTCCTCGGTGAACCAGAAGTTGTTGGCGAGGTTGCTGCGGTCGATGGTGATGAGTTCGGTGGACGAGGTGGCACCATCGAGGGTGAACTTGGCTCCCTGCTTGCCGACGGTGAGCTTGAGGGCCTCGCTGAACTTCCATGCGAGGTAGGCGTCGGTGAGCCTGCGGTAGGCGGGGTTGTCGTTCTGCGGGTCGATGTCGGTCTCCACATGCAACTGGAGATGGCGCTGGAAGAGGTCGACCTTGAGACCGAGGCGGAGGCGGCGAACGATCCAGTCCTGATCATGCCCGAGGTCGGAGTCGACGTTGTACTGGTCGACTTGGAAGCGGCCGACGAACCGGATCTCATTGAGAATCTCCGCCTCGTTGTTTTTGTAGATCGAGGGCCAGCTCCAGATTTCATCAAAAATGCTGGCCTCCTTTGCGGGCGCGGCAGTGGAGAGTGTGGCGTCGGGACCGGCGCTGGCTGTGCCCGCGGAGGCGAGCAGAACGGCGGCCGCGCCGAGGGCAAAGGGGAGACGAATCAGTTTGGGCATGGTTTTTTGGTTGGGTGTGGTTCTGCCGGGCGGACTCCCAATTCGGGGATAATCGCTGCGAGGCGGAGCCGAGGCTGGATGCCGATTGTTACAACCAGATGGCTGCGGCGTCACAATTGAAGGGAAAATGTCACAAACGACGCGTTAGGTTCGCTGATTGGGTCGAAGACGGATTTCTCCGGGGCCGGGCTCCGTTCTTGCCCGCGGGGATGGCATTTCTCATTTTAGAGGTTTACCGCAGTTTCGGCCGCCCCTTACTCCCCATGAAATTTCGTCCTTACTTTTCTGCCTGCGTACGTCGCTCGCTGATGTTCAGCCTTCTGGCTTTTGCCGCTCATATTGCGCACGGGGCGGCGCCTTCCTTCAACGCCGGGGACTGGGTGCGCCTGAACAGGAGCGAGACGTTGCTTTTCAAGGGGCAGAATTTCATGCCTGCGCCGAAGGGGCAGGAATTCAGCGTGCTGAAGAACGACGCGGCTCAGCAGCAGGTGTATGTGGCGTATTTCAAGGAGGACGACAGCATGGTGGCTGTGACCCTGCCTGCGGAGGCTCTGGAGGTCGCCCCACGCGACGGATGGGGGGAGTTGTTGCGGGGGATGGAGGCGTTCCGGGATCAGCGCGCGGACGAGGCGCGCAGGGGATTGGCGGCAGCTGCGCAGGATCCGGTTTTCAAAAATCTGGGGGCGAGCCTTCAAGCGCGTATCAACGGGGCTCTGGCGGCGGCTTCGCAGGCGAGTGCGGGGAAGCCGCAGTCGTTGGTCTCGATGGTGCCGACGCTGCGAGATACGGCGGTGCAACTCGACAAGATGGGGTATCCGAGCCTTGCGCTGGCACTTGAAGAGGGGGTGGATCGTCTCGGCAAGCAGGTGGCGGGCGGCGGGGCGATTGCGCCTTCGAAGCTGGATCGTGGGGAGATCGTGAAGCGGGTTACGGCGTCGACGCGTGCGGTGAACCGGTGCCGTCAGGCAGTGGCGCTGCACAAGATGGTGGAGGCCAAACGGCAGCTGGACGAGGGGTTGAAGGCGGAGCCTGCCCGGCCCGAGCTCAAGGCGTTGCAGGCGCGTGTGGAGAAGGAAATCGCGGACGCGGAGGATGACCTTAAAGCGGCTGAGCGGATGCGCAAATTTGCGGGCGGGACGGTGCATGCGCTGACGGCGCTTGAGCGCGGACTCAAGCGTTGTGTGGACGATCCGCGGCTCAAGGCGCTGAAGAAGGAGATGGAATCGGCATTCGAGGAGCGAACATCACCGCAGGTGACGGCTGCGATGATCGGGGGCGGGGCAGGCAAGGACGTGCTTGAGGAGGGACGAAAGCTTTACACAACGCGCTGCACGGAGTGCCACGATCTGGAGTTGCTCGATTCGCGTACGATGACGAAGTGGGAGGGCGTGGTCGGCGGGATGGCACGCCGGGCGCATCTCGACGATGTGCAGCGCGGGAAGATTATCCAGTACATCTCAGCCGCTCAAGCCACGCTCAAGTAGGGAGGGCGGACGGGGGGCTGAATCGGGATGGACGGGCAGGTGCAAGCCGATTCCAAAGCGTGCGGCGTCAGGACAGCGCCCATGCGTGGATCGCGTGGTAATTGGCGCTGAGGAGTTGGGCGAGCAGGAGCAGGGTGAGTGCGGCGGCATCGCGCCTGTTGAACCGATCCGCGGCACCGCGACTGCGCACGAGGGTGAGGAGGAATCCCGTGGGGCAGCCGTAGTGGCAGTAGGCCATGGGGAGGAAGCAGGAGGCGATGAGGCCGATTGCGGCGATGGCGAGCGTGGCGGTGCCGGCGGCCCGTAGAGAATAGGCGTCGAAGGGCTCGACGCTTGCGAGGTCGAGGGGCAGAACGAGAAAGCTGACGATGAGCACGAGTCCGAGAAGAAGGCCGGGCAGCCAGCGCAGTCCGGCATCGACATCCTTGGGAAGCGCGAGTTTCCAGCGTTTGGGACGGAGCCGTGAGAGCAGCTCTTGCGCGGCTCCATGGGGACAGAGTTGCTGGCAGTAGACGGGCTTGCCGGTGGCCCACGGGAGAGCGAGGGCAGCGGCCGCCATGAGAACGAGACCGGGCGCGGTCTGCCATGGGGCACTGCTTTGGGTCCATCCCACGAAAAGGCTTTGGGCCAGAGGCGCGGCGCACCAGAAGCCGATGTAGGAGATGACGAGGATTTGGAATCCGCGCCGGATCCACGGGCGGCCGTGGGAACCGGTGAATGCGAGGACGGTGCCCAGACAGGTGAGAAGGCCGAGGCCGATGTCTTCGGAGCGCCAGCGCAGGGTGTTGCGGGGTTGGGCTGCCGCGTCGGTGGTGGAGCGCAGCCGGAGCATGATGGCTTCGGCAATTGCCATGCTGGTCATGGAGGCGCCGCTGACGCCTTCGATGCCGGCTTGTTCAGGAGTGACTCCGGCGACTTGTTCCCAGGTCTTGCCGTTCCAAGTCTTGAGAAAAGAGCGGTCGGTCTGCACGTCCTCGACATGCTCGCGCGTGTCTTGGCTGAGATGGATGCGCACACCGACCACCTTCATTGCCGGGTCGAATGCAACGAGGGAATCGGTCCACCCGCGGTAGCCAATCACGCGGTCGCCGACGGGTGATGTGCGCAGTACGTAGCCGAGAGGGCTGCCCTTTTCATCGCGCACAAAAAGCCCAGCGCGTTCACCGGGGTCCGGCACCAATTCTGCCGCGGCCGGGAAAATCCGGCGGACTTCGTCAAGGCTGACGGGGTCGTTTCCCTGAATCCGCAGCCGGAGATGGTGCTGGTGGATTGTCCATGCGATGGCAACGAGGACCGCGAGCCGGTAGAGCTGCAGGGCCGCGCGCTTCACGGGATGATGGCGGGTCGGCTCAGGGGATCGGGATCAGTTGGACCACATCGGCGTGGACGTTGCCATCGGCGGGAGCGCTGCCGATGACGACGGCGGCAGGCTTGCCGGGAGCGAACTCGAATTCTCCAAGCGAGACGAAGCCTTGGGGCAGCGTCGCAGGGACCCGCTGGTTGATGGTGAGGGTCTTGGATCCCGAGGCGCTCTCGACGGTGACGGAGGCGTTGGTTGCCCGGTTCTGGTGAGGCTGATGGCTGATGCGCACTTCGTAGCGGGCGCGTGCCGGGATCTCAAAATCGTAGCGTGCGGTGCCCGTCTCATTTGCGGTGCGGTAATGGTAACCGTCGCCGAAGTAGCCATCGAGGCCGGCGCCGCCCGTCCATTTGCCGCTGTACACGGCTTGGGCATCATCCTTGACGAGGCCCTTCAATGTCTTGAGTGGGACACCGGGTGCTGAATGGGCCTTCTCAATGATGGGGGCGGGCGGAGTGAAACCTTCCGGAAGGCGGATGGGGCTGTCCACGGTTTCCCGGCGTGCGGCGCCGTTGAGAACGAGGAGTTCCTTGAGTTCCGGGAGGTAGCGCTCGTAGATGTCGCGCGGGGTGCATTGGTGCTTGATGCAGAGGGATGCGGCTTTTCCGACGACCTCACCGATCATGCCGCCGGTCTTCATCACGCGCACGGTGCCGAGGGCCTCGTGGGTGACGCTGACGTTGCGCCCGGCCATGAAGAGATTGGAGATGTTGCGCGAGTAGAAGCAGCGGTAGGGGACGGGATATCCGTGCTGGCGGTCGACGGCGTTGTCGAAGACGGCCTTGGAGATGAAGGGGTTTTCGGGGAATTTCGCGGCGTACTGCTCCTTGGGATAATGGAGGTCGATGTCCCATGTGGTGGGGACTGTGCCATCCGGGAACGCTTTCTTGGTGGAGATGTCTTCGCGGTTAAGGACGACGTCTCCCATGAGTTGGCGCGATTCGCGGGTGCCGCCGATGTAGGCGAGCCACTGGAGGGTGGCGTTTGCGTGTTCGGCTTTGCCGTTGCCGTTTTTCATGGCGTTGAAGGCGCCGAATGCGGCGCGCAGGTTCCAGTCGCGCGTGCGCTCCAGGCCCTCGATGGGATGGACGTCGAAGCCGCTCTCCCAGAACCACTCGGCGTGATTGCGGCGCGGGTAAGGGAAGTCCTCCATGGTGAGGGGGAGCGCCCATGGGGTCTCGGGGAAGGCCTGCGGGATTTCTTTGTTTTCCCAACGCCACATGTTGCTCATGCCAAGATGTTTTTCCTCACGGATGGTGAGGTCCGCCTTGGCGAGCGCACCGACGCTGGCGTGGCCTGTGGAGTCGACGAAGTAGCGGCCGGAGAAGCGGCGGCGCTGGCTGGTGCGGGTGTCGAGGGAGATGACCGACTTGATGTGGGTGGCATCGTGCATCTCGGTTTCGAGCACGTAGTTGTTGAAGAAGAGGGCGATGTTCTTCTCCGCACGCACCACCGTTTCCTTCTTCATGTCGCCGAACTCCTCAAAGGTTCCCGGAGATGACTTGGCTTGATCTGCGAACTCCTCAACGATCTCGCCAAGGTTCGGGTAGAGGCCGCGACGGACGCCGCCCTTGGCCCAGACGCGGACCTCGCTGGAGCCGTTGCCGCCGAGCACGGGTCGGTCTTGAATGAGTGCAACCTTGCATCCCATGCGCGCTGCGGAGATGGCTGCGCCTACTCCGGCGTAGCCACCGCCAACGACGACGAGGTCGTATTCGCCGGCGTTCTCGGGTTGATCAGGGAGACCGAGTGCCTTGCGACGCCAGTCGGTGAGCTTGGGGTCTTGGGGAGGTGGGGTGCCGCCTTCTTTGACGAAATACACGGCATCGCAGCGGCCGTTGAAACCGGTGAGGTCGTGGAGAGCGAGGGTGAGGGATGGGGAGGTGGCTTCGATCGAACCTCCGTCGTGCCATGACCAGTTTTCGCCCTTGGTGCCGAAGGTCGCTTCAAGGGGTTTGCCATTGATCAGGAGCTGAAACTTGCCGGGTGCGCCGGGTGCTTTCCAATGGGCGACCCAGTCCATGGTGCGAACATAGACGTGGTACTTGCCGGCTGAGGGAAGGGTGATGGTGGTGGTGGCGTCGGACACCGGACGACCGAGCCCATGGGCCATGAGATACGGGGAACCCATGATGGAGATGAATTGGGTGTCGAGGACCCAGCCACCGTGGTCCTTGAAACTTTCGCCTTCGACCAGAAGAGAGTCGGCGCCCGTGGCGGTGTGGAGGGATGCTGCGAGTGCTGCACTGAGCAGGAGGAGTCTGGATTTCATGAGATCAATTGGAGGGATTAACGGAGTGAGAGAGGGTTACTTGGTCACCGGTTTTCCAGCGTCGCGCCATCCGTTGAAACCGGCCTGAAGATGGAGAACCTCTGAAAAGTGGAGGGCTTCGATGGCGGGAAGTGCTCGGCCGCTGCGTCCGCCGGCGGCGCAGTGGACGAGGACGGGTTTTGAGCGGTCCAGTTTTGCGAGTTTTTCCTGAAAGGCGGGGTCGAAGGAGTCGATGTTGACGGCGCCCTTGATGTGGCCGTCGGCGAATTCCTCCGGGGTGCGGACGTCGAGGACGAGGGGTCTGCGGGCTGGGTCCTTGTCGTCGATGCGCTTCTGGGCCTCGTCAGGGGTGACATTGCGCGCTCGCGTGGCCGCGGCCGGTGAGGGAGTGGCAGTCGTTGGCACGCCTTTTTCTGGCGGGGCGCAGAAGGTGGGATGGGGATGCATCATGAGGAGAAGTGTTGCGGCGAGCTTGGGTAACTGTTGTTTCGATGGGAAGAGAGTTTGCATGAGGCGATCGCTTGGAGGGTGAGTTGTTTGAAAGGGAGTCCCAAACAGTGGCGGAACCTTAGCGGATGATATGCACAAATTTCCAGCGGCACGTGGGAGGCGTTCCACTTCTGGTGCGGGGAGCAAAGCGGTGCGGCACTTCCCTCCTTGCTGCTGTCGTGGCCGGGGGCTTAGACCGTGGGAATGATACGGGTTTTGTTTTTCTTTCTCATGGGCGCGGCCGTTGCGTTGGGCCAGTTCAAGGATGCCACTGCGACAGGGGAGGCGCCCGGTGCATGGATGTGCGCCACCGTGGGGGTTGGCAAGCAGGCGGATGGCAGCCCGGCGACCACCGCCTTGAGGGGGCTTGCGCTGAAAGTCGGGCCGCAAGGTGAGGCGTCCGTGGCCTATGATCTGGACCTGTGTCGGATGGCGGGTGCGTGGACGGGCAAGTTTGTGAGTCCGATGAACCTGATGTCTCGGGGGGAGTATCCCTCTTCTCTTGGAAGCGTGCTATTCACCGGCGCAGAGCGTCCCGGCATGGCATCGGCCGTGCGTGGCTGGGGGGATCCGCGGCCGGAACTGTTCGGACCGCTTCCCGCGGAGTATGCGAGGCACCGGGGATTTCACGTGCACGGGGCGCGGGTGGTTCTTGAGTGGCGGGTGGACGGTGTCGAGGTGCTGGAATGCCCATGGTTTGAGCGCGTGGATGGCAGCGAGGTGCTCCTGCGCACATTCCGGTTTGGCCCCCGGAAAGGAACGGTGATGCTGGATCTGGCGAGTGGGATGGATGCGCAGATATTGGCGGGTGCGCATGAGCAAATCGGTTTGCACAGAGCGGATGGGTCGTGGCAGTTGCGCTGTGCAGAAGGCGCGGTGGAACGCGAGGTGACGGTGGCCCTTTGGCGCGCTGGGACTCCCGCGCCCGTGCAGGGCGCTGTGGCAAAGCAGCCATCAATCGGCAGCCTGCTCGGGGGCGGTCCCGCACACTGGCCGGAGTCGGTGGTGGTAAGCGGCGAGTGCGCATCGGACACGGCGGCCGCGTACGTGGTGGATACCGTGAAGCTCCCGGAAAAGAATCCGTGGAATGCGCCGATGTATGTGGGCGGGATCGACTTCTTCAAGGACGGCCGCATCGCGTTCTGCACGTTTCACGGGGACGTGTGGATCGGCTCGGGGATTGACCGGGATCTTTCGCGCATCGAGTGGAAGCGGTTTGCGAGCGGGCTTTATCATCCACTGGGTCTGCGAATTGTGAATGGGGAGGTGTACGTGTGCGGGCGCGACGGGATCACGCGGTTGGTGGACCGCAACGGCGATGGGGAGGCGGATTTCTATGAGGCCTTCAATCACGAGGTGATGGTGACCAAAAGTTTCCACGAGTTTGTGTTCGACCTGCAAACGGGCCCGGATGGCAGTTTCTACTTTGCGAAAGCGGGGCCTGTGAAGAACGGGGGCAGGGGGTTCGACCAGGTGGTGGCGCATCACGGCGCCCTTCTGCGAGTGAGTGCAGACGGGGCGCGCATGGAGACAGTGGCGAGCGGATTGCGCGCGCCCAACGGGATTGGGTGCGGCCCGGGCGGGGAGCTCTCGAGCGGGGACAACGAGGGAACGTGGACGCCCGTGTGCCGGCTCAACTGGATCAAGCAGGGCGGCTTTTACGGAGTGGTGGATCTGGCGCATCGCGAGCCTGCGCCCGTGGATTACGATCGCCCTCTGTGCTGGCTGCCCAAGCGGGTGGATAATTCGAGCGGCGGGCAGGTTTGGGCGCCGGCGGAGGGTTGGGGGCCATGGAGCGGCAAGATGCTGCACATGAGCTACGGGACCTGCAGCCTCTTCGGAGTACTCAAGGAGGAGGTGGGTGGTGTGGTACAGGGGGGCGTCACGAAGTTCCCGCTTCGGTTCCAAAGTGGGATCATGAGGGCGAGGTTCAGCCCGGTGGACGGGCAGCTCTATGTGGCGGGATTGCGGGGGTGGCAGACTTCGGCGCTTAAGGACGGTTGTATCCAGCGAGTGCGCTACACGGGGGCGCCGCTTTGCCAGCCGTTGGAGCTTTCTGCAAAAAAGGGCGGCATCGAGATCACCTTCAGCAGCGATCTCGACACGCAGGTGGCTGCGGATCCGGACAATTACCAGGTGGAGGTGTGGAATTACCTGTGGTCGGCAGCCTACGGTTCGCCGGAATTTTCCACGCGAGAGCCGGAGCTCAAGCCGGATGCGATGGGGAAGACTGGCGAGCCGCAGTTCAGCAAGGCACGGATCGGCCAGAGCCAGCATGACACGCTTAAGGTGCGGGCGGCGGTGGTGTCCACGGATGAGCGCAGGGTTTTTCTGGAGATCCCGGAACTCACGCCTGTGATGCAGATGAGCGTCCAGTACCGGCTGCGGAGTGCTGCGGGTGTAGAGGCGCGTGGCGAAGTGGTGAATTCGATCCACCGGCTTGGTGAATGAGGCCTGGGCTTGTTCGCTGAAAGAGGCGCTGCTTTACTCGCGGTATTGTTCCCCATGTCCTCACCCGTCTTCACATTCCGATCGGTCAGTGTGAGCGATAGCGAACTGGTATACGGGACTCGCAGGATTGCGATGGGCGAGGTGGAAGACGCGCGTTACGAGATTGTGGATCGGAAGGCTGGGCGCTCGAGGATGGTGCTGCTGCAGGCTGCGCTGGTGGTTTTGGCGCTGGCCCCGGCTGTTTGGTTTGCGTTCCGTGAGGACTGGGGGCCGGTGCTGCTATTTCTTGCCTGTGGTGGCTGGGCTTATGCAGCGCTGGACCGCTATCAGAGCAAGGCGCACATGCGGCGCGCGAGCCGGTTCTCCGTTTACATACGGACCCGTGGGACGGAGTTGCTGTTGTGCAGTTGGACCATGGTGGGCGACTACCAGCAAAAGGGCGCCGAGAAGCTGGGCTGTCGCGAGTTGGTGGATGCGATTCGTACGCGAGTCAGGCCGGAGTCCGGCAAGCAGAGCGAGGGCGCAGCGGAACAGGAGATGGCGCCCGCGTTTGAACGTTAGTGCTTTCGTGCGAAGCGCCGGGTTTGAGTTCGTTGTTCCTGAGGACGCAGAAGGAACCATGAGGAGCTGGGACCCACCCCGGCTGGACTAAACCGGGGCGGGCCGCGCTTGCGTCTCCTGGAAGAGCCCCCCGTATGGCGCGACTTGGAGTCGGTTGGCGCATGAGTACAGAGGCTCTCCTGTTCGCTGGATTTTATTGTCGATGGGGGTGGGCTGATGTGTTTCACCAGCGATTTCTCCTCCCCCATCGTGCTTTGACGAGGGGATGGATGCCCCGGATCGGGAGCAGGAGCCCGACGCGCGGGCCCCGGGGAGACTTTTGCGAGGACAGCAGGCTTACAGAGCAGGGCGTTCCTTGTGCCACTGCGTGGCCTGCTCGTAAGCGTGAGCGATTTTAAGGAGGGTAGACTCCTCGAAGGGGCGGCCGAGAAGCTGCAGGCCAACAGGCAGGCGGCTCTCGCCGACATGGGCGAAGCCGCAGGGGATGCTGATTCCAGAGATGCCCGCGAGGTTCGCTGCGATGGTGAAGATGTCCGCGAGGTACATCTTGAGGGGATCATCCGTGCGATCGCCGAGCTTGAAGGCGGCCTCTGGAGAAGTGGGGCTCAGGAGGACGTCCACCTTTTCAAACACTTGGGTGAAATCCCTTCGGATGAGAGTCCGCACCTTCTGGGCACGAAGGTAGAAGGCATCGTAGTACCCGCTGCTTAGTACGTAGGTGCCGAGGATGATGCGGCGCTTCACTTCAGGACCGAAGCCCTCGGCGCGCGTGCGTTGGTATTGTTCGAGCAGATTGGCGGATGCGGCGCGGTGGCCGTAGCGTACTCCGTCGAAACGCGCGAGGTTGGCGGAGGCCTCCGCGGTGGCAAGGATGTAGTAAACGCCGACCGCGTGCTCCGTGTGGGGAAGGGAGACTTCGACGACTTCAGCGCCGAGGCTCTCGTACTGGCGAAGGGCGGCATCGACGGCGGAGCGGACCTGAGGATCAATGCCATCGACGAAGTATTCCTTGGGGACCCCGATTCTAATTCCCTTGATGTCCTCGCCGAGGTGCGTTGTGTGGTCTGGCACCGATTGGTCGATGCTTGTGGAGTCGCGTGGATCGCGGCCTGAGATGACGTTGAGGACGAGGGCGGCGTCGCGGACGGTTTTTGTAAAGGGACCGACTTGGTCCAGGGAGGAGGCAAAGGCGACAAGGCCGAAGCGGGAGACCCTGCCGTAGGTGGGCTTCAGGCCTACGCAGCCGCAGAGTGCGGCCGGTTGACGGATAGAGCCCCCGGTGTCGGATCCAAGCGCAGCGAAGGCTTCATCGGCTGCGACGACCGCGGCGGAGCCTCCGCTTGAGCCGCCTGGCGTGCGGGTAAGATCCCACGGGTTGGCGGTTCTCTGGAGTGCGGAATTTTCGCAGGAAGATCCCATGGCGAACTCATCCATGTTGGTGCGCCCAAAAGGAATTGCTCCCGCCTGCCTGAGTTTGGTGATGACCGTGGCGTCGTACGGCGATACGTAGCCTTTTAGGATCTTGGAGGCGCAGGTGCAGGGTTCGCCGGAGACGTTGATGACGTCTTTGATGGCGATGGGAACGCCGCCCAAGGGAAGGTTGACGTCGGCGGTTGCGGCGAGTTGGCGGGCTGCCTCGAGGTTGCGGGAAAGGTAGCCGCCGACGCGACCGTCCACCGTGGCGATGCGAGCCTCGAGGGCATTGATGGCGTCGAGCGGGCTGGCTTCGCGAGAACGCAGCTTCTGCTGAAGTTCGGAGATCGAAAGGGAGGTGAGGGACATGCTGCCGGGGTGCGTGGGCGTTGTTATTCGATGACCTTCGGAACGACGAAGAGCTGGCCAGCCTGCCGGGGAGCGTTGGCCAGGGCTTGCGTGGTGTTGAACCACGGGGCGGCCGCATCATCGCGGAATACGTTCACCACAGGGTTGGCGTGGGCCATGGGTTCCACGTGGGTGACGTCCACGGAGGCGAGTTTTTCCACATAGTGGAGAACCTGGGAAAGTTGAGCCTGAAATTTGGCGACCTCCTCCTCGGTCAGTTCCAATCGGGCCAGCTTGGCGGTGTAGCGGACATCGAAGGCTTCACTCATAGGCGGGTGCGGATTCAAAGCGTGCCGGGGCCAAAGTGCAATGCCGCTTTCTCCGCCTCAAGGGCGAGGAGGAGGCTCTTCCACGCGGGGCCTGCGGAGTAGCCTCCGATGGCGTGCGCGGCGACCACTCGGTGGCAGGGTACTGCGAGAAGGAGTGGATTGGATTTGCATGCGAACCCCACCGCGCGAGCGGCGCCTCGTTTTCCGATCCGCTGAGCGATCTGGCCGTAGGTGAGCGTGGAACCGGGCTCGATGAGGGAGATTGCACGCCAGACGTCGCGGAGAAAAGAGCTATGGTTTGTGGGCTCGATCGGAAACGTGGCGAGTTGGTCCAGAGCAGAGAACAGGTGCCGGCGCGTCAGTTTCAGCGGGGGCGTGACGGGAAGCCTGACCCCACAGACACTGCGGCGCTCGTTGAAGAGGAGGTCGAGTTGGAGAGGGCCCACTCTAATGGCTTTACACTCCATCCGAGGAACTGATCACAGCCCCCTCAGATACTCGCCATGAAGTGGAAGTAGAGGTAATACAGGCAGGCAAGCAGGGCCGCGCACAGGAAAAGGAAGACGTACTTTTCCTTGCTGCGCTCCCTGCGTAGGGGGCGAGCAGGGGACGGGTCGGCACGCAGCTTTTGGCGAGGGTCGCGGATGGCGAGCGGGCTCTCTCCGCGCGAGCCCACACGACTCATGGCCTGGATGGATTGAAGACGCTTTTTTTGGCGTGCTTCTTCGGCGAGGCGAGGGGCTTCCTCGATGAGTTTCTGGTTGCGCTGGATTTCCGCCTTCAGCCTCTCCTGTTCCTTGACCAAGGAGACCTTCTGCGCATCGAGCGGGGTCTTTGACGACTGCGTGTTTTTTTTGGAACGACCCAAGCTCATGGGATCAGGCTTTCGCGTTGGAGATGGCCCACACGAGGAGGAGACCGATGACGACGAGTGGGAGGGTGAATGCCACCCCGGCCTTGAGCCAGTAAAGGAAGTCCTTTGCGGAGGTGGCTTCGTAATCGGCATGGAAAGGGCCTGCTGCGCCAGCGAGATCAGCTTCGTCGCTTGGTGTGGTGCCGATCTTGGGGAGTGATCGCGCGAATTCAGATCGCGCGTCGTCCACGGCGCTCAGGGCCTTGGCGAGTTCCTTGTTGATGTCGAGTCCCTCCCACGCTTTGGGGTTGATGGCCTCGAGTTGATCGAGATGGCCGTTGAACGAATCGTTGATAGATGTGAGCAAATCCACCCGTCGCTGGGTCTCCAAGTGCTCGCGCTCGAGGACAACGAGGGCGCGCGTGAGTTTCTCGATCATTTCCGTTTTGCCGGAGTGGAGTTGATCCTGACGGCGGCTGAGTTCCTCAAGCTCACGCTTTTGGCGCTCGATGATGTCCTGTTGTCGCTTGAGAGCGACGAGTTGCTCCTGGGCTTTCTGAACCTGCGTGTCGAGTAATTCTCCGGAAAGGGAAGCGTCTTCCGGCAGGTTAAGGTAAGGGTCGTCTGAGCGTGTGCGTTCGGCCATGGGGTGTGCCCTTACCCTAGAGTTTATGCGCTTCCAAATTCCAGCGATTTCGCCATGGAAACACATGGTTCGCATGGCAACCGTGATCCGTTCGATCGCGCGGCCTGACAGGTCACGTGAAATGGCGGGCAGCGGGTCCCGTCAATCAGAAACCGGCCCCATTGGTGCCATCCGTGCTCAGATTGATTACGAGCCTCACTGCCTGCCTCCTCAAACCTCCGCCCCCCCGCATTCAGAGGTTTTTTCGTATGATCGTGAGCCCATCTACAAGGGATGGCTTTGATCCAACGGCGGCGCGACCGGAGAGTGCGCGGTTTTCATGTCAAAGATTTCCGAATTTCGGACGCGTGGCGTACATAGACGACGTGGTCAACGAAGTGGTCGTAGAGCCATTCGGCCGCAGCCACGCTCCGCTCCTCATGGAATCCCAAGCGCAAAGCCGTGGCACGGCTCCGGTGGTTTTGCGTGGCACAATGAATCTCGAGAGTCTTCAGGTGGGCGGTGAAAAAAGCCCATTCCACAAGAGCGGAGGCACAGGCCGACAGGAGTCCGCGCCCCTCAGCCTCGAGCCCCAACCAGTAAGCCATGGTCGCGGAGCGCTGGATCGGATTGAAGAGGTGGAACCCGCACATTCCCATGAGCCGTTGGTTCCACCAGATGCCCATCTGCATTCCGGTGCCGGCCCGCCATTGGGCGTCAATGGCACGGAGAAAGTCTGCTGCCTCTGACGGCGACGTGCACTGGTCTAGCCACGGTAGACGTCGCTTGAGTCGGGCGCGTTCTCGTTCCACGAGCGCGTGAAACTCAGGTGCATGAGAGGGGGCCAGTCGCGCGAGGAGCAAACCGTCCAAGACTGGGAATTGATCGGGGAAAGAGGCGGGAGCGGTGGAGGAAGTTGAAGGCGCGAAGCAGATGGCTACGTCGCCCAAGGTGGACCGGAAAGAGGCAGGCGGGAGAGGAAAGGGGAGGGGAGACAAGCAGGAATGGCAGGTCCGCCGAGTTACTGGAGACGCTGGCGGATATCGGTGTCTTCGGGGGCGATCCATCCACCGCCTCCCTTGTATTCGACACCGATTTTCTCACGGTTCACGCGACGCAGGGTCACCTCCGTACCTGCAGGTGCGGTGAGTTCGCCGACCACCTTGCCATCAATCACCGCCGGGAAGGGAACTGGTTTTCTGAGCCGTAGCTTCTTAGGCCAGTCCCCTTGATTTGCCGCGAGGGTCTCGAGGTCGACGGTTCCATCCTTCTGGACGTAAATGGGTTTCGCTGGTGGAGCAGGTGGTTCGGGCGCGGGAGCGAGAGCGGGACTTGGAGTGGGTTCTGGCTGGATGGTCGTTGGGGGGGCGGCATCGTCTGGCATGCGGGACGCAGACGGTGAGGCCGACGCAGGGGCAGGGTGCGAATTGGAACGGATGTGGACGCCAATGTTTCTCTTCACCCACGGAAAATTGCTGTCCGCCCACTGGCGGAATGTATCTACCCGAGAGTAGTAGAAGAGCGCCGTGAGCAACAGGGCGAAGGGGGGGCCGAAAAGCCAAAGTTTGCTAATCTGGTTGTTCATCCGTGGGGATGTCCTTACTTGCGTATTACCCTCGCGTCCAAGCCAATTGTAGGATCGTAGCCAGCGTGGCAGCGGACTGTTGATGGCACGCTGCAGGCATCAGGCTGGAAACTGCCCATCGATGATTTGCGGCCGGACAGGAAGGGGGCGGCGTACTTAGGAATGTGAAAACAAGATTGAGGAGGGGGCTGTGGGGGGCGGGTGTGGGGTGCGCGCTCTTGGTGCGGAGTGCGTGGGGTGATCTCGCATGGGGATCCAAGCAGGTGGACCTTCATCCAGGACTTACCGAGAGCGAGGCCACGGCGGAGTTCCGGTGCACCAACACGGGGCCGGACGAGGTGGTGATTGAATCGGTCATTGCGGGGTGCTGCTGCCTGAGCGCCTCCGTGGACCGCAAGGTTCTCCCTGTGGGAGAATCCGCAAGGCTCTTCGCTCGCTTTAAGATCGGGCAGGCATCGGGAGTACAGGCGAAGAACATCTATGTGAAACTACGCGGTGCAGGTGAGCCCACGGTGCTTCGGATGGTGACTCATTTGGTGGAGCTCTTGGAGATGAAGCCATCGCGCCTGTCGTGGGAAACAGGCGAGGAACCCAGAGCCAAGCTAATCGATGTGCTGGTTCAGCCGGGTGTGAATCTCCGGCCTGACCGAGTACTCGCCACTGATCCTCGGGTCCAGGCTCAGATCCGCACAGTTCAAGAGGGCAGGCATTATCAGATCGTGGTGACTCCGGGCAGCACTCTGCAGCCATTTTCCACGCAGTTAGTTTTGGGCGCGCTTGTCGAAGACACGGTGATCAAGTCATTTGCCACGACTGCGGAGGTGCGTTCCAGACCCGGTCTGAAACAAGGTGCATATCCCCACCCTTGAAAGAGCGGAGGCCAGCACTAAAGCGAAAGGCGAGGGCTGGAGGAAAACTGGTTTAACCACAAGGAAAACTACCGATCGAGGCAGGAACGAGTTCGGCTGCAACTGCCCGATTTTCTGCACTGCGAAAGTTAAACCAATGGAGAGTCAGTCGGTGACGAAGACAGAAGACGGTCTCAGTTTGCCGGTCTCAGTTTGCCTCCCGGTGGGCGAGTCAGGCTGAGGCGGGACGAAAATGCGTTGGTGGGGGCTGCACCCACGCACAACTCCTCAGGACTTTGATTTCCCGAGTTCGCCAACTACGGGGAATCGTTTGCGGAGCAGATCTATTTCAGCCTTGGAAAGACCCGAAGGCATGAAGAGAAGTCCATCGTGGATGGGCTTGTCGATCACCCACTCAGCGATCTCGCGTCCGCGCCCCCCGACACCGGCAAAGGCTACCAAGCTGCGACCGCGGTGCGTGGTGCTTAGGGTGCGCAATGCGATGACGCCGTGCGCATCGAACTTGAACACGCACCCAAAGGTGCCGCCATCCGCTTCGACGGGGTAAATGGCCGTCACATCGCGCTCAGAGAGTGATGGGATTTTCTCCACAACCCCCTTCCGCTTGGACACGGGAAAAACAATGGAGGAAGCGAACGCCCCTCCGTTGTTGGGATCGGTCTCGACGTGGAAACGCAGGACCATTTGCGGTTTCCGTGCCATAGCGAGACCGATGAGGGCAGCAAGCAGGATAAGGGTGATGCGCAAGGGTTTCATGGATGCGGTCGCTGATTGTCCGCCTGTCAAAACCGATTTGCAACCAGACATCAGGCCGCATTACGGTTCCACCAATGGCCTTCTCAACTAATGCGCGGCGAGTCTTTCTGGCAGGTGCCCTAACTATGGCCGCCTTTACGTCTGCCGAAGCCCGCGCTTCGGAAAAACCCGCGATGGAGGACACACAGGCATCAAAGCCAGGATGGATGCGTCGTTTGTTCACTCCATGGAGCAGTGGTGCCGGAAAGAGCAAGACGGATACAGGGCCTGTTGAGGCCGGCGCGGGCTCGGATGAGGGCTACGCGAGGCCGGACAGCGGTGCATCGAAGCCCGGTTTTTTAGGCCGCCTTTTTAGGACGACCTCCACAACCGCTTCGGCTGATGGATCCGGACAGTTCCCCGCCAAATTCAAGGACTTGAGGCTGCGTATTAAGGCGGACCCCAACCCGGTTCGCGTTGGGGAGGACAGGCGGATCCACGTTACTTTCACGATTCGCAACGTGGGCCCCAAGGCGGTGCGACTCGACTTCCCTACGACGCAGCGTGTCGATGTTCTTCTCAGGAACGCTTCAGGCAGCGCGATTCAGCAGTGGTCAGAGGATCGGGCATTTGAAAACGAGGCGGCCGTGGTTGTCATCAATCCCGGAGAGCGCCTCGAATACGAGGTGTCTCTCGCCACTCGGGAAATGACTGCCGGGGAGCGATACCGCATTGAGGCCGGGTTTCCTGCGCATCCCTCGCTGCGCGTAGACAAGGATATTTCCGCCGTCGAATAAAGGCGGGCGTTCCGCGCGCTTAGCTTGGACTAGCGTCTTCTGGCGCCACCAAAGGGTTTGTGTCTGACAATCCCGACGCGTCCGATCCCTCTGCTGGGCGCTGTGAGATGGCAACCGTCTCGGGCGCGGAAATGGCCGAAGCTTCAGTTTCACAGCTTTCAGGAGCTTCCATCTCGTCAGCGACAGGAGACTCGGCCCTAGGGGGAAGAGGGAGTTCCAAGCTCCCGTCCTGAAACTCGATCACCTGTCCGGCGTGGATGAGGTAATGGAGATCGGATGCGAGGGCCGCCTTTTTCGCGGTGAGCTCAAACTCCGCTCCTTCCTCGGGAGCTCCCAATAGTTTGAGTGCGAGGTCGGGCTTGTTGAGGCGTCCCTCATTATGAAGCAGGGTGATGATGGCGTCGACCCCTGCGGAGAACGTCTGGTCTGATGCGTGACGCTGCGGCCGGATAGGACTGACAAAAACGACGCGCTTGCGGTGCTTGAAAAAGTGCAGGCCGGAATCGACGAAGAGCTGGCGCAGATGGTGCATGAGACTGCCCGGAAAACCGAACTCACGCTCCCAAGCGTCGCGCATCGCACCGAGAATCCGCTGATCGCCACATGCGCGACTAGCGGGGCCAGACATCACCAGAGTCGTGCCGCTGAGCACAAGACCTGGCAGGTAATGCGTACGGAAATGCGCTTCCACCTCAGCTGGGTTTTTAAGCATCACTGGTTCGGCTTCGCGGATGGTGTGGAATACGGTGTGAAACCGTACACTTTCCTTCCACTCGTTCACCGCCAGTTCTCCCGTGGCCACCTCGATCTCGTCCTGCTGGAAGCGCTGGAAGGACATGCGGTTGCTGAAACGTTCCTCGTAGAGCTTGCGTAGAGCGGGTTGGTAGCCGTGGTAGCTGGTTGGTCCGAGGATCTTGCCGCTGCTGCGGCAGCGCGCCACGTTGGAGAAATTCCCCTTCACCGGCTCAGTCTCGATACGCTCCTCCCGGTAATACTCGTCGCGAACGCGATCGAATGCGCGCCGTTCCACCAGCGCCCGATCAAAGTCCACCGGGCCATCGCCCACTTGGAAAAGAGGCCGCTGGGCGTCCAGCGATGTCACCCGAACCAGGTGCCGCTCCGGCTTCTGCAGAAAAAGTCTGGCCGTGGAGTTGAATGGATACGCTTTGCAACCCGAGCGGATCATCTTCGCGATGGCGTCTGCACCGTTGGGCTCCGGTAGGATGTCTACCCTGAGTGGGACATTGACAGATGCTTCACTGGAAACCGCCGGGCGCTGGGGTGGCCGCGTATCCCCCCCTCGTTCACGCGGGCCGCCACTTCGCGGTCCACGTTCGTTGCGGTTGTTGGAACGGTTGCCTCCACCACCAGAGCCGGGGCGACCACCACCGGGCCCGGGGCGGCCGGTGCGGGAGTTCTGGTCTCCTCGCTCGCGTCGGCCTCCGCCCATGCGGTCTGCGCCGTGTGGGCGACGCTCGCTCTCGCCTTGAAAATTCGCATAGCGATTCTCCGATGCCCCCTCCTTCAGCCAGTCGGGCAAAAACTTCAGGTCTAAATCGGAAGACGAATCACTCATGAGATGTTGCTTATGGGGTTTTCTGGAAAATGTAAACGCGGGCGACCTCATTCAACGCAGCGGAGGTGAAAAAAATCGGGGAATAATGTGTTGCCAACAATTTGGCCGCTCACTAAAGCGTGATCCGCAGACCAACCAACACACATCTCCAAGTCCACTTATCTATGTCAGAAAAATCCATCGAGGACAGAGTCAAAGACATCATCGTCAAGGAACTCGGAGTCAACCCCGAGCAGGTGACGCCGGAAGCAAAATTCATCGAGGACCTTGGTGCGGACTCTTTGGACACGGTGGAACTGGTCATGGCCATTGAGCAGGAACTGTCCGTAGAAGTGCCGGACGAGGATGCCGAGAAACTCGAAAAAGTAGGGGATGTCATCCGCTACGTTGAGGACAAACTCCAGCAGTAGGAGGACAACTCGAAGAAGTCTTTGAAAAGGGCGCGACTTGTGTCGCGCCCTTTTTTTGTCTGCCGCCAGAGCAGCATTGGACCAATTGGCTTGCCGCTTGCACGACTTGATACCCCCACCCATTCCATGAATACATTCTCTCGGCGGTTGCTGATGCTGCTATGGGCCGCGACAGTGACGCACGCTGCGGCTCAGGATCGGCCGCCTAATGTCCTCTTTATTCTGTGCGATGACCTTCGCTGGGACAGCGTGGGGTGCGCGGGGCACCCGCACATTAGGACCCCGCACATTGACCGTTTGGCGCGCGAAGGGGTGCACTTCATGAACACGTTCTGCACCACGTCTCTGTGTTCACCCAGTCGCGCCAGTATCCTTACCGGTCTGTACGCCCACTCTCATGGAGTCCGCGACAATTTCACCGAACTCCCGGCCGGTCTTCCTCACTGGGCAGGGAGGCTTCACGAATCCGGCTATCAGACCGCGTACTTCGGCAAGTGGCACATGGGGGAGGACAATGACCAACCGCGCGTGGGATTCGACACGTTTGTGAGTCACAAGGGGCAGGGCAAGTACTTTGGTACGGAGTGGAGCTTCGGTGGTGGGCGGCGTGAGGTGAACCCAGGCTACTACACAACGGTCGTCACGCAGATGGCCCTTGAATGGCTGAATACGCCCTCCCGCACAGAAAAACCATGGGCGCTGTGCCTCGGACACAAGGCGCCCCACTCCTTTTACACTCCTGAGGAGCAATACGCCCACCGCTTCGATGATGTGCAGGTCAAGTACCCGCCCAGCGCATTTGAGTTGGATGACAAGCCCTCTTGGATCCGAGAAAGACGGTCCACTTGGCACGGCATCTACGGCCCTCTGTTTGAGTGGCGCAAAAACTTTCCCGACGAGCGTCCGGAAGCGGTGCGGGACTTTCAGGCAATGGTGCGCGCCTACTGGTCAACCATCCTCTCCGTGGACGACAGCGTCGGCGCCCTCCTGAACCACTTGGAGCACACAGGCGAACTAGAGCGCACGATCGTCGTTTTCATGGGGGACAATGGACTGCTAGAGGGAGAAAACGGGATGGTAGACAAGCGCACCATGCACGAGCCCAGTATCCGCGTCCCGCTTTTGGTTCGGTATCCCAATCTCGGAGCAGGCCGTCGCGTACAGCAACAAGTTCTCTCCATCGATCTGGCTCCGAGTATTCTGGAGCTGTGCGGGGCGCGCCCTCTGGCGGGAATCCATGGCAAGTCATGGGTGAATCTCGCCCGCAAGGGTGATCCCGCCTGGCGACGCGATTGGTTCTACGAATATAATTACGAGCGGCAGTTTCCTTACACACCCAACGTGCGGGGAATTCGCACGGATCGCTGGAAATACATTCACTATCCCCACGGGGATGGATCACCAGACCGCCACATCGCAGAACTTTACGATCTTGCAAGCGATCCGCAGGAAAGGCGCAATCTTATCGACACCCCGGCTGCTGCGGGCGTCCTTCCGGCCCTCAAGACGAGACTCGGAGAGCTCATGACCGCCTCCGGTTTGAATCCAGCCGACGATCGGATGCCGCTCGATGAGGGGGTTAAGAAAGAACTGCCGGATCAGAAAATCCGTTAACAAAGGGGCAGGGGGTCTCTTCAACATGCCTCTTGCCGCTTAAGAAACCTGCTTGGCCCAAGGTTAAACGGCTCTGGCCGGTCATCAGGGCTCAGAGCACCCTTGATCGCTCTTCGATCCGGAGTCTCCACGACCAGCTACGCCCGGGATGGAGTCACTGCAATGGTCGGTCCGCCCAAAAAGGATGTACGCGGTGCGCGCCAGGATCCATGCGTCCAGCCGGAAACTCCAATGCTCGACGTAGTGCAGATCGCAGAAAAGACGCCGCTCGTAGAGCAGTGGACCCCGTCTGTCCAGATGAAGGCCGCAGGCCTGGGCGAGGCCGGTGATCCCGGGGCGCACCGCGCACCGCTTGATATAATCTGGATTGGCTGTGCAGAGCACGACGTGTTCCTCGGGGAGGTATGGTCGGGGTCCTATCAGGCTCATCTGACCACAAACGACATTGAAGAGTTGGGGGAACTCGTCGCAGCCCTTACGCCGCAGCCACGCACCAGCCGGGAATGTCCGTTCCTTCAGTGGACCGGGATGCATTGTGCGAAATTTCCACAGGATGAAGCTTCGGCCGGACTGTCCGATGCGGCGCTGGCGGAAAAAGAGGGGCCCCGGGCATTGAGCGCGCTGCAGGCACCAGACAAGCGGCACGCACCACGGAAACACGAGTGCGAGAAGCAGGACCGAAATCACCACGTCCGCAACGCGCTTCAGGCGAGCGCCACGGTGGATTTGTGGCGCCCGATTCGAATCCGGGTGATCCGAGGCAACCGATGGTTCCATGAGGTCGAGCATGCACGCGAGGGCAGAGGTGTTGGAATGGGGTGAACAATCCCACGTGTGAGCGGCGCGGGTGGCGAGCGGGGCGTAACGGCAACAGAAACATCGAGTTCCGCCAGATGCAGACTTTATATGACATATATTGTGTGATGTTATGGATATAAGCCTGAAGCTGTGCCCGTTGGGTTGCTGTGAACAACTTGTGAGTCCCATTTCCCGCCCCCTTTGTTGCGAATTGATCGCCCTTGGAGCTTGGCGGGATCATCAGGGGTGTGTGAGATGTCTGCCCCTGCATTCGGCTCGCCACCCACCTGCCATGGAAGCGTTCGCAAATCATGACGACACGGCGCCCACCGTCCCGCCTGAGTCATGCCCCCATTGCAGAGCCTTGGTAGATGTGAGCGAGCTGGAACCTCTTTCGGAAATCATCTGCCCGGGATGCGGCGGACAGTTCACGGCGCAGACTCGTTTGGGACCCTTCACCCTTTCCCAGATCGCAGGAAGCGGTGGCATGGGTGTCGTCTACAAGGCGTATGACCCTAGTCTGGACCGACCTTTAGCGCTTAAGGTCCTGCGGAGGGATCATGCGGGTGGGCCGGAGTTGGTCGAAAAACTCGCTCGTGAAGCGGCTATCACGGCCGCGATCAACCATCCGCATGTGGTGAAGGTGTACTCGACAGGCTACGATGCCGGGCGGTTCTACATTGCGATGGAACTGGTGGACAAAGGCTCGCTGGACGACTTGATCACGGCGCAGGGTCCCATTGCCGAGGTCCAAGTGCTGCAGATCGGCATTCAAATCGCATCGGGGCTGAAGGCAGCCTATCAGTTTGGGCTCATTCATCGGGACGTGAAACCCGGCAACATCCTTTTCGGATCGGTGACGGACGCGAAAATCGTGGACTTCGGTCTGGCGCTCACCTTGGAGCAGGAGGCGGCGGCACGCGGTGACGTGTGGGGAACGCCCTACTATATTGCGCCTGAGAAACTGGACGGCAAACCGGAGGATCTGCGCAGTGATATCTACTCTTTAGGAGGCACCCTATTCCACGCGCTCACAGGCCGCCCCCCCTTTGAGGCAGAGAGCGCCTCGCTTGTGGCCCTCAAACACCTAAAGGCCCAGCCAGTCAGCATTCAGACTTTTGCGCCGGGAGTTTCTGGACGGACAGCCTACGTTATTAACCGTTCACTCGCGAAGGATCCAGAGAAGCGGTACCAGAGCTACGACGACTTGATCACGCATCTGGAGTACGCGCGAACGGAGCTGCTTGCTTCAGCCGGAAGGCGCAGGTCGAAGTCCCCATTTGTGTTTGAAGGCGGCGCTCAAGGGCGAGTCCTCGGCTTGGGCGCGTTGGTGATGCTCCTGCTGACCCTCGGCGGCATCGCATTCTACATCCGTACGAGTCAGCGTGCGGCGAAGTCCGCGGTGGGATCAGCCGCTAGAACGGTTTCACCGCTGGAGGCCGCGGTTCAGCCTTTGGGGCGCGGTGACATGGCCGCTTGTACGGCTGCACTTGAAGTGCTGGTTTCCGACAAGGGCGCTGCAGCCCCCCAAAAACAACTCACGCTTTTCTGCCTCGGCATCACTCGGCTGGCAGAGGGACGCATGGAGCAGGCGCGCACACATTTCAAAGCAGTGGCTCGCAGCAAGCCCGAGGTCTTTCCCTCATCGCCTTCCTTCGGCTCGACACTGGTGCGTGTCGCCGGGTTGCTGTCTGGGGCCGAGGACTTGAATCGCGAGGCCATCGGAACGGTAGTCGTTTCAGGTCCGGAGAATTTGCTGCTCATCGCGTACGCACTGCGGCTGTGGCAGGATGGGCGCATTGAGGATTCCATACCCCTGTTGAGGGAGTTCAGGGCCTGCAAGCCAAACGATAACTTCCGTTGGATCGCGGAGTTGAAGCCGCTCGCGGAGACTCGCGTGGAGGACTTCACACGGTTCAAGATGACGGTCGATCAGATGAGGGCGGCGGATAACGGCGACAAGAGGCGGGCGTTCGCGGACGAGTTGCGCAAATTTGGACCCCCGCTCTCCTCAAGGGTGAAGGAGGCGTTCGAATCCACCGCGCCGAAGCCCGCCCCCAGCCCAACTCCAGTCGGACGCTGAACAAGGAGCCGAGAAGGAACGGGAAACTCGCTCGTTGCTGCCGACAGAGCCTTGTGTTTTCGGGTCGTTATTCTCCACAGGATCCAAGGCAGCAGAGAAAGGACGCTGTGAGAGCGGGAGCCATCCGCACTCTTCGTTCGTTGAAGAGTTCAGGGGCTCGAGCAGACGGGCCCCAGTAAGGAGGGCAGAGTCCGAGTCGCGAGACTCTGTAGGCCCGAACTCACACAGCACCCAGCCCTCAACGCCGCTGCCGCGGAACGAACCCTCCGGACGTCGGGTTCCCCATCTCAAAGGAAGCTTTTGAACACTCAGCGCCCCCTGAAGGTTGTTCTCAAACTAGAAACGCAAATGGACGGCCCACGGAATCCAGGCACGGAAGGAAAGAGGGGTAATGAGGAGGCTGTTGCGTGGTCCGTGCATTCAGTGCGTTCCGTGGGCCATTGGGAACTCTCCGGGCTCAGGCGACCGCTCAGCTCTCTCAATGTCTGGGTACTTGAGGATAACAGCCATGTCATTACAGA
Source organism: Chthoniobacter flavus (assembly GCA_945861435.1). GTDB lineage: Bacteria > Verrucomicrobiota > Verrucomicrobiia > Chthoniobacterales > Chthoniobacteraceae > CAIURC01. The sequence continues at coordinate 18,051 of CAMAUX010000012.1, read as the reverse complement.
CTTTGAAGATCGCTCAAAGAGACTCACCCAACAGGTAAGCCTGAAACGGGATGGTTTTAAGCTGCAAATTCCGTTTCAAAAGAAACTCACATCAGATCCGCCGAGTTTTCATCGCCGCATTGAGGCTCAAGTCATTTCACTGTTCACCCATTCGAAGCGCCAGCCATCGCGCATACGAATTCCTCAGATTTCTCCATCTCGTATACGGCGGGCCGAAAGGTCTCCGATGAGCGTGATGATGAGGATCCGTCAAAAATGGGGTTGCCGCCGGGTGACTGCTGGCGCGCGCCGATCGGCCCCGGCAAACCTCGTTCCCAAAAAGTCAACCGGAACGAATCAGGTGACGTCCCCTTCTTCCTACTCGCGCTCCTCAAGTCTGTCACTCGCCGCGAGACGTTGCTGATGATCGGCCTCAGCCACCCCTTCTTCAACAAGTTGCTCTGGGACCGCTTGCTCGTCCTCTTCCTCCCATTTGGTTGCCTCCGTACCGGTGGTTTCGGAAGATCCACCATTCTCTGACCCGGAGCAGAGGTCTTGCACGAGGGTGTCCCACTGGCTTGAGGGGGCTCCCGTCGTGGGCGGAAGGAGCGCTGTCGATGCTGGCAGTTCGATGGCGCCGGTGAGTTCGCTCAGTGCCTCGTCAAAGTCACCAGCTTCGGGAGTCGAGCGCCCCCGAATGCGGGCTAGTTCATTGGCCCGGATCTGGACCGATCGCTCATCCGGGGCTCCAAGGCCTTCGCCTGCGATTTCAATCTTTCCTAGGTGGATGTGTTCGTTCGCTTGTGTGTGGTTCATAGGTAGGGTCCTGCGGTGCGTTTGGTTTGTTCTTGGATTCCATGAACGGTCTTCCTCCCTGTGAGGTCCCCTGCTCGCATGGACGTTTTCGTCGCCCGCCCCTGCCCCAGATAAGCCTGCATCCGGCGCGCGGGTCGACGTGGCTTGCCCGAGCATCTCTCCCCTTTAGTTGTGTATAGTTGTGGATCAGCGGCCCGGCCCGCGCCGTGCTAGCAGCGCGAGGTAGGCCCGCGCCCGCCGGCTCCCATGCTCTCATGCTCCCATGCTCCCCTGCTCCAAATGTCCCAGCGTCATCGGGGCCTGCGGAAGTCTCTTGGCCCAATGATCCAATGTGGCTCCAATGTTCCCTGCGGAAGCCCGTCATCTGCCTGATACTGAGGCTGAGGCTAACGTAAGCATCGGCATTGGCATTGGCATTGGTAGAGCGGGCATCTGCATCCATTGATAAAATCGGCGGAGGTGGTGTGGACGCGTGCATGGGGAGAGCATGTTTGCCCTCCACTCCTCCGTTTTCGCATTTGAGGGGGCCCGGCAGACCAATCCAACGGCGGCATGCATGACGCTGGTGACCAAATGCCCAAGCGCTTGGTTACGAGTTCGAATCAATTCGAATGGCAGGGAGTGGTGTTTCGGCGTTGCACGCACCCTCGTGAGCGTTGAAGTTGTCGGGCAGATGGATCAGGACCTCGGCAAGATCACTGAAGAAATCCTCGGCTCCTACGAGACCGGGGGGGGCATCAATCATATTGACGGCACCAATCTTCCCTCGAAGAGGGCTCTGGCGCTCATTTGCGAAGACCTGCTTCAACTTCTCTTCCCAGGGTTTCATGATCAGGAGCCAATCCACTCCTCGCACCTGACCCGGGTGACTTCGCACCGCGTTTTCTCGATCAGCGAACGCCTGCAGGAGGAGGTTTCGAAGAGCCTGCGCATGCGTGATGCGGCGAGTTCCTCCGGCGCTGCGCAATCATTAACCCTCGGGTTTCTGCGTGCGCTGCCGGGTGTCCGAGCGGCGTTGCGCACGGATGTGGAGGCGGCCTTTCAGGGAGATCCTGCAGCGGCCGGGCTCGACGAGGTGATTCTGGCGTACCCCTACGTGGAAGCGGTAGCCATCCAGCGGTGTGCTCATGTGTTCTACCAGCTGGGGCTGCCCCTCATTCCGCGGATCATGACGGAGTGGGCGCATGCGCGCACGGGGATCGACATTCACCCCGGGGCGCAAATCGGATCCCACTTCTTCATCGATCACGGGACGGGTGTGGTGATTGGTGAGACGGCGGTGATCGGCACCCATGTGAAGCTCTACCAAGGGGTGTCCCTCATTGCACGGTCGCTGGCCGGTGGGCAGAGCCTGCGCGGCAAGCGTCGGCATCCCACCCTCGAAGACCATGTGACAGTTTACGCGGGCACGACGATCATGGGTGGAGACACAGTGGTCGGCGCAGGCAGCACGATTGGGGCGAGCGTGTTTCTGACGCACAGCGTTCCGGCGCGGTCGCTGGTGTTTTTTGAGGAGAAGTCTCTTCACATTCTCGACAAGGATCGCCGCGGAGGCCGCGCGGACGATTGGGTTATCTGAGCAGGCTTCCCAGCCCTTTCCCGCTCTCTGCCCACGCCCCGTTTCCATGATCTATCTGGATTACAACGCGACAACTCCCCTCGCGCCGCAGGCTCTCGAGGCCATGCTGCCCTATCTGCGTGAGCACCACGGCAACCCATCCAGCGTTCATGGCGAGGGGAGGCAGGCGAGGGCGGCAGTAGATTCGGCGCGCGACCGCATGGCCGCTGTCCTGGGGATCAAGTCGCACGAGGTGATTTTCACGGCCGGGGGCACAGAGGCGGACAATCTTGCGGTGCTGGGCCTGGCCCGAGCGCAGCGAGACAAGGGCAGGCACATCATCAGCGCGCGCACGGAACATCATGCCGTGCTAAACGCTCTGGAGTATCTGGAGGCGAAGGAAGGGTTCCAGGTCACGTGGCTGGCAGTGGACGGCGACGGGCGCGTGGATCCCGGGGAGTGCGCCAGGTCGCTCACCAGCCAGACCACGCTGGTCTCGTTGATGAGTGCGAACAATGAGACAGGAACCCTTCAACCTGTGGAGGAAATCAGCCTCCTCTGCCGCGAGAAAGGCGTGCTCTTTCACTGCGATGCAATCCAGTCTTTCGGGAAGGAGCCTATTCTCTGCCAGCGCTTCGATGCGGTCTCACTCGCTGCACACAAGTTCTATGGGCCGAAGGGTGTGGGGATGCTGTATGTGCGGGCCGGAGTGGGAGTCGAGCGACTCCAGCATGGCGGCGCCCACGAGAACCAGCGCAGGCCAGGCACCGAGAACGTGGCAGGCATCGTGGGGATGGCGGCTGCAGCGGAACTCGCAGAGTGCGATCGCGAAAAGGAGCAGCCGCGCTTGGCCCGGTTGCGAGATCGTCTGTGGGACGGGATTCTGCATGCATGGCCGGAAGCAAGACGCAATGGATCCGAGCGAGATGGCTTGGCTAACACTCTCAATGTGAGTTTTCCCGGAGCCGACGGCGAGGCACTCCTGATGAATCTCGATCTGGCTGGAATTTGTGCGTCGAGCGGTGCTGCGTGCATGGTGGGATCCCTTGAACCCTCACATGTGCTGGCGGCGATGGGATTGGAACCGGCGCTTGCCCGTGCCGCTGTGCGTTTTTCCCTCGGGCGTCTGACCACGGAAGCAGAGGTGGACGAGACGGCGGCACGCATGGGCCCCATTCGCTCATTGGTGTGTGGTTGAGCGGGGATGAGGCTTTGTAGGTCTGCATGCGCACAAAGCTTCCCGGCCTCGGGAAGCCCCTGAAAAATAGATGGGCGCGCGTTTCGGTGGATGCAAAGCGACGGCGTGCCATCCATAGTCGGGGAGACTCATTTTTCGAATCGGATGCAGCTCGATTTCTTTCCTAAACTCCAGTCCAACGTGGCGGGTAAAACCGCAGCCGAGGCCCTGCATGACGCAGCCCAACTTCAGGTTTATGCGCGCAGGTTGCTCGCCAACGTGGAGTGCCGGACACTCGCATCAAGGGTCGAGGTACGTTGGAACGCTCGGATGCGCAGCACTGCCGGCATGGCATATCCGAGCAAGGCGCTGGTGACACTCAACCCAAGGCTGCTTGCGTTTGGTCGCGGCGAGTTGGACAGGACGCTCAAGCATGAACTGGCACATTTGGTTGCCCACGAGCGTGCAGGGCGCCGGCGCATCGCCGCTCATGGAAAGGAATGGAGGAAGGCCTGCGCGGACCTCGGTCTTGTGGATGAAACTCGCTGTCACAACCTCGCTCTGCCGAAGCGCGTGGTCACCAGGCGCCATTTTTACGAGTGCCCGAACTGCCGCACCGAACTGCCGAGGGTGCGTCCATTGCAGCGCAAGTCCGCATGCCTTGCCTGCTGTCGCGCCCATGCCGGGGGGCGTTACGATGAGCGCTTCAAATTCGTGAAGCTCAGCCGCTCCTGAACGGACGGTCTCAGAGACCAACGCGCCGGGAAAATGGTTGCGTTGTCGGTCGTGTGCGTTGACAAAGCGCCCATGCCTAACCTTGACCATCTGTTTGAGAAAAACCGCCGCTGGGCTGCGAGCATCACTGCTCAGGAGCCGGACTTTTTCCGGATATTGGCAAAGCAACAGTCGCCGGAATATTTATGGATCGGGTGCTCCGATAGTCGGGTGCCGGCCAATCAGATTATCGGGTTGTTGCCCGGCGAGATTTTCGTGCACCGGAATGTCGCCAACGTGGTTGCGCACACGGACCTCAACTGTCTCTCAGTGATCCAGTTTGCGGTGGATGTACTGAAGGTGAAGCACATCATTGTGTGCGGGCATTACGGGTGCAGCGGCGTCGGCGCCGCTCTTCGCAGGCAGAAGATCGGACTCGCGGACAACTGGCTGCGCCATGTGGAGGACGTCCATGTCAAACACTCCGCCTTGTTGGACCGCGTGCAGGACCCGGAGGTACGGGCCAACAGGCTCTGCGAGCTCAACGCGCTCGAGCAGGCGCTCAACGTATCGCAGACCACCGTCGTTCGCGACGCATGGGAGCGTGGGCAGGAGGTCAGCGTGCACGGATGGACCTACGATCTCCGCGACGGGTTGGTGCGGGATCTCGGGGTGACCGTGGCCTCCCAGCAACAGGCTTCGGAAGTTTACCCCGGGGCAGTCGCAAACCTGCTTCGCGAAGGCTAAACTGCCCCTCCCCTGTTCGAGCTAGAGTTCCTGGACACGGACGTTGGCCGTGCCTGCCGAACCAATGAGAATGTTGTCCAGTGCTCCAGAGAGAGCCACAGGGACTCCCTTCACCGTGATCCGGTCGATCACGTGAGCCATAAATCCGGAGGGTTGGGTCAAATCGATTCCCCCGCGCACCTCACCCCCGATCACCACAGAGCGGATTTTCGAGAAGTTCGACGGAAACCGCCCCGGGATCAGGCTGTCGGAGCCATCGTTGTCGCCAAAGCTTGCATTGGAACTCTGCACGCCAGCCACCAAGGTGGAATTGATCCAGTCTCCCTTCACCACCAGCGTTCCGATCTTTGCGTTGCCGTCCACAGGGAGTCCATCCGTGCCGTAACCGGCTTCGATCCTGGAGTCGACGACTGAACCGTCCACAGTCAGGCGGATGAGAGCCACGTCGCTCGCCGGAGATGCGTCGTGGTATTCACTGTCCTCCGCGGAGATGACCGCGGGCGTCGTTTTTCCAGTCACAAGACTAGTGGTGCCTCTCAAGTCACCCACCACCCTCCCAAGCCGGATTTCATCTGCGGTGCGAATGGATCCGCTGTTGATGAGTTGCCCTGTGCTGTCGTTCGTCCCGGCATTGATGGATCCCCGCACGAGAAAGGCCTTGATGGAATCCGCCTTCACGAAGCCGGTGTTGAGTACGTCATCGGACCCTGAGGCATTGCCGCCGCGCAGATCGCCGCCGATTCGCAGCAACTCGATCTGCTTTGTAACGCGAATCTCCCCAGTGAAATCATGGCCGCTCCCGATCACGGAACCCACCACTTCCAACAATGACACTGCATTGCCGATGGTCACTCTCCCTGTCTGGGGACCCGTGCCACCCTGCAGATCTCCGCCAATGCGCACGACACCCGCGTTGAGGAGCGAAGAAACCACGCCGCTCTCCAGACCCGCACCGCCGCGCACGGAGCCCCCCACCAGAAGCACCGCAAGGTTATGGTCTGCAACGATGCATCCGGAGGAATCTCCGGCGCCACCGCGGATGTCACCGGCTACCAGAACACGGCCGAATGCGTCGGCTTCGATAAAGCCACTGTAGTTGGAAGTGCTCGTGTTTCCCAACACTGAGCCGCCAATGCGCATGAAGCCGATGGTGGAAGTACACGTGAGTTTTGCGTGACCGAAGTCGCCGAGGACGTTGAGAGAGCTGACGCCGCCGACAAGGACACTCAGCGGCGCAGCCATCGCCAAACCATCCCCCGTGGCTCCGAAGGATTCCACGGTGATGCTGCGCAATGCGGGGGTCTTTGGATTTGCGTCCCCTGCCTTCACCGCAGCGAGGGCGCCATCCACCACGATGCTGCGCAGGTCGACGCCATGCGCATCAATCACGCCTACCGCCACAAAGCCGTCTCCGGCCGAACCCGCTGGAGTGGTGGCTTTGAAGGTAATCTGAGCCCCTTTGGCGACCGTTCCCAGCGCGAGTAACTCAAGAGTTTCGCCCCCAGCCACACCCGGGACGAATGCGAGGTTGGCCGCCGTGAACACAGACTGGCTTGCCCTGAGTTCCACCAGGTCTCCATCCGTGTCGGTGTAAGTGACCAGACGCGCCGTCACCACGGCCGGGGCGATGCGCGCTTCAAGCGCTTCAACGCTGGAGGCAGTACTGCGTGGGGCAATAGGCGGCAGAGGCATGATGCGCGGCATGAGCCTGCCGAATAGGCTAGGCACACAAAACGCGACACTACCGCGCAAGCGAGTCTCCCGGAAGACCAAATTGCCCTCCTCCGTGAGTGCCGAAAAGGTTTGTGGCAGGTTTCCGCTTTGTGCCACAAGTCGGCTTCTCTGAGCCACCCCGCATCAGCTCCCGTGCCCCACTGTCCGGACGAATGCTCCCTCCGCGTTCACGTTCCCGCGCGTGGCTGCGTGTCGCGCCCTTGTCGGGCTTTGCTCATGGGGTGCTGGCTGTTTCCTTTAAGCGCCTTCGCCCAATCCCAGTCGGATCCTTCCTCCCCTGCCCCGGTTTTGCGGGCACCTCTGCCAATTGCGGCGGAGGCCAGTGCATCCACGAAGCCGAGTTTTCGGACCACCACCACACCAAATGGAGAGTCCAAGTCCGTTTCCCAAGAAAAACCGACACCCGTCGTGCGCCCCCCTGCTTTGCGAACCGGCTTGCCCTGGCTTGACGGCGCTGCGGTGAGCGGTGCCACCGCCCCCAATCCGGGTGAGGTCGTGCGGCGCTTGAGCGTGCCGGCGCCCCCGAACAACCGCCCTCCCTTGATGACGCTGGAGCATGCGTACGACCGCGCGCTGGTCAGCGACCAGTCGATCCGGCTCGCTTACGTCGCCATCCGCAAGCAGTCGCTGCAGCCCCTCTTCGCTCTCACAAAAATGGAGCCCCGCGTGGTGGGGATGATTGGGCGGGAGAATGCGCGAACCGAGCGCACGGGGTCGGCATCCGATATCAGCAGCGCCGTCTCCGAAGGCTCCTACTCCAACACTCGCAGCGGGATCAATTCCGTGGAGCAACCGGAGACAACCACGGAGTCGGGAGTGATCACCGGCAGCAGCCAAAGAGAGCGCACGCTCCCTAACAATTTTTTCGAACGGACAACACGCAGCAACAAGGCCGCAATCGTCCTCGAGCAACCGCTTTTGGACATGACGGTCTTTCCTGCATGGAAGCTGGGAAAACTCGCCGCTCAAGCATCGGAGCTCGAGTGCAGGCATGTGACGCGCGAGGTCCTCTTCGGCGTTGCGAGGGCTTACTATGCGGTCCTCAAGAGTGAGGGCTTCGCCGCTGTGGATGAGGAGACGGTCCGTCTCACGCTCAACCAAGTGCGCGATGCCAAGGCCCGGTTCGAAGCCGGTGAGTCCCTGCGCACCGACCTCCTGCGCGCGGAGGGCGATTTGGAGGCCGCGCGGCGCAAGGCGATCGAGTCCCGCGCCGCCACCCTCGTCCACCGCAACGCACTCAACAACATTCTCAATCTCGACCGTGGCACTTCCTACCGTGTCGCCGATCCAGGTGGCAGTATTCCCATACCCGGCAGCCTCACGGAGGCGCTCACCTGCGCTTTCCGGCAGCGGGAAGACTACAAGGTGAGTGCCCTTCGCACCGCCCAGCAGGAGCAACGGCTGCGCGGGGCCAAGGCGGCGTTCGCGCCGCGCATCGTGGCGCAACTGCGCGCCGAAGCAGTAAACCAAGACGGGAGTACACGGGAGACGGAGAATGGCGTGCGCAGTGACAGCTCCCTGTCGAATTCCACGGGCACCACCACCACCACCGTCGATTCGCAAACCGACCCCGCCTCCGGCGTCTCGCGGAGCACATTTTCCGACGGGCGTGAGAGGTTCGCGACAAGCAGCCGCTCGCGTTACTCCCAGTCGGCCACGAGCTGGGAGGCTGTGATTGCAGTGGAGATGCCGCTGTGGGGGGCCCGGACGCTGGATGCCCGCGTTCAGAACCTCGACCTCACCAGTGTCGAACTCGATCAGGAGCGCCATGCCAAGCGCATCGAGGAGGAAGTCCACAATGCATGGCTCGCCGTGCACACCTTTGAGCAGTCCCTCACCGCTGTGCGTGCTCAGGTGGCTGCGGCCGAACAGAATTACCAGGATCTTGAACGCCAGTATTCCGCAGGCACTGCTACCAGCCTCGAAACGCTTGTCGCTCTTCGCGATCTCAACGCCGCTCGCACAATCCTGATCGAGCGCGGGTTTGATCTCCAAGTGGCCCGCCACGAACTCCAACGTTCCACGGGCGATTTTCAAGCCGGCCGTCTCCAGTCGATGCGCTTCCACTGAACGTGCGCGCTGCCTTGCTCATCGCCCTTGCCTCTGCAGCCACCCTCCCGCTCAGGCCCCTCCAGGCGCAGCAAGCCCAACTCCTCGCATGGGGAACTGTTACGGCCGATGCATTGGACTGCAAGGGCGACACTCTCGGCGGATTTGGCTCCGCCGCCACCTATGCAGGCTCCCCCGGCCATTACTACTTTGCAGCTGATGGGAGCTCCGGTTCCAAGCACGGCGATTATCGGCCGCGTTTCCACGAGGCCGTAGTCGATGTACAAGGGCAGGGACTCTCGTTTGAACTCGTCCGCAGCGTTTGGTTTGTGGATCCAGCCGGAGAATTTTTTTCCAGCCAGCACCCGACCGGCGACGACACCGAAGTGCCACGCAGAAAGGATGGTCGCCGCTGCCTCAGCCCAGAGGCCATCGCTGTCGCCCCGGATGGGAGCCTTTACTTGGCCGAAGAGCTCGGACCCTTCCTTTACCAGTTCGATACGGGCGGGCGGATGTTGCGCTGCCTCAAGCCACCGCCCTATTACCTCCCTCGAAACCAAACCGGCCGCGTAGTCTTTTCCGCGGAGGAACACGTGGCCGCCGGGCGTGTGCCCAACCGCGGCTTCGAGGGAATGGCACTCACCCTCGATGGCAGCCGCGCCGTGATGATCCTTCAAAGCCCGCTCGCACAGGATGGCGGGCGCGATGGGCGCTTCAGCAGAATCCTCGTTGTCGATCTCACCAGCGGGAATCCGGTCGCCGAGTATCCCTACGAAATGGGGCCGGTCGGATTGCTCAAGCTCGCCTATCCACGGGAAAAGGTTCTCAAGCAAAACGACCTCGGTGCCTGTGAATTGGCCGCCCTCCGGGATGGCACATTTCTCGTACTGGAAAGGGACAACCGTGGCGCCGATGGCACCGAGTCCCCCTCCCCTGCGCAGCACAAGCGAGTCTATGTGGTGGATCTCAAGGGTGCCACCAACGTGCTCGGGCATGCCGGAGCTCTGAACACCATCCGAGATTTGGTTCCTGTAAAAAAAAGGAGTGTCCTCGATCTCGTCTCCGCCAGTTCCACAAAGGGTGCGTTCTCCCGCGCCCAGCTTGCGGAAAAATGGGAGGGTATGGCGCTCGCTCCCGGACGCGACCAGTCGCACCCCCTGCTACTGCTTGCCTCCGACAATGATTTCCGTACCCCCACCCTGCATATTGGTGGAAACACCATCGCCAACCGGCACGTGGAGCGCCCCCAACCCACCCAGTTGCTGCTCTTTGAACTCAACCTTGCACGCTGAACACTCTGTAGCCCGACCGGTGAAAGACCAACCCAGCCAAACAGCCAGCCAGATGAAACGGGGGCCTCTGGCTTCCACGCTATCGCTGTGATCGGCTTCGATACTGCGCCCTCTGTTGAGCCCGCTGCGCTGCGGTGACCCGCAATGAGTCTTATTTGACCAACGATTGAAACCACGCCTGAACTTGTAGCAGGCCCTCACCATCCGGCATCGCTCACCCCCTTTCACCCCGCCCATCCCGGGCAAGGGCAGCTTCCAAAGCCTGGATCGCATTCCCATCATCTCACGGGACGCCCCTTCAACCGCCCGTCCCCTGAATGCGCTCGATCCATGGGCCCCGGATTCCACGCGCACTTCAATGCCCCAGCCCTGCCCCGGTTTTTAGTTTGCCCTCAGCGCCCTGCTGCGAACAATCTCACCCCCCTTTTTCTTCCTTTTTATGACCAAGCCCAAAGTCCTCGTCGCCGATCCCATTGCTGAACGCGGGATCAAGGAGCTCCAGTCGGGTGGAGCCTTGGATGTTACCGTCCAAACCGGCCTCAAAGAGGACGAACTCCTCAAGATCATCGGCGAATTCTCAGGCTTGGTCGTCCGCAGCGAGACGAAGGTGAATGCACGCGTCATCGAGGCCGCGACCAAATTGCGTGTCGTCGGTCGCGCAGGGGTTGGCGTCGACAACGTGGACGTCGATGCCGCCACCAAACGGGGCGTCGTCGTCATGAACACCCCGGGCGGAAACACCATTTCCACCGCCGAGCACGCCTTCTCACTCCTCGTCTCCACCGCCCGCAACATCCCCCAAGCGGACGCCTCCGTGAAGGCCGCCAAGTGGGATCGCAAGGCCTTCGTCGGCGTGGAACTCTATGGCAAAACCCTCGCCATCCTCGGCATGGGCCGCATCGGTACCGAGATCGCCAAGCGCGCACTCGCCTTCGGAATGCGTGTCCTCGCCTACGACCCCTACCTCTCGGCTGCCCGCGCGCGCTCCCTTCAGGTCGAACTCATCGAGAAGCTCGATGACATCCTTCCCCTCTCGGATTTCATCACGATGCACATGCCTCTCACGCCGGAGACCAAGCACATGCTCAATACTCCGCGCCTTTCGATCACCAAAAAAGGCGCACGCATCGTCAACTGCGCTCGCGGCGGCCTCATCGACGAACTCGCCCTCATCGAATCCCTCAAGTCCAAGCACATCGCCGCCGCCGCGCTTGATGTCTTCGAACAGGAGCCGCTGCCTGCTGACTCTCCGTTGCGCTCCGCTCCAAACATCATCTTCACCCCCCACCTCGGCGCTTCCACCGCAGAAGCTCAGGAAGGCGTAGGCATCGAAGTCGCAGAGCAGATCCGCGCCTACCTCCTCGACGGCGAAATCCGCAACGCGGTCAACAGCCCGAGCATCGACGCCAAAACGCTCGCCATCATCGGGCCCCACCTCGCCCTCGGCGAAAAACTCGGCCGCTTCCTCTCCCAAATCGCCGCGAAACGCTGCGACGGTCTCAACATCAACTTCAGCGGCAAGATCAACGAGGTCGACACCACCGCCGTCACACGCTCCATCCTCAAGGGCTTCCTCTCCCAGGCCGGCGGCGGCGAGGTCAACGTCGTCAACGCTCCCGCCTTCGCAGAAGGTCTCGGCCTCAAGGTTACTGAATCGCGCGACAGCGCGCTCAGCGACTACGCTGAACTGATCGAACTCACCGCCGCTGGTGAAACCGGCTGGGTGTCCGTCGCGGGAACCTTCTTCGGTAACAGCCCGCGGATCGTCAAAATCAACGGGCGTCACGTCGAGGCCAAGCCCGAGGGCGTCCTCTTCCTCCTCGAAAACCGCGACCGTCCGGGCATCGTCGGCCACGTCGGCAGCCTGTTCGGCAAGCACGGCGTCAACATCGCCGGAATGTCACTGAGCCGAAATGAGTTCGGAGGTCAGGCTCTGACCGTCCTTAATCTGGACTCCGTGCCGCAGGAAAACCTGCTCAAGGAGCTTCTCTCGCACGACGACATCTCCTCCGCTCAGGTGGTCCAACTGTGAAGCTCGGCTTCCATCAGGGACCTCCGAAACGAGGCGAGACCGCCGTACGATTCCTCACAACGGAGCAACTCCCCCAGCTTCCACCGGGCATCCCGAGTCAGGAGTTCAGCGCCTCTCCAAACGCGCTCCTCTTCCTCAGAGAGAGTTCCACGCTCTACGTGGGCCTCGGCGACGAGGCTTCCCTCGATTCCATCCGCCTTCGCGAAGCCGCAGGCACCGCCGCGCGCCACCTCAAGTCCATAGGACGTCTCAGGCTCGCATTCCACCTTGAGCAATGGCCCCAGTGGACCGATCAAGTCGTCGAAGGCGCCCTCCTGGCGGATTACCAGTTCGACCAGTTCACCCCGCGCAAGAACACTCCCCTGGAGTCCGCGCGCATCCTTGTCCTCGCGGGTGCTCTCAAGAGCGCCACAAGGAGTGGGCACCGCGCCCATATCCTCGCCGACTCCATCAACCAAGCCCGAGCCATTGGCAACCTGCCAGGCAACCTCCTTTACCCGGAGACCCTCGCACGGAAAGTGGCTGCACTCGCCAAACGCTTCGGCCTCCGCTGCACCATTCTCGCTGAACCTCAGTTGCGTGCAGGTAAGTTCGGCGGCCTGCTCGCCGTGGGGTCGGGCAGCCAGAAGGGCCCCCGCCTCATCCTCCTCGAGCACCGCGGCGGCCCCAAGCGCAAGGCCCCGATCGCCCTCGTCGGAAAGGCTGTCACCTTCGACAGCGGTGGCATCTCCATCAAACCCGCCGCCAACATGGAGGACATGATTTTCGATAAATGCGGCGGTATCGCAGTCCTCGGCACTCTCATCGCTGCCGCGCGCCTTGGGATCAAGACCAACCTCATCGGCCTCATCCCCAGCGCTGAAAACCTCCCCAGCCACTCCGCCTACAGGCCGGGAGACATCATCACCACCTATGGCGGCAAGCACATTGAGGTCGTCAATACCGACGCAGAGGGACGCCTCCTTCTCGCCGACGCCCTCGCTTTCGCCAACGCCAAGTATCGCCCTTCAGCCCTCATCGACCTCGCCACTCTCACGGGCGCTTGCGGGGTCGCCCTCGGCGAACACGCCGCAGGCCTCTGGTCCAACAACGATCTTCTCCGGGATCAACTCATGACCGCCTCCGCTCACTCCGGTGAACGTCTGTGGCCCATGCCCAGCTTTCCCGAGTACCGCCACCAAATCCGTAGCAAGGTCGCACTTCTTAAAAACAGCGGAGGCCGGCTCGGAGGCGCGTGCACCGCTGCAGCCTTCCTCGAGGAGTTCGCCCGCCCGACGCCTTGGGCCCACATCGACATCGCTTATACGTCACACCGCGACCGAGACCAACCGCACATCGCGCGCGGTGCCACTGGATTTGGCATCCGCCTCCTCAGCGTCCTCCTCGAGGCGGTCGCCACCGCGTAATACCGCGCGGCGTTTTTTGCGGGACCAGAGCGATTCTGGCGTTTGGCGCTGTCAGGACGAGCGGGGCACAGGGCTCCGATTCCCTCCAGAATCCGCATTTTATATTGCCCGAAATGGGACTCAAAACTAATGTCTTCTTACCGCCCATCGGCGGGCCCGTTAGGATTTCCCCCCCAAGTTTTTCCCTGTGCAACCAGCGCCCCTCTGGCTGCTCCGCAAAACACACGAGTATTTCCATGAGCCACCCCAAGCCAGCTGATCAGATCACCATCGAACTCACGAAGCGCTCCGGAACCAATGGGGAGCTATCCACTTCTGAGAAGACGAGCAGCACGCTCCTTGAGCTTCTCGACCACTGGCTCATGAAAATGGGTTACACAAGTGCCCATATCAAAGGCATCGTCGGCCAATTGCTCACCCGCGGTAAGGTCGAGGTCGTGTTTCGTAACTACACCGAACGTTTCGAACTCACCAATTATCAGGATGTCATGACTGCCACGCAGGCCATGACACTGCTTGAGGACTACGTCTCCAAACATACGTCCCATTCAGACCACGACCTCACGGGACAGACCCAACGGGTCATCGTCCAGCTCCCCAACACCAAATCCTGAGCCTTTTCCAGAGGCTATCCTATTCCGCCTTGTTCGCCCACCGAGGGCGTCAACGCGGGTGCTGCTGAAGCCACTCACGCAACCTCGACAGCTTCGCGGAGTCCATCGGCAGTTCCACAAGGCGCGCGTACCGTTCCCGCGCCGCTCCCACCTTCCCCTCCCCCGCCAGTCGCTGAGCTTCGTCGAGCAGAGCGTCCGCGCCCACAAACCGTCCAAGCTCCACTGCACGCGCACGGGCCGCGGAAATTTCATCCCCGTTGAGCAAGGTGCCCGTTGTCCCCGATGCCATGAGGTTGAAGGTGTCCTGACGGTGCACCAACCCGAGAGCATGCCCGAGTTCATGCGATGTCACACGCGGTAGAGGTTCCTCAATCCCGCCCTCCACTGGCCGAAGCGACGCCGTGTCCTTCACAAACACCGTCCCTCCCGCGTACAGACCGTTCGGTTTGAAACGCTTCAGGTAATACACATTAAAAACCGCCCCACTCCAGTGCGCCCGGTCCACGTACCGCATCGGCGACGGTTCAGGCAGGCCCTCCGCACTCCGATCCACGGATCCCGGATTGCCGTCCAATCGATTCCTCTGAACGGGCGCTTCGCGCACCACCGACTCCACATAGAAAGCGAGTCCCGCCTGCGCCCACACCTTGTTCACCTTACCCACGATCCGCTCCACATCCGCCTCGGAAAGGGTGGTGTGCAGATCGTCGCCGTCCACCGAGGTCCAGAGGTGCACCCGCACCGGCGCCAACAGCCATTCCGAAAATCCAAAATCCCCAGCCTGTACCGAAGCGCTCAGCAACAACGCGCAGAGTACGAGTCTCCAAGAGGTCCAGCGGCCGGAAGCGTGACCCGCCATCCACCGACTGCCTTTGCCGTTCGCTCGGAGCGCTCTCATGTCTCAACGCGCATCGCCAAGGAACGCCAGCAGGTCGCGCAACTCCTCCACCGAGAGCGTCGCGTCCAGCCCGGGCGGCATCAACGACACCGGCACAGGCTCGCGCTCCGCCAACTCTGCAAACGCCACCCGTGTCCTCTTGCCCGTGGCATCCATCAGCACCATGTGACTCTTGTTGTCCTCAAACTGGTCGATCCCGAGCAACTCGATGCCATCCTTCTTCCTCAACCTCCATGTCCCGTAGGCGGGCGCAATCTCGGCGCTCGGAAGCCGGATTGCCTCCAACAACTTCTGCGGCCCCAACCGCCCCACCTGTGTCAGGTCCGGCCCGACCGCACCTCCGCGCCCATCCACCGCATGGCAGGAGGAACAACCGGGCCCCTTCGGCGAGTAGAACAGCCGACGACCGGCGGCCGCGTCGCCCTTCTTGAAAAACACCTCGTCCGCACCCGCCCCGGACGCCGTAACAAATCCCTCTCTCGGCTCGCCCAGCGCCCTCACCGCCTCCCGCCGCACACTGGAATCTCCATCGCCCACAATGGCACGAAGTACCTTTTGCGTTGCGGGATCAGTGGACGAAGACGCAAGCCCCGCCACCGCCTCCGCCCTCACCCCGGCATCCAAGGAACCGTCCAGTGCGAGTGCGCGCAGATCAGCCTGCGGTCCCTCTCCCGGACGCGCCGCAGCGATGCGCACCGCCTCCCGCTGCACCGCTGGCGTTTTCTCCCCAACGAGCGCGTGGAGTGCCTCCGCCGATAATGCTGCATCCGATGGCGCGATGAGTCGCAGCGCCAAGGCGCGCAGACCCGCCGGACGCGCGCCATCCAATGCCATCGCCACGCTCTTTTGCACGGACGCCTTGGGATCGGGCTTGCCCGCAGTCAGCATCTCCACAGCGGCAAGATACGCTTGGAAAACCTCGCGCGTCGGCTCGCCCTCCAGCGCCCTGTCCAGCACCTGCACGACCGCCGACTTCCCCGCCTCGCTCGCCCATTGGAGAGCCACACACCTCACCATCGGATCCGGATCGCGCAACGCGGCCCCAATCGGCCCCAACCCCACATCGGACCCGCCGCGTCGTAACGCCAGCAGAAGCCCCGCGCGGACCTTTGCCTCCCCCGCCTTCTCGAGGCGCGAAAGCAGTTCCTCAGACCGTTCCCGGGAAAGAAGCCGGATCGCCGCAGCCACGATGAATGGGTCGCCATCTGCCAACGCATCCACGGCCTGCTGGAGCGGCGCTCCTCCTGCAATCAGCCGCTCGTAACGAGCCGAGGCATTCGCATCCACGGGCTGCGTGGTCACCGCCACGCGGGACGCCTCTCTTCGAGATCCTCTGACCCGCCACACCCGTCCCTTCCCATGCACCTCATACGCACCATCACCCCAGTCGCTAATGACCAAAGAACCATCGGGCGCCTCCGCAAGACCGCTCGGCCGGAAATCCGCGCCACCCTGAAGCAGCCACTCCGGTTTCGATCCATACGACACGCCGCGCCGCACAAGGGGGAACCGCTGCACCCCGTGGTCGCTCCACGTTGCGCCCAGCAACTGCCCCTCGTTCGCCTTTCCAAGCCCGCTTGAGTTGAACTGCAGAAGCCCTGTCGGCGCCTCACCACTCAGGCACACAGGTGGCAACGTGCCGGGCAGCTCTCCAAGCCACGAAACAAACGGATGCCGCGTCGTGCGCCCGTATCGGTAGCGGAAGCCGTAATCGCCCCCCGGGACCACATGGAGCAGCCGGCAAAGCGAGCCACCACCGGGATCATTATCGAGAACGAAGAGCTCCCCGGCCTGCGTCACCGTCGATCCGAACGGATTCCAAAACCCGAGCGCCCACCACACCAATCCCGATCCATCACGCTCAAACCGGAATACACCCCCATGATCAGACCCATAAAGAGTGCTCCCGTCGCTGCCTCGCAGCTCCCACGGTTTGCCGAAGTTTTCCCCAAGCCCCACATAAAGATGGCCCTCCGCATCGCGAGAGAGCCCCGACATCCCGTTGTGCGGATAAGCCCCCTCCGTCTTGAGCGTCAGCAAACTCTCTCTCGCCTCCCCTTTCCCATCTCCATCCCGGTCGCGGATACGCAGCACCTCTGAACGCGTCGCCACCACCACCTCGCCCGGCCCCAGCACCAGCAACCCCATCCCGTCCCGAAATCCCGCGGCAAACTCGGTGACTTTGCGCGCGCGCCCATCTTCTCCAAACTCGTCCAGCACCAGCACACGATCCAAGCTGGGAGCGGCGTATTCCTTCGGCCGAAAATGCGTGTTGTTCTCCAAAACCCACACACGCCCTCGCGCATCCACCTGCACCGCCGTCGGCGTCCGCACCTCCGGTTCGCACGCCACCAATTGCACCTTCAACTCAGGATCCATGGGCCGGGGCGCCTCAGGCGCTGCAAAGCTGCACACAGGGATAACCAGCATCATCAGCCGAAGGGGGGACTTCATCCACAACACCCCACGCCCCGACACCGCCCTTGGCAAGACCCGAGTAGGAGCCGTCCTTGGAAACCTCCTCCCCATCGCATGAGCACCCCATTACCATCCCACGATGCCCGGCGCCCATCTCCCCCGCCCGCAGCGGCTCGCTCTCGCCATCGCCCGCGATGGAGCCCGGTGCTTTTGGTGCGCGCACCCCTTCGAACACTCGCTCGCCAACGCATCGATTGACCACCTCGTTCCCAAACTCAAGGGCGGTCCCGCATGGACTGAGAACGAGGTCGCTGCATGCCGCACCTGCAATGCCAAACGCGGCCACCTATCGCCCGGTCTCTGGCTCGCAGAGTGCATCCAGCGCGGGCGTGCTCCATCGAGGGAGCTCCTCGTCCAACGGCTCCTCCTCCTGCACGCCGCCATCAACGAACGCGGCGGCCAGCGCCGTGTAGAGTAGGGGGCGCCGCGTGTTATCGCAGCGCCCCCTCTCATCAAACCGTGCAGGCGGTTTTCCCGCACACGGCTTTCCGAATATTCTTTAGTCGGTTCGCTTATACGGCCCGGCCAGTGGTCGCTTGGTTCATCGCGTAGAGCCC
>CAMAUX010000011.1 GCA_945861435.1 Chthoniobacter flavus | reverse complement strand
GAAGCCTCCCTCCTGCGCCTCGTCTCCGCTCTCCTCGCGGAAACCTCCGACGATTGGCAATCCTCCAAAACTTACCTCAACATGAATCCATCCATCCCGCCTTCCGCCTGACTCCCGCTGCTTTTACAGAAAAAAATTGGCGCCGCCTTTCCGCCCACTTGATTTAGCGAAGCGCCGTAAAAGTACGAGTAAAAGTACGAGTAAAAGTACGAGTAAAAGTACGAGTAAAAGTACGAGTAAAAGTACGAGTAAAAGTGCGAGTAGGAGGTGGGGGCGTCAGGTGGAGAAGATGCCGGGGTTTGGGTGTGCGCCTGTGCCGATGGCAACGCTGGTTCCGTGGGTGGGGAAAGGGGGGGGGGCGGTGGGAGGGTGAAGGAAGCCGTGTTTCCAGAGCCAGCCGTCGAAGGGGTCGTTGCGCAGGAGCCATGCGCCATCGAGGTCGGCGTAGTCGGCGCCTTGTGCGACAGCTGCGCCCGCGGCGATAAGGAGGCTGGTCTCGAGCATGCAGCCGACCATGGTTCGCAGGCCTGTGGACTTTGCATGGGCGAGCATGCGGAGGGCGGGGGTGATGCCGCCGCACTTCACGAGTTTGATGTTGAAGCCGCCAAACTGCGGGGCGATGCGGGGGAGATCTTCTTCAGTAACGACACTCTCGTCGGCCATGAGCATCGGGCCTTGGGGGAGTGATGCGAGGGCAGGGAGCGGGGTGCCGGGTGGGAGTGGTTGTTCGAGGAAGGCGATGGAGAGGTGTTGGAGTTGGGGCGCGGCCGCGAGGATTTGTTGTGAGGTCCAGGACGCATTGGCGTCCACGGCGATGAGCGCCTGCGGGTGTTGCGCGCGGATGTGGGTGAGCAGGGCAAGGTCAGTTTGGGCGTCGAGCTTGACCTTGATTTGAGGAAGGCCTGCGAGTTCGGCGAGCTTGGAGGGGAGTTCCTCCGGGGTGGAGAGTCCGAGGGTGCAGAAGCTGGGGATGGGCCTTGGATCGGCGTTCCAGAGGAGGTTGGAGAGGGAGGTGTTCCTGCGCCTTGCCAGCCAGTCCCAGAGCGCGACGTCGATGGCGCATTGGGCTGCCCGGGAAGGGGAAAGGAGGGGCCAGAGAGCCTCCCATGCGTGGCCGATATCGGCTGGGGACTCGATGGCGAGGGACTGGAGGCGGGGGACGGCGGCGCGGATTTTTTCGCAAACGCTGTGCGGGTCCTCGCCGTAGAAGGGGTTTGGGGACGCTTCGCCGTAGCCGGTGCAGCCGTCGGAGCGCAGACGGAGGAGGACGTTTTCGAGCGGGGTGGTGCGTGCCCGGGCGATCCTGAAAGGGCGCCTTGGTTCGAGGCGGTGGATGAGGAGATCGAATTGGGCCTGCACGCTGAATCCTCGCGCGGGCGGGGGCGGTGGTCAGCCCTTATTTGAGGAAGCCGCGTGCCTTGAGCCAGAAGAGGCAGTCCTCGGCCCATGGGTGGTGAGGGCCGCCGTTGCGACCGCCGCCGAGCCCCATTCCATGGCCGCCCTTTTCGTAGACGTGGAAGTCGAATCGGACACCGGCTTTCTGAAGTGCGGTGACGAAGCCGAGGGAGTTTTCGACTTTGACGCCCTTGTCCTCCCATGTGTGCCAGATGAAGCAGGGGGGCGTGTCTGCAGTGACATGTTTTTCGTTCGAGAGGAGGTCGATGAGTTCGGGCGCGGGATCAGCGCCGAGGAGGTTTTTGCGTGAGCCTCCGTGACCGTCCGGGCCCATGCTGATGACGGCGTAGCAGAGGATGCCGAGGTCCGGGCGTGAGCTCTGGCGCTCGATGGGATCGGAGGCCTGTGGGTTGCCGGAGTCGAAGTGGGTGAGGAGGGTGGAGGCGAGATGGCCGCCTGCGCTCGATCCCATGATGCCGATGCGGCTGGGGTCGATTTTCCATTCCTGTGCGCTGGCGCGTGCGGTGCGCAGGGCGCGTGCGGCGTCGTTGATCATGGCCGGGTGGCGGTAGCCGCCGGAGCCGAGGCGGTACTTGAGGACGATGCCTGCGATGCCGTGCTCTGCGAGCCATTGGGCGTAACCCGCACCCTCGTGGGCCGCGAGGCCGCCGTAGCCGCCGCCAGGGCAGATGACGATGGCGGCTCCGGTGGCGGTGGCCGGATCCGGAAGGAAGGCGGTGAGGGTGGGGATGTCCTTGTCCTCCTTGCCCAGAGCGCCCGGAGCGCCGTCGGGCCAGAGGACGAGGGGCGCGTTTGGCGGTGGTGGGGCGGCGTGGAGGAGGGTGGCCGTGAGGCTGAGTGCCGCGGTCAGTGCGAGAGCAAGTGGGCGCAGATGCATGAGGGTTAGACTTGGGCCGGGACGACGAACGGGGCGCGGTATTCGCGGGTGAGGAGTGCGTCGGCGGTTTTGTTGCCGATGAACTTCTCGGTCTTGGGATCCATCTTGAGGAATTCGCCCATGACGAGCTGGTCTTTGCTGAGGTCGACGTCGTTGGCTCCGAGGTGGGTGAGCATGCGCTCGAAGGATTCGAGAGCCTGCGGAGTGCCCTTGAGTTTTTCGCGGGAGGCTTCCGGGGAGAGCTTCTTGCCGAGGCGGTAGGAGATGTTGCCGGTGTGGCAGAGGGCGCTGGAGATGTGACCGTCGAGGATTTTGCCGTTGAGATCGGACTCTTTTCCGCTGCGCACGGCGCGCAGGAAGTTGGCGTAGTGGTTCTGCTGGTCCTGATTGGTGGCGTCGATGACCTTCACCTTGGCGGCGTCTTCCGGGGTCTTGAAGGTGGGAGGTTTTCCAAAGGCGACGATGAGTTGGTCGTTTTTGTCGTAGGCGAGGGCATCGCTGTAATTGGGGCAGACGATGGTGCCGCCTTCGTAGTGGGCGACCACGCCGACGCTCGCGCCGTGGTATTTGTCCATCTCCTTGGAATTCGTGGCGGAGGGCAGTCCGCGCACTTCGAAGATCAGGGGTGCGGGCTTGTAGTCTTGGAAGACAACGAGGGAGTTGGGGGTTTCGCCATCATCGGTGTAGCCGAGGCGACCGCCGACGGAGAGGACAGCCGGGGCGAGGGCGGGGTCGCCGAGGAAGCGGCGTGCGATGTCCATCTGATGGATGCCTTGGTTGCCGAGGTCGCCGTTGCCGTAGGCCCAGAGCCAGTGCCAGTCGTAGTGAAGCTTCTTGCGGGAGATGGTGGCTTGGGGAGCCGGTCCCAGCCAGAGGTCGTAGTCGATGTGATCGGGGACGGGCTGGACTTCGGCGACCTTGTCGATGCTGGGGCGGCGCTTGTAGCAGAGGCCGTGGACGCGGAGAAGTTTGCCGAGGTGCCCCTCTTTGGCCCACTGGAGGGCGGCTGCGATCCCTGCGCCGGAGCGGCTCTGGACGCCCATCTGGACGATGCGCTTGTGGGCGGCTGCGGCACGCACGAGTTGGCGGCCTTCCCAGACATTGTGGGAGACGGGTTTTTCGACGTAGACATGCTTGCCGGCCTGGCAGCCCCAGATGGCGCCCAGAGAGTGCCAGTGGTTGGGGGTGGCGATGGAGATGGCGTCGACTTCCTTGCTTTCCAAAAGCTTGCGGATGTCGCGGAACGGGGTGACCTCGTGTCCCTTTTCCTTGAGTTGAGCGACCCCCTTGTCGAGGACCTTCTGGTCGACGTCGCAAAGGGCGACGATCCGCACGCCGGGCAGTTTGAGGTAGTTGCCGATGTGATCCTGACCGCGGCCGTTGAAGCCGACGACGGCGATGCGGATGTCGGAGTTGGCGCCTTCGGAAGCCGCGCGCAGGCGTGCGGGCAGCGCGAGGGATGCGGCGGAGAGGAGGGATCCTTGGAGGAAGCGGCGGCGGTGGATGGGTTGCATGGGGTGAACGGGGTGAACGGGGTGAACGGGGTGGATGTGGGTTGGGATGAAGTGGGGGCGGGCGGCGTTATTTGCCGGTGGCGTAGGAGGCGTACTTGTCGGCGATGTGGGCGGATGCTGCATCGCCCGGGTGCAGGATGATGCGGTAGCGGAAGGTGATGCGCTGGCCGGGGGCGAGTTTGAGATCGCCCGCGCCCTTGGATGCTTCCTTGTTCATGTCGTGTTCGCAGAAGGGGTTTGCGGCGAAGAGACCGTAGTCGCGTGCATGCCAGCGGGTGGGGTGGCGAGGGTTCTGCGGATGATCAAGGAGAGCGATGCCGACTGTGGCACCGTTGACAGGGCCGGACATGTCGACCCAGTCGGCGCGGGTGCCCCAGACTTCGGCGTCCGCCTTGCCTGTGCTGCTGTGGATGTGGCCGCTGCCCGGTTTCTTGCCGGGGAGCGCGAGGCGCATGGATTCGTTGATGCGCAGGGCCATGGAACCCTCCTTGGTGTCGCCGAGGACGACCTCCTGGGAACCGGCGATGAGGGTGACTTCGAAGTCGAGTGCCTGGAGGGAGTCGTGCGGTTGGTAGGCGCGGAAGGTTTGTTCGCTGGTGAGGGGGATGGAGCCGTCAGGGGCGAGCCATTTGAGGCGGTCGCGGATGACTGCCTTGTCCTTGCCGCCCTGTTTTTCGAGGAACTCTTGGTGAAGGATCTGGCCGGGTGGGTTCTTGGGATTGCCGCCTTTGAAGGAGGAGTTTTCAGCCCAGAAATCGACGCCGTTGACGTTGCCATGGGAGAACCACAGGGAGCGGTGGTGGGGATGGTCGTGCTCTTCACCTGGGAGATCCTCCATCGGGAAGCCGCGGGTCATGCGGGCGCCACCGGGGCCGATGAGTGGGTAGAAGTAAACGTGGGATGCGCCGCGGTAGCAGTATTCAGTGAGCAGTTTGCCATCGACCTCGACGCGGACTTTATCAGTGGAATCGGTGAGGGTGACCTCGGCGTGTGCGGCGGAGGCGGCGATGCAAAGGGCTGTGGTGAATGCTGTGGTGACGGCGCGCATGGGGTGGGGGGTGGGGGGTGGGGGGTGGGGGGTGGGGGGTGGGGGGTGGGGGGTGTGCGATGAAGACAACACCGGACGGCGTCATTTGTTGGGGAAATTAGTTAGTGTGCGAGGGGAAAATCGTGGGGACGAGGGGAGTGGTTGCATTGCGAGGTTTTTAGTTGTGGAGGCAGCGAGGGTGCTCCCATGCTTTGGGACTCATTATGCAAGCTCCCTCCCAGGCTCCTTGGTGGCGTCAACTAAGTGGTTATCATTGGTTTGTTTTTCTCGTGGCGTCGGCGGCGTGGTTCTTTGACTGCCTTGATCAGCGCCTCTTCTCGCTCGCGCGCATTCCGGCGCTCGTGTCGCTGATGCATCTGCCTGCGTCCGATCCCTCGGTGCAGGCGTTCGGCAAGGTGGTGACGGCGTGGTTCCTCGTGGGCTGGGGCATTGGAGGGATGATTTTCGGTGCGCTCGGAGATCGGTATGGCCGGGCGCGGATGCTGACGCTCACGATCCTGATTTACTCGTTCTTCACGGGGCTGAGTTATTTCAGCGTGGGCCGGGTGGATTTCACGGTGTTCCGGTTTCTGACCGGGATTGGAGTGGGTGGCGTTTTTGGTCTGGCGGTGGCGTTGATTGCCGAGACGGTGCCGAGCGGGGCGCGTGTGCAGGCTCTGGGGACGCTGCAGGTGCTTTCGACCATTGGTAATTTGACCGCCGGGTTTGCGAAGATGTGGATCGACAGTCTGGAGGTGGGGAAGGTGATTGCGCCCGGGGAGGGGTGGCGCTGGATGTTCCTGATTGGAGCGCTGCCTGCGTGTATGGTGATCCTGACACGCAATTACCTGCGTGAACCGGAGACGTGGTTGCGGCTTAAGGAGAGTGGCCAGTTGCCCGCGGGTGGAATTTTCGGCCCGTATTTGAGTTTGCTTTCGGACCGGCGGTGGCGCGGGAATCTGATCGTTGGAGCGTGTCTTGCATCGACAGGCGTGGTGGGGTTGTGGGCGATCGGGGAGTATGCGCCGGATCTTCAGAAGACGGTGTTCAAGACGTATTACGAGGGGATGGGTCTGGCACCCGAAGCGGTCGGGCCTGCGGTGAACAAAGCGATCGCGAATGCGTATCTATTGAACATGGTGGGGGCGGGGATTGGGATGACGCTCTTCACCCGGGTGGCGAACTCGTTGGGGCGC
Source organism: Chthoniobacter flavus (assembly GCA_945861435.1). GTDB lineage: Bacteria > Verrucomicrobiota > Verrucomicrobiia > Chthoniobacterales > Chthoniobacteraceae > CAIURC01. The sequence goes on along the minus strand of CAMAUX010000011.1, from coordinate 113,564 downwards.
CGGAGGGCATTTGCCTTCGGGTTCAGCGCCGCGATGTTGGTGACCTTCGGCGTGTACTGGAAGATGGACTCGCCTAATGATGCGTACTGGATGATGCCGCTGATGGGGGCGGCGCAGCTCGGGGTCTTTGCCGGGTTTGCGATTTATCTTCCCGAGCTTTTCCCGAGCCGGTTGCGGAGTACGGGGACGTCGTTCTGCTACAACCTCGGTCGGTTTGCGGCGGCTGGAGGCAGCTTCTTTTCCTCGGTGCTGACGAAGGATGTTTTCGGGGCTTACGCGCCTCCGGCTCCGTATCGTTATTCCGCGATGGCGATGTGCGTGATTTTTGCGGTGGGCTTGGTGACGCTGTGCTTTGCGCCCGAGACGAAGGGGCAGCCGCTTCCCGAGGAGTAGACGCTTTTCGGAGAGTTGGCGCGGGTCCGCGTTGCGGATTTTTGGCGTCCGGCGGGAGCGCAGGATGCCGTGCCCGAGAGGTCCGTGTGCCCGAGAGGTCCGTGTGCCCGAGAGGTCCGTGTGTTCGAGAGGTCTGTGTGTTCGAGAGGTCTGTGGACTCGAAGTCCTGAGACTTACTCGATCACCACGGTCATGCCCTTGGTGATGAGTTTGCTGAGGCGCACGACGTCCCAGTTGGCGACGCGCATGCAGCCGTGGCTGGAGGTGCGGCCGATGGTTTGTGGGGAATTGGTGCCGTGGATGCCGATGCCGGGTTTGTTGAGGCCGCACCACAGGACGCCGACGGGGTTGTTCGGGCCGGGAGGCAGCATGTAAAACCTGTCGCTGCGCACGCCGGTTTCGAGGACGCTTTTGTCCCATCGGAACGTGGGGGCCGTGGCGATTCCCATGATTTTCCATGTGCCCGCCGGAGTCTCGAGGTTGCCGGCGCCCGGAGTGATGGGGACGCAGGCGAGGAGTTTGTCGCCCTCGGTGAGTTCGAGGAGTTTTTCGGCGCGGTTGACGTTGATGGTGCGTTTTTTGAACTCGGGAATCTCGGGGAGGAAGCCGCCGGTTTTGGGTACTTCCTCGACTTTGAAGGGTTCGACGTTGGGGACGCGGACCACATCGCCCTCCTTGAGGCGCTCGAGGTTGAGTTCCGGATTGGACTCCTTGTTGATGCGCAGAAGGAAATCCGGAGAGCAGTGGAAGCGTTCGGTGAGAAATTCCAGGAGGTCGCGGTATGGGAGGTACTGGAGCTTTGCCTGATCGGCGGGTTCGGAGGGCGATGGGCCCACGAAGCTGAGATCCCCGGCCTGGATGGTGTAGTCGATATACACGGGGCCGACGGAATTGAGGTCGATGCCGTCTTCGGGTTTTCCTGTGGCGTCGAGCCCGCGCGCGCGCTGGTAGCGGATCAGGGCCTTGGTGGTGAACTCGCCGGGAAGTCCGTCGATTTTTCCGGGGCCGAAGAGTTGCTGGTCGAGGAAGATCTGGAGCTTGGTGGTTTGGTCGCGCTCGGCGGGCGTCTGCTTCTTGATGATGTCCTGGGCAAGGCTGGCTGTTGCCAGCGGGATGCTGAGCAGGAGGGATGGGATCAAGGTACGCTTCATGGATCAGGGTGGTGCGTGAGTGTTGCAGGTACCAGCGCTTATGTGGGGGCGCAAGGATTGGCTTGCTTGTGTGGGCGCGGGCGGGCGGCCTTTTTTCCTGATGAAGGGTTCGTCCGGTGAACCGATTTGCGCATCCGGCGGGGGCGTTATGGTTCGGGTGCTGCGGGACTGATGAGCACGGCGCAAAGGGCGCAGTGGGGGCTTGGAGAATCCGCTTTGCACGTACGATGAGCACTCTGGAAACCGTTGTTTTGGAACCCTGTGACGAGGCATTGATGGAGGGGTTGGTGCAGCAAAACAGCGCGTCGCTGGCGCTGCTTTATGCGCGCTACGCATCGGTGCTCAAGGGGGTGGTGATGCGCGTGGTGCACGACGAGGCGGAGGCCGAGGATCTGCTGCAGGAGATCTTTCTGCAGGTGTGGGGGCGGGCGGATAATTACTCGCCTGAGAAGGGCAAGCCGCTGGGATGGCTCGTCACGCTGGCGCGGCGGCGCGCGATTGACCGGCTGCGTCAGCGGCGTGCGTACAGGAGGGCGACGGATCGCTTTGAACTGGAGTGCAGGGTGCCGTGGAGGGGCGATGAGCGTTCGGGTTTCGAGGGGCAGGTGTTCCGCGAGGACGTGAAGGAGATCCTGGCGCGGCTCATCGATGCGCTGCCGGCGGCGCAGCGTCAGGCAATCGTGCTGGCGTTCTACGAGGGGATGAGCCAGCGGGAGATTGCTGCGGCGACGCACATTCCGCTGGGGACCATCAAGACGCGGATCGAGCTTGGGATGCGCAAGCTTTCGAGCGCGGTGAACGCGCAGCGCGAGAAGATCCAGTGATCAGGCGGTGAGCGGCGTGAACCACTGCGCGAGGGTCTGAAGGGGAAGGTGGTCGAGGCGTTCGGTGACGATGTCGGCCTCGGTGAGTTCGGAGGCCGGGTGGGTGGTGGCGACGCCGACGACGTGCATTCCCGCAGCGCGCGCGGCGGCGATGCCCACATGCGCGTCCTCGAAGACGACGCAGTGGCGCGGCGGGCGTCCCGCTTTTTCTGCAGCCTTCAGGAAGACCTCGGGGTGGGGTTTGCCTTCTGACACGTCCTCGGCGGAGACGATGCCGTGGAAGAAGGGGCGCAGTCCGATGAGATCCAGGGAGAGATCGATATTGGCTCGGTGCGTGGAGGATCCGATGACGCAGGGGACATGGGCGTTCTGCAGCGTCTCGAGCCATTCGCGCACGCCGGGGAGTGCGGCCATTCCTCGGTCCCGGACGACTTCGCGGTAGAGGGCCTCTTTGCGCAGGGAGAGGGCATGGATCTGGGCGGGGTCACGGGTCCAGCCGAGGAGTTCCGGGATGATGAACTCGTTCTTGCGGCCGAAGCCCTTGAGGAAGTGGTCTTCGGGGAGTGAGAGTCCGCGTTCTGTTGCGAGGCGCTCCCAGCTTTCCTTGTGGTGTTCGCGGGAGTCGATGATGACACCGTCCCAATCGAAGAGGGCGGCCCACGGGGCGGGAAGGGTTTGCATGAGGGGATGGAGTGGCAGGGAGGGGTTGGGACGCAAGCCTTGGGTGAGTGCTGTGACAGGAGCGTGCGGCGTGTGGTAGGGTGGATGGATGACGTTTCAACTGGCTTCCCGCTATGCGCCCAAGGGCGATCAGGCGCAGGCGATTGCGAAGTTGGTGCGCGCGGTGGAGGCGGGCAACCGGCATCAGACGCTGCTGGGGGTGACGGGATCTGGGAAGACGTTTACGGCGGCGAACGTGATTGCGCAGACGGGGCGGCCGACGTTGGTGATGTCGCACAACAAGACTCTCGCGGCGCAGCTTTTTTCGGAGTTCAAACAGTTCTTTCCGGAGAACGCGGTGGAGTACTTCGTGAGCTACTTCGATTACTACCAACCGGAGGCGTACATCCCGCGGTCGGACACTTATATTGAGAAGGATTCCTCGATTAACGAGGAGATCGAGAGGCTGCGTCTTTCGGCGACCACCTCGCTGCTATCGCGCCGGGATGTGATCGTGGTGGCGAGTGTGTCCTGCATTTACGGGTTGGGTTCGCCCGAGGACTACAAGGACATGCTGCTCACGGTGAAGGTGGGGCAGACGCTGGGGCGGGAGGCTCTTCTCGGGAGGTTGGTCGAGATGCTTTATGAGCGCAACGACGTCGCCTTCGGGCGGGGGCGGTTCCGCGTGCGAGGCGATGTGGTGGAGGTGCATCCGGCGAGCATGGACGAGCAGGCGGTGCGCGTGGAGTTCTTCGGGGACGAGGTGGATCGGATCGGATTTTTTGATCCGCTCACGGGGCATGGGCAGGAGCAGCTGAGTCTTTTCACGTTTTATCCGGCGAAGCAGTTTGTGACGCCGCAGGACAAGCTCCGGCGTGCGCTGGGGACGATCCGGGAGGAGCTGGACCAACGGATCGTGGATTTTGAAAAGGCGGGCAAGTTGATCGAGGCGCAGCGCATCAAGATGCGCACGGAGTATGACCTCGAGATGATGCAGGAGATGGGGTTTTGCAATGGGATCGAGAATTACTCGCGCCATCTCAGCGGGCGGGATCCGGGTTCGCGTCCGTTCACACTGCTGGACTTTTTTCCGAGGGACTTTCTGACGGTGGTGGACGAGTCGCATGCGACCATCCCGCAGGTGGGCGGGATGTACGAGGGGGATCGGTCGCGCAAGTCGACGCTGGTGGACTTTGGGTTTCGGCTGCCGAGCGCGTTGGACAACCGGCCGCTCAATTTCCGGGAGTTCATGGAGATGGTGGGGCAGACGATTTATGTGAGCGCGACGCCTGGGGAGTTTGAGGTGGGCAACTCGGTGGTGGGCAATCAGGGGTACATCGCGCACAGCGCGACACAGCGTGCGGGCAAGGGGGCGGAAGCGGTGCCGGTGGCGGAGCGTGCGCCGCTGGTGCGGGTGTCGCAGGCGGATGCGCCGGTGGAGTCCTTTGATGTGGAGACGCCGGGGCGGCCGCTCATTGTGGAGCAGATCATCCGGCCGACGGGATTGCTGGATCCGCAGGTGTCGGTGCGGCCGTTGGCCAATCAGATCGATGAGACGCTGGAGCTCTGCAGGCAGCGTGTGGAGAAACGGCAGCGGGTGTTGATCACGACGCTGACCAAGCGGACCGCGGAGGATCTTTCCGACTACCTGCGCGATGTGGGGTTGAAGGTGCGTTATCTGCACAGCGATATCGACACCATCGAGCGGGTGGAGATTCTGCGGGCGCTGCGGGCTGGGGAGTTCGACATCCTTGTGGGGATCAACCTGCTGCGTGAGGGGTTGGATCTGCCGGAGGTGTCGCTGGTGTGCATTCTGGATGCGGACAAGGAGGGGTATCTGCGCTCGCAAACTTCGCTGGTGCAGACGGCGGGCCGTGCGGCGCGGCATGTGGAGGGGGAGGTGGTGCTGTTCGCCGACACGATGACCAAGAGCATGCAGGGGCTCATTGCCATCAGTGATTACCGGCGCAAACGGCAGGTGGCGTACAATGAGAAGCACGGGATCACGCCACGCAGTGTGGAACGCGCCGTGCAGGAGAGCCTGCACACGGTGTTGAGGGGGCGGGAGGTGGAGGAGTCGGTGGTGCGCGAGAGCGGGGGGGACTTTGACCTTGGGGAGCTGTTGCGGGAGTTGGAGACGGAGATGAGCCAGGCGGCTGCAAACCTTGAGTACGAGAAGGCGGCGTTGCTGCGGGACCAGATCATGGAACTCAAGAAGGGGACGGGATTGGCGAAGCTGGAGCCGAAGCCGCGGGCGAAGAAGCCGGGGCGCAAGCGTTAGGGAGGGCCGTCCTGCCGGGGCTTGCTCGGGCATGCCAATTAAGGCTTGGAGGGCCGTGGGGCTTATCTAAGGTTTGTGGCTTCTATGCGTTTTGCACGCCAACCACTTCTTCCTCCGGGAGCGGGAATGCTCGCTGAGGGGATCTTCTGCAGGTCCGTGGGGGTGCGGTTCATCGGGCGGCCCGGGAGGTCCGAGCGTTTCGTGGGTTAAGGAGGAGACGATGGCTGCCGCTGCGAAGACGAGTGCGACGATTCATGCGGTCCTTGGTTCCGACGAGGCCGAGGTGAAGCGCGCGGCGCTGGAGTTGTCGGTGAAGCTGGGGCCGGGCGGAGATTTTGGATCGGACATCATCGATGCGGGTGGGGCGGACAATGCGGACCAGGCGGCTCAGAAGATTCATCAGGCGATCGAGGCGCTGCAGACGTTTGCGTTTTTCGGAGGAGCGAAGCTGGTGTGGCTCAAGAATGCGTCCTTCCTTGCGGATACAGTGAGTGGGCGGTCTGCGGCGGTGGTGGAGGCGCTCGAGAAGCTTGCGGAGACGCTTGCGGGCGGGTTGCCGGAGGGGACGGTGTTCCTGCTGAGTGCGGTGGACGTGGACAAGAGGCGGACGTTTTACAAGACCCTGCAGAAGCTGGCGCGGGTGGAGGTGTTTGACCGGATCGATTCGAGCAAGGCGGGCTGGGAGGAGCAGGCGGTGGAGCTCAGCCGGGAGTGCGCGGATGGGTGCGGGATGCAGTTTGAGCCGCAGGCGTTGCAGCTTTTTGCGCGGCTCACCGGCGGGGACCGGCGCGTGATCAACAACGAGCTGGAAAAGCTCGCCGTTTATCTTGGAACGGGCGGGCGCGCGGTGGGGGTGGAGGATGTGCGTCTGCTGGTGCCGCTTTCGAGGGAGGGGATCATCTGGGAGCTGGGCAACAGTATTTCCGAGCGGGATCTGCGCCGTTCGCTTGAGCTTTTGGAGCAGTTGCTTTTCCAGGGGGAGACGGCGGTGACGATCCTGCTGGTGGTGGTCTTTCCGACGGTGCGTCATCTGTTGCTGGCAAAGGATCTGATGACGCGGCACAAGCTTTCCAAGCCTCAGCAGGCGTTCTTTTTTGGGAAGACGCTGGAGCGCCTTCCGGAGTCGGCGACGGCGCATCTGCCGCGCAAGAAGGACGGGGGCATTAATGCGTATGCGCTGGGTCTTGCGGCGCTGCATGCGCACCGGTTTCAGCTCGACGAGCTGCTGCGGGCGATGAACGCGTGCGAGGCCGCCAATGTGCAGTTGGTGACGAGTGGTCTCGAACCGAGGCTGGTGCTCAGCCAGTTGCTGGCAAGGATTCTGAGTCCGGCCGGGACGGTCCGCTGAACCCCCGCATGCTTCCGTTTCTTACTCCCGGGCAGTGGGCCCTCGCTGTACTGGGCGCGTTCTGTGTCGGATTCGCAAAGAGCGGGTTTACCGGGGTGGGGTTGGTGACGGTGGTGGTGATGGCCCAGCTCTTTGACCCGAAGCAGTCGACCGGGGTCCTGCTTCCGTTGTTGATCTGCGGGGATGTGTTTTCTGTGGTGACGTATCATCGGCATGCGCGCTGGAGTCACATTGTGCGGATGCTGCCGCCGACGCTTGTGGGAGTGGTGGTGGGGTATCTGCTGATGGGGGTGATTGAGGGGGGACGTTTCCGTGCGGTGATTGGGGTGGTGGTGCTGCTGATGGTGGTGTTGCAGTTGGTGCGTCAGCGGCTGCAGCTCGATGGGTTGCCGCATGCGCGGGGGTTTGCGTGGGCGATGGGGGGCTTCAGCGGCTTTGCAACGATGCTGGCCAATGCGGCCGGGCCGGTGATGTCGCTCTACTTTCTCGCGATCGGGGTGCCGAAGTTCGAGTTGGTGGGGACGAGCGCCTGGTTTTTCCTGATCGTGAATGTGCTGAAGGTGCCCTTCAGCAGCAGCCTCGGGTTGATCTCGCCGGGCAGCCTGTTCTTCAACCTGCTGTTGGTGCCGGTCGTGGGGTTGGGGATTTTTGCCGGCCGCCGGCTGATCGGGCATGTGCCGCAGCGGCTCTTTGAACGGCTGCTGCTGGTGTTTGCGACTCTGGCGGCGGTGCGGTTGCTGTGGGGGGCGTGAATCAGGGCAGGGCGGGCATGGACGCCATGGACGCCATGGACGCCATGGACGCCATGGACGGAGGGGGGCGGAGGGGGGCGGGAAAATTCTGCGTGGAAGCACTGGTGAAAATCCCGGGTCGCGGGTTAGAGAGAGTGAGCCGTGCTGGTGGGGAGGTCCCCCGGGTGCGGTATTTTCCCCCATGAAACTCTCTTTAAAACTGTTTGTGCCGTTGCTCGCATGGGCGACGGGTTCCTTTGCGGCGCAGGAAAACTGGTCCCAGTTCCGCGGTCCGAACGGAGACGGGCGCAGCGCGGCGCAGGGTCTTCCGGTGGAGATCGGCGAGGAGCGCAATGTGGCATGGAAGGTGGCGGTGCACGGGAAGGCGTGGTCGTCGCCCGTGGTGTGGGGGGGGCAGATCTGGCTGACGACGGCGACACCGGATGGCAGGAAGCTCTCCGTGCTGTGCCTTGACCGGTGGGATGGGAAGGTGCTGAGGGATCAGGTGTTGTTTGAGGTGGAGAACCCGCAGTTCTGCCACGACTTCAACTCGTACGCCTCGCCGACGCCGGTGATCGAGGAGGGGCGGTTGTACGCGAGTTTTGGATCGCCCGGGACCGCGTGCATCGACACGGCCACGGGGAAGGTGCTGTGGGAGAAGCGCGATCTTGTGTGCAATCACTTCCGTGGCGCGGGTTCGTCGCCCGTGGTGGAGGGGGATTTGCTGCTGATGAATTTTGACGGGAGCGACTTCCAGTTTGTGATCGCGCTGGACAAGCGCACGGGCCGGCAGGTGTGGCGCACGGAGCGCAGCGTGGATTACAAGGATCTCAACGCGTCGGGTAAGCCGACCGGGGAAGGTGATTTTCGCAAGGCTTTCGGGACGCCGCAGGTGGCGGTGGCGGGCGGGGTGAAGATGCTGCTGAGCAGCGGGGCCAAGGCGCACTACGGGTACGAGTTGGCGACGGGCCGGGAGCTGTGGCGCTTCGGACATGGTAATCACAGCACGAGTTCGCGGCCGCTGGTGGCCGGGGGCGTCGGGCTGTTTACGAGCGGTTACGGCAAGAGCCAGTTGCACGCAATCAAGCTGGAGAGCCGGGGGGAACTGGATGATTCCGCGCTCGCGTGGCGGGTGCAGCGCGGGGTGCCGATCAAGCCCTCGCTGCTGATGGACGGCGGGCTGGTGTTCATGCTGGAAGACGGCGGGTTCGCCGCCTGCGTGGATGGGACCAATGGCGAGGAGATCTGGAGGGAACGGGTGGCCGGTGCGTGCTCTGCATCGCCGCTGCTGGCCGGTGGGCGCATTTATGTGTGCAGCGAGAAGGGCGAGGTGGTGGTGCTGGCTGCGGCCCGTGAGTTCAAGAAGCTCTCCGAGGCGAAGATGGAGACTGGGTTTCTTGCGAGTCCGGCGGTGGCCGGGAAGGGGCTGCTGCTGCGCAGTCGCACGCATCTGTATTGCTTTGAGGAGAAACCGTGATGAGCAGCCCACAGACGGTCTGGTGCAATGTGCGGTTTGGAGCCGCGGCGGCGCGTTTGCTTGAGGAGGGGCTTGCCGGACATCGGTTGGTGTTCTCCACCCAGCTGGCGGTGTCGAACCTTGTGTCGGGCGGTGCGGATCCGTTGCTTGCCGAGGCGGACGTGGCCTTCGGGCAACCAGAGCCGGGTGGCGTGGTTGCGTCTGCACGAGTGCGGTGGGTGCAGCTCAACAGCGCTGGTTACACGAGGTACGATAGCGAGGAATTCCGGCGCGGGTTTGCGGAGCGGGGCGCGCAGCTCACGAACAGTTCCGCGGTGTACGCCGACCCGTGCGCGGAGCAGGCTCTGGCCTTCCTTCTCGCGGTGGCGCGGGAGCTGCCGCAGTCGGTGCAAGTGCAGTGGGAGGATCGCAGCTGGCCGGCGGCGCTGAGGCGCAGTCGTTCACGTTTGCTCCGGGGGCAGAAGGTGGTGTTGCTGGGATTTGGCGCGATTGGTCGCCGACTGGCCGAATTACTCGCGCCCTTTGAAGTGGAGATCACGGCGTTCCGGCGCCTGCAATCGGGTTCCGGCGGTGTGCGCACGGTGGATGCGGAGGGATTAGAGGCGGCGCTCGGCGAGGCGGATCACGTGGTGAACCTGCTGCCGGATAATGCAGAGACGAGGGGGTTCATGAGCGCCGCCCGTTTCGCCGCAATGAAGCGGGGTGCGTGTTTTTGCAATGTGGGCCGCGGGACGACAGTGGATCAGGAGGCGTTGATCGGCGCGCTGGAAAGCGGGCATCTGAGCGCCGCGTATCTGGATGTGACGGATCCCGAGCCGCTACCGTCCGAGCATCCCTTGTGGAAGGCGCCTGGATGCTGGATCACGCCGCACACGGCGGGTGGGCATCACGACGAGGAGGAACGGCTCGTGCGCCATTTTCTCGCGAACTTCCGCCGTTATCTTGGCGGGGAGCCATTGGCGGACCGGGTGATTTGAGGGGGGCTCCGGCTTGCGGCGTGGACGGCGATTGTCTGGCAGGCCTTCATGCTGATCCTCGCTGCGGACCTTCTTCCGACCCGACCGGTTCATCGGTGCTGAGTCCGCTCAGGGGACCGAACAAAGGTCCGTGCTGAAAGAGGGCTTCGGATAAAGTGTCTGTCCCTTGCGGCTCTTGCGGCTGCTCCGTCCCTTGCGGCTGCTACAATGGAACTCCGTTCGCATGCGCGACGGATTGCACTAGTTCCCGGGGGATTTTTTGCGGGTCGGCTTTTTAGCGGCCTTGGCTGGAGGCTTGGGGGCTGCCGCTCGGGATTTGGAGGATTTGGCGGAAGGGATGATGTACCGGTCGAACCAGGTCGACTCCCCGTGGATCAGGGCGAGCCGGAGGGGACTGGGGATTTTGGCGACTAGGTCGTCGTACCGTCGGCGGGCAGCGGCGAAGAGATTGGGGCCGAGGGTGGTGACTGGGAATTCTAGGAAAGCCGTGTCCGGTTCCGCGAGATCGGGTTCGGCAAAGGAGTTGGCTTTGGCGACGCCGCAGGCGACGGAGAGGATGCGATGAATGACCTCGTCTGCGGACAGGTGTTCCCAGTCAAAGCTTTCGGTCATGGAGCGCAGGACAACGCGGGCGATGGGCGGGTTTGCCGTCAGCCACTGAGCTAGGTCGATGGAACGTTTGAAGTCGGCGCGTGTATCCGTCTCGACCTGTAGGGCGGCGTAGGCGCGGATTGGGCCTTCTCTGGAGGCCGTGGGGAGCAGGCGGTGGAGGTAGGAGCGGGCCGCGGCGTCTGGGGTAGTGGAGAGGGGGGCGTAAGGGGCGAGGCTGTCAGCGGGGAGGCTGTCACAGGCCTTGATCATTTCGACCGTCAGTCGACTGACGCCGCGAACGCCGATAGCGCGGAGCGTTTGGATCCAGGCAGCGGGTTCGATCGCGCCGGTAGTGGAGCGGAGTAAACCGATGCTGAGGAGGTTGACGCAGGCGTTGAATCCATCGCGGACGTCCTCGTCGGTGAGTGTCCTGAAATATTTGCGCGCGATTTCCGCCGACATGCTCGTCATGTCGTCCCGCCACTTGGGCAGGTTGGGATCCCGTTCGGCCTTGGCGAGCGCGATCACCGCGCTGAGCGGCGGACGGTTGTCAATGGTCTGGATCTGCACGGGTTAAATGTCCACGAAGTCTTCGCTGACGACGCCGACCGGTCCGTGGTACTTGCTCGCCTCTTCGTGCATCTCGTTCAGAAATGTTGTGACAAACGAGAGGATCCCCTTTTCCCCGTCCTCCTGAATCGCCGCCGCTAGGTCCTTGATTTCGGCGTATTTGCGGGGGTGATGTTCGAGTGTGCTTTGGAGGAGTTCCTGCCAAGTGCCGCGGATGATGGAGTGATCGCCCGGGGCGGCGAGAAATTCTTGGTAATCCTTGCGGTCGATCGCCGTAAAGAGCACCGCATCGCAGCCGAGTGGATGGCCAAAAAGCGTGCCGAGCATTTGTTTGGCGCGTTTTGGATCCTCGGCGGAGAGCACCATTGGGCAGAGGAAGTCCTCGACGATTTCCTGCACCTCGAGGTAATCGGCGGCGGATTCAACTTGGTCGAAGCGGGACCAGCGGGAGCCGAGTCGGTCGAAGGCTTCGAGAAATTGGGCCGGGGTAATGAAGGCGTGGGCGATCGAGGGTTTGGCCATGTCGGAATCGGCGACGATGACATTAATTTCCGCCGCAGTGAGGGTCTCGACGACTAGTTGGAGCTGAGAGTCCCCGGCATTCGAGGCGATGAGGGCGAGTTGGGTTTCGGCGGCGTCGGCTCCGCTTTCCAAGGCGGCCCGGACCGCGAGGGTGTTATCAGTTGTCATCGTCTTCGTTCTGTTGGTCGTGCTCGTTCTGTTCGTCGTCGCCATTCTCGTCTTCGCTCTCCTCGGGTTCGGAGCCCATGGACCTTGATTCTGAGGGGGCAGTGGAGCGAACCAAATTGAGAAGAATGGCGCTCCAGAGCGCATCGGGATCCGCACTCTTGAGCAAATCCCAACTGGTTTTGGCGGCCGCACTCACGCGCAAGGCTTTGCCGGCGCGTAGTGCTTCGATCGCGACCGGGGAGGCGACTCCATCGGCCATCAGGCGGCGGATCAGCTTGATGTCGACGGCTTGCAGGCGACCATAAAAAGCGATGCCCGCATAAGCCGGACATTCGCGGATGGTGGGTAGCAAATCGCCCAGCTGGGCCAACAAGCTCGCCGAGTGACTCAACAAGGCGGCTTCGCCTTCAGCCTTGGAGTTTGAGCGGCGAAAGAAGGAGGCTACCTGCTCCTCATATTCAGCAACCGCCGAGGGCGAGGGAAAAATCGGGGATTTCAACATGCGGCAATAAATTCATCGACGATGCGCGCTGCGCTTTCGGTGAGCGAGGCGACGGGTTTCTTTTTGACTGCGGAGTCGTAGGCGCGGCGTTTGGTTTCGTCGCCGAGGGTTTCGTAGGCTTGCTGAACGGCTTTGAAAATCAGTGGATCGCCGCCCTTGTCCGGGTGGTGACGAATGACCAAGGAGCGGTAGGCGCTCCGGATGGTATCGTATTTGGAATCCGGAGATACCCCCAGCGTCTGGTAGTGAGTCACTCCATCTACTGTGGCGGAGGCCGGGTGGGAGCGTCAATGGCTGAGGGTAGCCGAAACCAAGTAAAACTGCCCTTTCCCCGGAGGCTTCGACTGCAAGGAAATCTATTTTCCGCCCAGCGAACCGGAACGGGCGGAAAGCGGGCGGTTGCCGTGGAGTGAGGGGGGGACATCCATCGGGTCGAGGTTGTGGAAAGAGTCGATTCCATGAGCAACCTCATCACCAGTTGGGGGAGAAGGGTGTTGCCGATTCGTCGTGCGCGGTTCGGTGGCCTGCGGTCCTCAACCCATCTGCGGTGAACGACGGCGACCAGTTCCGCCGCGCGGGGGGCTGGAGGGACGCCTGCAAGGGATAGGCATGATTTCCGCGGCTGAGGCCTATTCCCGGCCTGGTTGGGTTCGAAGCTACGCGGAAGGTTGGCCTGCTTGCGAAGGCTCCACGCCGCGTCCACCCAAGGTCCTTTTTCCTCCGGATTTGAACCGCTCAGGCTTGGGATAGATTCCGGTCCACCACCTGCTGGCAATCCCGGCAGAACTTGTGGGTTCCCTCGTCGAGAAGCTCCAGGCAATCGAGCGGCGTGTCGGCCGTCATCACACAGGGAATGCCGTCGTCATACCCGTGGTGATCCAGTCCGCAATTGTGACCGATCTCGTGAATGGCGATGGCGGCGGCGCGGCGCACAATCGCCTTCAAATCCGCACCGTCCGATGAAATCTCATGCAGGCTCACCACGCACGACGGCCTGCCGAGGTACGCATAGCCAAAGAGATAATTCCACGCCGCTCCGGGGACGATGTTCTCCTCCGTGATTCCCAGCGAAAATAGGACGCCCCGTTTTGCACGACGATCCACTTGGTTTAAAAACGCCGTGGCCGAAACTCCCTTCCAGCGAGGACGCAATGAAGGACGGGGATCCAGCAGCGATGGTTGGACAACCACTGGAACCTTGAAGGCCTCGGACACAATGCGCGTGATGCCACTGAGGACGCCGGCACGCACCTCCCCAAGCCTCCACACCGCTATGGAACGCTTCGCCGGCGCAATCAGGGGCTCGCGACATTCCGGACAGGAGAGCTTGTCCACGCCAGCTGCAGCGCCGCATCCGGCGCAGTTGTTGAAGTCAGATTTCATGGGCGCTGTGTTGGTTGACAAAGCAACATTAGTTTAATCACAAGTTTAAATCCACCGTATTTGCATACATATAGCTTCCTGTTGATGGTTGTCCGGCTTCGGTAAGAGGCTGCGATATCTGCAGCGCGGGGCAATGCTGGTCCTGTCCCGCAAAGCAAAGTCGTCGTGTGCAGCAGCGCCCGTCCTTTGCTGGTGTCCCAATGTCGGGCGTTTTGGAGGAGAGAAGGGCTTCTCTCACAAGGACCCAATGCACGAAGGCGGGGGAGTAAAAACGAGGATAGGGAATGCGCTCTCTCGACCACAGTTGGCTACTTGGAGTGAACGTCGATGAGGTGGGGTGAATCCCATGTCTGTGGTAGAGGGAGCGGGCGGCCGCGTGGGAGGCGCAGCGTAAGGTGAATGGCGCCGAGAGAGTGTGGGTGAGTGACCCGCTGCGGACATGGGGTCTTCCATCTCAACCCACTGGTGCGCGATTTTGTCGCCAGGCAGGGTTTCTGCCTGCGGCCAGCCCTGTTAAGACTGGAGGTGTGAGCGCTGAAGCCGAGTTGTTGAAGGAGGTGCCGCTGTTCCATCTTCTGGATGATGCGGAGCGCATCGAGTTGGCGGCGCGGCTGGATATGGTCCAGTTCGCGGCGGGGCAGATGGTGTTCGAGTATGGAGATCCTGGGGATGCGATCTTTGTGATCAGCTCGGGGGAGGCGGAGGTGTTTTTCAAGAATGACACCGGGGAGCGCATCGTGCTGGAGGTGGCGACGCGCGGAGACTTCTTCGGTGAGCTCTCGATGCTGGATACCGGGACGCGGAGTTCGTCGGTAATCGCGACACAGGACATGACGGCGCTGCGCCTGGACCGCAGTGATCTGGAGAAGTTCGTGGAGTTGCGTCCGCAGGCGGCGATGGATCTGCTGGCGGCGATGGGCAAGCAGCAACGGGCGGCCGTGGAGCGGTTGCGGCACACGGCGACGCGCAACGTGAATGAGGAGACGGCGGACCACCGCACGCTGGTGCAGAAGAGCGCGGACGTGATCGCGGAGTTCTCCGGCAGCATCCCGTTTTTGGTGGTGCATGTGGTGGCGTTCGGCCTGTGGATCGCAGTGAACTGGATCCCTATTTCCGGGTTCACACCCTTCGACCCGTATCCCTTCGGGTTTCTGACGCTGGCGGTGTCGCTGGAGGCGATCTTCCTTTCGGTGTTCGTGTTGCTCAGTCAGAACCGGCAGGCAGCCAAGGACCGCGTGCATGCGGACATCGAGTACGATGTGAACCTGAAGGCGGAGCTCGAGATTGCGCATCTGCACGAGAAGCTGGACCGGCTCACGAGCGATGTGCTGAGCCGTCTGGAGCGTGTGCATCAGTTGCTTCCCAAGAACAAGGATCTGGAGATCGCGGAGCGGGAGATGCGCGGGATGCAGGATCTGGGGCGCAAGGACTGAGGCCGCGGCGCGATGGTGAGGCAGCGTCCTGTTTGCTCAGGGGGCGGGGGAGATGGGGACCTCGCAGAAGGTGAGCGCGGCGATGCCATTGCCGCCGCGCAGGAGTGTTTTCTGACTCCACTGTTTGCTGTCGAGGTAGGTGATGGAACTGCCTCCCGGAGTCTTGAGGCGAAGCGTGATGCGAGATCCATCGGCGCGGCCTTCGGTGACGGAGCCCGCGGTGCCGTCGATGGTGAATTGCGAAGCGAGCGCGGAGTCCCAGAGGACGGGTTGATCGAAGGTGAGGGCAACCTCGTCGCGTGTGCTGTTGAAGGACGCGCGCAGCAGATTGGGCGCGGTGATGGGCTGCTGAGGTTTGACGCCGTAGTGGTCGCGTTCGAGGAGGGGGAAGATGAGGCGCGCGAATTCGGCGTAACCGGCGGCGGGGAAGTGGCAGCCGCCTGGAGGGTCGATGCCGAGGGTGGACATGACGCTGAGTTTTGCGAATGCGGTGGGCAGGTTGCGCTGGACTTCGCGGAGACGGTTGTCGGAGCCGTCGATGCCCATGGCACAGGATTTCGGCCAGATCTGGAATGCGTGGTAGGCTTGGACATTGGGGTAGTCCTGCTTCCATGCGGCGGCGAGGGCGAGGAAGAGGCTGCGGTATTGTTCGTAACCGTAGCCGCCGGTGGGGCCGTCTGCTCCTTGGTCGTTCTCGCCTTGGTGCCAGAGGATGCCGCGGATGCCGTGGGTGAGGCGGGCTTCGCGTGCGCGCCAGAGCAGGCGGCCGTAGAGGGTGGTGGTGTCTGCGGGATCGGCAGCGCTGCGTTGGTGCTGGTCGATGCGTGTCCCACCCACCGCGCCGTTGAGGATGCAGACGGGGATCTGGTGCTTCTCCAGAATGCGTCGTGCGAGTTCCATGCCCCAGTAGCCGATCTGGACTTTCTCGCCATCGCGGTTGCGGTGGACCGCATTGCCCCAGAGACGCAGGGGGGTGGGGTTGCCCGACATGGAGCCAAAGGATCGGATCCACTCGGAGCGGAAGGTGGGGTCTTCCTTGCCGAAGTCTGTGGAGACGGTGTTGGACTGGCCCATGAGGAGGAAGGCGTCGCCACAAACGAGGTCGTCGGCTTCGTGGAGGATTACAGCAGGCGCGCTGGTGTTGGCGTTGGCGGTGCCGGCGGTGAGCACGGCGCGGTAGTGGATGAGGCCGGGCTTTAGTCGCACTGCAAAGGCGTAGCGGCCACCGGACCCGGGTTTTTGGGTCTGGAGCGCGAAGGGTTTTCCATCGGCGGTGATGGCGAGCGTGGCGGACTCATGCGGAGCGGCCAGTGTGCCGTTGCAGAAGAGGGTTCCTTCGTTGCGGTCGTCGCGTGCGTAGAATTGGTGGTCGGTGGGTTTCTCGTCGGGTTCGGGTGTGCGCGCCATCCATGGTTCGGAAGCGGGTTCGCGAATCTCGATGGTGGTGGAGGCGGAGGTGGGTGGGCCGCCGTTGGAGACGGAGGCGGTGACGGTGATGGTGCCGCTGTTCTGGGCGCGAGTGAGGCGGAGAGTCTCGCCATCGGCTTCGTGGGTGACCGCGAGGTCGGCGATGGTCCAGCGGATGTCGAGAGCGCCAACACCCTTGTTTTGAAGCGCGGAGCGGTTGGTGATCTCAGGCACGACGCGGAGCGTGCTGCGTCCGTCCCACCGCGCCGGTGCGCGAAGAGTGACCACGGGTTCCGGCACAGACTCGCGGATGGTGATGGGGATCTCGCGCGACTCAGTCCCGCGCGCGGTCACGGCTCGGAGGATGAGTTTGGCGGAGGAATCGCCGCGGATGCGTGCAGCGGTGAAGGAATGGTGGAGGCGGTCGACGGCGACGACTTGCTCGCGGCCGTCGCGCACGAGGCTCCACGTGATTTTCTGGGCGTCGGGTGTGGTGGCGGTGAACGGGAGAGTGGTCCCTTCGTCGATGGAGGCGGAAGCGGGTTCGATGGACAGGGCCTGCGGTGAGCCCGTGCTGGAAGGACGGAGGAGCGGTCCGTGGAGGGTTTGGAAGGGTTGCTGGTTGGCGTGGGAAAGACGGATCCACGCGGGCGAACGGGTGACGCTGGAGATGCGGACCTCGTCGATGTCGCCGATGAAGTCGTAGTTGCCGTACCAGCCGCCAATCCAGAGGCGTGCGGGGTTCTGGATGTTGAGGGGGGTGCCGCGGCTGGCGTTCGAGGCGCTGAGTTCGCCGTCCACGTAGATCTTTGCCATGCCAGACTCGTAGGTGTGCGCGACGTGGATCCACTGTCCGGACGGGAAGGGGGCGCTCTTCACGTTGCCGCCCGAGAAGTAGCAGTCCATGGAGACGTGGGAAGGGCTGCGGTATTGCATGACCACCTTGCCCTGTGCCTTTTCGTTGCCCCACGCGACGACGGTGGAGTTGGGTCTTTCGGCGCGGAACCACGCTTCGGTGGAATGCGGGGCTGAGCCCGTGGGATAGCCGGTGATGTTGTCGCCGCCGAGGAGGCCGGCTTTTCCGGGGAAATGGCGTGCGCCGCCGATGAGACCGGGAGTGGGCGTGGTGCCCGTGTCCTTGGTGGTGAGAAGGCCTGTTGCGTCGAGGCTGTCGGCGCCCATGTGCCAGACGCTGAGGAACCCGTTGGAGGCGTTGAAGACGGCTTTGGAATCGGAGGCGTCGGGGGCTGCGGAGTTGCCCCAGTGGAGGCGGAGCGGTTGGCGCTCCTGCCCCTTGATTACAGGGATGCGGACCCAAATGGCTGCCTCACCGAGAGCGGCATCCCATGACTCGATCTGGTGTGCGAGCGGGGTGCCGCGGTTGTCGCTGAAGCGGAGGTCGGCTCCCTGCGCATGGGTTTGGGAGAAGTCGAACCAGTCCTTGTGGAGACGGACGAGGAGAGGGAAGTCGCGCTCTTCTGCGGTGGCTGGGAGATCGGCGCCGGCCGAGTCTGTGAGGATCGTGAGGGTGCCGGAGTGACGCCAGTCTTTGAAGGGGGCGATGGATTCGGCGTGGAGCGACGCGCTGGCCAGAAGGAGAAGGAAGAGGTGCTTCATGGGGGGGCGCGAAGCATGGAGGGAGGCTGCGTTCTTGTGCAATGCAGTTTGCGAGCGCCGGCGTGCGGATCAGAAAGCTGTGAAGGGGAGGGAGCGGGTGCGTGTGATCGTGGTGCCTGAGCTTGAAGAGGTCGGCGTCCGCAGCGAGAGTGCGAGCCGTTGCACGGAACACCGTGCAGCGTCCACTGCCCCGCCTTTCTCCACCCTGCCGGCCCACGCTCCACGTCTCACGTCCCATGCAATCGCATCTTCTTGCTGAAGCCCTCGAAGCCCGCAGGAATGCGCATGCCCCTTACTCCGGATTCTGCGTGGGAGCGGCGGTGTTTGCGGGTGGCCGAGTTTATCGCGGATGCAATGTGGAGAATGCGTCTTACGGGCTGACGAACTGCGCGGAACGCACGGCGATCTTCAAGGCGGTCTCGGAGGGGTGCACGCGCATCGACGCGATTGCCGTGGTGGCGGACAGTCCCGGCCCGGTGCCGCCGTGCGGAGCGTGTCGGCAGGTGATGGCCGAGTTCTGTGGCCCGGACACGCCGGTTTACCTTGGGAACCTCGGCGGAGTCTCGGAATCGTGGACGGTGGGGTGTTTGCTGCCGGGAGCATTTTCCTCCGCGGATCTTCAGCAGCGTCAGCAGCAGCAGCAGTGAGGAGTCGCTGATCGTGTGCGACGTTTTTCCACCCGTGGCGCTTCAGCTTTCGAAACGATGAGCCCGTTCCATCGGATCCATCTCGTGGTTCTTGATTCTGTGGGCATTGGCGAGGCGCCGGATGCCGCGGCGTTTGGGGATGCGGGGGCGGACACGCTTGGTCACATTGCGCGAGCTTGCGGGGGGCTGCGGTTGCCGACGCTCGCGGGGCTTGGGCTCTCGTGCATTCGGCCCATCGAGGGGGTGCCGGTGGTGGAGCGGCCGCGTGCCTTCTTTGGAAAGATGCGCGAGGCGTCCCATGGCAAGGACACGATGACAGGGCATTGGGAGTTGATGGGGCTGAGGATCGACGCGCCGTTCCGGGTTTTTGCAGACGGTTTTCCGGCGGAGTTGATCGCCCGAATCGAGGGGCACACGGGGCGGCGTGTGCTGGGGAACAAGGCTGCAAGCGGCACGGAGATCATTGAAGAGTACGGGGAGGAGCATCTGCGCACGGGGGCGTTGATCGTGTACACCTCTGCGGATTCGGTGCTGCAGATCGCGGCGCATGAGGAGGTGGTGTCGGTCGCGGAATTGCATGCGATCTGTGCGTATTGCCGAGGAATCACGCTGGAGGATCCGTACATGCTGGGGCGCATCATCGCGCGGCCGTTTGTGGGTAGTTCCGGTGCGTTCCGACGGACGGCAAACCGCCATGATTACGCGCTCAAACCATTTGGGCGCACGACTCTGGATGCACTCAAGGAGGGGGGCTGCGAGGTGGTGGCGCTTGGGAAGGTGAACGACATCTACGACGGCGAAGGAGTGACGCGCGCGGTGCGCACGCAATCCAACCGCGACGGAATGGATCGGTTGGTGGAGGTGGTTGGAGAATCCTTTCGCGGGCTGAGCTTTTTGAATCTTGTGGATTTTGACGCGGTGTACGGGCATCGGCGCGACCCGGTAGGTTATGGAAAGGCGTTGGAGGAGTTTGATGAGCAGTTGGCGGGGATGCTGCCTTTGGTGGGGGAGGAAGATCTGCTGCTGATCACGGCTGATCACGGGAATGATCCGACCCATCATGGCACCGATCACACGCGGGAGTATGTGCCGCTGCTGGCGTTTTCGCCGCGGTTTGCGAGCGGGGGGGCGAGCCTTGGGGAGCGCGCTATTTTTGCCGATGTGGGCGCGACGATTGCGGAGAATTTCGGGGTGGAGTCTCCTGCACACGGAGCGAGCTTTTTGCGGCAGTTGCGCTAAGGTGCAGCAATCTGAAGTGCGGGCGAGCGAGCCACCGCATTCAGGGATTCTTTCAACCACCCCAAACATTCCAACCACCCCGATCATGAGCATTCACATCAATGCGCCGCAGGGCGCGATTGCCGAGACCATCCTGCTTCCTGGCGACCCGCTGCGGGCCAAGTACATTGCGGAGACGTATTTGAAGGACGTGAGTTGTTACAATGAGGTGCGTGGGATGCTCGGGTTCACGGGCACGTACAAGGGGCGTCGGATCTCGGTGCAGGGTTCGGGGATGGGGATTCCGTCGATCGCGATCTACACGAACGAACTGATCGCCGAGTACGGGGTGCGCAATCTGATGCGGGTGGGGACGTGTGGGGCGATGCAGGAGCGGGTGCGCGTGCGGGACGTGGTGCTGGCGCAGGCGGCATCCACGGATTCGAGTTATAACCGGAATCTTTTTGGAGGCTGGGATTATGCGCCGACGGCGTCGTTTGCGCTGCTGCGCTCGGCCTATGACTTTGCGGTGGCGCGGGGTCTCCAACCGCATGTGGGGAACATCTTCAGCTCCGATGTGTTTTATCGGGACGACAAGACGGTGACGGACCGGCTGGCGCAGTACGGGGTGCTTGCGGTGGAGATGGAGACGACGGCGCTGTACACGATTGCCGCCAAGCACGGGGCGAACGCGCTCTCGATATTGACGGTGAGCGACCACCTCATCACGGGCGAATGCACCACAGCGCAGGAGAGGCAGACGTCTTTCAGCGTCATGATGGAGGTGGCGCTGGAGACGGCGGCGGCGCTTTAAGGAGCCGCATCCTGCTTTGTCTTCCGCCCTCTGACGCGTTCCGGATCCGTTTTGGTTTTAAGAAAGGAAAGGCCCCACCCATGCGCATGGTCGACTTGATTGAGAAGAAGCGCGACGGCGGTGAACTGTCGACGAACGAGATCGAGTTCATCATCCGCGGATACACGCGCGGGGAGATTCCGGACTACCAGATGAGTGCGTTTGCGATGGCGGTGTTCTTCCGGGACATGACCGAACGCGAGCGCGCGGATCTGACGATGGCGATGGTGCATTCGGGCGAGACCGTGGATCTCTCAGGGATCGCGGGAGTGAAGGTGGACAAGCATTCGACGGGCGGGGTGGGGGACACCACCACGCTGGTGCTCGCACCCTTGGTGGCGAGTCTTGGGATTGCTGTGCCGAAGATGTCGGGACGCGGATTGGGACACACGGGCGGGACGATCGACAAGCTGGAGTCTGTGCCCGGGTTCAATGCGGAAATTGGGAAGGAGCGGTTCATTGAACTGGTGAACCGGCAGCACGTGGCGGTGATCGGGCAGACGGGGAACGTGGCGCCCGCGGACAAGAAGCTTTATGCGCTGCGGGATGTGACGGCGACGGTGAACTCGATCCCGCTCATTGCCAGTTCGATCATGAGCAAGAAGATCGCGGCGGGTGCGGATGCGATTGTGCTGGATGTGAAGACGGGGGCTGGTGCGTTCATGAAGAGTCCGGCGGAGGCGCGCGCGCTTGCGGAGGCGATGGTGCACATTGGGAACAACGTGGGGCGGCGGACGATGGCTGTGCTTTCGGATATGAGTCAGCCGCTGGGGAGGGCGGTGGGCAACGCGCTGGAGGTGAGGGAGGCGATCGACACGCTGCGCGGGGAGGGGCCCGAGGATCTTGCGGCGCTTTGCTACGCGCTGGGGAGCGAGATGGTAGTGGTCGCCGGGGAGGCGCATTCCCTCAAGGGTGCAGAGGAGTTGTTGCGCGAGGCGGTGCGCTCTGGGAGGGCGTTGGAAAAGTTCCGTGAGTTGATCGCAGGCCAGGGTGGGGATGCATCGGTGGTCGATCATCCCGAGCGTCTGCCGTACGCTGCGTTTCAGAGCGAGGTGCTCGCCGGTGAGGACGGTGTGGTGGCGGAGATCGTTGCGGACAAGGTGGGCACGGCGGCGATGCTGCTGGGGGCAGGGCGCGCGACCAAGGAGTCAGTGATCGACCTTTCGGTGGGGGTGGTGCTGCGAAAGAAGGTGGGGGATCGGGTGCGGCGGGGTGAGTCGCTGGCGACGATCCATTCGAGCGCAAGCGAGGTGGGACGGGTGAGGGAGATGCTTCTGGCCAACATCCGGATTGGCGAGCGGGCGGACGTGCCGCTGCTCATTCAAGGCATTGTGGAGGCATCGCCAATGGCTGGAGTTGTGCGGCACTGAGGTCCGAGGGAAGGGGGATGGGAGCCCGGGTCGGGGGGGGTTCTGGAGTGTGGGAGGAATCTGCGGGATTTCTCCCCTCATGATGGTGGGTGTGCGTGGACGATACGGGGCTGGACGGGCGATTCCGTGGGAATGCATGTCGCCGCCGCGGGATTCATGCGATTCATCGCTGTTAGGCGTGGATCCAATGCGACGGCGCGGCTATTTTCCGATGCACCACAGGTGTTTGTGGGTGCGTAGGAGGAGCTGTCCGTCGCTGACAGCGAGGGAGCTGTTGGTGAGGCCGTCGCTCATCGAGTTGACGGCGAGTTGCTCGTATTTTTCGGGCGAAGCCTTGAACACGACGACGTCGCAATTCTGCGTGACCGCATAGATGTGATCTGCGCTTCGAATGAGTGAGCTCCAGGAGTTGGCGCGGCCTGCTGGTGTTTGGAGCCGCTCCCTCCACAGGTCCTTTCCGCTGGCGAGCTCGATGCATTGGATCACGCCAGGTTCACTTGTGAGCCATGCGTGCGTGCCATCGGTGACATGGCTGCCGATGCGCTGCGGGTTTTTGCGTTCCTGCCAAAGCCGGTGGGTTGCCGTGATGTCGCCGGTGCCGCCCGGTTTGAGGCCGATGCTGAAGCCGCTGAAGCCGCCGAAGGCCGCGATGACGTTTTCACCGACGATGGGCTCACAGTATGCGAGGGCGTTGAGCCCGTTGCAGTGCCACAGATCTTTGCCAGAGGATGGGTCGAGGCTGAAGACGGCGCCCGGGAGTGCGATGATGAACTCCTCGCGGCCGGTGTGCGAAACGATGCGGCCCGAGTTCCATGAGCCCACATAGCCTTTCTGGCCGCCGGGCCCTTCACTGACGGCGGGTGGCGGTACGGGAAAGCGCCACACCGGCCTTCCCGTGTTCTTGTTCACTGCGAGGAGGAAGCTGTGTTCGTCGGGGCCGAAGTTGAGGATGCACAAGTCGCCATGGAGGACGGGCGAGGCGGCGTAGCCCCAGATGTGGTGCTGGGGGCCGAGGTCGATGTGCCAGAGTTCTTTGCCGTCGAGTGACCAGCACCAGAGGCCTGCGCTTCCAAACCATGCGATGACGCGCTCGCCATCAGTCACGGGGGAGGAACTGCAGTACGGATTGGTCTGGTGGGTGATGTCTTCGGCGGTCCACTCGGGACCAGCCTGCCAAAGGGTGCTTCCGTCTTTGCGCGAAAGGCACATCACGGTGCGGCGAGGGCCGAGGGATTGGGTGAGGAAGATTTTGTCGCCCCATACGATGGGGGTGCTGTTGCCGCGTTCTGGGAGGGGAACCTTCCACTGCACGCCCTCGGATGCGTTGAAGTGCAGAGGCAGATGGGTTTCGTCCGTGGAGCCGTCTGCATGGGGGCCGCGCCATGAGGGCCAGTTGGCTGCAAAGGTTGAGGAGACGAGGGCGAGGGACGCAGCGAGGGGGGTGAGCTTGCGCATGGCAAAGTGCTAAGCGGGGAGGACGGGGGTGGCGAGGTTCAAATGCCCGGTGGGCGAATCGATGCCACTGGGAAAGCGGAGGGGGCGTTGCGAGTCATGCGGGGCCGCGAACGGCATTGCGCGGGGTGGGCGCAGGCAGGCGTGAAATCCTGGTTGGGGAGTGTGGTGGTGAGAGGGCGAAGATTCTTCAGTTGCGCGGGGTTATCTGGTTAACATCACGGCTCACTCCCCCTTCCCCGCCGGCCTGCGCAGTGATTGCGTGTTGGTTGATCGGGGTCCCCCTGGATAAACACCGCAAGAAAATCCCGTGTGAAACCGGCGGCTTTCCTTTGCATGACGCTTGCCTGCTTTTCCAGCGGGGTGGCGGTGGCGCGTCCGACGGACGAGCAGGTGGAGTTTTTTGAAAAGCGGGTGCGTCCCGTTTTGGTGGAGCGCTGCTACGAATGTCATCAGGCGGAGAAGAAGACAAAGGGAGGTCTGGCGCTTGATCACCGCGAGGGTCTCCTCAAAGGCGGCGACACGGGACCGGCGCTCGTGGCTGGAGAACCCGACAAGAGCCTGCTGATCGAGGCGGTGCGGTATGCGAATCATGATTTGCAGATGCCGCCCAAGAAGCGTTTGAGCGACGGGGAGGTGAAGGTTCTTGAGGATTGGGTGCGGATGGGTGCGCCGGATCCCCGTGAGTCCGGGACACCTGCGAGGGCCGCGCGGACGATCGATATTGCTGCTGGGCGCAGGTTCTGGAGCTTCGCGCCGCTGCTCCGGGTGGAGCCGCCCGAGGGCGATTGCGCAGCATCGCCGATCGATGGGTTTCTTCGTGCGAAGCTTACGGAGAAGGCGTTGAAGCCTGCGCCGCCGGCGGACAGGCGCACGCTCATTCGGCGGGCGACGTTTGATGTGATCGGATTGCCACCGACACCCGCGGAGGTGGATGCCTTCGTGGCCGACACAGAACCGGGCGCATTCGCACGAGTCGTGGAGCGGTTGCTGGCGTCGCCGCAGTACGGGGAGCGTTGGGGGCGGCACTGGCTTGATGTGGCGCGCTACGCGGATTCCAACGGCATGGACGAGAACATCGCCTTCGGCAATGCGTGGCGGTACCGCGACTATGTGGTGCGCGCATTCAACGAGGACAAGCCCTTCGACCAGTTCCTGATCGAGCAGATTGCGGGGGACCTGCTGCCGCGCAGCGAGGAGGCGATGACGGGGACGGGCTTTCTGGCGCTTGGGGCGCGGGTGCTTGCGGAACCGGATCTGCAGAAGCTGGAGATGGACATCATCGATGAGCAGATCGACACGGTGGGAAAGGCTTTCCTTGGGATGACGCTGGGTTGCGTGCGTTGCCACGACCACAAGTTTGATCCGGTCACTCAGGAGGATTATTACGCGCTTGCTGCGATTTTTCGCAGCACGCGCAGTCTGGCGGCGGAGAAGAAGGGGGCGATCAAGTTCTGGTTTGAGCATTCGCTGGCGACGCCGCAGCAGCTTGAGGAGAAGACGAAGTTTGAGGCGGAGTTGAAGGAGAAGAAGGCGAAGGTGACGGTGTTTACTGCCTCTGCGCGCAATGTGGTGAAGGCGGGAGTGC
The DNA here is from genome assembly GCA_945861435.1 of Chthoniobacter flavus. GTDB lineage: Bacteria > Verrucomicrobiota > Verrucomicrobiia > Chthoniobacterales > Chthoniobacteraceae > CAIURC01. The sequence goes on along the minus strand of CAMAUX010000011.1, from coordinate 88,401 downwards.
AGAGTCGTGCGGTGGATTATCTTGCGGCGGCCAGCGTGCTTTCCTTGGGCGCGCAGGCGAAGGAGGTGCAGTGGGTGGCGAAGGGGCGAGGCTTGGATGGGGAGTTCCTTCGGCGTTGCCGTGGGTATCTGGATGCGCATCCCGAACATCCGGTGTTCCGGGTTTGGCGCGAGTGCGCGCAGCGGGGGGATTCCGAGGGTGTACGTGCGCATTACACACAGGTTTTTTCCGAGGCGCTGGTCGTGAAGAAAGGGCCTGCCTACGACGCGCTGATGGATGCGAAGGGGTTCCTCGCGTTGCCTGCGAAGGATGCCGAAGTGCTCGACGCGAAGACCCTTGCGGAGGCGGCCGCGATGAACAAGGAGGTGGCGGCCTTTGAACTCAAGCAACCGGAGTTGCCTGCGCTCATGGGGGTGGAGGACGGTGCGGTGTTGAAGACGCTGCCGGTGCACATCCGCGGGAGCTATCTTGCGCTGGGTAAGCCGGTGGAGCGGGGTTTTCCGGAGGTGATGCGGCCTGTGGATTCTCGGCCCATCCTGCCGGCGAAGCGCAGTGGACGGCTGGAGTTGGCACGGTGGCTGGCCGGGAGCGAGCATCCGCTGACCGCGCGGGTGTTGGTGAACCGTGTGTGGCGCTGGCATTTTGGCCAGGGCATTGTGGCGAGTACGGACAACTTCGGACTCCTGGGCGGGACGCCATCGCATCCGGAGTTGCTGGATTGGCTGGCGCGGACATTTATTGAGAGCGGATGGTCTATCAAGGATCTGCACCGAGTCATCATGGCTTCGGCCGCATACCAGCAGGCCAGCGCGCCGGTTCCTTCGACGGCGGGCGCGCCCGATCCGCGCTTGGTGGATCCGGAGAACCGGCTGCTGTGGCGTGCGAACATTCAGCGTCTGGAGGCGGAGCAGATCCGGGACGCGATGCTGTTTGTGAGTGGTTGGCTGGATCTGACGGCGGGGGGCAAGACCATCCCTTTGCGCAACCGGGAGTTTGTGTTCAACCACACGAGCAAGGATGCCACGACCTATGAGAGTGCGCGCCGGGCGTTGTATCTGCCGATCATCCGCAATCATCTCTACGACATGCTCGAGGGGTTTGATTATCCGGATCCGACGATGCCGACGGGCAGTCGCAACAGCACGGTGGTGGCGCCGCAGGCGTTGATCATGATGAATGCGCCGGTGGTTTTGGAGAGCGCCAAGCGCCTTGCGAAGCGGCTTGGATGGGTGGTGGACGAGAGGGCGCGCGTGCAGGAGGTGTATAGGATGCTTTACGGGCGTCCTGCGACTGCGCGCGAGGTGGCGGACACGCTGGCGCTGGTGCGGGACCTCAGTGCGGAGGAGGGGGACGAGCGGGGATGGGTCCTTGCGGCACAGGCGCTTTTTGCGGCGAACGAGTTTATTTACCTTCGCTAACCGCATGAACTCTCAGTCCGCTATGCCTGCCACGCCCATCTCGCGCCGCTCGATGTTGCAGCGGAGCGCCGGCGGCTTTGGGTATCTTGTCTTGCAGGCAATGATCGCGCGGGCGGGGGGTGCTGTGGTGAACCCGCTTGCGGCGCGTGCGCCCCATTTTGCGGCGAGCGCGAAGCGGGTGGTGTTTTTGTTTATGAAGGGCGGGCCGAGTCACGTGGACACATTTGATCCGAAGCCGCTGCTGCAGCGTGATGATGGGAAGCCGTATCCGTTCAAGCAGCCGCGGGTGCAGTTTGCGGAGACGGGCAAGCTGTTGAAATCGCCGTGGAGCTTCCGGGAGCACGGGCGGAGCGGGTTGCCGGTGAGCGAGCTTTTCCCGCATGTGGCGCGGCATGTGGATGAGCTCTGCATCGTGCGATCGGTACACGGGACGAATCCCGCGCACGGGGGTGCGGTGCTCAAGCTGCATACGGGGAGCGACACACAGGTGCGGCCGAGCATGGGGTCGTGGGTGTTGTACGGGCTTGGGAGTGAGAACGGGAACCTGCCGGGTTTCATCACGATCTGTCCGACGCTGGCGCATGGGGGCGTGAACAACTGGGGCGCGGCGTTTCTGCCTGCTCACTGTCAGGGGACGCCGATTGGCAATGCGAGCGTGCCTGCGGACAAGGCTGTGGTGCGGCACATGGGGGGCGACTCAATGAGCCGGGCGGTGCAGCGCAGGCAGCTCGATTTTCTTGCGGGGATGAACCGCGGACACTTGGAGATCACGGGGCCGGACCTTGCGTTGGAGGGGCGGATCAACTCGTTTGAGCTGGCGTATCGGATGCAGGGGGCAATGCCGGAGGCGCAGGATGTGGAATCCGAGTCGGAGGCGACCAAGAGGCTCTATGGCATGGACCATGAAGTGACGCGCAACTTTGGGCGGCAGTGCCTGATGGCGCGGCGTTTCCTTGAGCGCGGCGTGCGCTTTGTGCAGGTGACGCATAGCGACGGCGAGGTGCAGTGGGACCAGCACGGCGGGCTTTTCAAGGGGCACACCAAGAACGCAGCGGAAGTGGACAGACCCATCGCAGGGTTCCTTGAGGATCTCAAAGCGCGGGGATTACTGGAGGACACGCTGGTGCTTTGGGGCGGGGAATTCGGGCGCACCCCAACGGCGCAGGGGTCGGACGGGCGCGACCACAATCCGCACGGGTTCACGATGTGGATGGCGGGCGGGGGTGTGAAGCAGGGGATGGCTTTTGGAGCCACGGATGACTACGGGTACTTCGCTCAGGAGGACAAGGTGCACGTGCATGACCTGCATGCGACGATCCTGCACCTCTTGGGGCTCAACCATGAACAACTCACCCATCGTTATGCGGGCCGGGACTTCCGGCTTACGGACGTGGCAGGTCACGTTGTGAGGGAGATCATTGCATGAAACTCGCTGAACTCACATGGCCCGATGTGGCCGCGCTGGACCGGGACACGCCGGTGATCTCTCCTGTGGTCGCGCTGGAGCAGCATGGACGCCACATGCCGGTGTTCACGGACTCGATGGGTGATGCGGGGTTGGAGCGGATACTTCCGCTATTTCCACGGAAGGGCCGTGCTTGCGCAGATGCATGACCCGGTCAGCGCACGACTCCGGACGTGGCTTTGGAAGCAGAGTCGCTGCAGCCACGCCAAACATGGCTTCTACGCGCGCAAACGCCTGCGGGAGTAATATGGGCTCTGCCCGATGAACCAAGCGACCACTGGCCGGGCCGTATCAGCGAACCGACTAAAGAATATTCGCAAAGCCGTGTGCGGGAAAACCGCCTGCACGGTTTGATGGGCGGTGTCGCCGCGACAACACGTGGCGCCCCCTACTCTACAAGATTTCCTCTCAGCGGAGCATGGGCTGGCCGTTCCGTGTGCACGGGGGGGTATGCGGTTGACGCACTGGGTGTGGGCGGAAACAGTCGCGTAATATTCCGTTCAGTCTGAGCGGGATGCCTCAACCACCCCGTCGGCATTATGAAGAAGCTGCTTCCCCACCTCTGTCTCGTCCTGCTCGGAACTTGCCTGCCTGCGTTTGGTGCAGCGCCGAGTGGGATTCTGGCCAATCGGGGCAAACTGAAGCCGGTGGTGACGGTGGCCAATTCTTACTCGGAGAAAGTGGTGAAGACGTATGCGGGGGATGCGGACACGGGACCTGTTTATGAGCTGCAGCCCAATCCGGAGAAGGTGTCGGTGAAGGCGGTGGCGCCGATGGGGGACTTCGATTTTGGGACGATCACCACGGACACGGAGGTGGCGCTGACGGCGGGGGATTTCAGTTTTCGCGCGACATTGGGTGAGGCGGGGACGAAGACGATCGCGGCAACGGGGAGCGCGGTGTTCAGCTTCAATCTGCAGGTGCCCGCGCTCGATGCGGATGGGAATGCGAAGTTGGACAAGGACGGGAACGAGACGTTTACCGTGGTGAAGATGGGGACGTTGAGCTGGGCGTGGAGCGCGTCGGCAAAGACGGTGACGGCGACTCTTGCGGTGGTGATCCCGGGTGGCGGGATTGCGGATGCGGCGGGTGTCACGGGGATTGCGAGCGTGCAATTTGGGACGCTGGGCGAACAGGTTCCGCAGGGTGGGGAGCGTCGGTTTGCGAATTGTCCTGTGCCGGTGGGGATGCAGTTTGGGAGCATGGCAGGGAGTCGGGATGCGTTTGTGGGAGGTGTGACTCGGACGCGTTTGGTCAAGATGGCAGGTGCGGAGGCGCCGCAACTGACGACGAGCGTGGTGCTGGCCGGGGGCGCGGATACGCGCGGGCCGCAGTTGACGGTGCGCGTGCCGGCGAAGGTGGAGGATGGGACGGTGGCGCCGTTGTTTGCGGTGCTGGTGGACCGAGCGGCGCCGAGTGGGTACCTCACTGCGCCGATGCTCGGATACGCGGCACCGGAGGTGGCGGTGTATGTGAACAAGCCCCCCGGCGAGAGCGTGGATGCAGACTATCTCCTAGATTATAGCGACAGCCGCGGGAATGCGCTGGCGCAGGGTGTTGCGGTGTTGAATGCGAAAGGAGCCGGGTATCTGGGAGGGCAGACGGATGCGCTGAGCGGGGGCGCGCAGGCGCTGCGGTTCGTGGCGACGGACTCGGAGGGGAACACGACGACGGTGGTGAAGAGTTTGTCCCTGGTAAGTTTTTTGAGGGTGGAGGAAGGCAGGCTCCCGGCATCCTCTGCCCTTGGTGCTGTGGTCGTGGGCTCGTTTATATTGGGAAGTATGAGGTGCGGTGGGGTGAATTTAAGGTGGTGCGGGAATGGGCGAAGAATGGCAGTGGCACAGGCAAGGGCTATGACCTCGCTGATGTGGGTGCCGGGACTGGGGACAATTATCCAGCGACGAATGTGAACTGGTATCAGGCGTTGAAGTGGTGCAATGCGCGCAGTGAGATGGAGGGGAAGACGCCTGTGTACAAGAACGCCGACGGGACGGTGTATCGGACGGGGGTGGAGGCTCCCGTGGTGAACGCGACAGCGAACGGGTACCGGTTGCCGAGTGAGAAGGAGTGGGAGTGGGCGGCGCGTGGAGGCCAGAAGACGCAAGGGTACGACTACAGCGGGAGCAGCACCATTGGCGATGTGGCGTGGTACGGGAATAACTCCGATGGTGTGACGCATGAGGTCGGTAAGCTGGCAGCGAACGAACTGGGGACGTATGACATGAGCGGGAACGTGTTGGAGTGGTGTTTTGATGCTGTGGGTTCGTTTCGGGTGTTCCGTGGCGGGAGCAGGTACTTCGGCCCGACCGACTGTGCGGTTGGGCGACGGAACTACGACGCCCCGGTCAACAGCGACAACCACTACGGGTTCCGGCTGGCTCTGAGTTTAGTTCCCTGACAGGCCTGAGCAGAGCGGAGCGGACTGTCCGGAGCGGCCGCGGTAAGGGACGAGCGGAGGCTGCTTGATGGAGATGCGCCGCGGCATGGTGACACTGTGCCATGTACGCCTTGGGGCTTGAATGCATGGGGTGCAGAGATGACGGACAAGAAGCTGGGCGAAGGGCTTTTCCAGCGCGCAGTGCTCTGATGCTGGAGCGAGGAACGGGAGCGCAATGCGAACGGGTGTCTTCCCTCTGGCTCATTGTCCATCATCTCCCGGCCATGCCGCAGGGGGGGAGGGAGGATGGACTCCATGGACTGCAGCAAGAAGCGGGGGAGGGCAGGCGGCGTGGCTCCAACAGGCGCAGGGTCTATCCGCCGATGATGCCGGCGATGCAGGCGGAGAGGAAGTTGGCGAGGGTGCCTGCGATCATGGCGCGGAGGCCCAGGCGGGCGAGGTCGCCGCGGCGTTCGGGAACGAGGGCGCCGATGCCGCCGACTTGGATGGCGATGGAGCTGAAGTTGGCGAAGCCGCAGAGCGCGAAGGTGGCGATGGTGCGCGCATGCGCCGAGAGCGCGTCGGGCGGGATCTGGCCGAGGTCGCTGAAGGCGACGAACTCGTTAAGGACCATGCGCTTTCCCAGAAGGCCGCCGATGGTGCCCGCATCGGCGGGTGGGACGCCCATGAGGATGGCGACGGGTTTGAAGACGACGGCGAGGATGGCTTCCATGCTGAGGCCCGGGTGGAGGAGGCCGAGGAGGCCGTTGACGAGGGCGACAAGGGCGATGAAGGCGACGAGCATCACGGCCACGTTGAAGGCGAGTTGGCCGCCGTCGAAGGCACCGCGCGCGGCGGCGTCGAGGATGTTGGCGTCCTGATTTTCGACCTTCGCCTCGATGGTTCCGGAGGTCGCGGGGGTCTCAGTCTCCGGTTCCATGAGCTTGGCCATGACGATGGCGCCCGGCGCTGTCATGATGACGGCGGTGAGGAGGTGGACGATGTCGACGTGCGCCATCTGCACGTAGGCGACCATGATGCTGCCGGAGACGTGCGCCATGCCTGCGGTCATGATGACCATGAGTTCGCTGCGCGTGAGTTTGGCGAGGAAGGGGCGGATGGTGAGCGGGGCCTCGGTCTGGCCCATGAGGATGCTGGCGGCGACGCTGACGCTCTCCGCGCCGGAGATCTTGAGGAAGCGGCCCATCGCTCTGGATGCGGCGCCGACGATCCATTGCATGATGCCGATGTGGTAGAGGACGGCGAAAATGCTCGCGACGAAGATGATGACGGGAAGGACGGAGAAAGCGAAAGCGCCGTCGGTGGGGCTGCTGAGTTTGCCGAAGACAAAGGAGGATCCGGCGGCGGCGTAGTGCATGAGGCCGTCGACGACGAGGCGCATGCGTTCGAAGGCTGCGCCGACGAGATTGCCGCGGAGAATGCCGATGCAGGCGAGTGCGAAGATGGTCCAGTTCAACGGCCTGCTTTGGATGCGGAGGAAGCGGGCGGAGAGTTTGGGGACGAAGAGAAGCGCGGCGACGGCCCACGCGGAGCCGTTTGGGAAGGGGAGGAAGGAGAGGCAGTCGGCGAGCCATGCGCCCTTGAGGACGATGACGGCGAAGATCCATTGGAGGGTGATGCCCCACGCGATGGTGCGCCAGTGGATGTGGCGTTTGTGGGTGGAGAGAAGAAAGGCGAGGAGGAGGAAAACGGCGATGCCGGCAAAGCCGATGAAGCGCATGGGGTGGTGGTGTTCTGGGAGCGGTGATCTGGCGGGCCGTTGTCAGGCGCCCACGGGATGCCACGTGGTCTTGAGTTCGACGAAATCGCGGATGTGGTAGAGGCCCTGCTGGCGCTCAGCGAACCAGTCGATGGGGGATTCTGAAGGAAGGAGGGTGACGCGTTTCACGGAATCGGCGGCACCGGTTTGCAAATCGGTGCGTTCGCGTGCATCGGCGACGGCAGAGAGCGCGCGCAGATGGGCGTGTGTGGCGAACGTGGGGAGGAGGTCGGCGCGGTTTCCGGTGAGGAGGTTGACGACGCCGGCCGGCAGATCGCTGACGGCGAGCATCTCGCCCAGAAGAATAGCGGGCAGGGGCTGGGAATGGGAGGCGAGCGCGACCACGGTGTTGCCGCCGGTGATGATGGGCAGGAGGAGGGAGAGCAGGGCGAGGAGCGGGCGTTCCTCCGGAGCGAGCACGCCGACGATGCCGACGGGTTCAGTGACGGTGAAGTTGAAGTGGGGCGAGGCGACGGGGTTTACGCTGCCGAGGAGGCCCTGGAATTTGTCGCTCCAGCCGGCGTAATGGGTGATGCGATCGATGGCGGCATGCACCTCGCGGAGCGCGTCTGCGCTGGGTTTGCGGCCGGGGGCGAGTGCTTCGGCCATTTCCTGTGCGCGCGCCTCGAGCATTTCTGCGAGGCGGTAGAGGATCTGGCCGCGGTTATAGGCGGAGCGTGCGGCCCAGCCGGGAAGGGCCTTGGCTGCAGCCTCCACGGCGTTGCGAAGGTCCTTGCGGGTGCACTGGGGGAAGTTGGCGAGGAAGGCGCCCGTGGCGTCGTGGATTGGGTAGACGCCGCCGCTTTCCGAACGGATGAAGGCTCCGCCGACGAGGCACTTTGGGGTTTTGAGAATGGGGAGGCGGGCCATGGGGTCAGACGAGTTGAGCGTATTCGAGGAGGCCTTGGCGGCCGCCTTCGCGACCGAAGCCGGAGTGTTTGTAGCCGCCGAAGGGGGAGGTGGGGTCGAATTTGTTGTAGGTGTTAGCCCAGACGACGCCGGCGCGCAGTTCACTGCTGAGCTTGAGGATGCGGGAGCCCTTGTCGGTCCACACGCCTGCGCTGAGGCCGTAGTCGGTGTTGTTGGCCTTTTCGACCGCTTCGTCCGGGGTGCGGAAGGTGAGGATGGAAAGGACGGGGCCGAAGATTTCCTCGCGCGCGATGCGCTGGCTCATGGTGACGTTGGAGAAGAGGGTGGGCGGGAAATAGAAACCCTTGGAGGGAAGGGAGGCGGGGCACTGGTAGAGTTCGGCGCCTTCGTCGAGGCCGCTCTGGACGAGGGCGCGGATGCGTTCGAGTTGGGCCATGGAGTTGATGGCGCCGACGTCGGTGTTTTTGTCGAGCGGATCGCCGACGCGCAGGTGGCGCATACGCAGCTTGAGTTTGCGGAGGACGTCGTCGGCGATGGATTCCTGGACGAGGAGGCGCGAGCCGGCACAGCAGACGTGGCCTTGGTTGAAGAAGATCGCGTTCACGATGCCTTCGACAGCTTGGTCGAGCGGGGCGTCTTCGAAGACGATGTTGGCGGCCTTGCCGCCGAGTTCGAGGGTGAGGCGTTTGCCGGTGCCCGCGAGTGCCCGCTGGATGGCTTTTCCAACGGCGGTGGAGCCGGTGAATGCGACCTTGGCTGCAGTGGGATGGGTGACGACGGCGTGCCCTGTATCACCCCCACCGGTGATGATGTTGACGACGCCCGGGGGCAGTCCGGCCTCGCCGAGGAGGGCGGCAAACTTCATCGCGGTGATGGAGGTGGTCTCCGCGGGCTTGAGCACCACGGTGTTGCCGCAGGCCAGTGCGGGCGCGAGTTTCCACGCGAGCATGAGGAGCGGGAAGTTCCAAGGGATCACCTGACCGACGACGCCCAGTGGAGCAAGGGAGCGGCCCGGTGCGGCGTAGGCGAGTTTGTCAGCCCATCCGGCGTGATGGAAGAAATGCGCCGCGGCCATGGGGAGGTCGAAGTCGCGCGATTCGCGGATGGGCTTGCCGCCATCGAGGGTTTCGGCGACGGCGAATTCGCGGGCGCGGTCCTGGAGGAGGCGCGCGATGCGGAAGAGGTATTTGCCGCGTTCGGCGCCCGGGAGTGCGCTCCACTTGGGGAACGCGGCAGCGGCGGCTTTGTAGGCGGCGTCGACATCGGCGGCGTTGGCGATGGCGATCTCGGAGAGTTTGGAGGCGTCGCGCGGGCTGATACTGGCGAGGTATTTCTTGGAGCGCGGCGGGGTGAACTTGCCGTTGATGAAGAGATCGTAGCGGGGCGCGATGTGCGGGGAGGCGGATTCGGGAGCGGGATCGAATTCCCAGAGGTCGCCGAAGAGCAGCTCGCGCGCTGGGTTGGCGGGTTTCTTGGAGGCCATGGTGTGGGAAGGTGGCGGCGCGTGGGTAATGCGTGGAGTGGAGGAGTCAGTAGCTGCCGGAGGCTTCGCTGAAGGAGTACGGGGCTTGGTAGTGGCCGGTGCGTTCCTTTTCGAGCTGGCGGAGGAGATCGTTGAGAAGGGCGGAAGCGCCGAAGCGGTAGCGGGCGGGAGTGAGCCACGCGTCGCCGAGGGTTTCCTTCACGGCGACGAGGAAGGTGAGGGCCTGCTTGGCTGTGCGGATGCCGCCGGCGGGTTTCATGGCGATCTCGATGCCTGTGGCGAGGAAGTGGTCGCGGATGGCGTCGAGCATCACTTGGTTGTTGGCGAGGGTGGCGTTGGAGGAGGTCTTGCCGGTGCTCGTCTTGATGAAGTCGCCATTGCGCAGCACGCGCATGGCGAGGAAGGAGGCGGCGCGGATGTTGTCGTAGGTCTCGAGTTCGCTGGTTTCGAGGATGACCTTGAGAGTGGCTTGGCCGCAGGCTTCGCGGACCGCTGCGATCTCGTCTTGGACGAGGGCGATCTCTCCGGCGAGGAATGCGCCGCGGTTGATGACCATGTCGATTTCATCGGCGCCGTCGGCGACAGCGGCGCGCACTTCCGCGAGTCTGGTGGCGAGCGGGGTCTGGCCGGAGGGGAAGGCGGTGGCTACAGAGGCGATGCGCACGGGGCTTTTGCCGAGGGCGCGTCGGGCATGGCGCACGAGGGCGGAGTAGACGCAGACGGCGGCGGTGTGCGGGATATCCGGGGTGTGGTGCGGGCGCTGGGCCTTGCGGCAGAGGGAGGCGACCTTGCCCGGGGTGTCCTTGCCCTCGAGGGTGGTGAGGTCGAGCATGGAGACCGCGAGCTTGAGGGCGAAGACCTTGGAGTTCTTCTTGATGCTGCGCGTGGCGTACTTCTGGACGCGTTCTTCGATGCCGACTTGGTCGACCGGTCCGGCTTCCAAGATGAGTGCGCGGAGGGAGGCGGTGCTGCGGGGTGGCATTGGGCGCGATGATGCGCAGAGGCCCCCATCTTCCAAGCACGAAAAGGGGACGCTTGGGGGGCAGGTCTTTGAAGTCAGCTGCCGCGAATGGCTGTGAGATCATCGGCATCGCCGTGATTTTTGGGGATAACGGTTGCAGGGAGTGGAGCCGATATGGACAGGCAAGATCTCCTCTGATGATCGTGCTTCTTGCGCCCCTGCCCGGGGCGCGTTGCGAGGGGGGGAATGCGATCCGGTGGTTCCCTGTGTCCGCGGTGCGGACTGCGGTCACCGACCGGCTATCGGCTCTCATGCCTCCGGCATGCTGAAGTTGAGAGCGCCTGTTTCTTGCTCGGGTTCCCTCAACAAGGCGCGACTGATTTTCCTCTGCGCGCATTGGTAAATTGGGCGCAACCTGCGGGCCTTTGTGTGGTTGAAGGAAGGGAGTGCGCGGCCCCGCGTTCTGCAGTTTGCAGGGCGGAGCCGGACTCCAGTGATTCACCCCAGAGATTTCCTATGCGCCTGCTGCCCGCTCTGTGTTTGTTGTTTGTGCTGATGCTCTGTCCTGCGAAGGCGGGGCAGCCCAATGTCGTGTTGTTTCTGGCGGACGACCTTGGTTACGGGGATCTCGGTTGCTTTGGGCATCCGTTGATTTGGACGCCGCATTTGGATGCGTTTGCGAAGCAGGGGGTGCGGTTGACGCAATGTTATGCGGCGAGTGCGGTGTGCAGTCCGTCGCGTTCGGCGTTGCTGACGGGGCGCACGCCTCATCGCAACGGCGTGTACACATGGCTGGCGGAGGGATCGGAGGTGCATCTCAGGCGCAGCGAGGTGACGCTGCCCTCGTTGCTGAAGGCGGCGGGTTACACGACCTGTCATGTCGGGAAGTGGCATCTGAACGGGCGTTTCAACGACGAGGCGCAACCGCAGCCCGGGGATCACGGGTACGACTGGTGGATGGCGACGCAGAACAACGCGGCACCGTCGCATCAGAATCCGCGCAACTTTGTGCGCAACGGGATGGAGGTGGGGGAACTGCAGGGGTACTCGGCGCAGTTGGTGGTGGGCGAAGCCGTGACGTGGTTGAAGGAGAAGCGGGACGCCTCCAAACCCTTCTTCCTCGCGGTGTGGACGCACGAGCCGCATTACCCGATCAAGTCGGACCCGCGCTTCAAGGAACTTTATGCGCAGTTGCAGGATGAGGTGCAGAAGGAGCATCACGCGAATGTGACGCAGATGGATGCGGCATTTGGAGAGTTGATGCGCACGCTCGATGCGACGGGCCTCGCCGAGAACACGCTGGTGTATTTCACCTCCGACAACGGGCCTGAAGGGGACGGCATCAAGAGCCCCGGACGCGGATCCTCAGGCGGACTGCGCGGTCGCAAACGCGACCTGCACGAGGGCGGGATTCGGGTGCCGGGAATGGTGCGGTGGCCGGGGCGGATCCCTGCTGGAAGCACGCTGGATGCGCCTGTGATTGGGAGCGATCTGTTTCCGACGATCCTCGCAGCGACGGGGGTGAAGGGGGAGGCGCTCGGAGGGCGCGTGCTGGACGGGGTGAATGTGCTTCCGCTTTTACAAGGGACAGCAAAAGGGGGTGAGCGATCACAGCCCCTGTTCTGGAGGCTGTTGATGGCGCCCAATGCCAAGTTCGCGCTGCGGGACGGAGACTGGAAGATCCTTGCCGATGAGAGGCTGGAGAAGTTCGAGTTCTACAACCTTGCGGCGGATCAGAGGGAGGAGAGGGATGTGCAGGAGGCGGAGCCCCAGCGTTTCGCGGAGATGCGCGGGTTGCTGCTGCGCCATAATGCTGCGGTGGAGGCGGAGGGCCCGGATTGGTGGAGGCGGCTTAGTCCGAATGGAGCGAAGCCTGCGGGGGAGGAGAAAGCAGGGAAAGGGAAGGGGCCCGTGGGGAAGAAGAAGGACGAGGCGTGAGGAGTGTGGGGGCGACGGTGACTGCAGGTCGTGGATGGGGGCTGGATTAGAGGCCTTTTTCCTGAACCCAGCGAGCGGCGTAGGCGTAGAGTTCGGAGGAGTTTTGGAGTCCGATCTTGTCCTTGATGCGCGCGCGATAGGTTTCGACGGTGGAACCTCCGAGGTGGAGTGCGGAAGCGATCTTGCTGGTGTGAAAGCCGCGGCCGATCATTTGGAAGACTTCGAGTTCGCGGTCGGCAAGGCTGTCGATGCCGGAGCGAGAGGAGGGTGCGGCGCTCCATTGGGAAAGGAGGCGGCTGGCCATGCGTTCGCTCAGGAAGACTTCGCCTTGGAGGATGCGTCGGAGGGCGGTGAAGAGGGTGGAGCTGGCCTCGTGTTTGGAAACGTACCCACGGCCGCCCGCGCGCAGGACGCGTTCGGCGTAGAGGTTTTCGTCGTGCATGGAGAGAACGAGCACCGGTGTTTGGAGGCCGCGGGCCTTGAGGTTTTTGATGAGTTCGAGGCCGCTGGAACCGCGGAGGGTGAGGTCGACGATGGCGACGTCTGGTTGGAGGGATTCGGTCATCTGGATGGCATCGCCGATATTGTCGGCCTCGCCGCAGATGGAGAACTCGGGATCTCTGCAGAGCATCTGTCCGAGCCATTCCCGGAACATCTGGTGGTCTTCAACCAGAAGCACTCGTCGTGTGGGGGGCGCCTGCTTGCCTTTGGAAATGGTAGGCTGGGGCGTTTTCATAGGGGTGGGTTTTGATGCAGTGGATGGTGCAGCCTTTTGCGGGTGCGCTTTGGAGGGAGAAGGAGGCGTTGAGGAGTTGGGCGCGGTAGCGCATGCCGCGCAGTCCGAGTCCTTGGTTGTGCGTTGTTTCGGGGGAGAATCCCGTGCCGTCGTCGCGCACCTCGAGTTCGAGGGCGTTGGGTTTGAAGTGGAGGGTGACGTGGATTGCGGCTGGTCGACCGTGGCGCGCAGCGTTGCTGATGGCCTCCTGAGCGATGCGGTAGAGGTGTTGCGCGACGGTGGGCTCGACCGGTTGCTGGTCTCCAAGGACTTCGAGATGGACCCGGGTTTCACGCAGTTCGTTGTAGAGGGATGCGAGCTCCTCGAGGGATGCGCAGAGGCCGTCGGCTGTGAGTTGGACTGGAAGGATGCCGCGGGCGAGTGTGCGTGCTTCGAGGATGGAGTGACGCAGCATTTTGGAAATGGCGTCGATCTTGGATGCGGCCGGTGCGTCGTCGACAGTGAGTTCGTCCCGGAGGCAGGCGACGGCGCAGGAGATGGCGGCGAGGTCCTGGCAGACGCCGTCGTGGAGTTCCTGTCCGATGCGAACCTGCTGGGACTCGGCGACGCGGGCGATTTCCTGCTCGAGTTCGCGGTTGCGATCGACGGCGCGGAGATGGGCGTGGTGCGACTCGCGCTGCATGCGCATGGCGGTACCACCGACGGCAACGCAGAGGAAGTAAGCGAGCCGGTTGAGCGTGGCTCCGAGGTATCCGGCGTGGGATTGATAGGGGTTCGTGTCGGTGTTGACGATGTACCAGACGACCGCGCAGATGAGGGCGAAAAAGATGGCGGACCGGCGGTCGCCCAGCCATGCGACGAGGAATACGGGGACGCCGTAAAAGACGAAGAGGCTGAGTTCCCAGCTGGTGATGTAATCGACGAAGCCGATTGCGGCCACTGCGGTGGCCGTGAGGACGAGGAGGTGGAGCCTGCGCACGCGCAGTTTTGGGCCGTGGGCGCTGGTTGCGGCGGGGTGGTCGGGGTGGGTGCTCATCGGAACTGGGGAGAGTTCGCTGCGCGGTTCCCAATCTGACACGCGATGGGTTTGGGGCAAGCCCTGCACGCAGGGAGGTCCTGCGTTAGCGCGGTTGGAACAGGGGGTGTTCCGGGACAGCCCTGGAGCATTGGAATCCGAAGGGGAAGCGGAAGGAGGGATCCGCGTGGACCCAGAGGTGGTACTCGTTGCCCGCGTCTACGAGCCTGCTTTCGGCTGGAAAAAGTTCAGCGGCCTCGAACTCGGGGCCGACGAGTTGGTTTTTGATGGCCTGCAGGTCCTTCCAGCTTTCGCAGGGTTGGTTGTCGTGGCGCTTCACGGTGAGCCGAATAAAGGGGGGGGCGTGGCCGACGAGGACTTTGTAGGTGTCGTTTTCAAAGATCTGGAGGGCGACTTGTTCTCGAACGAGGTCCTCGACAATGGAGGCTTTTTCCAGAGGGGTGGGAAGGCGTCCCTGCAGGAGGGGTTTGAAGTGCTCGTTGGGGAGGTTGAGGAGGTCGGCGCGCATCGACATGACGTCTCCGGGCGTCCATTGGGTTCGACGGAAGGGTGTCATCGCAGGGGTGGGCGTGAACGAGGGGGCGCGGAGCCGGTCTGGTTTGGGGAGCCGCGGTGCCGAAGGTGGTCGAGAGGTCGGAGGCTGGATACTGGCGGCGTTTGTAGCGCCGGACGCTACACAGGAGGGAATCAACGAAGATGGGGGGCGTGTATGGGCGGTGGATTTGTGATCGCCCGAAGCGTCAGGGTGGCTAGGGTTTGCGTCATGCGTTTCACCCTCCCCCTGCTTCTGTTGTGCGCTGCTCCCTTGGTTGCCGCGCTGCCCGAGATTCCGTCTGCGCCGATCGCCAAGAAAGGCGCGTTGCTTTTCTCCGATGACTTCGAGGGGGACAAGCGCCCGGCGCAGTGGCATCGGGTGGTGGATACGTTCGCGTTTGAGAACGGAACGCTCAAGGGGACGCAGACGCGGGACAAGGACCAGCCTTCCGCGGATGGAAAGTCGGTGGTGAAGGCGCACGCAGCGGTCCATGGGTTGGAGGTGCCGACGAAGGACAGTGTGGTGGAGGTGCGCATCCGCTTCGAGGGGGCGACGATGCTGGATGTGGAGTTTGATGACCGGAAGTACACGGGGGCGCATTACGGGCATCTCTGCCGTGCGCAGGTCCGCCTCAACGGAGTGACGATCATCGACGAGCGCGATGGCGGGATGCGCAATGACATCCGCGCGATGCGCATGGATCCGGCACGCAAGGCCGAGGGGGATAAGTTGGTGGAGGGGCGCAGCGCGACGTTCCCTCTGAGTTTGGAGAAGGGGCGCTGGTACGCGCTCGCGGTGGAGACGGTGGGGGATGCGATGCGGGTGAGTATCGACGGCAAGGCGGTGGGTTATTTGAAGTCATCGGGGATCGCGCATGCGACCAAGTCGAAGATCGAGTTGGGGTGTGCGGGTAAGGATGGGTTTTTCGACGACATCAAGGTTTGGGACGCGTCGCCGGCCAATTAGCCGAGGGGCTTATTGAGGATTGCACATTAGGGTGATTCGCCGCCCTCAGACGCCAAGCCCCGTCTGGGTGTCACTGTAATATGGGCGCCCAAGACAAAAACAAGGAGGCGCACGGCACCGCGGATCTGTGGTAAGGGAGAGCAAGACGTCCGTTGAACTTGGGCGTCGCTATTACGGCTCCCAATGAAGCGAATGCGTGGTGTCCCTCGTCTGGAGGGGCGCTCGCGGACCTTTTGTCTGAATCCTCCCTCCCTCTTAATATGAAAAACACCCTCCCGCTTCTCGCCACGCTCCTGCTTGCACCGCTGACTTGGATGCAGGCGGCCGATTCCATCCGTGTTCTGGTCTGGGACGAACAACAGCCCCAGCAAAAACAGGCGTACGGCGAAAGGTTTCTCGGTGAGACCATCGCCGATCATCTGGGCAAGCAGGTGGGCCTCTCCGTGAAGACGGCCCGGCTCGATGACTCACAGCAGGGGCTCGCCGATGAAGCACTCGATGCCTGCGATGTTCTCATCGTCTGGTGTCATCGCCGGGTGAAGGAACAGGACGACGCACGGATGGAGGCAGTGGTGAAGCGGGTGCTCGAGGGCAGGCTCGCACTGATCGCCTTGCACTCAGCGCACTGGGCGAAGCCTTTCGTCCGGCTCATGCAGGAGCGCTCCAAGGCGGACGCACTTGGGCAGATTCCGGAGGCGGACCGGTCGTCGGCGAAATGGGAGTTCGTGAATGATCAGCCTTATTACAAGGGAGTGAAGGCGGATGCGCCGCTCACGCCCTCCCTCGCTCGTGTGGGCGACGTGTGGCGGCTCACGCTTCCGCAGTGCGTGTTCCCGGCTTACCGCGCGGACGGCGCTCCGGGGCACCTCACGACGCTGCTTCCGCAGCATCCCATCGCCGCTGGATTACCGGCCCAGTGGGATATTCCGCAGACGGAGATGTATGGGGAACCCTTTCATGTTCCTGCTCCGGATGACGTCGTGTTCGAGGAGAGATGGGACAAGGGCGAACACTTCCGCAGCGGCCTCGTGTGGAAGGTGGGTGGGGGACGCGTGTTCTATTTCCGTCCGGGCCACGAGACGTATCCTGTGTTCAAGCAGGCCGAGCCGCTTCGAGTGGTCGAGAACGCAGTGCGCTGGCTCGTGGCGAAGCCCTCGAAGTCCCCAGCTCTGAAATGAAATATCCAAAGGTCGTTCTTTCGACGCTTCTTCTGGCTCTTCTGGCCCCTCTGACCGTTTCAAATGCTGGGGCCGCTCCGAATCCAGAGTCCTCAAAACCAGTGCCTCGTTCGCCGATGGAGGTGTGGGCGGATTACGACCCGAACAAGGGGGATTTCAAGGAGGAGATCCTTTCAGAGGAAACCAAGGACGGCATCTACAGCCGCGAATTCCACATCAGCGCCTACGTGCTCGGTGAGGACGTCCGGGTCTACTGCACCTACAGCGTGAAGGCTGGCGTAATCAATGCGCCGGGACTCCTGAGTGTGCGCGGTTGGATGAGCTGGCCCGGCACCAATCTGCCGTATGTGAAGGACGGCTGGGCCTGCATGTCGTTTGATTACTGCGGCAAGACGGGCGACCGCCGGCATTACACCCGATATCCGGAGCGCTTTAGTTATGCGAACCACGACCGGGCGTCTGGCGGCGTCGTGCACGACAGGACGCTCGATGGGAAGTCCATCACCGACCCGAGGCAGAGTGCGGACTATGTATGGATCGCGCTCGAGCGGCGTGCGCTCAGTTATCTGGAGCAACAGAAGGAGGTCGACCGGACACGGATGGGGGCGATTGGTTATTCCTACGGCGGCACGCTGATGTGGGCGCTCGCGACGGATCCGCGCATCAAGGCCGTGGTGCCGCATTTCGGGATCGGCTGGATCGAGTATTGGCGCAACAACGCGGTGTGGATGTACAGCAACCCCTATCGTGAGCCGAAGAAGACTCCCGGTGAGGAGCTCTTTCTTGCGACCATGGCGCCCGAGGCCTATGTGCCACACGTCACCGCGCCGACGCTGTTTTTGAATGGTTCGAACGATCATCACGGGTGCTTCGAGCGGGGACTGGAGAGCTTCAAACGCTTCGCACCCGGCGTGCCGTGGTCTTTCGCGGTGCAGGCGCGCGGCCATCACAACACCGACAAGCTCGATCAGAACACGAAGATGTGGCTCGAGAAGTACGTGCTCGGAAAGGACGTCTTCTGGCCCGCGCACCCGAAGTCCGAGATCCGGTTGGATGCGGAGGGTGTGCCCGAACTGCGCGTCTCCCCGGTGTCCCCGGAGCGGGTGCAGAAGGTGGAGATGTATTACGCGCAGAAGGAGCCGGTGTGCATGAACCGCAACTGGCGGGATATCACCGCCGTGGCGCAGGGCGGCACATGGACCGCACGAATGCCCGTGCTCAGCGTGGACGAGTACGTCTTCGGTTATGCCAACATCATCTACGACACCGCGGTGGTGCGTTCGACGGATTTCAACGCCGTCATCCCATCCAAGCTTGGCGCTGCGAAGGCCACGGACACCGCAGCTCTTCCCTTCAGCGGCGATGGCGGGATCGGCGCATGGACCAAGGTGGTCGAAACCGAAGGGGTCGGAGGCATCCGCGGATTCCGGTGCACAGACAACAGTGCGGGGACCCGCACCGATTTGACCGGCAAGCCGGAGTGGAGGACCGCATCGCCCGTGGCGCGTCTCGGGTTCAAGTTTTACTGCACACAGCCGCAGGTGCTGATCCTGAGTGCGGGGGACTTCGAGGCCGAGATCGAGATCACGGCAGCCGAGGATCACTGGCAGGAGATGCTGGTTCCGGCGGATCGCCTCGTGAGTCCGCTCAATCAGAAGCGTCTGGCACACTGGAAGGAGGTTGCTGGATTCCAGCTCCGGCCGAAGGGGGACGCCGATATCACGAAGGTGCTCTTTGCGCAGTTCGGGTGGGTGTTACCCGGCGAACAAGCGGGGAAGGGGAGGTGAAGGCGGGATGGGTGTCCTCGTTGCGATGCTCGCGGATTTACGTCGTGGCTTGGATGCTCCTGTGAAGGTTGTGGCGGATCCAGGGGGTAAGATGGCGGCTTCCATTGGGGGCTGCCCGTACGGGCGGGCGGTCCGTGGGAGCTGCCGCTGCGGGATTGGGGGCAGGTCGTGGAAACTATTTTGGCACTCGGAGTCGGTTTCATGGGAATGCTTATGAGCACGCGCATGAGTCCTGAATCTGCACCCCGTACCGAACAGCTTGTCCTCCTGCTGAGCCAGAATCAGCAGCCGCTGTTCCGTTACATCTTCAGCCTCGTGGCGTGTGAAGCAGATGCTCGGGACATTCTTCAGGAGACGAGTCTGGCGCTTTGTCGGAAGTTTGCTGATTACGACGGCTCGCGTCCGTTTCTCCCGTGGGCCTATCGGTTCGCTTATTTGCAGGTGCAGAAACACCGGGACAAGGGAGCGCGCTCGCTGCTGGTATTTGGCGAGGATGTCATGGATTTGTTGTCCCGGGACCGGGAGCGCATGGAGCCTGAACTGGATGTGCGGCTTCAGTTTTTGGATCTCTGTCTCGGCAAGCTCACACCGCAGGACAAGGAGCTTGTCACCAGCCGCTATGGATTGCGCGAGGGTGTGGACGCGATGATGCAGCGGTTTGCGATGAGCCGCCGCACGCTGTTTCGGAACTTGGAGCTGGTGAGGGAACGGTTGCACGACTGTGTCACGCGCCAGCTGCGATCGGAGGGGCTTTCATGAATCTGACAACGCTCATCCACGCCAAGCTCGACGGCGAAATCACCGCGGAGCAACACGCGCAACTCGAAGCCCTGCTGCGCGATGACTGGCAGGTCCGCCGGCTTTACTTGGAGCTCGCAGACCAGCACGCCCGGTTGCTTGAGGATCCGGCGGTGAACACAGGCAGATTTAAGCCTCCGTCGGTCATTGCGAGGGAGGTCCATTGGAGGATGTGGACTTTCGTTGCGACTGCAGCGGCGATTGTCCTGCTGGTGTTCCTAGTCTGGCCTGGAGCGGTGGTTGATAAGGAGCCGAAATCCAATGGAGTCGCGATGGTGAGTCAGACTTTGGATGCTGAGTTCGCTCAGGCTGCAGTGCGCGGTGGCGACACGATTGCGCCGGGGAGCCTTGCGCTGAAAAAGGGCCTGGCCCAGATCGAGTTCTTCAGCGGTGCGACTGTTTTGATCGAGGGGGTCACGGAGATTGAGATCATCTCCTCGTGGGAAGCGCGTTGTGTGAGCGGGCGTGTGCGCGTTCATGTGCCACCCGCGGCGAGGGGGTTTCTCATGCATGCTCCGGATCTGAAGCTTGAGGATCTGGGCACCGAGTTCGCACTCAATGTCACGGGCCAGCACAGCGCGGTGCATGTTTTCGATGGGGAGGTGATCGCGCATGAGAAGGGCAAGGAACCGGCCAAGCTGAAGGTCGGCATGTCCATGCCTTCGAAGACGACGGGGGTTTCGACGGGGGAGTTTCTTCCCATCAGCGAGCTCCAAGGGCTGATCCGGCAGCGCGAGCAGCGGCGTTTTCAGCAATGGCAGGCGAGGTCGGAAGAGGTCAGCAAAGATCCGCGCCTTGCTGCCTACTACACCTTCGAGCACTCGGCGGATGATCGATGGGAAAGGTTGGTGGGTAACTTCGGGTCTTTCGAACGGAAGGAGCGTGCTGGTGGTGCCGTCGGCGCTCAGTGGACGCAGGGGCGCTGGCCTGGAAAAGGGGCCTTGGAGTTTAAGCGTCCCGGAGACCGTGTGCGCATGAATGTGGATGGCACCTATGCGGCGCTGACACTTGCGTGCTGGGTGAAGGTCGATTCGGTGGACAAGAAATACAACTCGCTGCTGCTGACGGATGGTTACGAATCCGGGGAGCCGCACTGGCAGATTTATGAGGACGGCAGCCTCATGTTTTCCATTGGCTACGCAGCTGCGGGCCAGAGACGCATCACGTCTAAAACCAATCAGATTCACTATTCCACTCCCGTCTTCACTGCTGACAGCCTTGGTCGCTGGCATCATCTCGCGGTGACGTATGAAAATGCTTCTGGCACGGTGGTGCAGTACTTCGACGGGAGGGAGGTGGGGCGCGAGGTCTCGGTGCTCCATGAACCGGGGCGTCCCATCGTCTTCGGCCCCTGCGAGCTCGGGAACTGGGGGCTGCCAACCCAAGGTCACCAGTTTCCGATCCGCACACTTAATGGGGCCATCGACGAGTTTGCGATCTATGAAGCCGTCGTCAGCGCTGCCGAGATCCGGGAGATTTTTGAGGGAGGGAAACCCAAGTGAATCAGACCACCAACCACGCCGCCATCCTGCACAGGGCGCCCGGTGATTTTGGGCGCATCATCCTTGTAGGGCCGCATGGATCGTGGCGTGTAAGGACTACTTTCCTTGTTTCATTGAAGAGGACGCTCTTCGTCACTGTGGCCGCAATCACACTGCTTCCAAAGCAGGCCCGCAGTGAAGAGGTGGAGAACCTGTTCGTGCGGCGTCTTGTGCCTTTGCTTCATGAGAAGTGTCTCGCCTGTCATGGTAACGATGAGGCGAAGATCAAAGGCGGATTGGACATGCGGACGCTCGCTTCCACGCTGAAAGGTGGCGAGAGCGGGAAGGCGGGATTCATTGCTGGTAAGCCTGAGGAGAGTCCGCTTTATCTCGCGGTGACTCGGAAGCACGAGGACTGGGAGCCGATGCCGCCGAAGGAGGCGGACAAGCTTTCCCCAGAGCAGGTCGCGTGGATCAAAGAGTGGATCGCGGGCGGTGCGCCGTGGCCGGATGAATCGCGTGTGCAGGCCATTGCGAAAGCGAACGAAGCGAAGTGGTCGGCAGAGGATGGTGTGGTGGTGAAGACATCTGGCGGCCTCTCGCCGGAGTGGACGAACCGCAAATACAAGCCTGAAGGCCTGTGGGCCTATCAGCCGGTTTGGAAGCCGGACGTGGAGGTTCGGGGCCCGGAAGCCAAGAAGCGCAATCCCATCGACACGCTTATCGGGAAAAGGATGCCTGCCGGCCTGAAGCCGGCGCCCTTGGCTGACGCGCGGACGTTCATTCGTCGCGCTTCGTTTGATCTCACGGGCCTGCCGCCGACGCCAGATGCAGTGGAGACGTTTGTGAAAGAATGCGGCGGGTACGATGGGACAGGGCGCGCGCGCGGGGATGCTGTTTCCGCATCGGATGGTCTCATGGTATCGCTGGCTTCGCCGCAAGCAGAGAAGGCCATCGGATCGCTCATCGAGCGGTTGCTGGAGTCTCCGCACTATGGCGAGCGCATGGCGCAGCACTGGCTGGATGTGACGCGTTACGCGGATTCGTCCGGATTTTCCAACGACTACGAGCGGGGAAATGCGTGGCGGTTTCGCGATTACGTGGTGCGCGCATTCAACAGCGACAAGCCGTATGACCGGTTCATCAGAGAACAACTCGCCGGCGATGAGATCGACCCGAACGATCCGGAGAAGATCATCGCCACAGGGTTCCTGCGCATGGGGCCATGGGAGCTCACGGGCATGGAGGTCGAGAAGATCGCGCGGCAGCGTTTCCTCGACGATGTGGTCAACAGCGTGGGCGAAACCTTCCTCGCCCACTCGTTGCAATGCGCCCGGTGCCACGATCACAAGTTCGATCCGGTGCCGACGCGCGACTACTACTCAATCCAAGCGGCGTTCGCGACGACGCAGCTCACCGAGCGCGCCGCGCCCTTTTTGCCGGTGGAAAACACAAAGGGATTTGAGGAACGCGCGTATTTGGAAAAGACACGGGCGGAACATGAGGCTGCACTTTCGAGCTTGGATGCGGTGCTGTTGGCGAACGCGCAGCGTTGGTTCAAGGAGAACGGCAAGGACGCTGCGAGGTGGGATGCGGCTGTTGAGTCCGCGCGTTCCCTGCCTGCAACCAAGAAGGAGTCTGCGAGGAAATTCGGGCGGTATTCGGACCTCTTTAATGGTGCGCGGACTGCGCTCACCAACGCCGGGGCGCCGGAAGGAGACTTTCCACCCAAGCTGGTCGGCTTCACGCCGGAACAGTTCGGGCTGGAACGTGTGGCTCGCAAGGGTCTCGAACGTCTGCGGTGGGAACTGGATCGCTACGAGCCCTACGCGCTCGGCGTGTATGCGGGCCGCACGCGGCAATACAAGGCCGTCTTCGCTCCGCTGCGGATGCCGGCGGAGCGGATGACAGAGGGCGAGGTTGAGGAGACCTGCGTGCTCACGGGGGGTGATCCATTTGCTTCTGGTGAGAAGGTGAAACCTGGTGTGTTGAGCGTGCTGGCTGCCGCGCAGACGACGCTCATCCCCGACGCCATCGAAGGCCGCCGCAAAGCCTTCGCCGATTGGGTCGCCAGTCCGCAGAACCCGCTCACCACCCGCGCGATGGTGAACCGGATCTGGCTCTGGCATTTCGGTCGGTCCATCGCGGGCAATCCGAATAATTTCGGGAGCACTGGCAAGCGTCCGACGCATCCTGAACTCCTCGACTGGCTGGCTGCGACCTTTGTGGACAACGGCTGGAGTTTGAAAGCGTTGCACCGGGTGATCATGAACTCCGAGGCGTATCGACGCAGCGCCACGCATCCTGATCTGGTAGCGCTCGCGGACAAGGACCCGACCGGGGAGAGCTACGCTGTCTTCATGCCGCGTCGGCTCACCGCCGAGGAGTTGCGCGATGCGATGCTTAATGCGACGGGCGAGCTCAATCCGATCCTTGGCGGCATTCCGAACCGGCCTGAGATGAATCTCGAAGCGGCCATGCAACCACGCCAGGTCATGGGGACTTTCGCCGCTGCATGGACGCCGAATCCGCTGCCGCATCAGCGCCATCGCCGGTCCCTGTATGCGTTGAAAATTCGAGGCCTGCCCGATCCCTTCCAGGAGGTCTTCAATGCACCGGCTTCGGATTTTTCCTGTGAGCGGCGCGAGGCTTCCACAGTGACGCCGCAAGTATTCAGCCTGTTCAATGGCCAAGGCACGCATTCACGCGCACTTGCGCTCGCGGATCGCGCCGTGAAGGAGACGCGCGGGGATGAGGAAGCCATTGCACGGGTCTTCGCGCTCGCTTTGTCGCGTCCGCCCAGTGCCGACGAAACGCAAAGCTGCCTCGCTCACTGGCACGGCATCGAGGCCTTGCTCGGCACCGAACAGGCACCTTATCAAAAGCCGCCGCTCGAGGTCCGGCGGGATGCGGTGGAGGAGAATACCGGCGAGAAGTTCTCCTTCAATGAAAGGCTGCACGTTTATGCCGAGTTCGTGCCCGATCTGCAGCCGGGCGATGTTGCCGCACACACGCGGGCTCTCGCTGATGTGTGCCTCGCGCTCCTCAATTCCAACGAGTTTGCGTATGCCTATTAAAGCCTCAGCTCACCAGTTTGCGGAGCTTGGTGGTGACCTCGTCACGGTTGAGGACACCTGCGGCGACGGCGAGAGTGAGGTTTTCCCATGCGTCAACGTCGAGGGTTTCGTTTTTCAGCAACCCAGCTTCACTGAGAAACACAAGGCACGTGGCCAACGCGACGCGTTTGTTCCCATCAACAAACGCATGGTTACTGCACAGGTAAAAGAGGTAGGAGGCGGCGATTTCGATGGGGTCGGAGATCAACGGCGAGCCCATCATCGTTGCCTGCGGAGCCGCCACGGCGGATTCCAGCAGTTCGCGAGAGCGCATCCCCGGACTGCCTCCATGAGCAGCCAAGACTTCGCAGTGGATGGCGATCACGGCCTCAACCGTGGGGTGCTTAATGAACGCACTCACGAAAGGCGGCGGAAGAGTTCGCTGTTCTTCTGGATGAGCCGACGCGCAGTCTCTGCTGCGGTGGCAGCCTCAATTACCGAGGGATTCAGGGGCGCGATGGTGATCGTCCCGCCCGAATGGACTTCGACATTCACTTCATCGCCCACCTTGAGGCGCGCCAGTTGGAGGAGCGCGGAATCGAAGATGATGCCTTGGGAGTTGCCGATCTTGGAGATGGTTTTGACCATGCGTCAAACTATGTATTACCGGCCTGGATGTCAATCTGTCCCATGAAAAATCGCCCTCTCTTCCCCTGCGCCGGAGCCCGCGCTTTGCACGCGCCGACGCGCCGCGATTTCATCTACGGCTTGGGTGCGAGCATCGGTAGCGTTGCCCTGAGCTCCCTGCTCGCCGAGGAGGCGAAGATCCAACCGCTCGCACCCAAGCAAGGACACTTCAAGGATGTGAAGGCGAAGAACGTCATCTTCCTCATGATGGAGGGCGGGCCGTCGCACATCGACACCTTCGACCCCAAGCCTGCTTTGGAAAGGCTGCATCTCAAGGAGTTCGTGCGTGAAGACAAACAGGCGTCCGCCATGCAGGGCGGGAAGCGGTACTATGTGCGAAGTCCCTTCCAATTCATCAAGGCCGGTCAGGGCGGCGCGGACATGGCGGACAACTGGACGCATCTCGCCAAGGTCGCGGATGACCTCTGCTTCTTCCGTGGTTGCACCGTGGACAGCGTGAACCACCCGACCGCCATGTATCAGATGAACTGCGGCAACCGTTTCGGGGGCGATCCCGGGATCGGCGCATGGGTGAACTACGGCCTCGGTTCACTCAATCAGGATCTGCCCGGTTTCATCGTGCTGCCCGAAGTCAGTTATCCGCAGGGAGGCGCTGCGAACTGGGGCAACGGCTACCTGCCCGCAAACTTTCAAGGCACGCCGCTGCGCGCGAAAGGGTCGCCCATTCTTGATCTCACGCCGCCGGCCGGTGTGACCGAGGCGCGTCAGCGCAAGAATCTCGAACTCATCGGCAAGCTCAACAGGGCCCACGCCGCGCAGCATCCCGGCCATGACGAACTGGCCGCGCGCATGGACAGTTATGAACTGGCCTTTCGCATGCAGATGCAGGTGCCCGAGACGCTCGATCTTTCCAAGGAAGACGCGAAGACCAAGGCGCTCTACGGGATCGGCAACGACGCGACGGACTCCTTCGGGCGCAAATGCTTGTTAGCCCGCAAGCTCATCGAGAAAGGCGTGCGCTTTGTGCAGCTCTACAACGGTTCATGGGACAGCCACGATTACATCGAGCGCGCGCACGGCAATCTTGTGCGTGGCGTGGACCAGCCGATTGCAGCTCTCATTACCGATCTCAAACGGCGTGGGCTTCTGGAGAGCACGCTCATTGTCTGGTGCGGCGAGTTTGGGCGAACTCCTGACAATGGCGTGCGCGGCGGCACGGCCTACGGGCGCGATCATAATGCCAATGCCATGACGCTCTGGCTCGCTGGTGGCGGTTGCAATGCGGGTCATACTATTGGAGCCACTGACGAGCTCGGTATGACGGCGGTCGATGGCAAAGCCCACGTGAGGGATTTCCACGTGACGCTTCTGCGCCTCCTTGGTCTCGACGACAACAAGCTCACCTATTACCACGCCGGTCGTTTCAAGCAGCTCAGCCAGTTCGGCGGTGCGGTGATTAGGAATCTGATCGGGTGAGCAAACCGAGGGTCTGGCTCAACGAAGACGCGATGTTTTGATTGGGCGTAATGCGGTCGGCACTGGTGTCGTAGGCCGAGTTTGATTGAGGGTGAGGGAGGATGTTTTCAGAGACGGCGGTTCGTCATGTTCCTCTCCCTTGTCTCGGTCCTCTGTCTGTTTTAGACTACCGAAATGAGGACTCTCACGATCACATACCCCGAATCGCTTCCCGGTTCGTTGCATGTGTCCGAGGCGGAGTTTGAGCGCGAGGCGCGGATGGCGATGGCGGTGAAGCTCTTCGATAATGGACGGCTCAGTTGCGGGCAAGCTGCCAGCCTCGCTGGGGTGCCACGGGTAGATTTTCTCCATGAGCTCGGCCGTTGGGGAGTCTCTGCGTTGCAGACAGGCCCGGACGAGTTGGAGAGTGACCTGGACGTGGCGCGTGCCCTGCATGACGGTCATCAACACTAGCCCGGCAATTCATCTTCACGCGGTGTTGCCCGGCGGGTTGGGGGCGCTGCCGGGATTGATTGGTGATGTAGTCATCCCGTGGGAGGTAGGACAGGAGCTTGCCGCCGGTCATTTCCAAGACGCGACTTGGCAGGAAACCCAGGCGCTTCCTGGTATTTTCCATCGACTAAAGGCCGTGAGTATCCACCCCTTGCTCGCGATCCAAATTGACCGGGGGGAAGCCGCGGTGATCCAGACCGATCTGGATGAAACGCACGAGGTGGTGGTTCTCGATGATCGGAAAGCCCGCCGCATCGCCCTTGCCTTGGGGATGAAGGTCACGGGCACGCTTGGGATTCTGCTTCAGGCGAAGCAAGCGGGATCGCTGCCTTCTGTCACTATGGCCATTGCTGCGCTTCAGGCGCGGGGCATGTGGATCGCGCCGGCTCTCTTAGCCAAGGCGCTTGCTCTTGCTGGTGAGTGATCCGGGGACAAAAGTGTCGGGCGACAGCTGCGATGTGGATTGCGCACACGCGTCGCCCTCCTCCGCCTCCTTGGTCTCGACGACAACAAGCTCACCTATTACCACGCCGGTCGTTTCAAGCAGCTCAGCCAGTTCGGCGGTGCGGTGATTAGGAATCTGATCGGGTGAAATAAGACCCTCAAATTCCTCGATTACTACGAACACCACGACCGAGGCAGGCGCATTCGCGGGCGGCTTTTGCGGTGCTTGCCGGCAATCCGGGAAGCGATGGGCTTGGACAGCGTTCACCGACGCTCGTGAGAGTGGCATCCGCCGGGAATGTATCGGCCGGAGTGTAGGTACTGCGGATCTGGACGGTCAGCTGATGCGATCGGTCCTTGGATGGGCAGGATCATGTTGAGTGGCAATCCGTTTGAAGATAGCGATCTCGGGATGGCAACCAGCCGTGCGCGCGAGGTGATCTTAAAGGGGAACGCCCTTATTAAGGTGGCGCTGTCCCACGCGTGGAAACCGGACGGTAAGACTAATGTGATCGAGAATTAGAAAGCGTCGTTACGATGCGGACACGCACACCATTTCCCAGATGAACAGACACTCTTTAGCGCAGCCAGCGCGGCAAGCACCGCTCTTGAGAGCAGGCTTCATTGTCGTCGTCGCTTTGACCGCCGTCCGTTCTGCGGTCGCCGCGCCCGTGGACTTCATGCACGACGTGCGGCCTATTTTTGAAAAGCGCTGCACCGAGTGCCACGGGGAGAAGAAGCAGAAGTCCGGCCTGCGGCTCGATGTGAAAGCGGCAGCGCTGAAGGGCGGCGATCACCATGCGCCGGACATCGTTCCTGGCAATGCGGGCGAAAGCCCCCTGATGAAAGTGGTACTCAGCACCGACAAGGATGAGCGGATGCCGCCGAAGGGCGAAGGCCTGTCGGCTACGGAGGTTGCGACGCTGACGCGCTGGATCAATGAAGGCGCGGTGTGGCCCGATGGCGTGGATGTGGCCAGGGTGAAGGACCAGCGCGATCACTGGAGCTTCAAGCCACTGAAGCTGGCACCGGGCAGCCATTCGATTGATGAGTTCATCACCGCCAAGCTGAAGGAGAACGGCCTCGCGATGTCGCCAGCAGCGGATCGTGTGTCGTGGCTGCGGCGCGTGACGTTCGATCTGATCGGACTGCCGCCGGCGCCGGAGCAGGTGGAGGCTTTTGTGAAAAGCTCGCATAGCGATGCGTTCGAACGTGTCGTGGATGGCCTGCTGAATTCGCCGCGCTACGGCGAGCGCTGGGCGCAGCATTGGCTCGATGTCGTGCGCTATGCGGACACGCATGGATTCGAGGTGAACACCGAGCGGCCGAACGCGTGGCCTTATCGGGACTACATCATCCGTGCCCTCAACAACGACACGCCGTACGACCGTTTCATCAAGGAGCAGATCGTGGGTGATGCTCTGGGCGAGGACGCAGCAACGGGCTTTCTCGTCACCGCGTCGGTATTGTTGCCCGGGCAGATTGGCAAAGATGAGCCGTCGAAGCGGCTCGCGCGGCAGGATTCACTGGATGAGATGGTGAACAACATTGGGCAGACCTTTCTGGGCCTGAGCGTCGGCTGCGCACGCTGTCACGATCACAAGTTTGATCCGATCAGCGCGAAGGACTATTACGCGATGCAGGCCATCGTCGCGGGTGTGGAGTACAACGACCGTCGCCTTCGGACACCGGAAGCCGAAGCCGCGCGGAAGGAGGCCCTGAAGATCAAGGGGCGGCTGGCGCATATTGACAGCGCGCTCACCCGATTCGTTCCGCTCGCGAACTCCGGCACGGAGCGTCCGATGGTCAACGCTCGCGAGAACGTGGATCGTTTTGCGCCCGTGAAAGCCAGGCGCGTGCGCTTCACCATCCGCGAGACAAACAACCTCGAGCCCTGCATCGATGAACTCGAGGTCTTCAACTCCGATGACGAGAACGTCGCGCTCCACGCGGCGGTGACCGTGTCCGGCGAGAACGTGACCGCGAACACCCATGAGCAGCGTTTTGTGAACGACGGTAACTACGGGAACTCGCGGAGCTGGATGTCGAACGAGAAGGGCAAAGGCTGGGTCATGATCGAGTTTGCAAGTGAACAGCGCATTGAGCGCGTGGTGTGGGGCCGCGATCGCGAGGGGAGTTTCAAAGACCGGCTTGCGACGGATTACCTTATTGAAGTGGGCGATGCCGCTGGCGACTGGCACGCGGTCGTGGACGCGAGCGACCGACAGAAGTTTGATGCGAAGGCAACGAAGCCCGTCGCCTTTTCCACCAAAGGACTCAGCAAGGAGGAGGCATCGGAGGCTGCGGCGCTGATGAAGGAAAAGAACTCGCTTGAGGCGGCACACAAGGCGGCAGAAAACGCGCAGCGAGTTTTTGCTGGAACCTTTCGTGCGCCCGACAAGATCCATCTGCTCAATCGCGGCGATCCCGAGCAGCCGAAGGAGGAAGTCATGCCAGCCGTGCTCAGCACTCTCGGCGAGGTGAAGCTGGGCCAGCAAACGACCGAGCAGCAGCGGCGGGCGGCGCTTGCCGACTGGATCGCCAACTCCCAAAACCCGCTCACGGCCCGCGTGATGGTGAACCGGATCTGGCAGAGCCACTTTGGCAGCGGTCTCGTGCAGACGCCCAGCGACTTCGGCAACAACGGGATGAAGCCCACGCACCCTGAGTTGCTCGACTGGCTTGCCGGCGAGTTCGTTCGCGGTGGATGGAGTGTGAAGCACATGCATCGGCTTATCGTGCTGAGTGACACCTACCGGCAGTCGTCCGCATCCAATGTACAAGCCGCTGAAAAGGACTCCGACGTGCGCCTTCTCTGGCGGTTTCCTTCGCGCCGTCTCGAAGCAGAAGCGATCCGTGACTCTATACTGGCGGTGAGTGGCCAACTGAATCTGAAGATGTACGGTCGTGGTTACGACCTCTTTGACAAACGCGGGGGCCTCAGCGGTTTCAATCCGATCGAGGTATCCACGCCCGAGAACCAGCGCCGCATGATTTACGCGCACAAAGTCCGCCGCGAACCGGAGGCGGTTTTTGGAGCCTTTGATTGCCCCGATGCAGGGCAAAGCACGGCCGCCCGCCGTGCCAGCACCACACCGATCCAGGCGCTGAACCTCTTCAATAGTCGTTTTACTCTCGATCAGTCCGAAGCCTTTGCCGCACGTGTGAAGAGGGAGGCAGGCGACGACATTTCCCGACAGATCAGCCTCGCATACCAGTTGGCCCTGAATCGGCAACCTGCGGCCGAAGAGCTGAATGACACCATTTCCACCGTCCAAAAGCACGGGCTCACCGTGCTTTGCCGCGCGCTCTTCAACAGTAACGAGTTCCTCTTCCAGCCATGAAGCACCACGCCGAACATCTTTCCATCGGAGGCCGAGCGTTGCTTGATCGGCGACAGTTTCTATCGAATAGCGCCACGGCGCTCGGCTCCGTCGCGCTGACGAATCTCCTGGGGTTTGATGGCTTGCTCGCCGCAGAGAACCACGCGCCGATCATCGACCCCGCGCGTCCGTACGCGCCGAGACAGCCGCATTTTCCCGGGAAGGCGAAGAACGTCATCGTGATCTTTTGCGCCGGGGCGGTCAGCCAGCTTGAGACGTGGGATTACAAACCCGAGTTGATCAAGTGGGACGACAAACCTTTGCCCGGCGGACCTGCCGTGACCTTCCAAGGGCCGGCTGGGAATCTTGCACGACCCCAATACGAGTTCCGGCCGCGCGGGCAGACCGGCAAGTGGGTGAGCGACATGATTCCGCATCTCGCGGAGCTGACGGACGACATCGCGTTCGTGCATTCGCTTACCAGCAAGTCGAACACCCATGGCCCTGCGGAGAACTTCCTCTCCACCGGGTTCGTCCTCGATGGCTTCCCATCGCTCGGTTCGTGGGTGACGTATGCGCTGGGCAGCGAGAGCCAGGAGTTGCCCTCGTATGTCGCCCTCCCTGATCCACGCGGCGTGCCCCAGAATGGAGCCAACAACTGGGGTCCAGGCTTTCTCCCTGCTGCCTTCCAAGGCACCACGATGAGTTCCAAGAATCCGGTCCGCCACCTCGCGGCTACGGGAGTCTCCACGGATGCCGACCAGGCCGCGCGTTCGCTTTTGCAAAGGATGAACGCCCGCCATCTCGAAGCGCATCCAGGCGACAGCAAGCTCGCCGCCCGCATCGCCAGCTACGAACTCGCCGCACGCATGCAACTCAGCGTGCCCGAGATCAATGACCTCAGCTCCGAGCCCGCGCATATTGTGAAGATGTATGGGGCCGACGACGCGCAGAATCCGGACAAGGCGGCGTTTGCAAAAAACTGCATTCTCGCGCGTCGCTTGATCGAGAAGGGGGTGCGCTTTGTACAACTCTTCAACGGCGCCTATGCAAGCGGCGGCAGGCTGAACTGGGATGGGCACAGCGCGCTCAAGGAGCAATACGACATCCACGCGCAAATCCTCGATCAACCGGCAGCCGCGCTCATCCGTGATCTTAGGCAGCGCGGCCTGTTGCAAGACACCCTCGTCGTCTGGTGCACGGAGTTTGGCCGCATGCCCTTCTTCCAAAAGGGAGCGAAGGGGCGCGAC
Organism: Chthoniobacter flavus; assembly: GCA_945861435.1. GTDB lineage: Bacteria > Verrucomicrobiota > Verrucomicrobiia > Chthoniobacterales > Chthoniobacteraceae > CAIURC01. The sequence goes on along the minus strand of CAMAUX010000011.1, from coordinate 56,903 downwards.
CACAATCCCGATGGGTTCACCTGTTGGATGACCGGCGCAGGTGTGAGGCCCGGCGTCAGCCACGGCGCTACCGACGACTTTGGGCAAAAAGCCATCCAAGACATTCACCCGCTGTACCACTTCAACGCCACCATTCTCCACCTCCTCGGCCTCGACTTCGAAAAGCTCAGCTTCGAGCACAATGGGATTCAACGAAGGCTGACGAATGTGGAGGGCAAGCTCATCCCGGAATTGCTGGCTTAGGCAGAAACTCCCGCCGCGCTGGGCAAATACGATGCTGACGACGATGCCGAGTGCATCGGTGATCGGCTACGAGGCTCGTGCGAATGCTCCGGTCATCGATGGAGTGCTGTCGCATTTCACATAGGCTTTGGCGTCCTGTTTCCGGCGTTAGCGGGTAGAATCAGGTGCGGATGTGCTGCGTCCTTGGTGTCGTGTGCCCGAATGCGTGAACTCCCAGCCGCTTAAACCATGAAAATGATTCGCCTCCTCCTGTTCGCCGCGCTGCTCGCGCTTTCTTGCCATGCCTTTGGGCTGGGGCTGCAGATGTATAGCCTCCAGGAAGACTTTGATCGTGATACACCGGGAACGCTGGATCGGCTGAAGTCGCAGGGGTTCATGGATATTGAGACGAGTGTTTTCACGAAACTGCCCGCGGTGGAATTGCGCGGGCTACTTCAGGCGCGGGGCATGACGTGTTCCAGCCATCATGTGCGGCCAGAGGACCTGGAGAAAAAGATGGATCAGGTGATCGTGGATGCGAAGGCGCTCGGGGCGGTCCAAGTGGTGTGCCCGATCCTGCCGCACAAGGCACCGATGGACCGAGCGCAGGTGCTCAAAGCGGCGGCGAGATTCAATGGATACGGCGCCGTCTTGAATGCGGCGGGGCTTCGTTTTGCTTATCACAATCACAATCACGCTCTCGATTTCACGGTGGCGGATTCACCAGCGGGGCCGGGCGAGACCTTCTATGACGTGCTCATCGCTGCCACCGAACCGGGGGTGGTAAGCTTTCAGCTCGATGTCTTTTGGGTGGCGTGGGGCGGAGCGAAAGCTGCGGATGTCATCGCGAAGGATGGCCAGCGCATCTGTTCGCTGCATCTCAAGGATCTGGCTCGCGATGCGAAGCCGGATGTGGGCAATCCCAAGTCCGCGCGCCCGCTGATGGTGCGCCTGGCGAGTGGTCGCGTGGATATTCCGGCGGTGATTGCAGCCGCGAAGGCAAGGGGCGTGTCGCATTTCATTATCGAAGACGAAAGCCCCAACGCTGGCGCGCAACTCGCGGAGAGCTTGCAGGCAGTGAAGCCTCAGTTGGACGAAACACCGAGCCCGAACAAGTAATCGGCGTCTAATGCCTGCATGAAACGACTTGTCAGCCTCACCCTCGCGTTCTGGCTGCTTGCGCACGTTGGAAGCGCGCGGGGCGGAGATGTGGCGTCGTTGGGAAAGACGAACACGGAGGGCGACTTGTGGTGGCACCGGATGTTCTCGATGGCGTTCGACGGCCACGGGAACTTTGTTGCGCCGCATCTCGGGACATTGCACGCCACCGCCGCGAGCCTGTGTGCAGGAGGTTATTACGGGATCTGGGATGCGGACCTTCATCGTGACATGGCGTGGATGCGCGGGCATGAACAGGCGTTTGTGGCGCAGGCGGGGACGAAGCGCGTCGTCTACATTGAGGGCTGTAGCGCGAGAAATGTTCTCGCGCGTGTGGCGGATGATGGGCGCGTTCTGTTTACGGCAGATCTGCTGGAAGGTATTGGCAATCCACAGCGCCGCCGTTCGATCGAGAAGCTCATGAAACCCGGTGGCCGCACCATTTGGTTGAGCGACTGGCAGTTCCTGCAGTCACTGGATTTGAAGACGAGCCTCGGCAAACCGTTGCCGACGGCGGAGATCCTTGGCCTTCTAGCGTTCACGCATCCGCTCGATGGCAGTGTCGTGACTTCGGAAAGCGATTTCTGGTTCACCCGGTCCGGGAGAGCGCTCATCGGCAAGGGGGGCGCGGGAGGTGAGGCCGGGAAGGGGAGGGAGAGGTATGTAGCGATTCCTCCCGACATGGCGGACGCGCTTGCCCTCAAGGGCATCACCACGCAGCGCGCGGACGGTCAGTGGGTGGTCCAGTCCGAGGTTCCCATGCTCTACGATAGGCAGTTCGCGCGTTATCAGGCCGCCAAGGGGCGTCGTGCAATGGAAGTGCTCGCGGCAGACATGATTCACTACGATGACTGGGACTTGCGCTCGCCGACCGCGATGAATGCAAGGGCGGACATTCACGTCGCTGCGTTCCGCGAGTTCGTGAAGGGGCGTTTCAGCGATGGAGACTGTCACGAGTGCGGATTTGAGAAGTGGAATGTCGCGGCCTTTGGCGTGCTCGATTTTCTGCTCAATCCGCCATGGCGTTCCGAATACAAAGGCGAAGGCGACCAACCGCTCTGGCGGGCTGCGGCGGATTCCCGATGGCTTTCCAACAAGGTGTGGCGGGCTTTCCAGATCGCCGCCGTGGAAGAAAAGCTGGCCAGCATGAAGGAGGTCTATCGGCTGAACAAACAGGCGGCGCGTGAGCTGGGCCGCGATGTGCCCATGGTCGCGAACGTCATCCCCATGCTGAGCGCTCTCTTCCTCCAGCGCGATTGCGTGGACATGGCGAACTTCGAGTGGCCCGTGTTCAAGACCTTCACCGCATTCGTGAAGCCGCTCGGTTATTATCCGCAGGCGCGGCTGGGCATTGGCCCGCGCATGGCGTCCAAGATCGGCGTTACAGGCCATGCGATCGTGGACCCGTATGTGGAGCCACAGTACAGCGGTTGGGACGGCGCGGGATTCACAAAGCGCCATGGCGAGACACTGCACAAGATCATCTATTTCGACCTTATCGCGAATCGTGGCATCCCCGCCTTTTCGCTGACTTTCGATGGCGGTTACTCGCCCGGCTCGATCCATTCCGCCGGGAATCTCCACACCTTCATCAATCAAATCGCGCCCGTCATCTCGAAGCGGGAATACCTGGCCGATATCGGCCTCGCGTCCAGCTCGTGGAGCCAAATCGCCGCGCAACCGCCGTGGGCCTGGAACCAGGAAGTGACGAAGCGCCACGCCTCCGAGTTTCTCGGCTGGGCGCAATATCTCGCCTCGGCCCGCGACTTCCCGCAGTGGGATGTCGTCCCCTTTGATGATGTCACGCTGAAGGAAATCACCCGCTTCAAACTCGTCATCCTGCCGTCGGTCCTTGTGATCACCGCGGAACACCTCGCCGTGCTCCAATCCTACCTGAAGCAGGGCGGAAAACTCCTCATCACCGGCGAGACCGGCGCCTTCACCGGACCGAAAGCGCTGCTCCTACCGCGCACCGAAGACATCATCACCCCGCTCGCGAAACGTTTCCCCGGTCAGATCACCGTCATCAAGACCAAGCCCGGCCTCGCCTACCATGAGGACGCGAACAACTCTGCGCCGCTTCACGAAGCCCTCGCTCGATCCCGCGATGATGGTCCCTTGCTCAACGCCACCCACGCCCCCGAGCACATCGGCATCTACGCGAACCAGAGCCAAGCAAACCCCGGCGAACTCACCATCGATCTCGTCAATTACCACCACGACCTCGCCACCGATCATCTCACACCGGTCACGCGCGCCGACTTTACCGTCACCCTGCGAGTGCCGGAGCTGAAAAGCACCGGCAATCTCACCATTGAATCGATCTGCTACGATGAGACCGCCCCAAACAACACGCAGCGGCAATCTCTCGATAGTGACCACGTCTCTATAAGCAAAGGCACTCTCACCCTCCGCATCCCACCCTTCACGCATTACCAAGTGCTGCGCATCAGCACCGCGAAGCCATGAAATACACCCACGTGAACATCGTCCCCACCATCGTCCTTTCACTCATCGTGAGTACCACATTCACCTTCAGCGCCGAACCCTCGATCGTGCTTGAGGAAGCATTCGAACAGCCCCTCTCCGCCGACTGGCATTGGGGGCTCGGCACTTGGAACGCGAAGGACGGCGTGCTGCGCGCCTTCGAGTCCGGGGAGCGTCGCCACGGGCCGGTGAAGCAGCGCCACTTCTCGTTCACTGAGGCGGATGTGCGCTTTGAGTTCCGCCTCGAAGGCAAAGCGTCCTTCGCAAGCTTTCCCATCGACGGCACCCGCGAACGCAGCCACATCCTCAATTTTGTGATGGGACGGGATGTATTCCGCATCATTGCCCATCCTATGAAAGGCGAGAGCGTGGACCTCGTGCGCGAGAAGATCACCCTCGCCGACCGTGAGTGGCATCCCGTTCACATTGTGCTGAAGGAGGAAACCATCACCGTCGATTTCAACGGCCGCACCTGGACAACAAAGCATCCCGTCGGCGCCGAGCCCAAGGCTAAGATCGGTTTTGGCGGCGACTCAGGAGGCCCCGCGGGTGAGAAGGCGGGTGCGCTGGAGATCCGCCGGCTCAGTATCACGGCCACGCGCTGACACCCGACGCACCGCAACTTGCCCCTGAACAGTCGTCTTAACGAACAGATGAAAACCACCCTCGCTCTCCTCACTATCGCCATTCTCGCGACCGCATCCCCGCGGCTCAGCGCGGCCGACGCGCCGTCCCTATTCGAGCGCAAAAACATTTCCGCGTTGTGGATCATGGCTCCGTGGGATGCCAAGAAGCGCGGCCCGGAGGAACGGATGCAGATGTTGAAGGAGCTTGGCCTGACCAAGTTCGCCTACAACGGAGGCGCCGCTGGAGACGCCGAGGTCGAGGCGGCGCAGCGGCACGGAATCGAAATCACGGCGTGGTGGTATCCGGCACGGAATCCCCAGATCGTCGAGACCATCAAGCGCCACGGTATTCATCCGCAGTTCTGGGTTTGCGGATCACGGGCCATCACGGTGACGGACGATTCTGAGCGGATCGAAGCTGAGGCGGCTCGCATCCGGCCGATCGCGGAGGATGCGGCGACGCTTGGTTGCAAAGTGGGGCTCTACAATCATCGTGAGCCGTGGATTGAGGAGCAGGATCATCAAATCGCGATTATCGAGCGCCTGCGCCGTGATGGGGTGACGAACGTGGGCATCGTCTTCAATTTCCACCATTGGCGGGGTTCGCTTGCGGAGTTCCCCGCGCTGTTCCAACGCATCCAGCCTTATCTGCTCGCGGTGAATCTCAACGGCATGAGGACGGATACCACAAAGTATCCCGGCGTCCGGTTCATCGGCTCCGATGAGTCGGAACTGTCGATGATCGGTGTCGTCGAAGCGAGCGGCTGGCGCGGTCCCATTGGCGTCATCCATGAACGACCAACCGTCGACGCCGCGGAGGGGATCAAGGGCAACCTGCAAGGCCTCCAATGGGTGCAAAAGGAATTGCAACAGCCCGGCTCCGGCGGGCCAAAAACACAGGAGCCGACACCACCCTCGTCGGTGGTCCCCACGCCTGGGGCCGCGGCAGTCCCGCAGCCCGACACGAAGAAGTCAGAGTGAAGCCGCCCTCACACTTGTCACCGCGGTGCTCAGGCACCTTCCCTGCATCGAGCGCAGCATCCCGGTTTGCGGTGTGCCGATGGGGCGGTGACGGAGCGTGCGGTCACGTGTTGATCAAATCATGGACGAGGAAAGCGTCGTCTGACCTTCCTCAGAGTTCCCCCCCGGCAGCGGTTGCGCCTCCACGCGGGCTAGTGCTTCTGGGGCCGCACGCTGGGGCCGTCGACCCATTGGGGCGGGATCATGATCTGGCGGGGGACAGCGGGTACGCCGTATTCGTGCTGGGAGAGTTGTGTGACCACGAGATCGACGGCGGCTGCGGCGAGGTGGTCGCGGCGTTGGTAGATGCCGGCGTAGGCTTTCATGCGTGGCGTCCAGTCGTGGACGACGAAGGCGATGTCCTGTGGCACGCGTAATTGGAGTCTCTCCAGCCATGCGGGGACATGGGTGTCGAATGTGATGAGGGCGTCGGGTCGATACTCTCGCATCCATTTGGCAAAGACGCTGTAGCCGCGGCTGATGTCGTTGTTGGGGAAAAGCAGCAGCGGTACGCGAGCGTTGGAGGGCATGCTCTGCTGCCAGTGAAAGAGGCCGCCGCTGTAGCCGAATTGCGAGCGATTCACGATCCACTTGGTCACTGCCACACCGATGCGCTGGTAGCCGCGGGCGGCGAGTTGTTCGGCGGCGGTCTGGATTCCGAGGGTCATGTTACCCGCCGTCATGTGCAGCGCGGGATGCCGCATCGCGTAGCCGAAGGCGACGGCAGCGAAGGGGGAGTAGTCGAGTTGGCTGCAAGGGAGTTGGGTGCTCTGGGGCGAAACGATCACACCTTCGATGCCACGTGTGTGCAGGATCTTTTGGAGCTTCTTCGGAGTGAGACGGTCTCTGCCCAGAAAAAACTCCTCCACCGCGTAGCCGTGGCCGTGCGCCCGGTTACGGATGGGATCGATGGGGACATACTGATAGGAGGGGCTGAGGAGGTTGTCCTCGGGCACATGTTCGCGGATGACCGCAATGACCGCTCGAATCGGGACTTTTTTTCTGCTGCGCACCATCTGCATCATGCGTGCCATATGAGGGTCGGGGCGGTAATCGAGCCGCTGTGCTTCGGTGAGGATGCGCTTCCTGTTTTCTTCCGAAACCTTGGGTGCTCCACGCAATGCGCGGGAAACGCTCATGACAGACAACCCGGTGGCCTTGGCGATGTCCTTGAGGGTGGAAGCGGTGGTGGTGTGATGCACGGGGGTAACATAACCCTCGAAAGGGGATCGGAAACAACCTCCGCGGGAATGAGAATGGGAAGATGTACCCCCTGCTGAGACTGCTCGTGATTCTATTCGTGGCCCTGTTCTTCGCTGAACGTGGTTCGCTTTCGGGAGTGGAGAGTGGGGTTGTCGTAGAGCTTGCGAACCGGACGTGGCAGGGGATTCCAGGCATTGAGCGCACGGCGAAGGGGCGCGTGTTTGTTTGTTGGTTCACCGGGGGGCCGAAGGAGCCGGCACCGGACAACGTGGTGGTGCTGGCACGCAGCGACGACGGGGGGAAGACTTTCAGCGAAGCGGAGGCGATGGCTTTGCCGCAAAGTGATGGGACACGCTGCTTTGATCCCTGTCTGTGGATCGATCCGAAGGGGCGTCTCTGGTATCTCTTTAACCGGGGTAATAAAGACACCGCGAAGCACGAGGTCTGGGCGCGCATCTGCGATGATCCTGATGCCTCGCGGCGGGTGTGGGGTGAAGAGTTTCGGGTGAGCTACGACGTGCCGTTCGCCTTCCGCATGAACAAGGTGACGGTTCTCTCCACGGGCGAGTGGCTCATGCCGGTGACGCTGGCGCAAGAGCCCGTCCGTGCATGGAGTACTGGTTACAACGGCCAGCAGACGCCGACTCTGCACGGTGTGGGCATCTCCGCCGATGAAGGGCGGACATGGAAGCTTCACGGTGCAGTGAAGGCCCGCCCATGGGCGCTGGAGAACATGATTACCGAGCTCAAGGACGGCCGTCTCTGGATGCTTATCCGCACTAGCAGTGGCGTTCTCTGGCAAAGTTACTCGACGGACAAGGGACGCACTTGGAGCGAAGGCACGGCGAGCACGATCAAGAGTCCCGGCTCACGCTTCTTCATCCGCCGCCTTGCCTCGGGGAAGCTGCTTCTTGTGAACCATCACAACTTCACGGGGCGCAGTCATCTCACGGCGCAGCTGTCGGCCGATGATGGGGCTACATGGAATGACGGTCTGTTGCTCGATGAGCGCAGCGGCGTTTCCTACCCGGACGGTGTGCAGGACAAAGAGGGCTTTATCTGGATTACTTATGACCGCGACCGCAACGGCGCGGGGGAGATTCTGCTGGCGAAGTTCCGGGAGGAAGACGTGGCCGCTGGGAGGAACGTCTCCGGTGCGGTGACGCTCAGGCAGACCGTAAGCAGGCTGAATCGACCCGGCCTGGTTCCGGCGGGTTGGGATGCGGCGCTGGCAGGGGACATGGTGATGCAGCGTCTCGTGAACACATCGGCACCGCGGGTGAAGGGTGCGCACGACGCGGAGTTCGTGTGTGTGGGGGAACGCGCTTACGTGGTGGCTGAAGCGAACGACGTGAAGGCGGGCGAGAACGCTGGGTGGCCGTTCATCTATGCCACGATGTCCGTGATGAATCTCAAGACACTGGCCGTGGAGAAGGTGATCGACTTTGCGCGTGGCGAGCAGCGGTTTGAAAATGAGACGCTGCCGGTCGGGGCGTGTTTTGTGCCGCGGATCATCCAGAAAGATGCGGGCACATTGCGCTGCTACTTCACCAGTGAGGATCCGGGCAAAAGGCAGTCCCAGATGTGGATTCGCGACTTTGATTTGGGGAAGCAGGAATTCGCGGCGAGCATCGAGCGTGCGCAGTTGAGGACGGCGGCGGGTGTCTTTGATTTTCAGCCGCAGCATTTTCACGCGGATGCAGCGGCGCACGGGTTCAGGAAGAAGGCGGTGGATTCGGCCTTCTTCATCTTCGACTCGTTCAAGCGCTTTGATGGGCGGACCTACGTGGTATTGAATAACTTCTCGGGGACTCAGAACGCACTGGCTGTGGTGCATGAGGATCTGAGGACATTTGAAGTGGTGGGGCATTACAACGAGCCGCAGTCTGAGCGTCTGAGCGAGTCGGCGGTGAACCGCCTGCCCGATGGCACATGGATGGCGATTTGCCGCAACGACAAAGGCAATTATCACTTCACCGTGAGCAAGGATGGGCGGACGTGGAGTGAGGGGAAGGAAATGCCTTTCGTGAGCAACGGTGCGAATTCGAAGCCCACCTTCGACAAATTTGGCGGCGTTTATTACCTCGGCTGGCAGGAGGCGACACGGGTCCAGGGAGTGAGCCGCAGCGTGTTCAACGTGGACATCTCGCGGGATGGCACAAGCTGGGAGCGCAAGTATCGCTTCGAGTCACCGAAGTCTTTCCAGTATCCGACAATCCATGAGCACGAGGGCGCGCTTTGGGTTGCGGTGACTCAGGGCGACACTGATGCGAGCCGCAAGGAGCGCATCATGTTTGGAAAGCTGGAGGACGTCGGGATGTTTGAGTCGCAGGCAGGCAAGACGCGCATCCCGCTTCCTGCGGCGCCTCCGGAGGTGCCGGCGGTAATGAGGCGGGGTGTGAAGCTCTTCACCGACCGCGACTATGCGGTGGATGAAATGCCCGATGCGGTCCGGGAACTGCCCTTTGTGCGTACCAGCATCGAGAAGCTTCACGCGGAGGTTACCAAAGCGGGCTCGCTGTTCGCGTTAACGCCGACGAAGCGTGCGGGAGCTGCAAGCCAGGAGGAGGCCTTGCTCAAGGCCGGCTTCACGAAGGTCGAAGTGCCGGAGGCACAATTGTTCGCGGGCGAAGTGAACCGCGTCAGCCTGTATCGCAAGGAGGTGAGAGCCGGGGAGCGGTTCCAGTTTCGGAAGATGGTGGTACTCGCGGCGCAGGGCGCGGAAGTGAAGGAGGTGAATCTCGCGCTGCCGGTGGTGCTCCGCAATCCAGGGCCGGAGTTTCAGGACGAAGCGCGGCCCGGCGCGATGATCATCGGCATGGATCGGACTCCGAAAGGACGGATCTGGGGGTGCTGGACCGGAACGGGAGACAAGAAGGAGGGGTATTTCCTTCTGTCAGCGAGCGATGACGATGGAGCCACGTGGTCGAAGCCGCGCTTTGCGGTGGGTGCGTTGATCGCGGCGGGTCAGCGGCTGAGTGGTGCGCTCGTTGGGAATCTGTGGACCGATCCGCGTGGTCGCCTCTGGCTGTTTTTCGACCAACAACTCGGTGATCCGGATGGTCGGATCACGAACTGGTTCATCCGGTGCGATGATCCCGACGCAGAGGACCTCAAGTGGACGGAGCCGGAGTTGTTTGCGGAAGGTTGCACGCTGAACAAGCCGACAGTTCTTCGGAACGGCGAGTGGCTGCTTCCGGTTTCAGACTGGCACAAGAAGACGGCGCGTGTGTTCGCATCGACTGCCGATGGGGCCGCATGGGGGGAGCGCGGGAGCCTGCAGTTCCCGGACTGGGAGTTCGACGAGCACATGATGGTGGAGCTCAAGGACGGCCGCCTGTGGATGCTGGCGCGCACAAAGGGGCAGCCGCATGAGAGTTTCTCGACCGATGGAGGCAGGACTTGGAGCACGCCGAAGCAGGCTGCGAGCGTACAGAATGTGAACGCGCGATTTTTCCTTCGCAGATTGCAGTCGGGCCGCATTTTGCTCGTGAAAAACGGATCGCCCGGCGAGCGCCTTCAGAAGCGGACGCACCTGAGTGCATGGCTTTCGGAGGACGAAGGCCAGACGTGGAAGGGCGGGCTTATTTTGGATGAACGCAATGCGGTGTCGTATCCGGACGGTTTTGAGGGCCGCGACGGACTCATCCATGTGCTGTACGATTGGAACCGTCATACCGATGCGGAGATCCTGCTGGCGAAGTTCCGCGAAGAGGATGTGCTGGCGGGTCGGGTCGTCTCGCGGGATGCGAAGCTGCTCAATCGGGCGAACAAGGCGACGGGGCCAAAGGCGGAGAAGCTCTCGAACGGCATCGAGCTGCCTGATGTGTGGCCGCCGCGCTTTCGTGATCCGGCTTCGGATGCGCCGATGCCGGTGCCTTACCTTGTGCGTCCACCAAAAGTCATCCCCATCGACATCGGGCGGCAGCTCTTCGTTGATGATTTCCTCATCGAGTCCACCGACCTCAGAAGGGTTTTTCATCGGGCGGAGAAGTTTGGTGAGAATCCGGTATTTCGGCCGGAGACTCTGTTGGAGAAGCAGCGGAACGAGGTGGTGTATCTCGGGCAGGGGGGCGTGTTCTATGAGCCGGCAGAAATGGTGTTCAAGATGTTCTATACGGCGGGTTGGCGCGGACCGCTCGCGATGGCCACGAGCCGGGATTTGAGAACATGGGTCCGGCCGGAACTCGGAGGCAAAGCGGGGAACATCCTGCTGCCAGCGGGCGCGGCATGGGGAGGGGGCGAGGGGGTGACAGCGGGCACCGATCATGCGCTGTGGTACGACGTCCAGGCAGCGGATCCGAAGGAGCGCATCAAGTACCTCACATGCTGGATGCATGTCTCGAAGAAGGAGGCTGCTGCGGGACCCACCCACAGTCTGCAGGTGTCCGACGGTGTGACATGGTCGAAGCCTGTCGCCTGCAGCGCAGCCGCCAGCGACTACGGGTCCATTTTTTACAATCCGTTTCGGAACAAGTGGGTGCAAAGCATCAAGCGGGACGGCCCCCGCGGTCGGTGCCGTTATTACGTGGAGAGCGAGCGCTTTTTGGACGGGGCGGACTGGTCGAAGGCAGTGTACTGGACGAATGCGGACCGGCTCGATCGTCCCGAGCCCGCCGGTGCCTATCCCGGTGTCGCGGGCGAGGGCGATGCGCCGCAGCTCTACAGCCTCGCCGCCGTGGCATACGAGAGCTTGATGATTGGCATGCACCAGATTCATCGCGGGCCGAAAAACGAAGTCTGCGAGAAGGGCGGATTTCCAAAGCTGACGGATCTGGAGCTGGGATTCAGCCGGGACGGTTTCCATTGGGACCGGCCCGACCGAAGGGGATTCATCCGGGCGGAACGCAATTCGGGAGCGTGGGACCGCGGTTACGTGCACACCACGACGGGGGTGTTCGTGATTCAAGAGGACCGGTTGGTCTTTCCCTACTGCGCTTACTCCGGCGATGCGGGCGGAGGGCGCAGAGACATGTATGGTGGCGGGGCGGTTGGTCTTGCGAGTTTGCGCCGTGATGGGTTCGCTTCGATGGATGCGGGCGAAATGCCGGGCACGCTCACGACGCGTTTGGTGAGGTTCCAGGGGAATCATCTTTTCGTGAATGTGGACTCGGCGAAGGGTGGGCTGCGCGTGGAGGTGCTCGACGCCGGAGGGCAGGTGCTCGCGACGTCCGAGACGACTGTCGGCGATGCGACCAAGGTGCGTGTGCAATGGCAGAAGGGTTTCGGACTTGGGACGCTGAACAAAACCCCGGTGCGCTTTCGATTTCATCTGACCAACGGGAGTCTGTACTCCTTCTGGGTCAGCGCGGATGAGAAGGGCGCGAGCAATGGTTTTGTTGCGGCTGGTGGGCCCGAATATTCAGGCGTGCGTGACATTGCACCGACGGTCGTGAAGTAACTTTCCCCCATTCCCATGCAACGATTTCTCACGTGGTTCACTCATCTCTATCCGGTCTGGTTGGTGGTTTTGGTGGCGATCGCGCTGGTGCATCCGCCGACGTTTTCATGGTTTGCGGGGCATTGGGTGGTGTGGGCGATGTCGATCGTGATGCTTGGCATGGGGTTCACGCTGACGATCGACGACTTTCGGCGGCTCTTGCGAATGCCGGGTTCACTCACGCTGGGTTTTCTGGCGCACTACACGATCATGCCGCTCACTGGTTGGCTCCTCGCACGGGTGCTTCATCTTGAGCCGGGCTTTGCGGTCGGGTTGATCCTCGTAGCGAGCTGCCCATCCGGCACTGCGTCCAATGTGGTGAGTTATCTCGCCCGCGCGGACGTGGCGTTGGCGGTTGCCGTCACCCTCACGTCGACACTGTTCGCGTTCGTGATGACACCGCTTTGGTGCGAGCATCTCGCCGGGCACTATGTGCCTGTGGATGCGTGGAAGCTGTGCTTGTCGACACTCAGAGTCGCCGTCGCCCCCGTGGTCATCGGCGTCCTGTGCAACTGGCGCTTCCCCCGCACGGTGGCGAAGGTGGGGCAGTTTGGACCGGCGGTTTCTGTCCTCGCGATCATTCTGATCACCGCTGGCATCGTGGCGATCAATGCCGAGGCGGTGAAAGCCAACGCTGCGCGGCTGGCCATTGCCGCCCTTGGGCTTCACGTGGTGGGCTTTGTTCTGGGTTACTTCGTCGCGCGCTTGCTGCGGTATCCTGCGAGCGTCGCCCGGACAATTTCCATTGAGGTGGGCATGCAGAACGGCGGACTTGCCGCAACGCTCGCGCGTGAGAATTTTCCGCTTCTTCCACTGGCCGCAGTTCCTGCGGTCTTCAGCGGCGTGGCGCAGAATCTCATCGGCAGCATCATTGCCGCATTCTGGCGTGCGAGGCCCGTGGCGCCTGTTTCCGCGAGCGCGGAGGTACCGGTGGCTGCAGAGGGAACGGTGGAGTCGTGACTGCGATGAAGGAGCATCCGCGTCGCGGGATCTACTATTGGAAATGCGACCGACCCGCAGCCTTTCACGGGACTGCGGAGCGCGGCGCGCGGTCCGACATCGGGCAGGAGCTTCTTCGGGAACTTGCGGCGCGTTTCTCGTCCGATTCGCTGACGGTGTGTGGGGCTGGGGGGCAGGGGAATCACCTCACGTTCCGCGTGGATACCGGCGAGAGAAGCTTGTTTGTTCGTGTGGAAGACGGTCCTGAGCATGACGACTACATCGAGGTGGAGTCGCACCTGTTGGGGGAAGTTCGGGCGCTGGGCGTGCCTACGCCAGGGGTCTTTGCAGTGGATGCGAGTCGGGAGCGGGTCCCGTTCGCGTGGCAGGTGCTCGAGGATATTGCGTACCCTGATCTCAATACGCATTTCAAAAGCGATGCGCTCAACGTCGGCAAGTGTGCGCGCGAAATCGGTTCGTCGGTGGCGCGCTGGCAGGCGATTGGAGCGGAGGGCTTCGGCCCATTTGATGGTGGGGTGTTGCGGGGCACAGGGAGACTCACTGGTTATCACGCGGATTATGCGGGGTACTTTCTTGGGCATCTCGAGCGGCATCTGAGGTTTCTCAGGGACCGTGGGTTTCTCACTGCGGATGAGAGCGCGGAGATCGCTGGAGAGATGGAGCGCCATCACGCGTTGCTCCACATCGGGCGGGGTTGCCTTGTGCACAAGGATCTCGCGCTTTGGAATATCCTCGGCAGCGAGAGGCACATCGCGGCATTCATTGATTTCGACGACGCCATCTCGGGCGATCCCATGGATGACCTCTCGCTGCTCGGGTGCTTCCACGACGCGGCATTTTTGCGGAGCGCATTCGAGGGATACCAAGAGGTCCGGCCTTTACCGCCCGAGCATCGTCGTCGGTTCTGGCTCCACCTGCTGCGGAACATGATTGTGAAGGCGGTGATCCGGGTGGGCGCAGGCTATTTCGAGCGTGGCGCTGCGTTTTTTCTGATTCCGAACGGCGCCAATGGAGGGACGCTGCGGGAATTCACCCGGGCTCGGTTGAATACTGCCTTGATGGGGCTGAGGAATGACGGCGGGATGGAAATACTCTGAAACATGAAACCCCACATCGGCACTTTTCTTTCCATTGGTTCACCCACGATTGCTGAACTGGCTTCGCTGTCGGGCTTCGACTGGGTGTTGATCGACCTTGAGCATGGCAATGGTTCGGAGTCCTCGGTGGCGGACCAACTGCGTGCGCTCCGCGGGAGTAGGACGCAAGGGATCGTGCGCGTCGGTGCACCGCATCCCGACCTCATTGCGCGTCTGCTTGATTGGGGAGCGGATGGCGTGATGGCCCCGCATGTGGACTCGCCCGCACAGGCTGAAGCGATCGTTCACTCTATGCACTATCCGCCACGCGGTCGCCGGGGTTATTCGCGCACAGTGCGCGGGCATCAGTACGGTCTGCGGCGTCCGGAGGATTCTCCCATGCCGGTGATGATGGCTCAGATCGAGAGCATCGAAGGGGTTCGCAATGCGGTTGAGATCGCTCGGGTTGAGGGGGTGGATGTGCTGTTCGTGGGCCCTGCGGATCTTCAGCACGATCTGAACCACGGCAGCGGGGCTGCAGTCGGGGACTTCACAGAGTGCCTGAAGCGGGTGGTTGCCGCGGCAGAGTGTGCAGGGAAGAAATCGGGCATCCTCGTCCGCGATCCTGCCGACGTGGGCTATTTTATGGGGCTCGGGTTCACCCAGGTTGCCATTGAATCCGACCTCTCGATCCTGCGTAAAAGCTGGGAACTCATCCTTTCTCAACTAAAGCCGTTATGAAGATGAAGCGTCTGACTTTGATTTGCCTGTGGTTGGTTTCGGTGGCTGCACTGCCTTGCGTGGGAGCCGAATCGGGTGCTTCAGCGCGCGATGATGCCGCATGGCTTCGCGAGAAAGGCGCGCTGGTTTTTCACGAGGCCTTCGAGAGAGACGAGACCGGGAATGGGCTGAAGGGTATTGGCAACGGATGGGAGAGCGCCACGGCTGACCGCGTGCCGCAGATCAAGCAGGCCGACCTCGACGGTGGCATTTTGAAGATTGCGAGCGCGACCAAGGAGGCGGGACATGCCGCCCACATTCATCATGACGCGGGTTTCAGCGATGGCGGTGCTGTGGTTCGCTTCAAGTTTCCGGGGCTGAGCAAGGACGAGTCGCTGCAGTTCGGTTTTGTGGATCGCGAGACAAAGGGCATTCATGCCGGGCACCTCTGCTATGGCGTGCTCGGGCAGTCGGGCGTCACGCTCATTGATCACAAGACTGGCGTGATGAATCTGGAGATTCGCAAGCGCAGGCAGGAGCACTTGGACCGGAAGGAAAAGTTGCCGGCTGATCTCGAAGCGCTGCTGAAGACGAAGCAGATCAACGTGCCGTGGAAGGCGGACACGGATTGGCATGAACTGGTGCTTGTGACCGAAGGGGACGAGATGCGGTTGAGCGTGGATGGAGCGGTGGTCGCGCGTCATCGGTCCGAAGGGTTTGCGCATCCGATGAAGCGGTGGCTGAGTTTTCTGACGCCGAGCACGGTGTGGATCGACGACGTGAAGGTTTGGAAAGTGCAGTGATTTACGACTCCCTGAACGGGGGTTTTCGAGAGGGGAAACTGGCGTCGGGTTTCGGGGTTGAATGGGGATGCACCAGCAAGTCTCTGTGTGAGATCGGAAATGGGCCCGTGTTCTGCGGACCCTCGTTATCACGCGGCCGCGTTTACGTGGGAGGAGGGAACACGGTCTTTACGGGTGCTGGAAAAAGGAAGGCGACGATCGAGAGACAGATTGGGGGACTGTTTTCGCTGCATAACATCGGCGTGGTTCGGTGCTTCGGCCTTCCTGAGGAGGATGCGGCTGGCGGGAAGTAGGAGAATCAACACGTGCAGCAAAATTCTCGGGCGTGTCCGAGACATTCCCGGGGAATCGGGGTTTGGTAAATGTGGCCCTCAATCACGATCGAAACACTCCATGAGGATAATTACATTGATCCCGTTGTTACTCGCGTTCTGCGCAGGGTTGTCTGCTCGGGAGAAATCTATGGAGGAGGCGGGGGCGTTGAAGGGGGAGCGGTCTGGGGCGCTGCCCATGGATGTGGAAAGGCGCGTGGTGACGGTTTGGAGCGATGGGACGCGCATGGCGGGGCATCTGTATGGGGCCAAGAATCGCAAGGCTGATGACAAGCTTCCCGCAGTGGTGATCTGTGCGGGAACGGGCGGTACGAAGGAACAGACGGGCGGCCGGCTCGGCCCGATTCTGGCTCGGGGCGGCTATATGGTTCTGGCGTTTGACTACCGTGGCTGGGGCGAGAGTGACAGCAGGCTCATGTCTGTGGACCCGCAGCCAAAGCTTGAGGGGCAGGCTGATATGACGATCAAGGTGAAGGCGCTGCGCGGGCAGATGAGTTATGCGGAGCAGACGGAGGATATCCGGGCCGCCGTGAGCTTTCTCATCGGCGAGCCTTGTGTGGACCCGGATCGGATCGGCCTCTGGGGCACGAGTTACGGTGGCGGGTTGGTGGTGTGGGTTGCCGGCAATGACCCGCGGGTGAAGTGCATGGTGGCGCAAGTTCCCGGGATGGGAGCGGGAGCCGCGCCGGCCTTGCAGAAATACGCGTACGAGCTTGCGACGAAGCAGGCGCGCGGGGAGACGGAACCGGTGCCGGTGGAGACTGGGAGGCGGACCGGGGCGCTTGCGCGTTACACGGCGATGCGGCGCAATCCGGTGAAGAGTCTTGGTTTCAGCGCTGTCGAGGCGGGGACGAGGATCACCGTGCCTTCGTTGTTTGTGGTCGCGGAGAAGGAGGAGTTGAGTGGGAACGGTGTCGTTGAGGGGGTGTATCAGGATTTGGTGAAGAGGGGGGTGTCGTCGTCCTTTCACGTGATCAAGGGGATCACCCATTACGGCGTGTACTTTGAGGGATTCGATGAGGCGACGCGGGTGGAGTTGGAATGGTTCGACAGGTATTTGAAAAAGGCGCCGCATCAAGGTGTCGAGGAGGGCAGATGACCCGCACTCGTTGTTTCTTGGAGACGATGAAGTGCGTCCGTTGGTGGACACTGATGGTCGTTGGCGGATTATCAGTGGGTGCCGGAGAGGGGGGCGGGACGCTGGTGGAGCGGATCATGAATGCGGCGGACCGGGACAAAGACGGGCGGCTGACGCTGCAAGAATACAAGACGTTGGATGTGCAGGCGCTTCATCATGGGGAGGAACACTTCAAGGCCGGCGATGCCAATGGCGACGGGTTTCTGGATTCGGGTGAGCTTGCCGGGGTACTGCGCAAGCAGACGTGGTTCGCGATTCTGAGCGAGGGCGAAGAGGCGTGCTTTGCGCGACTCGACGTGAACAAGGATGGCGTTCTCGATCCGGCGGAATATCGCAAGGTTTCGAGAATGGTCCATCACTCGGACCAGCACTTCCATGGAGCGGATGCGAACAAGGACGGCTTTCTCGACTTGGCGGAGTTCATTGGGCACGCAAACCACAAGCTGAGGCCTCTTGAGAACGGAGGAGAGGGGAGGGCTGCGCGGTAAGGATCCAACGCTGTGGCTTCGGCCTTTGTGGCGCGGACGGGGGAGCGGCGGATGCCATACGACTATTCGCTTTGGGGAGAGAAACTCACTTCAACTCGGCTGCTTCGGTGACCATCCTTGCGCTCGTTCGAATGATTGATTCCTTATGAAGATTCTTCTCCTGACCTTTCTGTGCATGAGTGCGCGGTTTGCGATTGCGCAGGAAACGGCGGGGCCGTTCGTCTTCCACGAGAGCTTCGGTTCAGACTTCGATGCGAAGAGGTTTCTCACGCCCATTCCGAACCAGAACACGGAGGTGCGCGAGGGTGTGCTTTGGACCCATGGATCCAGCGGGGGCAAGTATCCGCCGATGGTTTATCTGCCGGTGGAGGGGAAGGATCTCTCGATTCGCTTTCGCTATCGTCATCTGGGGGTCGGCGGGATGCTGTGGTTCTTCGTGGATGGAGAGGATGGATTCGGAAGCGAGGATCACATGCTGCGGGTGAAGTTGCTGCGCGAGGGAGTGCAGTTGGAGGTGGATGGTCATTCCAAGGACGAGAAGCATCCCCTGCGTCAGAACCTGCGTCCTGCGGACAAGGTGAGTGGTGCGTATCGGCTTAATGAGTTCTTTGCCGTGGAGAAGGTGGATCTCACTCGCAACGAATGGCGTGAGGTGACGCTGAGTTTTGAAGGGGAACAAGTCGCGGTGAGCGTTGATGGCAGTCTTTGGAGCAGGACGTTGAAGCGAGCGAACTTCAATGCGGGCAAACGGAAGCTGCTCTGGATGCAGAACGGGGGGGAGGAGGGGATTGAACTGGATGAGATCCACGTGGTGGCTGTGCCGACGCATCCCTGAATTGCCCCTTTCATGAGAGCACCTTTTGTAGTTGGTCCGATTGGGAATGCGGGAGAGGAGGAATCACTGCTGTGTTGAGGATACGGCGTCCAATGAAGGGCGGGGGAGTATGGTTGGGCGCCATGGTGCTGGCGGCGTTTGCGGGGGCGAGTGTTGTTCGCGCGGCTGATCTCCACGCGCATCTGTCGCCGCATCAGCGGGAGATTCTGGCATCAGAATCCCCGTCCGTGACCGATTTGGGATTCCGCTTTGATGCACCGAGCGGGCCGCAATTCACTGATGCGGAAAAGGCGGCTCAGCGGGAGCGGGGGAGGGAAGTCCTGCCGCTGATCAGAAAAGCTTTCGAGAGCGGCGCCGGGGAGGTGCGGATTCCGCCCGGCGATTATCGTTTCGGTCAGGAGCGTTATGAAGGGGCGAAGGTGATCTTTCCACTGGGGTTCGAGAACATGCAGCGGGAGGCGGAGCGGCCCTTTGTGATGGAGGCGACAGGGGCGACCTTTTGGTTTGAGCTTGATGACCAACAGATGCCGCCGGGCCATCGATGTGTGGGCTTTCGTCATTGCCGGAACATCGTTCTGCGGGGTGCGGTGGTGGATCGCGGTACGCGTGGGTGTATTGAAGGGAGGATCACGCGCATTGATCGGGAGGGTAATCGTTTTGAGATCCAGCCTTCGCCCGGAGTGGTGGTGCCTTCGAGTTACAAAGGGGGAGAAGAGCAGCGACTCTTTCCATTTAAGAGCGACGGGCGTCTCTGTGCTCCGCTCTATGATTTACAGCCTGGCATTCGCAGGCTGCGCTACAAGGATATCACGCCCTCCGCTGAAGGCCGTTACTGGATACAGATGGAAGATAGGGACCTCATGGAACGCATCCACGATGCGGACTGGAGTCGTGCCTATGGCGAACTGGGAGTGGTGCGCGTGGGGGACGGCTTGTCGTGCCTGTATACAAGCGCGGGAGCCATTGTGATCGAGGATTCGGCGAACATTACGATTCAGGGCGTGAGCGTCTATGTAGCCAAGGGCGGCCCGAGCGAAAGCGGTGGCGGCGGTGCGCACCTGTGGAAGGACTGTTATTTCGGGCCGCGACCCGGAACCAGCCAGTGGAAGGGAGCGGATGGCTTTCTCTGCCGTTCCACCCGATACGGGGCGACGCTTGATCATGTGACGATCCGGCACACTGCGGATGATGTGCAGAACTTCCATGGGATTTGGGGGAAGGTGAAGTCGGTGTCTGGGCGGCGGGTATTGCTTGAGACGAACGCGGCGCTGCGGCCCACGCTCGAGGACGCCCGTGCGGGTGATCGTCTGCGGTTCATCCATCGCAAAAGCGGGGTGCTGCTCGGCGAGGCAAAGATCGCGGAGTTGAAGGGGTTCGATGTCACGCTTGATCAGGATGCCGCGGCTTTCGCTGATGGGCAGGCTGAGTGGCTCGATCACGAGTGCGCCGGTTGGGTGGTGCAGAACTGTCGGTGGGAGGACAACTTTCAGCGTCTGCTAATCATGTCCGGTCCTGGGATCGTGCGAGGGTGCACCTTGGCACGGATGGGCAGTAATATTTCGCTGAACACTGGCATGGGCTTGGTGGGCGGGGTTCCGAGTGACATCACGATTGCGGACAACACGTTCATTGATGTGAGTCCCCGCCCGCATGGAGCGGTGATTGAAGCGCGCGGACACAACGGGCAGGGGCAGGAAGGCGTGCCGGCGATCGAGCGTTTGGTCATTCGTGGCAACACCATCATGCGGAGCGGCGGCCCGGCGATGAACCTCATTGGCATCCGAGACTCTCGCATTGAGAACAATCTCGTGGAAGGCCCTCTGCGGGCGACTGTCCTTGCGAGGCCGGCGGAGAAGGTTGTGGGTCAGGCGATCCTTCTGCGGAAGAGTATCGGAGTGGAGGTTCTCAATAATACGCTCGCCGATATAGAAAGGCATGCGAGAGCCGACGGGGTGAGTCAGAGCTCGATGCTCGGCTTGGATGGCACGCGGGATATCAGGCTTGAGGGGGTGCGGCTTCCGGACACTGAGGAGTCGAGGTCGGATTCCAAGGCTCACTGAAAGGCCTCACGCGTGAGGGGAAGTTGGTGCGGTTGTCTTATCGGCCTGAGTGAGGACGGCGCGGCGTCTCGCTGCGATGGGATGGATCGCGCCTCCACGGCGGAGGAGTTGGGGTCACGAGCGATGCGTCGTAGAACTCAGGCTGGGATGGGGACGCAGGAGCAGAAGAGGTTGCGGTCGCCGTAGACGTTGTCGATGCGGCCGACTGCGGGCCAGAATTTGTGGGAGCGCAGCCAGGGGGCAGGGAAAGCAGCCTGTTCGCGGGGATAGGGGCGGTCCCACGCGGTGGCGGTGACGGTGGCGGCGGTATGCGGGGCGTTTTTGAGGGGGTTGTTGCGAGGATCCATGGAGCCGGATTCGACGGCTTGGATTTCGGCATGGATGGCGATCATGGCGTCGCAGAAGCGGTCGAGTTCGTCGAGGGACTCGCTTTCTGTGGGTTCGACCATGAGGGTGTTGGGGACGGGCCAGCTGAGGGTGGGGGCGTGGAAGCCGTAATCCATGAGGCGCTTGGCGACGTCCTCTGCGGTGATGTGGTGGAAGTGGCGCAGATCGAGAATGCACTCGTGGGCGACGAGGCCATTGCGTCCCTTGAAGAGGATGGGGAAATGGGGATCGAGGCGGCGCGCGATGTAGTTGGCGTTGAGGATGGCGATGCGAGTGGCTTCGGTGAGGCCGTCGGCGCCCATCATGCGGATGTACATCCACGGGATGGTGAGGATGCTGGCACTGCCCCATGCGGCTGCGCTGACGGGACCGATCCGGCCGGGAACGGCGGTGCGCTCGGGGGCTGGCAGGAAGGGGGCGAGGTGCGCGGCGACGCCGATGGGGCCCATTCCCGGACCGCCACCGCCGTGAGGGATGCAGAAGGTTTTGTGGAGGTTGAGGTGGCAGACGTCTGCGCCGATGCGGCCCGGGGAGGTGAGGCCGACCTGCGCATTCATGTTGGCGCCGTCCATGTAGACTTGGCCGCCGTGGGAGTGGATGAGGGCGCAGATTTCTGTGATGTCCTCCTCGAAGACCCCGTGGGTGCTGGGGTAGGTGACCATGAGGGCGGCGAGCGAGGCGCTGTGGGTTTCGGCCTTGGTCCTGAGGTCGGTGAAATCGATGTCGCCATTGGGCAGGCAGGCGACGGTGACGACCTGCATGCCGACCATGACGGCGCTGGCCGGGTTGGTGCCGTGTGCGGAGGTGGGGATGAGGCAGACGTTGCGGTGCCCTTCGCCGCGGCTCTGGTGGTGGGCGCGGATGACGAGGAGTCCGGCGTATTCGCCCTGGGAGCCGGCATTGGGTTCGAGGGATACGGCGGCGAATCCGGTGATCTCGGCGAGCCATTGCTCGAGTTGCGAACAGAGTGCGGCGTAGCCCTGTGCTTGGTCTGCGGGGGCGTAGGGATGGATGCTGCCGAACTCGGGCCATGTGACGGGCAGCATTTCGCTGGTGGCGTTGAGCTTCATGGTGCAGGAGCCCAGCGGGATCATGGAGGTGGTGAGCGAGAGGTCCTTGGACTCAAGGCGGCGCAGGTAGCGGAGCATCTCGTGTTCCGTGTGGTAGCGGTGGAAGACCGGGTGCTGCAGGTAGGCCGAGGTGCGTGTCAGCGCTGCGAAGCCGGTTGGGGCGAGGAGGCTTTGGAGGTCGATGCCGTGTTCCGTGCCGCCGTGGAAGAGGGCGAAGAGTTCGTCGAGCGAGTCGGTGGTTTCGTCGAGTGCGATGAGGAGGGAGCGGGATTCGAATGCGCGCAGGTTGATGCCGCGGGTGGCTGCATCGCGCAGGAGGGTGTCGCGCTGGGCGGGGTCGAGATCGACGCGGATGGTGTCGAAGAAGGGGGTTTCTGCGACGTGGAAGCCGAGGTGGCGGAGGCCTGCAGCGAGATGGGAGGCGAGGAGGTGGATGCGTTGGGCGATGCGGCGCAGGCCATCGGGTCCGTGGTAGACGGCGTACATGGAGGCCATGACGGCGAGGAGGACTTGGGCGGTGCAGATGTTGCTGGTGGCCTTGTCGCGGCGGATGTGTTGTTCGCGAGTCTGGAGACTGAGGCGGTAGGCGGGCTGGCCATGTGCGTCTTTGGAGACGCCGACGAGGCGACCGGGCATGCTGCGTTTGAAGGCGTCGCGCGTGGCCATGTAGGCGGCGTGCGGGCCGCCGCAGCCCAGAGGGATTCCGAAGCGTTGGGAGGAACCGACGGCGATGTCGGCGCCGAGTTCGCCCGGGGGTTTGAGAAGGGTGAGTGCGAGGAGGTCTGCTGCGAGGATGGTCACTGCGCCGGCGGCCTTGGCGCGGCCGAAGAATGGGGCGGGGTCGCGGATGGCGCCCGTGGTGTCGGGATATTGGAGGACGACGGCGAAGACCGGAGTGGAGAAGTCGAAGGAGGTGTCATCACCCACGAGTACGGGGATGCCGAGGGCTTCCGCTCGGGTTTGGAGGACGGCGATGGTCTGTGGGTGGCAGAGGTGGGAGACGAAGAGGGTGTGAGCGTCCGGGTTTTTGCAGTGCTGCTGGGCCATGTGCATGGCTTCGGCGGCTGCGGTGGCCTCGTCGAGGAGGGAGCTGTTGGCGATGTCGAGACCGGTGAGGTCGGTGATCATCTGTTGAAAATTCATGAGGGCCTCGAGGCGGCCTTGGGAAATTTCGGCTTGGTAGGGGGTGTAGGCGGTGTACCAGCCTGGATTTTCGAGGATGTTGCGCTGGATCACCGGCGGGGTGATGGATCCGCTGTATCCCTGACCGAGGAAGTTGCGAGCCACGTGGTTGCGGCGTGCGATGGAGTGCAGTTCCGCGAGCGCCTCGTGCTCGCCAAGGGCCGGTGGAAGCTGGAGCGGTTCGCGGAGGAGGATCTTTTCCGGAACGGTGGCGGCGATGAGGCTGGCGAGGGAGCCGTGTCCCAGGGTGTCGAGCATCCGGCGGACCTGATCTGGGGATGAGCCGATGTGGCGTCGGGGGAAGGTGTCCTTGGGGCTCAGGGGGGAGTGATGGAGAGAAGTGGTTTCCCGCGCTGAGAGATCGTGCATTGGAGAAAGGCTAAAATTGAAGGGGTGCAAATCAAGGGGAAATCCGGAGATGCTGTTGGGAATCAGTGTGGGAGCGGCTCGGCGATTGTTAGAGTTTCGTGAGGGGCGCAATAGATGTCCTTTTCATCGCCATGATTGAGCTGGCGGACTCGGCCCACAGGATGGCCGGGATTGTGGGGCGCGACGGCGACTTTGCTGACAACTTCCACGGCGCGGGCGTTGCGAGAAACTTTGAGGCAGCGGGTTGCAAACTGAGGGGTTGCCTCGGGCGTAGCGGTTAAGCATATTGCGCACCCATTTTGGCGGGGCCGGTTGTCGGGCTCTGTCGGTGGGGGCGTTGGGGCACGCGAGTGTTTCGACTCTTTTCAGGCAGTCTTTTTTTCATCCCCGAACTTTAAAATTTTATGGCAGCAGCAAACGATCTCCGCAAAGGCATGTGCATTCGGTATAACGGGAATCCCGCGATTGTCTTGGAGGTGATGCATCGCACACCGGGGAATCTTCGGGCGTTTGTGCAGGCGATCATTCGCTACATTGGGACGGGCAAGTCGGCGGATGTGCGCTTTGGGTCTACGGACAAGGTGGACATGGTGGACGTGCAGCGCACGACACTGGAGTTCAGCTACAAGGATCACCAAGGATACCATTTCATGGATCCTGAGACTTACGACACGGTTACCTTCGATGGGAGCATGGTGGAGGAGACGAAGGATTTTTTGGTGGAGAACCTGAAGGTGGAGGTTTTGTACGTGGAAGGAAGGGCGGCGACTCTTGACTTGCCGGCGTCGGTGGTGCTGAAGGTGACGGAGTCTGCGGACGGGGTGAAGGGCGACAGCGCAAACAACGTGATGAAGCCCGCCACGCTGGAGACGGGGAAGATCATCAACGTGCCTCTCTTCATCAAGGAGGGCGAGAAGGTGAAGGTGGACACCCGCACCGGGGACTACATGGGACGTGCCTGAGGGGTGGCTGGCTTGGCTTGGTGGTTTAGTTGTTGGCCTTCGGTTCTTAGCGGTGGTCGGCTCTCTGACTGGTTTCACTGAACCGTGCGAACGATCCACACCGTGGTGGGGATGGACGGTGGCGATTTGACTGAGCGGGAATGACTCGCGCCTCCACAAGGGCAGGGAGGCGTTCTGCGGGGCGTGGTCGGAAGCTTGATGCCGCGCCCGGAGGGGTGGGGTATCGATTGAAACGCATTACCTTGCGGGTGCTGGGCCCTGTGCCCGGAATTCTGCTGCTTGCGCCGGCGGGGATTTTGACGAAGACGTTTTTTGGGGTGTTTGCCAGGACGGCGGTGCATTCGGAGCAGTGGATGGGGGGTGATTTTTGGGCGTTCTGCATGGGGTGTGTGCTATGGATGCTGGCGTTTGTTTTGTCGCTGTGGGCGACTGGTGAGCCGTGCTTGCTGGGGGTTTACGTATACGGGCACGAGATGACGCATGCCTTTTGGTCGATGCTCATGGGAGGTCGGGTGACTGAGTTTAAGGCGAGTCGTGAGGGGGGGTATGTGGTGACCGACAAGCACAACCTATGGGTGGCGCTCGCACCCTACTTTCATCCTATGCTCAGCATGGTGGTGGTGGGGGTGTTTGGTCTGGCGGGGGTGTTTGTGGATGTCACGCAGTGGACGTGGGTGCTTTTCATTTCGGTGGGAGCGACCTGGGCGTTCCATCTCAGTTTCACGGGTTGGATGATCAGCAAGGGGCAGAGCGATCTGCGTATGAACGGGACGTTTTACAGTCTGCTGATTATTTATCTGATGAACATGCTTCTGCTGAGTCTGATGTTCTTCTTCTTTGCGCCGGTGGGGACAGCGAAGGAGTTTGGATTGGAGTTGCTGGACAACGCCGAGAGTTTTGGGGCGTGGAGTTGGGCGCGTGGGAGAGAGTTGTGGGGGTGGGGGCGTGCGTGGATGCGCGTTTGAGTGCAAGTGGTTCTCCAGATGGTTTTTGTATATTATACGGCAGGGGGTGTTGAAAGTGACCCGAATTCTTTTGACGCTGCGCCGAGGCTCTACCTAAGTATTAGCGGTTCCGCTGGGTGGAATAGGACTGTATTGCGGGGATGAAGATTCTGCGCCAGAGTTGGGTGGGATTTGAGCCTGCGACCGCCTTCCTTCCGCCAATCCCGCCACCTCCATCC
Source organism: Chthoniobacter flavus (assembly GCA_945861435.1). GTDB lineage: Bacteria > Verrucomicrobiota > Verrucomicrobiia > Chthoniobacterales > Chthoniobacteraceae > CAIURC01. Next base: position 31,182 of record CAMAUX010000011.1, on the reverse strand, counting down.
GTGTTTATCCCCCACTCAAGCCTTCGCATTTTCCCTTGCACTTGTGAGAATATAAGCGATCGCAAGCTTTCATCCGCAGCCGTGATCAGTCATCCTCAGCAAATTTTTAGCCTTTAGCCAAATACCCTGAATGTTTAATGGAGTCTTCGGGCTGTTTTCCAACGATATTGGTATCGATCTAGGAACGGCCAACACACTGGTCTACGTGAAAGACCATGGGATTGTGTTGCGCGAACCTTCGGTGGTCGCTGTGCAGGCCGGTACCAACCGCGTGCTTTCCGTCGGCGACGAGGCGAAGCGGATGCTGGGGCGCACCCCCGGTAACATTGTGGCCATTCGGCCGCTCAAGGACGGCGTGATCGCCGACTTCGAGATCACCGAGGCGATGCTGCGGCACTTTATCCAGAAGGTTCACGGGAAACGGACCCTGTTTCGGCCGCGTCCGCGGGTGGTGATTGCGGTGCCTTCGGGAATTACGGAGGTGGAGAAAAGGGCGGTGAAAGAGTCGGCTTTGCATGCGGGGGCGAGGGAGGTGCATCTCATTGAGGAGCCGATGGCTGCGGCGATCGGGTGTGGGCTTCCCGTGCAGGATGCTGCGGGGAACATGATCATCGACATTGGGGGTGGGACGACGGAGGTGGCGTTGATCTCGCTTTCCGGGATCGTATTCAGCCGCAGTGTGCGCGTGGCTGGGGATGAACTGGACGAGGCGATCATCCAGTACATGAAGCGGGCTTATAATTTGATGATTGGGGAGCGCACGGCTGAGGACATTAAGATTAAGATTGGGAGCGCGTACCCGATTGAGAAGGAGACCAGTTTAGAGGTGAAGGGGCGGGACTTGGTTGCTGGTCTTCCCAAGACGCTGACGATCACCTCGCAAGAAGTACGTGAGGCGCTTTTGGAGCCCATTTCTACGATTGTGGATTCTGTGCGTGTGACGCTGGAGCGCTGTCCGCCTGAGTTAAGTGCGGATCTTGTGGATCGCGGCTTGGTGCTCGCGGGAGGCGGGGCGCTGTTGCGCGGTTTGGACCGGTTGCTGGCGGAGGAGACGGGGTTGCCGGTGCATGTGGCGGAGGATCCGCTGAGTGCGGTGGCTGAAGGGACGGGGCGTGCCCTGAGTGAAATCAAGTTCCTGCGTCAAGTGTCCACGAGTGACTCTCGCAGGAACGGCTGAGGACGAGGATGAGCCAGAGTTGCTCGGTCACTTGCTCGGTTGAGGAGTGCTGGGCGCGGTCCGCGCAGGTGCCGGGCCCCCAGGGTTTGGCGATGTGCACTGGTGTGTGCGTTGTTGTGTGCACTGGTGTGTGCGCTGTTGTGTGCGCTGTTGTGTGCGCTGATGTGTGCGCTGGTAAGGCGCGCGATGGAGGTGGGCGATGAGGAAGCGGATCAACTGGGTGTCGGTGGTTGTTTTCCTTGCGGCGCTGACGGGCCTTTTCTGCCTGAGTCCGCGTGGTGTGCAGAAGTTACAGGCGGGTTTTTTGGGGATGATCGCGCCCTTTTTGAAGCAGGGTTCGAACTTGGAGCGCCAGTTTTCGGTGTTTCGCGAGGGGCTCAAGACGCTTGGTCAGTTGGAGGAGGACAACAAGCGGTTGAGGGTGGCGAACAAGGAATTGAGTGCTACGAACCAGACGTTGCGGGGGCTTGAGGCGGAGAACAACCGGCTGCGCAATGCGCTGGGTTACAGGGAGCGGGCCCGTTTCAAGCTGCTTCCGGCGCGGATCACCGTGCGTAAGAGTTCGACTTGGTACAGCACCGTCATTATTGACCGCGGTTCGGCAGATGGATTGCGGCCCGACATGTCGGTCCTGACGGAGAAGGGGTTGGTGGGTAAGACGCAGGTGGTGTCGGAGTCCGACAGCACGGTGCTGCTGATCACTGACGAGAACTGCAAGGTGGCGGCGCGTGTGGAGGGATCCTCTGAGCAGGGGATTGTGCGCGGGGAGCGTGCGGTGGGGGTTGGTGTGCCTCCGATCGGTCTGCAGTATCTTTCGAAGCAGGCAAATCTCGGGCCCGGTCAGAAGGTTTATACTTCCGGGATTGGCGGGGTGTTTCCCGAAGGAGTGTTCATCGGGAAAGTTCGCAAGTTTGAGGTGCGCGAGTTGGATGGCTATTCAGCGATCGACCCGGAGGTGGATCTGACGACGATCGAAGATGTGTTTGTTGTGGTGGGGGAGAGCAAGTGATGAAAGCTGGGGTGCAGCAGGGTGATTCGGAGGCGAGGGCATGATCTTTTTTCTGTTCACGCTCGCGAGTTTGTTTGCGGCGCTTGTGGGCCAGCATTTCATCGATCCGATCCCACCGTGGGGTGTGCGGGTGATGCTGCTTCCGGTGATTTTCTTTTACGGTGCGCTGGCGTTTCCTCCGCCTGGGATGCTGGTTTTGGCATTTGTTTCCGGGCTTTGCTGGGACGCGGTCTACACGCAGGTGGTGGATTCCGCGGTGGAGATAGCGCCGGGTTGGTCGGTGATTGTGTATGCGGCCTTGGGGGCGTTGATGAGCGGGTTTCGTCCGCTGTTTCAGAGGGGACGCTGGGAGGTGCACTGCCTGCTGACGGGGGTGTTCACGTCGGTGATGGTGTTTGCTGAGTACATGATGATCAGTGTGCGAAGGCCTCCGGTGAGTTTGGTGTTCAACGAAGTGGTCTGGGGCAGGGTGGTTGGTGCGGGGGCTGCGGCTGCATTGCTTTCTCCCGTTGTGTTTTTTCTTTTCAATTATCTCGGGAGGCTGGCGGGCTATCCTAGCGAGTCGGCTCGGAGGGAGGGGGAATAAGCCGATGCTGGTGCGTAACCGGAACAAGCGGCGAGGGCCACGCACGGAGTGGAGGCTGGCGTTTTTGGGGGTGCTGATGCTGGCAGGTTTTGCCGTGCTGGTGGGGAAGTTGTGGTGGGAGCAGGTTGCCCGTGGGCCATACTGGGCGCAGCGGATCGCCGGGCGGTCGCAGGTGACTGTGCGCATTCCCGCGGTGCGCGGCGAAATTCGGGACCGTAACGCTGTGGTGCTGGTGGGTAATCAGGCCAGCTACGATATCGACTTTTTTCTGCCGGACATTGTGCGCGGGTACAAGCGTCAGAACGGGGGCTACGCGCCGATGCTGCCCTACAAGGCGCCGGTGCGCCAGATGCTCACGGTGAAGAAGGAGGCGGATATTGTGCAGATCGTGAACACGGCGATCCTGCCGCGGTTGGACGATTTGAACTTGGCGAAGGACTACAACTCTGCGCGGCTTCGCAAGCATTACCGCAACAACACGGAGGTGCCTTTTGTTTATTGGGAAGCACTGGATCGGCGCACGCTTGCGCGATTTGCGGAACATGACGTGGGGTTGCCGGGAGTGGATGTGACGGTGCGTCCGGTGCGGCATTATGTGTACGGGGCTTTTGCCACGCACCTGCTGGGGTACGTGGGTGCGCCGGTCGACATTGACCGACTTCCGGACGTGAACGCCTACACCTTTTATCAGCCGGACATGGAGGGGAAATCTCAGGTGGAGCTCTACCTCGACAAGTACATTCGAGGAACGCCTGGAGTCGTGGTGAAGGAGCGCAATGTGAAGGGGGTGATCGAGCGGGAGGTGAAGAGGATTCCTGCGCGGCAGGGGAGCAATGTGCAGCTGACCATCGACGCCCGGATCCAATACATTACGGAGCGCGCCTTGCGTGACGCGCACATTGGCCGTGGTGCGGCTGTGGTGGTGAATCCGAACAACGGGGAGATTCTGGCGATGGCGTCGGTGCCCAACTACGACCCGAACAGCTTTATCCCGAGCATTACGAGGGCGGAGTGGGACAAGCTATCGCAGGACGACACGGATCCCCTCACCAACCGTGCGATCCAGAGCTATGCACCGGGCTCGACCTTTAAGACCGTCACTGCTCTGGCCGGGCTTCGCAAGGGGCTCACGGAGAAGAATTCGTTCAACTGTTCGGGAGGGGTGAGCTACGGCAACACCTTCATGAAGTGCTGGGTGATGGATCGACACCTGCCACCCCACGGCAATCTCGGGCTCTCAGATGCGCTCAAGTACTCCTGCAATTCGTTTTTTTACCAGTGGGGCAATGCAGCGAAGATCGAGAACATCGACTTTATCGGCAACGCGCTCGGCCTTGGACGGAAGACAGGCGTGCCGCTTTCTGGTGAGTCGCCCGGAATTTTGCCCGGTCCGGATTGGCTGCGGAAGGTGGCGCCCAACGAGCGGTGGTCGGATGGGTACACGGCGAACACCTCCATCGGGCAGGGAGCAGTGGAGGCATCGCCTCTGCAGATTGCGATGGTAGCGGCGACGATTGCCAACCGTGGCATTTCGTACGAGCCGCGCCTGGTGCATCGGATCGTGGATCAGAACGGTCAGGATGTGCGCGACGAGGAGGGACGCCTTGTGGCGCCGCCGGAGCCCACGGTGAGGGAGGACCTGCATGCCTCGGGGATCACCGATGCCCAGATGGAGTTGGTGCGGCGGGGGATGTGGAAAGTGGTCAATGATGCGGGGGGAACGGGGCGGCGGGCGCAGGTCAAGGGGGTGGAGGTGGCAGGCAAGACTGGAACGGCGCAGTTTTGGAGGGAATCGCGCGAGGGGCGCACGGTGAGCAAGGTCAAAGACAACCACACGTGGTTCATGTGTTTTGCCCCGTACGAGGCGCCCAAGTATGCGATTTGTGTATTTGTGCAGGGGGCGAAATCGGGGGGGGGCGTATCGGCTCCGATTGCGCAAAAGATTCTTGAGGAGAGTCTTGCGCTCGAAAAAGGGTACGATCCGGGCCTGAAAGCGCTGACTCCTGCGGTTGGCAGCTTTACGCCCATCGACTTGGTGGATTACAAGAAGAGCCTGTTGACCCCTGACCAGACAGCTGACTTGGAGACGGCAGACCATACCGACGCCCAAGACAAGAAGAAGAAAGACCCATCCCAGACGACAGCCAACTCCCCAAACATCAGTGACTTGCCCGATCAAGGGGGCAGGGTGCAGCGCGGTTCAAAGCCCGGCGACACCAAGCCTTCCACGATGGAAAAGAGAGGGTTCTTTGAGCGTTTCTTCGGTCCGAAACGCCAGAGTAATCCGCGTCCGGCACCGGCTCCCGGGAGGCCCGGAGGTCGCTGATCCACCCCTGAATCCCAGTGTTAAGCAAAGTTTACCCAGCAATTCTTTCCATGACTGAACGTGTCAAACGCATTCTCGGACTGGCTCCGCGCCAGACCGGAAACAAGCTTGTTATCAACGCGGAGAAGTTGGAGCGCCGCGTGGCGCTCCTTGAGAACGGTGTGCTCGAGGAGTACAGCATCGAGCGACAAAGCGACCAAAACATGGTCGGCAGCATCTTCAAGGGCCGAGTGAAGAACATCGAACACGGCCTGAAGGCGATGTTCGTGGATATTGGCTTTGATAAGAACGCCTTCCTTCATTTTTGGGACGCGCTCCCCGCGGCTCTGGATAGTGGGATCGAGGAGGTGGACCGCCCGTCGGGAAAGAAGGACCAGAAGCGGATTACCGCGAAGGATATTCCGAGCATTTACCCAGTGGGCAGCGAGGTGCTGGTGCAAGTGACCAAGGGGCCCATCAGCACAAAGGGGCCCCGGATCACGACGAACCTGAGTCTTGCCGGGCGTTATCTGGTGCTGATGCCCTACAGCGACCAGAGTGGCATTTCGCGCAAGATCGAGTCGCCCAAGGAGCGCGAGCGTCTGCGCAAGATTTTAAAGGAATTGGACGTGCCGGAGGGGATGGGGGTCATTGTTCGCACGGTGGGCGAAGGGCAGCGGGTGCGTTACTTTGTGCGCGACCTGAGCCTGCTTGTGGAGCAGTGGCGAGCCATCGAGGGGGCGATGAAGGCCAAGCCCGCGCCATCCTGCGTGTTTGAGGAGCCTGACCTGATCGAACGCACCGTGCGGGACTTCCTCACGGATGAGATCGACGAGGTGATCTGCGACGACGAGGCGTCTGTGAAGCGGATGACGGCCCTTGTGGGACAGATTTCGAAGCGTTCGGCAGCGCGAATTCGGCACTATGCGGACTCCCAGCCGATCTTTGAAAACTATGGGGTGCAGAAGCAGATCGACGACGCCTTTCACCGTCAGGTGTGGCTGCCGTGCGGCGGTTACATTGTGATCGATGAGACGGAGGCGCTGATCGCCATCGATGTGAACACGGGCCGTAACAAGGGGGGCAAGGACGTGGAGAAGACGATCCTGCAGACCAATCTGGAGGCGGCTGACGAGATGGCGCGCCAGATGCGGTTGCGCAATATTGGCGGACTGATTATCGGCGACTTCATCGACATGAAGGGGCGCAAGGATCAGCAGGCTGTTTTTCAGCGGATGAAGGATCGGTTGCGGCGCGACAAGGCGAAGACGCATGTGCTGCCGATCTCGCCGCTCGGGCTCATGGAGATGACGCGCCAGCGGTCGGTGGAGAGCATCAGCGGTTCTGTTTTCAGTGCCTGTCCGTACTGCCACGGGCGGGGGAAGGTGAAGAGCGCGATGACCATGAGTGTGGAGCTTCAGCGGGCGTTGCACCGCGTGATGCGCAACAACACCGAGGTGCACGAGGTGAAGGTGGTGGTGCATCCGCACGTTCTCGACCGACTGCGCACGGAGGATGAGGAGTTGCTGGTGGACATCGAGCGCAAGTACGCCGGACGGCTCACCTTCCGCAGCGATCCGGCGATGCATCATGAGAAATTCACGATCCTTGATGCGCTCAACAACCAGGAGCTGCGCCCCTAGGCGGTTGGCTGGAGGTTAAGCCACTTTTCGTGTAGCCCCAAAAAAGACCACCCCGTGAATCCAAAGAATCCCAGCACATGGATCCTCGTGGCCGAGGACGAGTCAGACATGCTCAATCTCATCGGCCAGAGCCTGCAGCAGGCGGGGTACGGTGTCCTGCGTGCGAGTGACGGCACGTCCGCCCTTTCGCAGGCGCGTCAGGCTGGGCCTGCGTTGGTGGTGCTTGATCTGATGATCCCGGAGGTCTCAGGGCTTGAGGTATGCAAACGGCTCAAGAGTGACCCGGCGACGGCGCATATCCCGATCATTGTTTTGACAGCCAAGGCGGAGGAGGTGGACAGGATCCTTGGATTGGAGCTCGGCGCGGATGACTACGTGACCAAGCCCTTCAGTCCTCGCGAGCTGGTTTTGCGTATTCAGTCGGTTTTGCGTCGATCCAGCGTGGCGCCCGAGCCGCAGCAGGTTCTGCGTGCGGGGGTGGTGGAGGTGGACCGGGGGCGGCACGAGGTGCGTGTGGAGAGTGTTGCGGTTGAATTCACGGCCACGGAATTCAATCTTTTGGTGCTCCTCATGGAGCGGCGTGGGAGGGTGCAGAGCCGGGACGCCTTGCTCAATGATGTGTGGGGCTATGAGAGTGCCATCGACACGCGTACGGTGGATACGCATATCCGGCGGGTGCGTGAGAAGCTCGGGCCGGCCGCCGACTATGTGGAGACGGTGCGTGGCTTTGGGTATAGGTTTTCTGATTCCTGCAGCTGAGGCTTTGCTGTGATTGGATGGCTGGTAGCCCTTGCGCTGGCGGTTGTGCTTGCGTTGAGCATTGTACGCCAGCGGCGTTTTCTGCAGCACTGGAGCAAGTTGGAGCGTATTATCGGGGAACTTGCCGCCGGGCGTGAGCCCCGGAGTTTCCTGTTTGCCAGGGGCGGTCGTTTCAATGCGCTTGCCATCTCTCTGGAGCAGCTTGCCGATGCACAGGAGCACCTGAGGCGGCGTCGGAGCCGGGAGGAGATGAACCTCCGCACCATTTTGACGAGCATGGGTGAGGGGGTTTTGGTGGTCGATCGGCAGGGGATCCTGCGGATGGTGAATCCCGCGTTGATGCGCCTCTTCGGGCTGGGCTTTGATCCCGCGGGTCAGACGGTGATGGAGGGGCTGGGTGAACCTGCGGTGGATGTCTTGGTGAGGGAGACGCTGGTACGATGGGAGCCGCAGGAACAGCAGATGCCTCTGCGGCGCGACCAAGAGGAGCGTCATCTGGCGGTGAGCGCGGTGCCGATGCGCAATGCGGCCGGGGAGGAGGGGGTGGTGATGATCGTGCGGGACATCACCCGGCTCAGGCAGTTGGAGGATATGCGTCGGGAGTTTGTGGCTAATGTCTCCCATGAGTTGCGCACGCCGCTTGCCATTTTCCGCGGCTACTTGGAGAACCTGCGCGACTTTCCCGAAGTCTCGCCGCAGGAGCTTTCGGACACGGTCACCATCCTTGAGCGGCACTCGCGCAGGCTCAATGCCTTGGTGGAGGATCTGCTGGTGCTGGCCCGACTGGAGTCCCGCGGGCTCACGCTCAAGCTGGTGCCTTTGGATCTCGCCGCCTTTTTCCAGCAGTTGGTGAAGGACTGGAAGATCCAGTGCGAGCGCAAGCAGGTGGCTTTCGAGTTGGACCTGCCCAGCGATCTTCCGCCTTTGGTGGCGGACGAGCTGCGCTTTGGACAAGTCTTCAACAACCTCATCGAGAACGCGCTCAAGTACACATCGCCGCAGGGGCGCATCCAACTGCGGGCGCGTTCTGCTGGCGCGGAGGTGGAGCTTTCTGTGGAAGACGATGGGGCGGGGATACCTGCGGACGATGTGCCGCACATCTTCGAGCGGTTTTATCGTGCGGACAAGGCGCGCAGCCGGGAGCAGGGGGGGACCGGTCTCGGCCTCTCGATCGTCAAGCACATCGTGCAGGTGCACGGTGGCCGAGTGGAGGCTCGGAGTACGCAAGGCGAGGGAACGGTGATTCTTATTCACCTGCCAGTGGGAGGCCCCGGGCAGACGAGCACTGTGTAAGGCCCCGGGCTGTGGCCCTCTTTTCGGGGGAAAGAATGGCGCATTGAGCCGCAGGCGGGGCGTCTTCACCGGGGTGCTTTCCTCATTGGCCTGAGGGCTGCACCGGGGTATGAAGCATGGAATGACCCTTGGCTTTATTGGTTCTGGAAAAATGGCTGCTGCCATCGTGCAGGGCGTCGTGGCCGCGGGCGCGTTTGCGCCGAAATCGGTGTGGGTGAGCGATGCGCATGCGGGTGTTGCGGAGGCGCTTGGCAAGGCGGCAGGTGTCCGTGTGGCGTCGAACAATGCGGATGTGGTGGCGGCGGCCGACACGCTCGTGCTGTGTGTGAAGCCAGGGGATGCGCTGGGAGCGCTCAAGGGATTGAAGCTCAAGGGCAGGTTGGTCATCTCCATCGCCGCGGGTATTGCGCTGGTGGATTTGGAAAAAGCGGCCGGTCCGGGGTGCCGGGTGGTTCGGGTGATGCCCAACACTCCGGCGCTCATTGGCCATGGCGCTGCTGCTTACGCGCTGGGGAGTCGCGCGGCGGCTGCCGACGCCGCAGTCACCGAGAAGATCTTTCGTGCGGTGGGTTCAGTGTATCCGGTGAAGGAGAGTCTTTTGGACGCGGTGACAGGTTTGAGCGGAAGCGGGCCCGCGTTTGTTTATCTGATGGTTGAGGCGCTGGCGGATGGGGGTGTGCTCATGGGGCTTCCGAGGGAGCTTGCACTGAGGCTGGCCGCGCAGACTGTGGCGGGTTCGGCCCAGATGGTTTTGCAGACAGGCCAGCATCCGGCGGCTCTGCGCGACATGGTCACCAGCCCGGGCGGCACCACCATTGCGGGTATTGAGGCTTTGGAGACGTGCGGTGTCCGCGGTGGATTCCTTGCAGCCGTGCGTGCGGCGACGGAGCGCTCGAGGGCATTGGGGGCGATGGGGGTATAATGAGGGCTGCCTTGCTGATCGCCTGCATGGCGGCCCTTCCATGGGCGCTGATGGCTGAGGAATCGGTGAAGGAGAGCGGCAAGGGCAAGAGCAAGGGGGCGGTCAAGGCGCAGACGAAATCTGCATCGAAGGAGGTGCCCGAGGCGAAGGTGGAGCCTCCACCACGGCCGGTCGCCGAGATGAGCGAGGAGGAGCGCGATACGGAGGCACGCCTGAGGGCCTCGCAAGCGCTGGAGGCTTTTACCAAGAATGATTTGGTGGTGGCGCGCCGGGATTTCCGGCGTGTGCTGGAACTGGTGCCCGGCAATGCGCTGGCGATGATCAATTTGGGGTTGGTGGAGCTCAGGCAGAAGAATCACGAGGAGGCGCGCAAACTTCTGCGGGAGCTGGTGCGGCGTTCTCCGGAGAATGGGGTGGGCTGGCTGGTGCTTGGAACGGTGGAGTTGGAGACCAACCAGCTCGATGCGGCGCTTGCGGCTTTTGCGCAGGCCGTTCTTTGGGAGCCAAAGGATGCGCGGACCCACTACTTTCTGAGTCTGACCCTCGGCAAGAAGGGCTGGTACTCGGGTGCGGAGGAGGAGATGCGCAAGGCGATCGACCTCAATCCGAAGGATCCCGATGCACACTACAATCTTGCGGTGTTCTACCTGCAAAGGGCGCCCGCAGCGGTGGAGCTGGCGCGCCGCCATTATTTTCAAGCGCGCGAGCTTGGGGCGGCGCCGGATGCGGACTTGGAAAAGCGGTATTTCAAAGAGCCCACAGCACAGCCCTGAGGGGAAGAGCGAGGTGTCGTGAGTTTGGGTTGCGTCGGCCGGGGAATGGATTAACTAAGTGCGCATGATCCGCCGCCTGCCTCTGGCCCTGTTCATCATTTTTTCGGTTGGCACTGCGCTCTCCGGTCACGCCGCACCCGGCAGGGAGAACATCCCCAAACCGAGGGCTTCGACCTCTCAGTCTTCGGCGAAGAAGGAGGCGGCAACGCCGTCGAAGAAGGGAGTGCCGGAGCCTTTTGCTGCGGACACGAGCGGGAGGGCGCCGCAGGTTCATGCTGCTTCGGCGATTCTCGTGGACGCGAAGACGGGCGAGGTTTTGTACGAGAGCAATGTGGACGAGAGGCGTCCGGTGGCGAGCACGCAGAAGCTGATGACAGCGCTGCTGGTGATCGAGTCCGGGAACCTTGGAGAGAAGGTGAGCGTGCAGGAGTCCGACACGATGGCGGAGCCATCCAAGCTCTACATCAAGCGGGGCGAGACCTACCCGCGCCTCAAGCTGCTGCAGGTGCTCATGGTCAAGAGCATGAATGACGTGGCCCGTTGCCTCGGACGCGACAATGCCGGCAGCCTCGATGCTTTCGCGCGGCGCATGAATTCCAAAGCTGAGGAGTTGGGCATGGCCAGTTCGCATTTCGTGAACCCGAACGGTCTGCCCGCCTCGGGCCAGTATTCCACGGCGCGCGACATGGCGAAGCTGGGCGTCGCGGCGTATCGCAACAAGACCCTGCGCGGTCTCACCTCGCTGAAGACGCTGACCTGGCAGCATCCCGACGGAAGGGTGTCGGAGTTCACCAACACGAACCGGGTTCTGGCCAACTACGCGCTCTGCAATGGTCTGAAGACTGGTTACACGGAGGCGGCGGGTTTCTGTCTTGTTTCGAGTGCGGCCGGTAACGGGCGCGAAGTGGTTTCGGTGCTGCTTGGCAGCAAGAAGGAGTTCATCTGGACGGACTCTTACCGGCTGCTTTCGTGGGGGATCTCGAAGGGACGCTAGGATGGGGGAGGAATTCCACGGGGAGCTCGAGGAGCTGGAAGCCCGGGGTTTGCGACGTCGGCTTCGTGTGCTGGAGGGGCCGCAGAGGCCGGAGATCACGGTGGGATGCGCCCGTCTGCTGAACTTTTCCTCGAACGATTATCTCGGGCTCTCGGGCGCGCCGGCGTTGTGTGATGAGGCAAAGGCTGCGGTGGATGAGTACGGGGTGGGTGCCGGAGCATCGCGTCTGGTGTGCGGCACGTTGCGTGTGCATGCGGATTTGGAGGAGCGTCTTGCGCAGTTCAAGCGGACCGAGGCCGCGCTTGTGTTTTCCAGCGGTTACGCGGCTGCCATCGGCGTGCTGGGGGCGATGCTGCGTGGAGCCGAGGACGTGGTGATTCTCGACAAGCTCTGCCACGCGTCGTTGGTTGATGGGGCGCGTTTGAGCGGCGCTACGCTGCGCGTGTTCCGGCACAACGACCTTGGTCAGCTCGAGGAGCGCTTGAGGTGGGCTCGGGAGCGGTCGGCATCCGGGCGGGTGCTGGTGGTCACGGAGTCGGTATTCAGCATGGACGGAGATCAGGCGCCGCTGCGTGAGATTGTGGCATTGAAGCAACGTCACGGAGCGCTGCTCTTGCTCGACGAAGCGCATGCGGTGGGGCTTCTGGGAACGGGGGGGCGCGGTCTTGCGGATGCGCTGGGGGTGGCTGCGGAGGTCGATCTGCAGATGGGCACACTGAGCAAGGCGCTGGGAGGCACCGGGGGGTATGTCTGCGCGAGTCGCGCTGCAGTGGATCTCCTCGTGAACCGGGCCCGGAGTTTCATTTATTCCACGGCGCCTGCGCCCGCTGCAGCGGCGGTGGCGTTGGCGGCACTGGCGGTGGTGGAGTCACCGGAGGGCGATGCGCTGCGTGCGAGGCTCGCCGCGAACGTGGCTTGCCTTGGGAATGCGCTGCACGGGGGCGTGGAAGGGGAAGCGTCCGGTGTGGCGTCTGCTGTGATGCGCAGCGCCATCATTCCATGGATCCTCGGCGGGGCTGAACGCGCTTTGGAAGCTTCTGCGAATCTTCAAGAGCGCGGTTTCCTTGTGCCGGCGATCCGTTTCCCCACGGTGCCGCATGGGACTGCGCGTCTGCGGATGACCCTCTCCTCGGTACACCACGCATCGGATGCGAAGGAGCTTGGGCGGTGCGTGCGCGGGTTTGCGCAGCGGCCCATGGGCGGATGATCCGGGGTTGGACATGAACCTGGTTTTTTGGTCTCTGCGGCTGGCGGTGTTTCACCGCTGTCGCGATCGTGGGGAGGACGGCTGCGGCGGTCGGGCCGAGGAGGGGATTGGTGGAGGAGCCGATGTGCAGTCGCGCTGTGCGGGCCGATGGGAGCTGAACTGACGCTGGCTGCATGCGCGATGGACGGCCGGGAGCCCTTTGCTGGTGGGATGCGGTGCGCCGTGTAGGATTCATGGCGTGAACGTTTCCAAGGCATGGTTGCACTCGATTGCCGCCAACTCCCTGTCGCTGCCCCAGCGCATCGAGGCCGGGTGCCGGCCCTCGGTGGATACGCGCTCAGAGGTGGTGGGGCGGCTGCGCGCCCGCTGGATTCAGACTGCGGGCGATGGCGATGAGGCGGCGTGGTTGCTGCGTCTGGAGCGGTCCGGTTGGTCGGAGGAGGTGTGCGCCCTGCTGGATCGCGTGGAGTTTTCGCCGGACTCGGCGCTGCCGCACTGGATGGTTCATTTGGAGGATCTCGTGGAGTCGATTGCGGCACCTGCGCGTGAGAAGGCTGGTTTTGTGGATGATCGCCGGCCCGTGGCGTTCGAGGCGGTGCTGGCGCCGGTGGTCTTGCGCGCGAGTGCGAGATTGAGGCAGAGGTTGGGTGGATTGGTGACGCTGCTTGCGCCCGGGGCATTCCGGGACTTGGAGCGGATGCTGCTCGAGGACTTGTCGCGTCGTGCAGCGGCGTCCCTTTCGCTCCGCCTTGAGGCGCATCGTGCCGCGGTGGCTTGTGATCCGATGGGTGAGGGCGGTGGTTTCCTTGATTGGATGCGGGCTGGAGGGGTGTTGCGTATTTTCGAGGATGCGCCGGTCCTTGCGCGCGGTCTTTCGACGACGGTGGGTTTTTGGATTGAGTCGAATGCGGAATGGATCGGGCGGTTTGCGGCGGACAGGGACGCCCTTGCGCAGTGGGCGGGGCGGGCGTGCGGCGTGGTGGGAGGGGTTTGCGCTCCGGTATCCGATGCGCACAGTGGCGGGCGTCGGGTGCTTGTGCTCTCGCTTGAAGAGGGGTTCCAGTGTGTTTACAAGCCGCGTCCCGTGGACCTGGAATGGGCGGTGGGGCGGTTCTCGCAACGGGAGCCGGGGGTTGTTCAGCCCTCTATGGTGCGACGCTCTGGTTATGGGTGGGTGGAGCATGTGGGGGTGCGGGACTGTGCGGATTTTGGGGAGGTGCATGGGTATTACCTGCGGATGGGTGAGGCGTTGGCGGTATTTCATCTGCTGGGGAGCACCGATCTGCATTCGCACAACTTCTTTGCGCGCGGTCCGGAGCCGGTCCTTGTGGATGGGGAGTTTCTGGTGGGGCAGGCGGAGCACTCCGGGCGGGGGGCCGGTGGCGCGGGGGATGAGGCGAGCGCGGAGCTGTGCAGGTCGGTGTTTTTCACCAAAGTGTTGCCGCGATGGAGGGAGGCGCTGGAGGGGGGGTGGTGTGACCACAGTGCGGTGGGGATCTCCGGCGGGGGTGGAGAGTGGCGGTGTGTCCCCGGCTCGAGTCGGCCGCATGTGGGTGGGCGCGCCGTGGATCCGGCGTCCTTCGGAGGGGCTTTGCTGGATGGGTTCACGCGGAGGTATCGGCGCATGCTTGCGGATCCCGCGCGGGTTGCGTGTGCGCTCAGGGAGGCTTTTTCCGAGCCTGTTCGCGTGCGGGTGAGTGTGCGCGGGGACGAGGATTACAGGCTGCTGGCGGCTCACGGGGGCCGGTTGGAAATGTTGCGCAACGGCGCGGAGCGGTTTGTGGAGTGGGATGTCCTTGCGCGTCTCCATCAGACGACGGGGAAGCTGATGCCGTTGTGGGCATTTCTGGGGGAGGAGCACGCGGCGTTGGAACGGCATGATTTTCCATGGCTGTGGACGTTCAGCGACACGCGTGATGTGTGCTTCCCCGGTGGAAGGGTGGATGGAGTTTTCGAACAGACTCCCTGCGAGGTTTTGGAGGCGCGCCTTGCGCAGCTTTCATGGGGGGATTTGGAGCGGCAGGCGCTCTACATTCGGTCCGCGGGAGCCGCGGTTCCCATTTCCACCATGGGAGGTGGGAGGAAGGCGGATGCTCCGGCGGGGAATGGGGGCGGCGCGGATTTGCTCGCTGCTGCGGAGAGGATCGCGCTGGGGCTCGCCGAACGGAGTCGGAGGGCCGGCCCCCATTTGACGCAGTGTTACCTTGGGCACGGGGGCAGGTTCCGGCTTGAGGGCATGCCGATGTGTGTGCGCAACGGGCGCCTTGGCATGGCGGTTTTCTTTCAGGCGCTCTACCGGGTGCGGCCAGCGGAGGGGTGGCGTGTGCAGGGGGGCGCTCTGTGGGGGACGGTGCGCGAGTGGATTCTAGGCGGTCGCGGCGACGGCAGGGTTTGGGAGGATCCCCTGATTTGCGGTGCGTTGGAGTGGATGGCGCGGGAGTGGGCGGACGCGGAGGTGCTGGAGTTGGTAGCCGGGGCCGGCGGTCCGACCATTCCCCTCGCCCGGAGTGTGGTGGAATGTTCTTGGGAAGAGGCCTTGCTGTCGCGGCTTGGCAGCGGAGCGTCGCCCTGTGAGGCGGGCCTTCGCGCGTTGTCGGCGCAGTTGCCCACGGACAGCTATTTTTCCGGAAGGGCCGGAGTCCTTGAGCTGGCCCTCTCTTCAGGGGCGAACGGTTTTGCGCAGGAGCAGGCTGGGGCGTTGGCGTTGCGTGCGGCGGAGGGCGCGCTGGTGTTTCATCCGGCAGTGGATGGGAGTGAGTTTTTCGAGGGGCTTGGGCACGGGGTGGCTGGTGTGGGGTTTGCGCTGGTGCGCGTGGCGGCGCCCGAGTTGGTCCCTTCCGTGCTGAGCTGGGGGGCGCGGGGGAGTTATCCTTTGATGGGTTCGAGGTAATCTCCGACCACGGCGGTGAATGCTGCGGGATCGAGGAAGAAGGCGCCGTGTCCGAGGGGGCTTTGGAGGAGGCGGTGTTCTGCGGGGCAGCCTGCGCGCAGGAGGTGGTTGACGAGATGTCCGCCTTCTGCGGCTGGGTAGCGCCAGTCGGAATCGATGCTGACGAGGAGTGTGGGTGTGCGGCAGTGGGCGAAGACTGTTTCCATGGGTCCGTGCGCGGTGAGGTCGAACAGGTCCATGGCCTTGGTGAGGTAAAGCATGCTGTTGGAATCGAAGGCGCCGGGTGCAGCGGCGGCGATCCGTGCGATCAAGGCTTCGATCTGGAACTGCGGGGCGAAGCGTTCTGAGGCTTGCGGGGAGGGTGGCGTGGGGAGGCGTTTGCGGCCGTGTTTGGTTTCGAGGTGGGAGGGATCGAACCAGATGAGGGTGCCGATGGTGGCTGCCAGTGCGGGGCCGGATTGGGGTTGGGGACCGTGGTAGTAGTCGCCGTGGTTCCAGAGGGGATCGCTCATCAAGGCCTGTCGGAGGACGGCGTTGCGGGCGATGGTGTGCGCGGAGGTTTTCCAGCTGGTGCCCACGAGGAGGGCGCGGCCGACGTGTTGGGGGAAGAGGCGCAGCCATTCGAGCGCTTGGAATCCGCCCATGCAGCCTCCTGCGAGGGCGTGCCAGCGCTGGATGCCGAGCAGGTGCATGAGCTGGTGCTGGGCCCGGACCATGTCGGCGATGGTGAGGGTGGGGAAGTGGAGGCCGTAGGGCGTGCCTGTGAGGGGGTTTGGATCGGCCGGGGAGGTGCTGCCGGCCCAGCCACCGAGGACGTTGGAACACACGACGAAGAACCTGTCGGTGTCGAAGAGTTTTCCGGGGCCGATGACGGAGTCCCACCAGCCGGGTTTGGTGTCGCTGGGATGATGGATGCCCGCGGCATGGCTGGTGGAGCTCAGGGCATGGAGGATGAGGATGGCGTTGGAGGCGTCGGCGTTGAGACGGCCGTAGGCTTCGTAAGCGAGGTTGAATTCGGGCAGGGAGCCGCCCAGATCCAAGGGGAGCGGCGTGCTAAACCTTGCCTTGAGTGCGTGAACGATCATGGTTTGCGAGAGAGGAGTGGAGTGAACAAACAGACCCCTGCGATCAGCATCGAATCCATCGCCTGTCAGAAGCTCCTGCGGTTCCTTGATGGAATCGTTCTTGCGCCCGCGCTGTCGAGCCTTTCACGGCACGGGTGGTTGGAGGGCAGGGATGCGGATGGGCCTTATGATACCGGGGAGTTTGCGGCGGAGACCGGGGCGAATCTTGGATACCTGCGCATCGTGCTGAAGGCTCTGGCCAATCAGGGCTGGATCACCGCATGCGGTCCTGAGAGCGATCCGCTGGCGGCTTGGAGCATGACGCAAAGGGGAAGGCGTTGTGCCGAGGAGGCGGCGATGTATGGAGCCATGGCGGCATGGGTTCCTCTGCTCGCCCAGCTTGCGGCGGATGCGGGGGCTGAACGCGATCACCGGGAGGAACTCGGGGAGCTGCGTCGGGAGTCGCTCCGCTGGCACCGGCAGATGCTCAGTGCCGGGCTGGAGGATCTGGCCGAGTATGCGGTGGGAATTCCTGCGGCGATTGGGTTTGGCCTGCTCGGATGGTGGCGGGGCGGGATGGAATCTGAGCTCGGTGAGTGGGAGTGTTTCGCAGAGGAGTTGGGATGGTTCAACGGCGTGGAAGCCACCATGGTCGGGCGGGAGATCGCGCTGCGTGCGGATCTGTTTGATTACGTGCTTGGGTATGCGCCGCTGCTGGCCGGGACGGAGACGCTGCTTTTTGGGGATGCGAAATCGTTTCCGCGCCAGAGTGTTGGTGGGCAGGAGCGTCATGTGATCCGGCGTCTCGACATTGAATTCAGCGGGAAGGTTTTTGCGCAGAGTTGTCGCGGGCCGTTTTTTGACATGCTGCTGCCGGTGTTCGACACGGAGGATTTGAGTCGGCAGCCGCGGGTGCTGGTGGATGTGGGGTGTGGCAACGGTCTGATGCTTGCGCAGTCGTACTGGGCGATTTGTCATCAAACGCGACGTGGCCGGCATCTGGGGGAGTTTCCGTTGGATGTGGTTGGGGTGGAGTATCAGGAGGTGTCGATGGAGGGGGCGGCGGAGACGCTCAAGCAGCTGCAGGTGCCTGGAAGGATCGTGTGGGGGGACATCTCCCACCCTGAGCACATCGGGAGCGTGGTGGATTTTGCGGAGGCGCTGGTGGTGTGCAAGTCGACCGTCCACAACCGGAGGTTTCTGGGTGCGAGCGCGCGGTCGTGGGATGTGCGCAGCGAGTCGGCTATCGTGGACAGCGACGGGCGTCCGGTTTCCGGCGCGGAGCTTTTTTCCGATTTGTGCGGGCATTTTGCCTGCTGGCGCCGGGTGTTGGGGCGCCATGGGATGATCGTGATTGAGCCGCATGCGACGTCGATCGGGGAGGCGGTGCGTAATGTGGGGCGGAGTATCGCGACTGCTTTGGAGATCACACACGGGTATTCCCAGCAGCTTCTGGCGGAGCCGGGAATGCATCTGGCCGCCATTGCTGCTGCGGGTTGGAATGCGGAGCCGGTGTTGCTGACTGGGGCTCGGCATTTCGGGCACGATTATATGTCTTTTGCTCGTCTGACGCAGGGGGCATGAAGGGGTTCATGTTTTTCGAGACATCCGGCTTTCCCTTTGTGGAGGAACTTGAGGCGTCGACGGCGGAGATTCGGGCGGAGTTTGAGCGGCTTGATCCGGCGAAGTTCACCGCATGGCCGGAGAAGTTTTTGTATGAGAATCGCTGGGACGTTTTCGGTCTTTACGCGTTTGGGCGGAGGCTGAGTGGCAACTGCGGGCTCTGTGCGGGGACGACGGCTGCGGTGGAGCGGGTTCCCGGGATGGTGACGGCGGGTTTTTCGTGGCTTGCGGCGGGGACGCACATCAAGCCGCACCGGGGTTACACGGACAGCGTGTTGCGGTGTCATCTGCCGCTGATTGTTCCCGACGGGTGCGCGTTGCGTGTGGGCGGGGAGACGAGGGGGTGGGAGGAAGGGCGCTGCATGATCTTCGACGACACGGTGGAGCATGAGGCATGGAACCGTGGGGATTCTCCGCGGGTGATCCTACTGCTGGATTTTGTGAAGCCGGGGCACCGTTATGCGGCCGGTGTGACTGCGGAGGCTGCGGGGGCGGCTGCCCGGATGGGAGGATGACGCCTGTGTCCGCATCGCCCTGGCAGTTGGAGTTGGTGCATCCGTGGTTTGCGGGGGAGGTCGCGTGGTTGACTTATCCCGCCTACCGGCACGTTCTTCGCATGGAACGGGGCATCGGGGTGGTGGCGCGTGCCGGGGGTGTGCCGGTGGGGTTGATCGTTGGGGAGATGGTGGGGGACACGGGGCATGTGTTGTCCCTGTTTGTGGTGGAGGGTGAGAGGCGGCGCGGACTTGGGAAGCTGCTGATCCAGCGACTGGAGGCGTGCGCGCTGGAGAGGGGGGCCGGCCGGATGCGCGCGGTGTACATGGTGGAGGAGGGGACGCCGGTGCCGCCGATCCGGCGGTTTTTGGAAGGGGTGGGTTTCAAGGCGGCAGTGCCCCGGATGCTGGTGTTGCGTTCGCAGACGCAGAGGATGCTGGAGGCGCGTTGGACGAGGTCCGCGCTTTGCGACGGGTATTGCATGAAAGCGTGGGCGGCGGTGACGGAGCAGGAGCGGGAGGAGTTGCGGCTGTGGCAGGAGAGGACGCCGTGGATTCCGGCTGATGTGCTGCCGTTTGTGCATGAGAAGGGGTGCGATCCCTCGCTGAGCTTTGCGCTGCTGACTGGTGGGCGGGTGGTGGGCTGGATGCTGAACCACCGGATGAATAAGGACACCCTGCGTATGACATGCAGCTACATGGATCCCGGGCTGCAGCGGGCGGGCCGTCTTGTGGCGGTCTACGCTGCTGTGGTGCGTGCGCTTCCTGCGGCGGGTGTGAAGGAGGGGACGTGGGCGGTGCCGCTGAGCCACCCGCGGATGGTGCAGTTTACGATGCGCCATTTTGCTCGGTACTGCAGTTACGTTGGAGAGTCGTTCTCGCAGACAAAGCTTCTCGCGCAGTGAAGAGTCCTCACGTGATTTTGCTGAGTCCGCCGCGTTCGTTCTCCACCGTGGTGGCGGCCATGCTGAGCCAGCATCCGGCTTTCTTTGGGTTTCCCGAGCTCAACCTTGCGGCGGCGGAAACCGTTGGTGAACTGCTCGTGCTCTGGACACGGCTGCGGAGTTTGTTTCGCACGGAGTTCCCTTCGGGTCTCGGGCGTGCGCTGGCGCAGTTGGAGTTTGGTGAGCAATCGAGCGCCGGGCTGCTTTGGGCGCGGGAGTGGATGGGGTCGCGGAAGGATTGGGCCACAGCGGATGTCTGGGACTTTCTCGCTGCAGCGGTGCATCCGCGGGGTGTGGTGGAGAAGAGTCCGCTGGTGGTTTTTCAGAGGGAGCGGATTGCGCGTGCGATCCGGCATGGGCGGGGGGCGGCGGTGATCCATCTTGCGCGCCATCCGGCGACGGCGGTGCGTTCGATGCAGCGCACTTATCGGAAGGGTGGGGCGGTTGGAGCGAGGGAGTGCCTTGAGGCATGGGCGATGGCGCACCGGAACATTTTTGAGGAGACGCGCGGGGCGGAGGTGGTGTGGCGGGTGCGGGGGGAGGATCTTCTTGAGGATCCGCGGGCGGTGTGGCCTGGGTTTTTCAGGCTTCTCGGCATGGAGCTGTCCGGTGAGGCCATGGAGGCGATGATGCACCCGGAGCGCTGGGTGTTTGCGGGGGTGGGGCCTGCCGAGGCGCCGTATGACAACGACGACCACTTTCTGAAGGAACCGACTCTGCGGGTGGGGCGGCCCCGGGTTCCCGATTCTGTGGATGAGGGGCTTGCGGTGCTGGGGATCGAGGAGGTGCCGGAGGCTGCGCGGGCGGTGGCGGAGGTGCTGGGGTACGTGTGAGCGGAGCGTGGGTGCGGAGTCCTAGTCGGTCTGGCGCTTGGAGAGTTCGCGGAAGGGGCCTTCGACGCTGATGAGTTCGTCGTAGGAGCCGTGCTGGATGACGCGGCCGTGTTCGAGGACGTAGATGCGGTCGGCGCCGACGATGGTGCTGAGGCGGTGGGCGATGACGAGGCGCGAGACGCGGAGGGTGCGCATGCTTTGGGAGACCATCTCCTGGGTGCGGTTGTCGAGGGCGCTGGTGGCCTCGTCGAGCATGAGGAGGGGGGGGCGGTGGACGATGGCGCGTGCGAGGAGGAGGCGCTGGCGCTGGCCGCCGGAGAGGGTGGAGCCGCCCTCGGAGACATAGGTGTGCATGCCCATGGGCATGGAGCGGATGTCGTCTGCGAAGCCGACGGCTTCAGCGGCGGCCCATGCGTCATCGAGGGTGAGGAGGGAGGCGCCGATGATGTTGTGGAAGATGTCGCCGGAAAGGACCCGGCCGTTTTGGAGGACGACGCCGAACTGGCGGCGGAGGCAGAGGATGTCGAGTTCGCAGAGGTCCTTTCCGTCGTAGAAGATGCTGCAGGCGGGGGCCTGTTCGAAGCCGAGGAGGAGCCTGAGGAGGGTGGACTTGCCGGAGCCGGAGGATCCGACGATTGCGACGAACTCGCCGGGTTGGATGGTGATGCTGACGTCCTTGAGGATCTGTTTTCCGCCGGGAATGTAGCTGAAGTTGAGATTTGAGACATCGATGGCGCCCTTGATCCTGCCCGGGTCGGTTTTGGAGGGGTCGACTTCGGGGAGGGTGGTGAGGATGGGTTTGGCGCGTTCGTAGATGGGGGCGGCGTTGAGGAGGGTGATGAGGGCGGAGCTGGTGGCGATGAGGGAGCCCATGAACTGGGTGAACGCGGCGTTGTAGGAGAGGAAGTCCCCGGTTGGCAGGGAGCCTTTCATGAAGAGGAAATAGACGCAGAAAATGGAGATGGTGCAGAGGATGGAGAAGACGCTGTTGAAGGTGGCGCCGGCGTTGCTGATGCGGGTGGCGGCGATGTCGTGGGACTTCATCTCCACGAAGCGCTGGGTCCAGCGGGCGAAGGCGCGGGTTTCGCAGCCGCTGGCGCGCAGTTTGGCGAGGCCGGAGAGGAACTGGAGGACGGTGCCTGCGAGGCGGCCCTGGGCGGCGAGGCTTTTCCTCTGGTACTTGAGCTGCAGGGAGGCGATGGAGGCGGAGGCGACGATGGCGATGGAGACGAGGCCCAGGGCGAGGAGGGCCATCTGCGTGCTGTAGTAGAACAGGAGTCCGAGGCTGAAGACGGAGAAAATGGACTGCAGGAGGCTGGAGAGAGCGGTGCCGGAGAGGATCTGGCGGATGGCGTTGATTCCGTTGGCGCGCATGGCGAGGTCGCCGGCGCTGTAGCTGCGGAAGAAGGTGGGGGGCAGGGAGAGGAGGCGGTCCCAGATGGCGGCTTGGAGGGCGTTGTCGCTTTTGCCCTCGATGCGGAGCATGGCGATGTTGCTGGCGAGGGTGAGGCCGGTGCTTACGAGTGCGGCGAGGGCGAGGGCTGCGCCGACTTGGAAGAGCTGGCTGACTTCGCCGGCGGGCAGGATGGTGTTGAAGACGACGCCGGTCATGATGGGCAGGAGCATTGCAATGATGCCCACCAGAAGGC
Organism: Chthoniobacter flavus; assembly: GCA_945861435.1. Lineage (GTDB taxonomy): Bacteria > Verrucomicrobiota > Verrucomicrobiia > Chthoniobacterales > Chthoniobacteraceae > CAIURC01. The sequence goes on along the minus strand of CAMAUX010000011.1, from coordinate 9,017 downwards.
CGAGGCCGATGACCATGGAGAAGTCCGCCCAGTTCCCACGCAGTGCGCGCGCGAAGATGTCGCGGAGGGTCACCTCCCTTTCGGGGAGTGGCATGTAGAACATGGTCGCGGAGGGAGCGATTTCGGCGGCGATTTCCGGGGTGAGGATGCCGGTGGTGGCGGCGCCGGGGTCCACGATTTTGAATTTGCGGGCGCCCGAGGGGAGGAGGGCTACGGGGCGTTTTTCCTTCCCGAGGTAGGCGAGGAGGGGGCTGGCGGGGGATTCCCACCAGCGGTCGCTGAGCAGGACGCTGCGCGCGCGCACCCTTGCATTGCGGGCGAGGGTGGAGACGGGATCCCTGCGGGCGGCGGGGTCCTGCATGTCGAGGGGAGGGAAAGTGACGTCGATTTCGCGGCCGATGGCCTGGCAGGCTGCGTGGAGCAGGTCTTGGAGGGAGGTGCCGGTGGCGAGAATGGGACTTTCGGAACGGTCGACGAGTCCGGCCAGCGATCCGATGGCGGAGCTGAAGGCCTGCGCTTGGTTGATGGTGCGTTGTGTGATGCGTGCGCCTTCGCGTGAGTCCTCCAGTGCGGCCTGACTGCTGAGGCTGGCGGCCACGGTTTCATGGAGGTGGGAGAGGAGTTGAAGTGCAGCGTTGAAGTGGGGGAGCGCTTCCAGGGTGGATGTCTGCAGGACGCTGGGACCCGAGGCGGTGAAATGGGCGAGGGAGGCTGGGGCGAACCAGCCGCTTTGGGAGTCCAGAGAGGGGCGGGCTGGATCCGGGGACGCGAGCGCGCCTTCCATGACGCGTGCTGCAGGCGGGCAGGCGTCTGGAACCAGGGGCTGACCATCGGCGAGGGCGAAGGTGTCGGAGGACTGGGGGAGCGGGGCCGTGGCGGGCGGTGTGCTCTGTGGCAGCAGGCGCAGGAGCGTGCCGGTCCATGCATGGAGTGCGGCTGCGAGCTCGGCCCTTGGGTCTGCGTGGGTGATGGGATTGGGGGCGGTCTCCGACCAGAGCGCCTCGAGTTGCTCGGGGTCGAGGTGGATCAACTGCACATCGCCGAGGGTGACGGCGAGGAGGCCCATGGAGGGATCCGTGGGGTGTGGTGCGTGTGCGTCAAAGAGCCAGGCCCCCTGCTGGAGGCGGGCGATATGTTTGCGGATGCCGGCGGGTTTGCCGTTCTGGATGGGGGCGGCGAACAGGTCGAGGCTGCCGGAGAGGACTTTCCATGCGCCCGGTTGCTCCTGGAGGTTGAGGAGGTGGTTTCCGCTCAGGTGCAGGGCGGAGTCGGGAGAGGTGTGGGCTTGTTCAGGCATGAATGAGGCTGGCGTAGGGGCCCATGGCTTTCTTCATTTCCTCGTGGGTGCCGCGTTCCAGGACGCGGCCCCGGCTCATGACGATGATCTCGTCGGCGTCGCGGATGGTGCTGAGGCGGTGGGCGACGATGAGGCAGCTGCAGCCGCGGCGGCGCAGGTTGGAGTCGATCTGGAATTCGGTGAGAGGATCGAGGGCGCTGGTGGCTTCATCGAGGACGAGGATGGAGGGGTTGATGGCGAGGGCGCGTGCGATTTCGAGGCGCTGGCGCTGGCCGCCGCTGAAGTTGGCGCCGGCTTCGGCGACGGTGCTGTCGTAGCCGCCCTGGCGTTCCATGATGTCGTCGTGGATGCAGGCGTCCTTGGCGGCGGCGATGACCTGTTCGGTGGGGATGGATTCATCCCACATGCGGAGGTTGTCCATGATGGAGCCGTCGAAGAGGGTGATGTCCTGGCTGACGTAGGCGAGGGAGTTCAGGAGGACTCGGCGTGGGATGGCGCTGCGGGGTTTGCCATCGAAGAGGATCTCTCCGGAGAGTGGTTGGTAGAGGTTCATCACGAGGTTGGTGATGGTGGATTTGCCGCAGCCGCTGGAGCCGATGAGGGCGATGCGCTGGCCGGGTGAGAGGCGGAGGTGGAATTCGCGCAGGAGGGGGGGGCTGAGGCGGCTGTAGCCGAAGGTGACTCCGCGCAGTTCGAGGTGTCCGCTGAGTTTGGCGTGGGGTGCGGAGTGGGCGTCATCCTGTGCGGGCAGGAGGGCCTCGTCGGTCATGGCGGGGTCGAGTTTGGCGCGCAGGACATCGTCGAGCCTGTTCACGGTGCCTTGGAGTTGCTGGATGGTGCCGCCCATGTTGACGAGGTCTGAGAAGGGGCTGGTGAACTGGTTCATGAGGCCTTGGAAGGCGATGAACATGCCGACGGAGAGATCGCCCTGCATGACGCGGTAGGCGCCGATGGTGAGGATGAGGGCGGAGTTGAGGGAGGAGAGGAGGCCGGGGACGTTGCCGACGATCTGGGTGAGTCTGCCGAGGGGCTGGGAGGTGTTGACGACCTTGGCCTGGTAGCCGGCGTAGCGGGCGAAGACGTCGTTTTCGCCGCCGCTGGCCTTGATGGTCTCGATGCTTTGGAGGCAGGCCATCGCGGTGCCCATGAGTTTGCCTTGGTCCTGGAGGAGGCTGCGGTTGCCGTCGACGGTGGCGCGGTGGGAGAGGCGGAGTGCGACGAGGTTGAGGACCGCTACGGTGACGCCGAGGGTGGTGAGCACCCAGTCGTAGGAGAAGAGGAGGACGGCGTAGAAGAGGATGGTGACGAGGTTGACGATGGTGGTGGCGAGCTGGCCTGAGAGCAGGGCAGCGACCTGGTCGTTGAGTGCGACGCGGCTGCCGATCTCGCCCGCGAAGCGCTGGGAGAAGAACTCCATGGGGAGGCGGACGATATGCCAGAAGAACTGGGCGGAGGTGGTGAGGGAGAGCTTGGTCTGGATGCGGAGGAGGTAGGCGCGCTGGAGCCATGTGAGGCCGCCTTGGATGAGGGCGGTGGCGCCCATCATCCAGAGCAGGGGAATCACCCAGCTGCGGAGTCCTTGGACGAGGTAGTCGTCGATGAAGACCTTGCTGTAGGTGGGGGCGAGGATTCCGGGGACGAGGAGGGCGAGGCCGGTGCAGATGACGTAGAGGAGGCCGTATTCGGAGCCGGACAGGCGGCTGTGCAGGCTGGTGTAGAGGTCCGGGGGATGGCCGCCTGGAGTGAATTCCGGCGTGGGTTTGAAGGTGAGGACGACGCCGGTGAAGCCGTTGTCGAAGGTCTCCATGGGAACCGACATGGGGCCGCGGGTGGGGTTGTTGAGGAAGACGCGCTCCTTGTTCCAGCCTTCGACGACGAGGAAGTGGTTCAACTCCCAGAAGACGATGAAGGGCGGTGCGAAGTCGAAGACCTCGTGGATCTCCTTTTTCCAGCCGGCGGCTTCGAGTCCGTAGCGGCGGGCGGCCTTGACGATGTTGACGGCCTTGCTGCCATCCCGGGACACGTCGCACTGGGTGCGCAGTTCCTCGAGGGGGACCCATTTGCGGTGGTAGGCGAGGATGATGCCGAGGGCTGCGGCGCCGCATTCGACGGCCTCCATCTGGAGGACGGTGGGGGTGTGGACCCGTGGGTGGTTTTTCTTTTTTTGGGGGTCGGGCGCTGGCTGCGGCTGGGGCTGCTGGGGCCGTGGCTGGCTTGCCCCCGGGGTGCCCGCGGTGGAGGCGGGCTGGGGTGGGGGGGCTGCGATGAGTGGGCCGGAGGTGGCCATGATCAGTCGGTGGCTCCGAAGAGATTCTTGAGCAGGGGGATCACGAGGGTGATGGGGCGCTGTTCGAGCACGATGACTTCTGCGGATGCGAGGGTGCCGGAGGTGATCTTGAGTTTGGGCCCCTTGGAGGAGGACCATCGGAATCCGCTGAAGGTGTGTTCATCGAGCTCGAGTTCTGCGGACACGTGGAGGACTGGGCCGGAAGCGAGGAGGGCGCTGACCAGAGTGGGGTTTTGGAGAAGGGCGAGCATGGAGGCCTGGGAGGCGGGTACCTCGCCGACGTAGGTGACCTTGCTTCTGATGAAGCCGTATTCAGACACGGGTGCGGTGCTTGGCGAAATCTGGGCCGCCATGTTCTGGGTGACGAACTTGCCCTGACCTTGTGGGAAATAGAGGACGGCCTGAATCCTATCGGCTGTGGCCTCGAGGGAGGCGATGGTGGAGCCGGCGGTGACGGTCATTCCTTCGAAGGCGGCGATGCTGACGATGCGGCCCTCGTAGTTGCTGATGATCCGGGAGGTTTGATCGAACTGAGCTTCGAACTGTGCGAGGACTTCGCTGCTTTGGGCCAGTGCGTTGTCGGCAATGAACTGGGCCTGGGCTGCGGCGTCCCGGGCTCTCGCCTCGCTGGCGGTGAGCTGGGCGAGTTGGTTTTGGGAGTTGAGGAAGCCGAGTTGTGCGGCATTGAGCTGGGACCTTGTCTGGAGGTAGGTGGCCTGAGTGATGAGGCCATCCTTCACGAGTTTCTCCTGTTCCCGGACGATTTCTTGGAGGCCTTCGAACTGGGACTTGTAGTCCTTGATCGACGTATCCGCGGTGGAGCGCTGCTCGGAGAGGAGGCGGAGTGTTTCGGTGAGGATGCGGGCCTGGTCCTCCTTGACGAGGGCGGCGTTGCGCCGGTGGTTTTCGACGATGACCTTTTGGGCGTTGATCTGGGCCTGAAGCACGGGCTGGCTGATGGTTCCGAGGATCTGGCCGGGTTTCACCTCGTCGTTGAAGCGCACGGTGAGCTTTTGGATCTGGCCATCGCCGAGGGCGACGACGGTGGTTGTCCTGCCTCCGCGCAGGAGGATGCCGGAGCCGTTGACGGTGGTGGGCACGCTGCCGACAAAGCTCCAGAGGAGGCCGCAGAGGAGGGCGACGGCGATGGTGCCCAGCGCAAACCAGCCCATGGGGGTCGTGATGCGGATGAGCTCGTTGAGCTGCTCCGGGGAGGAGAGGCGCTCGAGGGTTTTTTTTCTGAACAGCGTAGATTGATCGGGACTCATTGGGGTCCTTTACCTTTTGGTTTTGAGGATGGGCGCCTTTGGTTGGGCTGCGGTGGACGGCAGTGGGGCGCTGGAGATCTCCGCCGGGCTGAGGGTGAATGTGCCGTCCGTGGCCGCGCTGAGTGCGCCGATGGAAAAGCGCAGGGAGGCGAGGGAGACGAAGAGGTTCACGCGGGCTTGGATCTCGTTCTGTTCGGCTTCGCTGAGATTTTGTTGGGTGGTGACGACGTCCACGAGGGTGGCGCTTCCCAGTTTGAAGAGCTTGAGTTGGTTGCCGACGGCGGTGGCGTAATTGGCGGTGGCCTCGATGCGTTTGGAGAGCTCGTTCCATGCGCGTCCGACGCCGAGGGCGTTGGTGACGGTGTCCGAGCCGATGCGCATTTTGATCTGGGTGAGGGAGGCGTCGAACTGGTCCCTTGAACCGAGGGCCTGCTCGTAGGTGCCGCGTGCGGCGTTGTTGGTGACGGGGAGTTCGAGGCTCACGACGCCAAGCACGTTGAGGCCCGCGAGGTTGTCGGTGGCGGAGGCGTAGTGGTGGCGGAACCGCGAGCCGGGGGAGACTCCGTTGAACCCCATGCTGAGGTGAAGGTCGAGCTGGGGGAGGAGGCCGTTCTTGGCGCCGACCACAAGGATTTCGGAGGATTCCATGGAGCGCTGGGCGGCGCGGACGTCCGCGCGTGCGTTGAGTGCCACTGCGATCAGATCGCTGAGTTGCGCTTTGGAATAGGTGGGGGGCTTTTGGGTCCGGGGAAATTCCGTGGTTGGGAAGGGAGGGTCGACGAGGTTGACCGGGTCGAGCCCCATTGCGGTGGCGAGGTTCTGGACGGCTTGGGAGAGTGCCTGTTCGGCGACGATGCGGATGGCGCCTGCCGATTCGTAGTTGGCTTGGACGTTTTGGAGCTGTGCGGACGGCTGGGCGCCCCCTGCGATGAGGGCTTGGGTGACTTCCACGAGTTTGGCGGCGCGCTGTTCGCTTTCGCGGGCGAGGTTGAGGGATTTTTCGGCGCCGAGGGCGGTCCAGTAGGCTGCTGTGGTGGCGTAGAGTTGCTGGGAAGTGGTGTGGGTAAGCGTCTCGCGGGCTGCCTGCATCTGGGCCTTGGCGGCGCGTTCGTTTGCGGTGACGGCCTGATAGCCGGCGCCGCGCAGGAGGGGGATGTTGATGTTGAACTGGATGGAGCCTGTGGCACCGCCGTCGGGGTTGGAGTGGAGGTCGCTGTGCTGTGCGGAGAGGACGGGGTTGAAGGTGGGGCCGAAGCGGGACTGCTGTGTGGCGCCGAGGCTGTATCCCACGGAGTCGCTGTAGCTCATGAGGACGGGTGTCCGCGCGTAGGCGAGCTGGGACGCCCGATATTCCTCGAATTGAAGGCGGTAGAGTTCGGCGAGGATCGCAGCTGCAGCCGGGCTGAGGGTGGGGTTCGGTGCGCCCGGTTCGGTGGGTGGGGTGTTGAGGTAGGGGGTTCGCACGAAGCCCCGGGACAGGCTGGACTGGATGGAGAAATCGAACTGGCCGACGCCCCGCCTGTAGACGCCTTCGCTTGCGCGGACGCTGCCTTTCTGCAGTTTGATGCTTGGGTTGTGGCTGAGGGTGGAGGCCAGTGCCTCGTCCAAGGTGATGCGGCTGGGCGGCTCAGCCATGGAGCGGGAAACCGCGCCTATGCAGCAGCAGAGGACGAGGAGCAGCAGGTGAGGAGCGCGTGGAGTCACAGCCGGGTGTGGATTGGATCAGGAGATCTCCGCTTTGCTTGTGGCGTGCGGGGCGTGAGCGGAGAAGGCCAGAGGGAGGGTTGTCCTGTTCTGGCCTCTCGGCTTGTTCATGACGCAGGAAGCCCGGGTGCGCGCTTAAACGGCTTGTTCGCGTATTTCCCTTTTTTGTGCGAAGAAGCGGGGCTCCTCGTGAAGATAGCCCTGTTGGAAGAGGCTGTTGAGTTCGAGGTAGGTTTGTTCCGGAGCGATGCCATGGCTGCGCTCGAGGCTTAGAGCGATTTCTCCAGCCCCGTATTGGTTGGCGGCGATGAGGAGACCGAGTTCCTGCCCGGCTTCCATCTTTCCGAGGGTGGACTTGGCGTAGTAGGAGGTGAGGGTGAAGCCTTCCTCCGTTGCGGAGAACTTGAAGTCCGGCCGGAATGCCACGGGATCGTTGTGGCGGAGGGAGGTGGGCATGTGGCGGTTGATCATCGCCTGGCAGACGGCGCCGAGTTCCGCGCCACTGGAGAAGGTGGCCTCCTCAAAAACCCAGAAGCCTTCGGGCCATTCATCTGAGGAGGGGCAGGGCGCGACGAGTTTGACCTTGCGGTCGACCATGTTGAGGAGGAAGCCGGAGACACAGGCGATGGTGCCCGGTTCCTCGTCGCTGTGCTGGAGTTGGAGCGCCTCGGCTTTCTTTGCGAGTTTCTCGGAGCCACGGGCGCGGCCGGAGTTGCTCTGCATCATGGTTGCCTCGAAGTTTTGCGTCACAAGCTCGGTGAAGAGCAGTTCCTCCGCGGTGAAGGCTTCCACCAGTTTGCGGAAGGCGCCGATGCTCAGGACGGAGAATCGGTTGATCGTGCAGCCATGTTCACGGGAGACCTTGAGCAGCTCGCGAACCCGGGGGATGTGCTTCTGAGCTTGGGCGGTGGTGGTCTGAGGGAAGCGACCGAGGATGCGGGCGAAGTCGAGGCAGAAGCGCTCGTAGTCCGGGTTGTCCAGAGGGTCGGTCGCCCAGTAGCAGAAGCCCTGGGCGGCTGCCGGGCCGAAGATTTCGCCAAGCGCCCTGAGGGAATCCTGCCAGAGCTTCGTGTTGGCTTCGTTGTAGAGGAAGTCCTCCTTCTTTTTCTCAGCGGAGACTCCACAAAACCAGCAACCCACGGAACAGCCCTTGCTGAGTTCGACGGCGAAGGGCGCATGGATGATGGCGCGCGTGCGGCCTTCGCCAAGCTGGGTCCAGCAGCGGTTGATCTGCCGTTCGCGCCACTTTCGGTGAGGCGTCTGCGACGGTGCGCAGTCCCGGGCCCGGAGTCTTTCGCGGTGCGCGATTTTTTCCTGAATGAAGCTGCGGTAGAGTTGGACGGAGGGCGGCGTGGGAATTCGGAGGCTGGTCTGGAGGGTGGCGTATGGGAGGTCCCAGAGGAGGCGGACTTCCTGTGCATCGGCGGCCAGTCCCCGGGAGCGTGTTGCTTCGGAGGGGGAGTCGACAAGGGCTTTGCGGAATTCTGAATCCGCGATGAAGAACTCCAGCAGTCTTTTGGTTTGTGCCACGGATGCTGCCTGCTCTGGGGGCGGGTTGTCAGAGTCCAGAAGTGGCGCGAAGTGGGGGCCGTAGTGCTGTTGCCAAAAGTGATCCTGCGCCGACTGATTGATGAGGGGCATTGGGCTTGGCGGAGTGCTGGATGTGTGCTGCAGGGAGCCCCGGGGGAGGAGGTGTACGGGAGGGAGCAGGCCCTGTGGATGGGCCAAATCCGTTGGTTCGAACGAAAAACTCCGCGGGATGCACTGCATCCCGCGGAGTGTGAAACTTCGAGGTCTACGTCACAACGACGACGCCGGCGACCGCAACTTCCAGATAGACTACGGCGGTGGTGACGGCTTCCGCGCTCTGCACTGAGTTGGTGCTTGTGGTGGTGCTTTCGCCTCCGCCTCCGCCCTTGCCTCCGGCGACTCTTTCCAAGGCCTCGTCGCTCATCTGGCCCGAGGCGTCGGTGGTTGCGAGCGCTGGCAGGGGGATGTACTGGAGGTTGGGGGTATTCTGAACGATGCGGACTTCCTTGCCTTCGGGCAGGTTCTGGAGGCGCCCCATGGCGGCTTGAAGCTGGCCCTTGACCTGTTCGTGGAAGTCGGCGCCCGGAAGGACGACGTAGATCGCGCCGTTGGTGTTTTCTACGACGCTGATTTTGACTCCGGGTTCGGTAGCGAATCCGGCCTCGGTGAGGACGGCCTCGGGTTGGGAGAGGAAGCGTTGACGGAAATCAGGCTCCTGCATGGCTTTGGCGACGAGTTCGCCGACGATGGCACGGTTTTTGGATGAGTCAGGCATGGGCCGCTTTCACAGCCGTCCCATAGGAATGACGTGGCAGGGTAAAAAAAGTTGGGCTGGAGAAAGGATCCCTACCACTCAGTAGGGGTGTGAACCAAAAACCAGCCCGCACCGACATTATCGTTCTCAAGCAGCTTCTCAACTTCATACCGAGAA
>CAMAUX010000010.1 GCA_945861435.1 Chthoniobacter flavus | reverse complement strand
CCCTCGCGGTGGAAGAAAGGCTGCTCCGCGCCTTCCAAATCTGCCAACCGAGCGAGAAAACCCGGTCATCACCGCGCAGCGGCGCCTGTTCGCGTCACGCCAAGGCCGCTACCCCACCCAAATCTGAAATTACTGACCCCAAACTCGCACGCCGTGATTTATGCGGGCTAATCACCGCCACCTTCAAAAGTCGCGCCGCTTCCTGGCACCGTCCCTGCAAAGGTCCGATGCGCCGCCCCACCTTTTCGAGATCCGAAACGCTCCGCGTCCGCAACCCGCTGTCGATCTTCGCCAACTCCTCGCTCAACCCCGCCATCTGACGCTCAAGCATCGCCCACTCCTTGGCCGAATGCGCCTCACTGCAACAGAGCGCATACTGCTCCGCCCAGTTCTCCTTCTCAGCCAGTTCACGCTCAAAGTGCCGCAGGTCCGCCTTCGGTGTGCCCACAAGGTATCGCGCATGCCGCTGACGCAGAAAGGCGATGTGCTTTTCGCACACCATCGCGCGGTCCATCACCCACGCCCGCTGGGCCTGCCAAAGCAGGCCGACCTTCGGGTATGGGCCGGGTTGAACGGGCCACCCCGTCACCTCCGCGGCTTCGGGATCGGGGTCACCGGAACGGCCCGGCGTTCTCCTACAGAAGAACTCGCAGCCCCGACCTGCATCGGAGGCAGGTGTCTGAAATGGTGGACGAGGGCGCCAACAACCAACGCAAGGCACAATCCAAGCAGCAGCACCATTTCCTCGCGCGTCAGATTCACCGAGCGAACCAACGCCACGGGAGGGACCCCGGGCAAGCAGGCAGAAACGTGAGCGCCCCCTCAGTCATTGGGAATTGCGAGCCAAGCGGCTAGACCGCCAGGGGGCGCTGACAACCGGTGCGTAAATCTCGCCTCGCGAGAAACACGCCACACGATGCCGAGTTAGCCAAGCCCCCGGAGGGCCAACGCGCCGGCAACCTGCCTTCTCAGGCCTTGAAACATTGGTCCGCCCGGGAGGTCACCTCCCCTCGCAAACGGCGCGGCCCCATGCGCTCTACGAAAATTCGGATGCAACCCAAAGCGCACGCACACGCGAAGGCCAGACGACTCCGCGCCCACGCACGCGGCGGCCGTCAGCCGAAGATCTGAGCGTTGAAGATATTCTCCAGCATCTCCTGACGCCCGCTCTGCAGCGTGGGCGGCTGGATAGCCTGAGCGTGCTTGTCCAATTCCTCAAGCGAGGTAGCCCGGGACTCAATCTTCGCGCCGATGCCGCTATCGTAACTGACGTAGCGATCCTTGACGAATCTGGCGATCTTCCCGCTCTCCACAATCCGGTGAGCCGCCTTGAGGCCATAGGCAAAGGCGTCCATGCCCCCGATGTGCGCGTGGAAAAGGTCAGCCGGCTCATGGGACTCGCGGCGACGCTTGGCGTCAAAGTTGAGGCCGCCCGTGGTGAAGCCCCCCGACTTGAGGACGCGCAGCATGATGTTGGTGGTGAGATAAAGATCGCTCGGGAACTGATCGGTATCCCAGCCCAGCAGCGTGTCGCCACGGTTGGCATCGATGGAACCAAGGGCGTTGGCGGCGATGGCCACCTCCATCTCGTGCTCCATCGTGTGCCCCGCCAGTGTGGCATGGTTGGTCTCAAGGTTGAGCTTGAAGGAGTCCAGCAGCCCGTACTCACGCAGGAAGTTGAGGCACGCCGCGGCGTCCGAATCGTACTGGTGGGTGGAGGGTTCGCGCGGCTTCGGCTCGATCAGGAACTGGCCCGTGAAACCGATCTTCTTGGCGTGATCGACCGCGAGATGCAGCAGGGTCGCGAGATGGTCGAGTTCGCGCTTCATATTTGTGTTAAGCAGCGTCGCGTAGCCTTCGCGGCCGCCCCAGAACACGTAGCCGGAGCCTCCAAGCCGATGCGTGGCCTCCAACGCATGCTTCACCTGCGAGGCGGCATAGGAAAACACATCAGCCGATGGCGAAGTCGCCGCGCCCTGCGCGTAACGAGGATGCGCGAAGAGGCAGGCCGTGCCCCAAAGAAGCTTCTTCCCGGTGGCCTTCTGATGGGCTTCGAGCGTGTCCACCACCCTGTCGAGATTCTTGTGCGTCTCCGCCAAAGTCGCCCCCTCGGGCGCAACGTCGCGGTCGTGGAAGCAGTAAAACGGGATCGTGGTCTTCTCAAGAAACTCGAAAAACACCGGCACCCGCTTGAGCGCATTGGCAAGCGAGTCGGATCCATCGTCCCATGGCATCAACGCGGTGGGCGCACCGAACGGGTCGGAGAGGCCGTTGCGCATCACGTGCCAGTAAGCGGCGGCAAAGCGCATGTGCTCGGCCATGGTCTTGTTTCCAACCTTCTCCGTGGCGTTGTAGTGACGAAACGCAAACGGGTTCTCAGAAGAGGGTCCTTCGTAGCGGGCGGTGGGGACTTCGGGGAAGTAGCTCATGGCAGTAGACGGCGGCGATTGCTGGAGGTTGTATGCACTATTTGACGTCGCTGAACCCCATGTCGATGGGGTGCGACTGATAAGTTTCCATAATAAGCGGGGCCGCAGCCGGGTTGCAGCACCGTGTTTGGTATGACAGTAATACGCCATGCCACGCCCCTCCATGGCCCGCGTCGCCGAACGTGCGGGCGTCTCCAAAAACACCGTCAGCCTCGCACTCCGCCACAGCCCGCGCATCCCCGCCGCCACCCGGCTCCGGATCGAGCGCGCAGCAGAGGCCGTCGGGTACCGGCGCAACGCCGCAGTCGGCTGTCTCATGGCCGAATTGCGCAGGTCCGGCTCCACACGATTCACTTCGACGCTCGCACTCCTCAACGCCAACGAGGACCGCGAGGCATTCCGCACCCACCCGACCGTGCCGGTCTACGTGGCTGGGGCACGCAAGCGCGCAGCAGAACTCGGCTACGGACTCGACGAATTCTGGCTCCACGACCCCGGGGTCAGCGGAAAGCGGCTCGCCTCCATCCTCCGCGCCCGCGGCATCCGAGGTGCCCTTGTCGTCGGGCTGCTGCAGACCAACCGTCTGCCCGAGCGGATGCGGCCGTTGTGGGACGAGTTCCCCGCGGTGGTCACAGGCGTGCGCGTTCGCGCGCCGGGCCTCTCTTTCGCGGGTGCGGACCAGTACGGCCTTGCCCTCGGCGCCTACGAGCAAGCATGGGCGCTCGGTTACCGTCGACCGGCCTTGGTGCTCGATCCGGTGATCGACGCGCTCATCGACGGAAGGTTCACCGCCGGCTACCTCATCGGCGAGCAACGCTGCAGGCCCGGCGGCGACCCGATCGCGCCGTTCACGCGGATCACGGAGGCGCGGGGCAACCTTGCCTGCTTTGAAGAATGGCTCCAGCGGGTGAAACCGGACGTGCTCTTCACGCTCTACCACGAAGTCGAGCGCTGGCTCGCGAAGCTCGGCGTGCAGGTTCCCGGCGACATGGGGCTGATCCAGTATGAATGGCGCGCACAGCGTCCCTACTGGGCCGGGATGGATCAGCGCAACGACCTGGTAGGTGCAGCCGCCGTGGACTTGCTCGTGTCCATGATCCACAGCGGTCACCAAGGCGTCCCCCAACGCGCCATCGCCACACAAGTCTCCAGCCAGTGGGTCATGGGAAAAACCGTCCGCCCCGTTCGCGCAGCCCGCCGGCGCCAAGCTCCACGCAAAGCCCCCCGCGGCGCGAACTGAAGCACGCCCGCTTTCCTCAGCAAAATCCCCACCCGGCTTCGCAAGGCAACCCATGGCGACTCGATCGCCCGTCTGCGGCTCTCATCAGCCTCTCCGCAAAAACCGAACGAGCGCTCCTCATCCAACCAATCCGCCGCATCTGCCGGGTCAGCCTCCGCCCAACTTGAAGTCGAAGATCCGGATTTCCACCGGCGTCTGCGGCGTCCGCCCGTTCTGACCGCTGGTGAGCGTGCGCACCGCCTCGCTGGACTCCCCACTGATCCGCTTCGCGAGCCCCGCTTGGATCGCTCCTGGATACTGCAGTTCCACGGTATCGAGGGGCTTGTGACTCTTGTCGAAGAACACCACCCGCAGCTTCACATCCCGCACCGCTGCATCTGAGCCGTTGGAAATGGAAAACGAGAATGCGCCGCCGGTTTCCCACAGGAACTCCGATGCGCGCAGCTTCTGCTCCACCGGCACCACGTTCTGCAAAGCCGCCTCCACCTTGGATGTCGTGGCCCCCGGAGTGGCGTTGAGCTGCGCCAACGGGAGCACCGGCCCGTCCGCAGCGAGCTTCGCCAGCAGCGCATGCACATGATTCGCAGGCACCGCAAAAGCCTGCTCCGACAAGCCACCGCGCGCCGCGCGCTCGCTGCGGATCACGAGGCTTAGCCCCACCAGTTCACCCTCGGCATTGAGGACCGGCCCCCCGTCACATCCCGGCCACGTGGGACTGGTGAGCTGCAGAAACTGGTCCGCCCCGCTCGCTCGCAGCCCGCTCACCTGGCCCTTGGCAAAACTCGCGCGCGCCCCGTTGTCGGCACCCCCAAATACAAAGACCACCTCTCCGACCGCATACGCAGCGGCCCCCTTCATGGGCGGGACCTGCGTTCCAATCGCAGCAACCTTCAGGATCGCCAGATCGCGGTCGCGGTCGACACCAAGGACACCGTCCACTTCGCAAGCCTCGGCGCGGCCGATCAGCTTAGCCTTTCCGGCCACGGCCCCCGCAAGCCCGTGCAGACTGGTCGCGATCCGCTCCGGTCCCGCGAGGAAACCACTCACCGTCTTCTGCTCACCAGCCGCCGTATCCAGAATCAGAACCGCCGTGGCCGCTGAAACCCCGCGCACCGCCTCCGGTGGCTGATCGACGACACGCTCAGCAGCAAGCAATGCCGGGCCGTTGGCAAAAAGCGACGCGGCTGCCAGGAAGACGACGGAGAGGGGACGCCAGTCGGAGGCCATGACCGCCCAAACTAGCCGAGAGGCCACGGACCGGCACTTAAAAAAACACAGCTCCGACAGTCGGGAGCGCCCAGCTCGACTAGACCGTCCGCGGCGAATCCGGCACCGACTCTCCTCCAACCTCCGCAGCTGCGTGGCGCGACTGCCTTTTCGCACGGAGAGTGCGGACGGGCTTGGAGCCAGTTCCCCCGGGCGTCTGCTCCTCAAGAAAACCAAGGCGCTCGCGGCCCGCACCGCGGCCCCAATCCCGCCGGAGCACCTCCGCCACCTCCGCAAACGGCTGACAAAGCTCCTGCGTGAGATGCTCGAACAGATCCTGCGCGAGACGCACCAGCGCGATCGAATGCAGCCGCCCATGCCGCGCTGCCAGCCAGTCCGTGAACCGCAGGAAACTCCAGAACGGCGAACCCTCACCTACCCACAGCAACCGCACGGTCTCGGTGAAATGGCCGCTGTTAGCCGCAAGATCCCATGCGCGCGCGAACCTCCGCATCCTCTGCAGCGTCGCGAAATCAAAGAGCCTGTTTCGCAGGATCTCGTACGGCGGATGCGGGCTGTAGATCATCTCCCACTCGACGTCATGCCGCACGATCGGCGTACCGCGCAGCCGCTTCAGAATCCCCACTTGGATCTCCTGGGGCTGCAATGCAACGAGTCGGTCGAACCCGCGCGCGAAGCTCTCCACGCCCTCGCCCGGCAGCCCCACAATGAGATCCGCATGGATATGCGCCCCGGTGTGCGCGCGCAGATAGCGCAGGTTGTCCTCCAACTTCACCACGTTCTGCCGACGGCTGATGTTCTTCGACGTCCCCTCGTCGAATGTCTGAATCCCCACCTCCAGTTGAAGCCCGCCCGCCGGGAACCGCGCAATCAACTCCCGCAACGCCTCCGGCAAACGGTCCGGCACCATTTCAAAATGCAGGAACATCCCGTCCACCCAGCGCGCGAGGAAGAACTCCAGAATCGCGCGGCTCGAGGGCAGGCTCAGATTAAACGTGCGATCGACGAACTTGAACTGCCGCGCCCCGCGCTCAAGCAACCGCTCGAGTTCCCCAAGAAGACGATCCATCGGGAACGCACGCACCGGCACGTCTAGCGAGGACAGACAGAACTCGCACGTGAACGGACAACCCCGCGACGCCTCCACATACACCACCCTCCGCGAGAGGTCCGTGTCCGTGTAATGCGTGTAGGGCAGCGCCACCGCATCCAGCGCCGGCAGCGGCGCATGGATCACCTTCGGCTGCGAAGCCGCACCATCCCCCGCCCCAAGCAACTGCCCGCACAACTCCGCAAACCGCAGGTCCGCCTCACCAGTGATCACATAATCCGCCATCTCCACGATCGGCTGACCCTCCGTCTCATGGCTGACCTCCGGCCCTCCCAAAATGATCCTGAGTTCCGGGCGCAGCCTGCGCAGCAACGCCACCACCTCCGTCGTCTGCGTCACGTTCCAGATGTACACGCCGAACCCCACGATCACCGGGTCCCTTGCGAGCAACGCCTCCGTGATCTCCAGCGGCCGCTGATTGATGTCGAACTCCGCGATCTCCGCACGCGCCTGCAGCCCGCCCAGATTCGCCATCAAATAGCGCAGTCCGAACGCGGTGTGGATGTAACGCGCATTAAGCGTGGCGAGCACGATATCGGCCATGTCCGCGCATCATGGACCGGAGCCTCCACCCGACGCAAACCAACCCGCAACATCCATGCGCACTCATGCCCGGCTCTCAACCGCTCTGCCACCCAGTGCCCGGCGCCGCGCGCGAACAGTGCTTCCCGGCTTCAATCGAAGCGGGACTCACGGCCCGAGCTCGGCCGGCCACAGGGACGGTCTTCGTGGCAGCACGGCGGTGATATCCGTCCCTCGCAGCCCTCGCAGCACGCTTGCAGCAAAGTCCCGCGCAACACACCTCTCCCTCGCGGCACACCCACCACCGCCGTGCCGGAGGCACGGGAGCGACAAGCCGGTCGGTGTACGCGATCCGCAAAGCGGGTCGCGGGAACCACCGGAACCCGTTTCCCCGCGCGACGCGCCCCGGCAGCGGCCGCAAGAACCGCCCCACCCAAACGCACCCGCACTGGCCTACGGCACCACCACATCCACCGTGCCGACGGTCGTTGCCGCGCCGACTGGCGTCGGTGGAGTGAACGTGAAGAAACCGGAAGCACAGCGCTGCTTCTGCAACACCACCCCCGCAAAGGTGACCGCCTTCTTCGAAACCGGATGAGTGAAGGATCCGCTGAAAGTTCCGTCAGCGGTGACAAAGGCCAGTTTCAACCCCACCGCCGCCTGTGATCCGGAGGCCGCCCCGAGGATCGTCACCACATTGGCGGCGGCGAGCTTGACCACGTTCCCGGCACCCTGCGTGAGACTGCCTCCGGACAGCGCGAGGTTGAGTGTGAGAAAGTCCGGGATGGCATCGGTGGTCACGGAATTAAGCGGCAGCGCGGCGCCGAGGACGGAGTAAGGATTGGCGGGCACCGGAACGGTTTTCGTGGGCGTGGTGGGCGTCACGTACTTGGACGCCACAAAGTCCACGGTGATCCCCTCCGGCCATCCAGCCACATACGGACTGGCCAGGCCCGCGGGCCGGACCCATGTCATCGCATCAGCGGCGGCATCGGAGGCCGCATCGGTGCTGTCGAATCCGACCGTGCCTGCGAGGAATCCGCGGTTGGTGTAGAGAGGCAGGTACAGCGCCAGGGTGCTGTCGGGTGCGAGCCGGTTGCTGTAGGAGACCACGGATCCATCGGCGAGACGCCCCACGAAAGTCACGATCCCTGCGGTGCTCACGGTCATCTTGGTGTAGCCGGAGGCCTGGGGGAACGCGGTCGTCGCGAGGCCACCGTTGGTTTCCAGCCCTGCATCTTTGCGGGAGTCAAAGAGGCCGGTGTATGCGCCCTTGTCAGTGGCGGGATTAGCCACCGTGGTCGGAACGCGGCGCATTCCGGCCGGGAGGACTGTCGCGGCGCTGTACACGGCCTTCTGTGCGACGACGCTTGCGAGAAGCACGGTGCCGGCCTGATGCGTGAGCTCACCGACGATCACCGGCAGCTCGCCGCTCTCGTTGGCGCGCAGGGTCAGGGATCCAAGCACTACCTTTGTGGCGCCCGTGCCCTTGGCGATCTCGAGTGCCGGATTCTTGCTGTCAAAAAGCGCGGTGCCGTCCTTCTTCAGCACCCCTTTGAATGGCACGGCGACATCCGCGGTAGTCAGCTTGCCGGTGAAGCTTCCGGTGTTCGTCACCACGATGTGCGAGAGACCCCAGCCCTTTGTCCGGGCAAAGGCGGCGGCCACCAGCGGCAGGCCGGGATGCTCCACAGCGAGCTGCGCCGCGGTCGTCTCCGGCTCCAATAGCCCATCGTAGGTGCCTGCCAGATACTCACGGACATAGACAAACGTGAAGGTGCGCGCGGCTTCCGCAGACCGGTTCCCGGCAGCATCCACGGCAATTACCTTGATGGTGTTCACGCCCTGCTCGGGCACCAGAGACAGCATCCAGTTCACCTTGGTCCGGCTCCCTACCTCCGTCAGCGTCGCCTCCACAGGCGTGCCATCGTTCAGCCGGACCTCCACCTTGGACAGACCGTTCTCGTCGGAAGCCGCGCCCTGAACCACCACCCCGGCTCCGGTGAGCGTGGCGGCGGCTGCCGGGGTGGCGATCGTCACCGTGGGCAGCGCAGCGGAGCTCAGCACCGTGATGGTCGTCGCCGCTGTACCCAATACCGCACCGCCCGTCGGAGTCTGCAGCTTGAGCGCAATGGTTTCCCCCGCCGATGCAATCTGCGCGCCGCCCTTGAGCGTCACCGTGAAGGTCTTGTCCTCCATGTCGCCATCGCCCCATGTGACCACTTTGTTGGAAGGAAGGCTGTAGTCGTCCGTGCCGCTCGCATTCCCGCCGGAAGCGGCCACTTGCACGGAGACCGTCCCGTTAGCGCCCATGGTGCGGCGCAGCGTCACCGGGATCGCGAGCTCCCCCTGCTGCGGCTTGGCCGCGAGCTGGGCGGCTCCGGCAAATGCCACGGTGCCAGGCACGGTTGCGGACCGGATGGCGAGCGTCGCGGTGTCCATCCCGCCAATGAGTGCGCCGCCCGTGACGTTCTGGAGCTTGAGCACGATGGTTTTTCCAGCCGCAGGAACAGCGCCCTTGTACGCCACGGGGAAACTCTTCTCGGACGCATCCCCGTCCTCCCATGTGAGCCGCACGGGCTTCGCGATCGTGTAATCCGCCGCCAGCGCCGTTCCCCCCGTCACCACCGCGTCAACCGATACCGCGCCCGTGGACCCCTGCGTCCGCGAAACCGAAACCTCGAACGCGAGATCGCCGGTGGCCGGTTTCACTTTCTCCACTGAGGCGACCGAGAACAACAGCGCACCAGCCTGCAGCGGACGGAAGGTCAGGAGCGTGGACGCGACATCTCCCAGACCTGCACCGGTGGCTCCCTGCAGAAGCAACTCCACCGTGTCGCCACCGGACGCAATCGCGACGCTGGGCTTGAGCACCAAGTTCACCACCTTGTCAGTTCCATCGCCATCGACCCATTCGACCGACCGCTCCACGAGGCTGAACTTTTCGGTCGATAGCGATCCGGTTCCCAGCGCCACCTGCACAGAGGCGGGTCCCGTCGGGGTCCCTGTCCGCCGAACGACCACGGGGACGCGGATTTCGCCCGCGGGCTTGATCCGATCGCCCGTAGCCGCCGCGAAGGCCACTGCGCCCCCCTGTGCGACCACCACTTTCGCCGCGCGACTCGTGACACTCCCCACCACGTTACTCACCACCACATCGTAGGTCGCCGAGTCTGCCGCCTGCGCATCGTCGATCCGCAGTTCCGCCTGCGTCGCCCCCGCGATCTCCGTGGCATTCTTGCGCCACTGATAAGTGAGCGGACCGGTTCCGGTCGCGGTGACCGAGAGGTTCAGAGTTGCGCCTGGCTTCAACAGCTGTCCGGCGGGCTGGCCACTGATCACCACGCCTTCATTCAAGCTCAGAGTCGCGGAGTCGCTGGTGACGCTCCCCGCGGCATTGGTCACCACCACGTCGTAGGCGCCCGGCGCCGTGTCGGTCGCAGGACTGATGGTGTGGTTCGGACCGTTCGCATTGGGAATGGGCTGTCCCCCCTTGCGCCACTGATAGGTGAACGGTGCCGTGCCCGTGGCCACCACGCTCAACGTCTTCGCACCACCCGGATTAACCGCGCCCCCCGCGGGCTGCACGGTGATCGCTGGCCCCACCGTCAGAAGCGCCCCGTTGCTGACGGCCGTACCCGTGCTGTTTGTGACTGCACAGGAGTATGTGCCCATGTCCGCGCTCGAGATATTCGTAAGCGCGAGCACCGAAGCCGTTTCGCCGACGATATCCGCGTCGTTCCTCTTCCACTGGTACGTATGCGGTCCAGTGCCGCCCGCGGTGACAGTAAAGGTGGCGCTTCCTCCGGGCATCGCCATGCGGGGGGAAGGCTGCGCCGTAATCACCACGGGATCATTCACGCTCAACACCGCAACCGAGCTTGTCACATCCCCCGCGATGTTGGTCACCACCACCGAGTAATTCCCCTCATCGGACTCTGCTGCCTGCGGGATTGTATAGGTTGCGGTCGTAGCTCCCTCGATGTTCGAGGAACCCTTCTTCCATTGGTAAGTCAGCGGGCCAGTCCCCGTCGCCGTGACATTAAAGCTCGCCTGCTTCCCGGGGTTCACCGTCGCACCCACCGGTTGCCCCGTGATCACCACCGGATCATTCACGCTCAACACCGCAACCGAGCTCGTCACGCTCCCTCCAGCGTTGCTCACCACAACCGTGTAACTCCCCTCATGCCCCTCAGTCACCGAGGCGACCGCATACGATGCGCTCGTGGCCCCGGTGATATCCACCCCGCCCTTCTTCCACTGATACGTCAGCGCTGTCCCAGTCGCCGTCACACTCAACGTCACCGCTACATCAGGACTCACCGTCTGACCGACCGGCTGGGCTGTGATCGTGGGTCCAACCGACAGGACCGCCCCGCTGCTAAGCACCGTCCCCACCAAATTCGTCACAGCGCAGGTATACGTCCCCTCATTAGCCACCGCTGCATTCGCAATGGAATATGTCGCAGAAGTCGCCCCCGTGATGTTCGTCCCGTTTTTTTCCCACTGGTAGGTCATCGTCCCGGTTCCCGTTGCCGCCACAGTGAAGCTCGCAGTCGCCCCAGGCATCACTCCAACCGACACCGGTTGAGAAGTGATCACCACCGGATCATTCACGCTCAGGGCTGCAGCCGAACTCGTCACGCTGCCACCCGCATTGCTCACCAGCACAGTGTAGCTCCCCTCATCCCCCTCAGTCACCGAGGCGATCGCATACGATGCGCTCGTGGCCCCGGTGATATCCACCCCGCCCTTCTTCCACTGATACGTCAGCGCCGTCCCAGTTGCCGTCACACTCAAGGTCACCGCCACACCAGGACTCACCGTCTGACCGACCGGCTGGGCTGTGATCGTGGGTCCAACCGACAGGACCGCCCCGCTACTAAGCACCGTGCCCACCAAATTCGTCACAGCGCAGGTATACGTCCCCTCATTCGCCACCGCTGCATTCGCAATGGAATATGTCGCAGAAGTCGCCCCCGTGATGCTCGCCCCGCTCTTCTTCCACTGATAGGTCATCGTCCCGGTTCCCGTTGCCGCCACAGTGAAGCTCGCAGTCGCCCCAGGCATCACTCCAACCGACACCGGTTGAGAAGTGATCACCACCGAATCACTCACGCTCAGGGCTGCAGCCGAACTCGTCACGCTGCCCACCGCGTTGGTCACCGCCACCGAATAACTCCCCTCATCTGATTCCGCGGCCGACCCGATCGTGTACGTCGCACTCGTCGCTCCCGAGATGTTCACCGTTCCCTTCTTCCACTGGTACGTCAGCTGCTCTGTGCCAGTTGCTGTCACGCTAAAGCTCACGGGATCGCCGGGGTTCACCATCCGATCCAACGGCTGTGCCGTGATCACCACGGGATTGCGGCTATCTACTACGGTATTCGCGGAATCGCTAGACACTGACACTGAACTCAAGGCTAACCGGAACCCAATGTCGTCGCCGCTGATGATCGGGTCGGCATTGTTAGTCCGACTCCCCACCGCACAGCGACCCGCCGAATCGCCGAAGTAGATATCTGTGTTGCTACGCCAACTTCCTCCGCGAAGCACTCGGGAAGTGCCCGAATAAACGTCGAAACACCACTCATACACGTTGCCGCTCATGTCGTACGTCCCGAGCTCATTCGCGCCCTTCATTCCCGCCGCATGAGTAACAGCCCCCGCATTGGACCAATACCACGTCACCGCGCTAATGTCGTTACTCCCGCTGTAGGTGTACCCATGCGTCTGCGTCCCTCCTCGCGCTGCCCACTCCCACTCCTTCTCACTCGGCAGCCGGTACCCGTTCGCTGACGCGCTCACCACGGGCACCTGACTCCCAGTCCGATACACTGAGCCTCCAACAGTGTACACAGGAGTCCTACTCTCCATCTCGCTGCGGGCGTTACACCACTTCATCGCCTGGTACCAATTCACATTGGTCACTGGATAATTGCTCCCATTCGCAAACCCCACGCTCCCAATGTCATATCCATTGGCAGACGCCCACGTTCGCGCCGTCTGAAATTCCCCCCACCGCACCTCGTACTTCCCAATATAAAACGTACTCACAGCCATAGCCCCCAGCTGAGAGAAAGGCGGCAGCGTCCCTTCATCCACCCTGACAAAATCCGCCAAATCATCCACCGCCACCCGGAAGCGCATCTGTGTCGAATACTGCCCATTCCAATCCACCCCGGCATTCCACGTGATCCGCAGGTTGTTCCCGGCAGTCACCGAATTGCCGATCGCGCCCGTCGCAGAGGTCACAGGCACATTCCAAGTCGCACCCCCATCCGGCGACACCTGCAAATTCACCGCAACCGACGCAGTCGCCCCCGCCACATCGTAATCGATGTCCACCAGCTTCGTCCCCGCCCGCTGCGCCGCGCGCACATTGCTCACGCTCACCGCAGCCCACGCGACAGGTCCGCCGAAAATGAACAGCATGGAAAGAACCCACCAAAGTGAGGCTATGATTCGCTGCCGAACGAACCTCTCACTCCGCCGACCAGCCGTGGCCAATTGCCCCGTTGTCATCTGCCCTTCTCCTCCTCGTCTGACTCCGACTCAGCCTCCACACCTCGCGGGTCCACCCACATTCCTCGCAACCGGGCATCCTCTACCAGTCTCGCCCGCAGGGCCGCGTTGAATCCCGGCAGATCCTTCAAGCGGTACCGGCCGACAGTCGTCTTCACGGCTTCGTAACGGGTGAACAAAAACCCCTCGAGATCCGAGGGTGCTTTCTCCACTGGAACCTCGCCCTCGACCTCCTGAAAGACAAACACACGCCCCGAGTCAAATCCCTTGGCAGCAAGTCCCAACCCGATCTCCAACATCACATTCGGATTCAGCCCTGCGAGATCGAACACCAAAATATCCGACTCCGCACACCTCTCCATCAACCCCGACAAAACCATCGACCCATGCTGTGCCCTCATCCGCGAGACCCGCGCCGAAAACGGTCTCGGCGCCCTCCTCTTGCGTGCCTGTGCATCCACTGAGTGAGCCACATTCAGAAGACTCTTCCGAATAAACTGCCAACGGAGATCTGTCCGCGGTCCCGCCGTCTTGTCCCACTCGTATCCCACACGGATCGAAATGGGCAAATGCACCGACTCAATCAGGAGAGCATCAGCATGGCTCTTTGGTTTACGAGGAAGGTTTGCCATCGAGTTTTCGAGTTAGATTGCAAATCAATCAGTCACGCCCCGCGCCGCAGCGCGCCACGTTCCACCAGCATGAGCAGGAGGTGCCGAAAAATTCACCGCCGCCCCCTTCTTCCGACCGCACGAACCGTCAACACACCGGGCAAGACTTTCAAAAATGCTGAGTAAGCGTCCGGCGGGTTGCACACGAACTGACGAATCTTCGCTTCCTCCTCGCCCACGCGGACGCGCCCCAAACGAAACACAAACACGCTGTGCGTATCGCTTTCCGGATCGCTCGCGCCGCGTTTCGGCGGACAATCCGCCGCCTCCGCAGCGCGGCAAAGCGCCACAAAGGCTGGATCCAACCTCCTCACTCGGCAACTGATCTTGCAGTTCCGATTTGCCATCCGGAAGAACTCCATCAGAACCCGGAACTCACCCAATCCATGACTGCCTGGCGGCATCCGGTCAGCATCGTTCAAGGTGCCGCTGATGGATTCCGGTTCAAAGTGAATCCCCCCAATTCGATTCACAATCCGATGCCCACACAAACCTGCCCCCGGCCTGCCACCACCCCCACCGCCGGTATCGGCCCCGCCTACAGAATCACGAAGCGGGCGACTGCCTGCTGCCTGCTGCCTGCTGCCTGCTGCCTGCTGCCTGCTGCCTGCTGCCTGCTGGCGCGGAGGGCTGAGATGAGTGGGAGGAACTACGGCGCATGCTGACCTTCATTAGACAAACTGCCTATGTATGTCAGCCGAAATCTAATGACATCTAATGCACCCCCTTCTTGGCGTCATTCCAACAGACTTCTGTCACACACCTCTCCCCCGTGCACGCCGGCCCGCGATCGCCGAAGCGGACCCGTGCGGGTTCTCACACCAAGGCACCAGGGCACCAAGTTCGGAAAGAGCAGGGAGAGGGAACGGCGTTCTGGCGATTAGAAGTTTTCTCGGTGCCTCCGTGCCTTGGTGTGAGAACCGGTGAGAATCAGAGCAAATTCTCCTCGCAGCATCAGCCTTCTCCCGCCCCTGACCGGGGCGCGTCGCGAGGGAAACTGCGATCCGGCGGTTCCCTGCGTCCGCGTTGCGGACTGCGTTCACCGCCGGCTATGAGCTCTCATGCCTCCGGCATGCCGACGCTGCGAGTGCCTGTTGCTTTCACGGGCCCCTCCACAAGGCACGATCGGTGCCCTTATCTCAGTGCCACTCGGGACTGGGGACACCGCTCTCCCCGCTCTCCCCGCTCTTTCCCAATGCCATGGTGCCGTGGTGTGAAAAAACTGCATCTGAAGGGCTCACACAAAGCACAACGTCACCAAGAGGATGCGGCCCCCCTTGCCCCTCCCTGCCCGCTCATTCCTGCTATCCCAGACCCGCCTTGATCAAAAAATCCCGCGGCGTTGTGACGAGCATCCTGTAGACCTCCGTTCCGAGAAGCAGTCCGAAATCTCCGGTATCGAGCGTCAGCATTGCCTCGCATCCGGCAGCAAGGGCGGAAATGAGAACCGGCCTGTCTTTTGAAGCCGTGAGCAAGAGGGGTCTGCGAGTGGTCAGCGCGTTGGGCTGCCATTCGATCCTGTGCTGATAATCCCCCCAGCGTGCACTGGCTTGTGGGGGGAATTTGGCGAGATTTTTGATCGTCTCAGCCCGGCAGTAGGCGGCGGAAACCAAGAACCAATCACGCTCGGCGGCGAGTTCGAAAACAAGCCGCGAGAGGGAACGCTCCGACCCGCAGGCCGAGAGGATCACGCTGCTGTCCAAGAACACCCTCACGCCTTGCCGGCCTTCTTCCAAAAGGATTCCGCGTCGCGTTCATCCGCGGCAATCCATTGCTGGATGGTCTCGAGGGGAATATCGCGCACGGGCATGGCCCCGGCAGGCTGAAGAAAAACGCCCCCATCCCGCAGCTCAACCAACATCATCGGGTGCTCGGCAGCATCCAAACCCAAGGCTCTGCGGATTTCAGGCGGCAGAGTGATGGTACCGCGTTTGGAGACAGGGATTGCCGTCATGCAGCAATACTGCACCGCGGCAGCCGTCCAGTCAAACGGCTCCCCCCAGTCGCCCCACTCCGGGTCACCGAACGCTACTTGGTAAAATCCCAGAGGGGAAACGGGCCAAGGGTTCATTAGGGACAGGCAAAGTCTCGGTCTCTCCGCCACATCGTAATCGATATCCACGAGCTTCGTCCCCGCCCGCTGGGCCGCGCGCACATTGCCCACGGTCACCGCAGCGGATGCCTGCGCACACCCCAGAACCAACGCCCACATCAGCACCAGACAGACTGCCCATCTCCTTCCATCTCCTTCCTCCCTCAAAGCCGGAGAACCACGCGAAACGCCTCCTCGCTACGGACGTGCGTGAAATCGCCAGGGGCAGCGCTGACGCTGAAGTCGAAGGGGGGGGAAGAACGACGGCGCATCAGACACGTAAATAGATAGGCGGTTTATGTATATTGAGCTGAATCTAATGACGGCTTATGCATACCAGCGATCACACCAGCGTCATATAGATACACTTCCGCAGAACACCTCTCCCCCGTGCACTCCGGCCCACGATCGCCGAAGCGGACCCCTGCGGGGTCTCACACCAAGGCACCACGGCACCAAGGCGGGAAAGAGCAGGGAGAGGGAACGGCGCTCTGGTGATTAGGAGTTTTTTTGGTGCCTCCGTGCCTTGGTGTGAGAACCAGCCAAAATCTCGGTCTCTCGAGGTCTCTCGGGGGCCAGAGGGGACACACACCGTCGCCGCGGCCTTGCCGGTTGACGCACCACCACTTTGCAACCATTATGGTTGCATAACGGTTTTACGGCCATGCCCACCACGCTCACCCTCAAAAACATCCCCGACGCCGTCTATACCCGGCTTCGCGCACAGGCTGCGCTCAACCGCCGCAGCCTCAACAACGAGGCCATCGTCTGCCTCGAAAACGTCCTCAACCTCCGCCCCACAGACCCGGCGCAACGCAGCGCCAGCCTCCGCGCACTGCGCGCCTCTCTCGGGCCCCTCAACTGCGACGCGCCCACCATCGACGCGCTCAAGCGACAGGGGCGCGAATGATCGTCGTCGACTCCAACGTCATCGCGTATCTGCTACTGCCCGGCGAATGGACCGAGGCTGCCGAGGCCCTTCTAGAAAACCACCCCCTCTGGGCGGCTCCGCCCCTCTGGCGCAGTGAGTTCAGAAACATCCTCGCCGGTTATTTGCGGCGCGGAACCCTCGCGCAGGAACAGGCGCTCGCGCTGCAATGCGCCGCCGAGGAGCTACTGACCGAGATCCCCGTCGACTCCCGTGCCGTGCTTGAGCTCGTGCGCCAGAGTGCCTGCTCGGCATACGACTGCGAGTTCGTGGCACTGGCTCGACAGATCCGCGGCTTCCTCTACACCATGGATTCCCAGTTGTTGGCGGCTTTCCCGGACACCGCGAAACCGTTGCAAAAACCCGCTCCTCAGCCGCAACCCGCACCTGAAAAGGGCTTGTAGCACCAAAGGCCCTCTGGACGAACCTTCAAAAGCGACAGGCAGGGGACGATATTCCCCTCCTTTCCCCCTCCTCGTTTCTCGGTGTGAGAACCTTCATCTGAGCCAATAGGGACAGGCAAAATCTCCGTTGGCAAAATCGCCGTTTCCACCGCTCTCGCGGTCTACCCCCTTTCTGCAAATCATCAGCGCGAACGGGCGGGGCGGACCCGTGCGGGTTCTCACACCACGGCACCACGGCACCAAGGCGGGAAAGAGCGGGGAAGAATGCCGCCCCGTGTCCCATCCAGCCTTTGTTCGCAGCCGCCACTGAGGGCTTCGTGCATCTAAAGTAAGTGCGACTCGGGACAGGCAAAATCTGCGTCTCTTCGGGCTTGGTGAGCTTGGTGCCTTGGTGTGAGACCCTGCATCCGAAGCGCACACAAAGACACCGGTGTCCGCAGGTGGAAGGGCGCCGCGCTCACCAGCGCCATGCACGCACCGACTCCATCCACCGCTGAAGCTGGGGTTGCGCGGGACTGAGCGTGTTCCAGCCATTCCATGTCAGGTTCGCGAGGATCCCATAGAGCAGGAAGTCCGCGTAGACGGGCTCTGCACCGAGCAGAAAGGGCGAATGCTGCAGGGTGAGCTCATAAGGTTGCAGCAGGCGGTCCGCCTCCGCGCGGATCGCTCCGGCATCGCGACGCCACTGCTCGATGCAACCGCGCCCGAACCTGCGCTCCTTGTGGCGGATCAGCATCGTGCGGTCGACGAGATCGCTGATCCCATCGACGTACCGCGGATCCACCAGCTTGAACGTGCGCGCCTCCACCTCGTCCTCAAGATGCGGCACCAGCAGCATCTGCAATCCCTCGGCGGCAGCGGGAAAAAGGCGGCCCGCGGCAAAGGTGCGATCGACGTACCGCGCCACCTCCTGGCTGTCGGGCGCGGTCTCGAACACAAGACGCCCGTCATGCTCAAGCACCGGCACTTGGTAATACGCGCCGCCCGTGAGCTTGATCACCTCGGACCGATCCCAGTTCGGAACCTCGCGTGTTTCATGCGCGACACCGCATGCGCCGAGCGCCGTGGTGATCGGGATGCAGAAGGGGCTGTGGGCCATCTGGTAAACGGTGACACTCATGCCGCCCATCCTCGCGCAGGACCGCTCCGCCGCTCAAGCGCTCAAGCACCTTGCGGGGCGGGACGAAACCCGGACGCACGGCGTCAACGGCACGCGCCCTGGATTTCCAGAGATGCCCATGGAAAGACCCAACAGGAGCCGAGGGCATGCAGCTTCAACTGCAGCCCCCGGCACCATTCCGCAATCCTCGAAGTCCGGACCGCGCAGCCTGCCTACAAAGGCACCGGCTCGCGGCGTTGTGCGCACAAGGGCCCACGGAAAGCACGGGATGCACGGACCATCAAACAGCCGCGCATCGTCCTCATTCCCCTCCTCTTTTCCGTGTCGTCCGTGCGTTCCGTGGGCCGCCCCCTCCGATCCCTCTTTCGCATCGGCGGGCGGCGGGAAGCTACCGCTTCACCTCGACCTTTGCGGCTTTCTCGTAATGGCGGACGATCGCGCAGTGGTCGGCCTCGCCGAGATCGTCCACCTTCAATCCCTGAAGGATCTCCATCACCGAGGCGGTGAGCGGCAGCGGGGCTCCCACCTCGTGCGCCGTCTCCAATGCGTTGGCGAGATCCTTGATGTGCAGCTTGATGCGGAAGCCCGGGTTGAACTTGCGATCCATCACCAGCGGCGCCTTGGCGTCGAGCACGGTGCTGCCGGCCAATCCGCCGCGGATTGCCTGGTACACGAGGTCTGGAGAAACCCCGGCCTTGGTTGCGAGGACGAGCGCCTCGGACATGGCGGCGATGTTGAGCGCCACGATCACTTGGTTGGCCAGCTTTGTGACGTTGCCTGCACCCACATCCCCGGTGCGCACGACGGACGCAGCCATCGCCTTGAACACGGGCACGCACCGGTCAAACACCTCCTGCTTCCCGCCGACCATCACCGAAAGAGTTCCCTCGATCGCCTTCGGCTCGCCGCCGCTCACGGGCGCATCGAGCATCTCCACGCCCTTCTCCGCAAGCTTCGCCGCCAGTTCCTGGCTGACCAGCGGAGCGATCGAGCTCATGTCCGCCACGATCAACCCCGGACGCGCCCCTGCGAGAATCCCCTCGGGTCCGAGCACCACGTCGCGCACCTCGGGTGAATTGGGCAGCATGGTGACGATCACGTCCACCTCCGCAGCCACATCCTTCGGGCTGGCCACGGCGCGCGCCCCGGCCGCCACCACCTCGTTGAGCGCCTCCTTGTTGCGATGCCCGCAGACCACGAGTTCGTAGCCTGCCTTGAGAAGGTTTTTGCTCATGGGCTTGCCCATGATCCCGAGACCAACAAATCCAATTTTCATCGTTATAATAAAGGTTGAGCCGCCCCTTGTAACCGATGCGCCCCGCCCGCAAATCTAATTTTATTTCGGGGCACGGATTGCCGCGGGCAGGAACCGGGAAAAAGCGGGCGAGTCACACACCCCATTCCCGACACGAACCAGCGCGGAATCGAGGCGGGATGGACGCCGCCGGTTTTCTCGACGATGCCGCAGGGGGCGGTCGGCAGCGCGTCTAGTTGTAGGCGTTCTCGCCGTGCTGGCTGAGATCGAGGCCGGCGTGTTCATCCTCGGCATCGACCCGGAGACCGATGGTCTTGTCGATGAGTTTCAGGAGAACGTACGTGATGATGCCGCTGTATGCCGCGGTGAAGAGCACCGCCTTGGCTTGGTGCAGAAACTGCGTCACACCGCCCGTGAGGGGGACGACCTGGCCATCGGGCTTGAAGGTATCGAGGAGCGCGGGGTTCACCTCGCCGCTGGCAAGGAAGCCCAGCAGCAGCATCCCCACGATGCTGCCCATGCAATGGACTCCGAACACATCGAGGGAGTCGTCGTACTTGAAGCGCGCCTTGAGCTTGGTCACCGAAAGACAGCAAACCACGCCCGCGATCAGCCCGATGACGACCGCCGACGGAATCGACACAAATCCGGAGGCCGGGGTGATGGTCGCAAGACCTGCCACCATTCCGGAGGCTGCGCCGAGCGCGCTGGGCTTGCCCTTCTCAGCCCACTCCAGGAAGGCCCAGCTCAGTCCGCCTGCTGCACCCGCGAAATGAGTGGCGCAAAAAGTCGCAGTGGCTGCAGCCCCGCCGTTGAGGGCGCTGCCGGCATTGAACCCGAACCAGCCCACCCAGAGGAGTCCGGCGCCGATGAGGCTGAGGACGACATTGTGCGGAGGCATGGGCTCGTGCAGGTGGCCGCGGCGGTGTCCGAGGACGAGCGCGCAGACAAGGGCCGCTGCGCCGGAGCTGATGTGGACGACGGTGCCGCCCGCGTAATCGAGCACGGGAACGGTGCCGCCCAGAGCCCAGTTGAAATAGCCGCCCTTGCCCCAGACCATGTGGGCGAGCGGACAATAGACCAGCGGCAGCCATGCGAGACTCAGGAGGAGAAAGGCGCTGAACTTGATGCGTTCCGCGAACGCCCCGGTGATGAGCGCGGGCGTGATGATGGCGAACATCATCTGGAAGAGCATGAACGTCTGGGCCGGGATGGTGGGCGCGTAGTCGGCGTTGGGCGCCGCGCCCACGTCCTTGAGGAAAAGGTGCTGGGTGAGGCTGCCGATGAAGGCGTTGCCATCTCCGAACGCGAGACTGTACCCGCACACGAACCAGACCAAGGACATGGCCGACATGAGGAACATGCTCTGCATCATCGTGGAGAGCACGTTCTTGCTGCGGACAAGGCCTCCGTAGAAGAGCGCGAGGCCGGGGGCGGTCATCATCAGCACAAGGGCGGAGCACACGAGCATCCACGTATTATCGGCGTTACTCACGGCGGATGCCGCAGGTTCAGCCGCGAGAACAGTGGCTGGGAGACCGGCGAGGAGAAGCAGGGGGGTGAGCTTTTTCATCAGGGGGTGCGGCAACTCACCAAACTGGGGATGACGTGTAAAGCGCGAGCATGAGTAAAACCACGCGATGCCGGCAGACCACTCACGCAAGTCAGACCGCAAAACGAATCCAGCAGGGAGTTCGCGACAACCCACAAGGGGCGCCATTCACGCGACTTTTCAAAAAACACGAGCACGGTCGCTGACCGCTCTTTGCTGGATTGAACCATACCCACCGCATCCGAAAACCCAGCTTCGAACTCCACGCCCGCGGGCCGTATCAATCCCGCGCTTCCACCTGCCCCGGCGCCCCGAGTTCCGTGTATTTCCGGGCACTCCCCTTCGACAGAGCCACTGGATACTTCACGGCATTGCGCTCCAGTTTTGCCGAAGCCGCCTCTGCAAGATCCACGCCGAGCACATCGGCAAGCCGGAGGAGATACAGAAAAACATCGGCCACCTCCTCCCGCACCGCCGCCGCCTTCTGGCCGGACTCCATCACCGCTGCGGCCTCTGCTTCAGTGAGCCACTGGAACACTTCGAGCAATTCGCCGGCCTCGGCCGCGAGCGCCATCGCGAGGTTCTTCGGCGTATGAAACTGCTCCCAGTCCCGCTCCCGCACAAACGCCCGCAAACGGTTCATCAATGCAGGGAGGTCCATCGGACGTTCATTAGCCATTCCCCAGCCTTACCCCATCCCCACCCGCACCGCCACCGGGATCCCTGAAGCCGCCCGATGACGAGCCGCACGCCATCCGCGGAGGTAATCCCTCAGGTAGACGCGCAGTAAAATATAAAGGCACGCCAACCTTAACGCCCGGTGCTGGGGGAGTCTGCTGACCGCGAAAAATCTGCGCGCGCGGCCGCCCTCCTACCGCTTGCTCGCGGAAATGCGGCCGACGATCCCGAGACAGCGCGTGATCAAGGCGGTCCAGCCTGTCTGGTGATTGGCCCCGAGCCCGCATCCGATGTCCGCATGGAAGTACTCGTGGAAAAGCACGTGATCCCGCCAGTGCGGATCCTCGGCGTACCGGAAGTTGTCCCCGAAGCAGGGACGCCGTCCATTGGCGTCCAGCGTGAAGATGGTCGAAAGCCTGCGAGCAAGCTCCTGGCCCACCTCGGCGAGCGTGAGAAACACGCCGGACCCCGTGGGACACTCCACCTTGAATTCCGGTCCGTAGAAATGATCGTACCTCTCCAACGCCTCGATCAGCAGGTAATTGATCGGAAACCAGATCGGCCCGCGCCAGTTGGAGTTACCGCCGAAGAGGCTCGAGCCCGATTCCGCAGGTTCGTAACTAATCCCGTACTCCCGCCCGTCCAGCTGCAGCCGATACGGGTTCTTTTCGTAATACTTCGAAAGGGACCGCACACCGAACGGCGAGAAGAACTCGGTTTCGTCCAGCACGTACCGCAGCACCCGCTCCAGACGATCCTTCGACGAGATCGCCAGCAACTGCAGCACCGCAGCCGCGCCACCAGCGGGCGCAAGGTCGTCCCTCTCCGTGGACGAGATGTGACGGGAAAGATGAGGGCGGTTTTCCATGAACCAGCGCATCCGGCTCACAAACCCCGGCAGCTTCTCGATCCGCCGCTGGTCGAGCACCTCGCACGCGAGAAGCGGGATCAATCCGACGAGCGAACGGACCCGCAACGGCACGGTGTTTTCCCCGGCCAGCAGAAGCTGATCGTAATAGAAACCATCCTGCTCATCCCAAAGCCCCTCGCCACCCACGGCATTCATCGCATCCACGATCTCGACGAAATGCTCGAAGAACTTCGAGGCAATGTCCTCGTACGCAGGCCGCGTGTTCGCCAGCTCCAGCGCCATCGACAGCATCGTCGCACAATAAAACGCCATCCACGCCGTGCCGTCCGCCTGCGCCAGTGACTGCCCGTCCGGCAGCGGCTGCGAACGATCGAAGATCCCGATGTTATCCAAACCGAGGAAGCCGCCCGCGAACACGTGCCTTCCCTGGACGTCCTTCCGGTTCACCCACCAGTTGAAATTCAGCAGCAGCTTCTGGAAACAACGCTCCAGAAACAACGTGTCCCGCTGCCCCTTCGGCGCGCTGATCTTGTACACGCGCCAGCACGCCCAAGCATGCACCGGCGGGTTCACGTCCCGGAAATTCCACTCGTATGCGGGGATCTGGCCGTTGGGATGCATGTACCACTCCCGCAGCAACAGCAGCAGCTGGTCCTTCGCAAAATCGGGGTCCACCCGCGCCATCGGGATCATGTGGAAAGCAAGATCCCACGCCGCAAACCACGGGTACTCCCACTTGTCCGGCATCGAAATCACGTCCGCCGCGTACAGGTGCCGCCAGTCCGCGTTGCGCGTCTGTGCATGTCCCGGGGGCGGAGGCGGAGTCGCCGGATCGCCGGACACCCACTCCTTCACCACGTAATGATAGAACTGCTTGCTCCATAGCAAACCCGCATACGCCTGCCTCACCACACGGCGCTGGTCCTCATTACAGCCGGGCGCCATCACCGAATCGTAATAGGCATCGGCCTCCTGCATCCGGGCAGCGAACACCTTCTCAAACTCCGGCCCGAATGCAGGCGCCCCGGCATCTGCCACGGCGCGCGCACGCAGGCGGAACCGCAGCTGCACCCCTCCGCGCGCCGGCACCTCCAGCCGGTAATGGGGCGCCACCTTCGTCCCCTGGCGCGAATCCACCGCCTCGCTCCGGCGATGCACCACGCACTCATGAATCCCATCCTTCGCAAACCCGGACGCATTCGGCACGCCGTAGAGCTTCTGCGTGTTGGTCTCGTTTTCCGTGAAGAGCAGCGGAGCCTCCTGTTCCACCTCAAAAACAAACGACCCGAGCGTCTCGTGTTCCGCATCCACCGTGCGTCCATTGCGCGCCCGCAGTGCGGGCTTGGCCGTGGATCCAAAGCACTTCCCCCAGCTCCAAGTGTTCCGGAACCACAGCGTCGGCAGAACGTGCACCACTGCGGCCTCCGGCCCGCGGTTCTCCACGGTCACGCGGATGAGCATGTCCTCCGGACCAGCCTTCGCGTACTCCACGAACACATCAAAATAACGCTGCCCGTCGAACACCCCGGACTCGTGCAGTTCGAACTCCCGGTCCTTCCGGGTGCGTCTCGCGTTCTCCTCGATCAGCCGCTGATAAGGATACTCCGCATGCGGATACTTATAGAGTCCCCGCATGTAGGAATGGGTGGGGGTGGAATCTAGATAGTAATAAGCCTCCTTCACATCCTCCCCGTGGTTGCCCTGAGGATTGTTCAGCCCAAAAAGCCGCTCCTTTAATATCGGATCCCGCTCGTTCCAGAGCGCCAGGGCAAAGCACATCCGCCCCTGCCGGTCGCTGATCCCCAGCAATCCGTCCTCACCCCAGCGATACGCGCGGCTCCGAGCCTCCTCGTGCGGAAAGTAATTCCATGCGTCTCCCCCCTCGGAATAATCCTCGCGCACGGTCCCCCACTGCCGCTCGGAGACATACGGCCCCCAGCGTTTCCAGTTGTTCTTACGCTGAATATCTTCCTCCAGACGGAGGTGCTCGGGGGTGGCGGCGGCTCCCATGGGCGCAATCTAATGGCCACACCCTCCGCATGACAAGGACTCCGCTCCATAACACCACTCCACTCCCAACCACCGCACTCTTTAGACCCGCTCCCGTCCGCTTGCCTACTGGCACGGGACTGCTAATGTCCCCGGGACCATGCACCGCACCCTGCGCAACCGACTTCGCTAGCTCCCCGGGCCCCCGCCTTCCGCGGCCCCGTGGAGCCTCCCGTTCTCGTCGGCCTGACGGCGCCCCGTTCCAGTCCACAGCAGCCCGTCACCGCCATTCCGGTCTCCGCAAAGCCCCAGCCTTTCTTTCCAAATGATTTCCGATCCCAGCACCAAGTACCGCCCCTTCCCGCCGGTGCACCTGCCCCAGCGGCAATGGCCGGGGCGCGTCCTCACCGAGGCACCCATCTGGTGCAGCGTCGACCTGCGCGACGGCAACCAAGCCCTCGCAGAGCCCATGAACATCGGCCAGAAGCTCGAGATGTTCGACGCCCTCGTGCGCTGCGGCTTCAAACAGATCGAGGTCGGGTTCCCCGCCGCCTCCAACACCGAATTCAAATTCATGCGCCAGCTCATCGAGAGCGGCCGCATCCCCCACGACGTCACCATCCAAGTCCTCGTCCAAGCCCGCGAAGACCTCATCGAACGCACCGTCGAATCCCTCCGCGGCGCCCGCAAGGCCATCATCCACCTCTACAACTCCACCTCCCCGGCCCAGCGCCGCGTCGTCTTCGGTCTCGAAAAATCCCAGATCATCGAGATCGCCCGCCGCGGCACCCAGTGGATCAAGGACCGCCTCCCGAAACTCCCCGGCACCGAGGTCATCTTCCAATATTCCCCGGAAAGTTTCTCCGCCACGGAAGTCGAGTTCTCCCTGGAAATCTGCGAGGCCGTCATGGACGTCTGGCAGCCCACCCCGCAGGCCCCGCTCATCCTCAACCTCCCGGACACCGTCGAGGTCGCGATGCCCAACGTCTACGCGGACCAGATCGAGTGGTTCTGCTCCCACCTCAAACACCGCGACTGCGCAATCATCAGCCTCCACACGCACAACGACCGCGGCACTGGCGTCGCCGCCACGGAGCTCGGCCTCCTTGCAGGCGCACAGCGTGTCGAGGGAACGCTCTTCGGCAACGGCGAACGCACCGGCAACCTCGACATCGTCACCGTCGCGATGAACCTCTACATGCACGGCATCGCGCCGGGCCTGGATTTCTCGGACCTCAACGCCCTCAGCAAGATCTACGAACGCTGCACCGGCATGACCGTCCCCCCGCGCCAACCCTACGCGGGCGAGCTCGTCTTCACCGCCTTCAGCGGCTCCCACCAGGACGCCATCAAGAAGGGCCTCTCGGAATGGGCCGACGGCAAGGGCCGCTCCCACTGGGACGTCCCCTACCTCACCATCGATCCCGCCGACCTCGGCCGCCAGTACCGCGAAGTCATCCGCGTCAACAGCCAGTCCGGCAAAGGCGGCGTCGCCTACCTCCTCGAAAGCGAATTCGGCATCAGCCTTCCAAAGGACATGCAGCGCGAGTTCGGCCCGCTCGCCAATGACGAGGTCGACCGCCTCGGCCGCGAAGTCAGCGCCGAAGAGCTCCGCCAGATGTTCTGGCGCGAATACGTCGAACGGTCCGTCCCCTTCGAACTCACTCGCTTCCACGCCGAAGGCTCCGAAGGCCGCTTCCGCTGCACCGCCGCCGTGACAAGGGAAGGCACGCCCTTCGAACTCAGCGGTGAGGGCAACGGCCCCATCGCCGCCTTCGTCCACGCGCTCACCAAAACGGCGGCGTCCGCCCAGCCCCTTTCGGCCTCCTTCGAGGTCGCCTACTACTGCCAGCACGCCCTCGGCACGGGCTCCGAGGCCAGCGCCATCGCCTATATCCAACTCACCCTCGCCGACGGCCGCACCCGCTGGGGCGCAGGCGTCGACACCCACATCGAGCTCGCCTCCATCAAGGCCGTCCTCAGCGCACTCAACCGCGCACTGCTCGCCGCACGCTAACCCATTCCCGGCCCCGCGCGCGGAGCTCTCCCCATGGCACACTCCACGCACCCGGAACTCCTCGCACCCGCAGGCGACTGGGACTGTCTGCGCGCCGCGGTCGCCAATGGCGCCGACGCCGTCTTCTTCGGCCTGCCGCGATTCAACGCGCGGCTGCGCGCCCACAACTTCACGGAGGAGGAGCTGCCCGAAGTCGTCGCCTTCTGCCACCGCCACGGCGTGAAGGCTTACGTCACCCTCAACACCCTCGTGTTCACGGGCGAAATCGACGACGCCTCCGACTACCTGCATCTCCTGAACCGCTCGGACGTCGACGCCCTCATCGTCCAGGACATCGGCCTCGTCCGCCTCGCCGCCGCCATCACCCCGCAGCTCCCCATCCACGCCTCCACCCAGATGACGATCACCTCCCCCGAAGGCATCGCCTTCGCTCGGGAACTCGGCATCGAACGCGCCGTCCTCGCTCGCGAACTCTCCCTGCGCGAACTCGAAAAATTCGGCGACGCACTTCCCCTCGAGGTCTTCGTCCATGGCGCTCTCTGTGTCGCCTACTCCGGCCAGTGCCTCACCAGCGAATCCCTCGGCCAGCGCAGCGCCAACCGCGGCGAATGCGCCCAAGCCTGCCGCATGCCCTACGAGCTCCTCGTCGACGGCGCACTCCGCGACCTCGGCGACCGCCGCTACCTCCTTTCCCCACAGGACCTCGCCGCCGTCCACGAGATCCCCCGCCTCATCGAACTCGGCGTCGTCAGCTTCAAAATCGAGGGCCGTCTCAAGGCGCCCGAATACGTCGCCGCCGTCTGCCAAGTCTACCGCAAGGCCATCGACGCCGCTCTCGCTGCAATCCCCTGGAAACCCTCCCCCGACGACCAGTACCAGCTCGAGATGACCTTCTCCCGCGGCCTGTTCAGCGGCTGGATGCACGGCGTCGACCACCAGCAGCTCGTCTCCGCGCGGTTCGGGAAAAAGCGCGGCCCCTTCGTCGGCCGCATCCAGCGTGTCGGCCGCGATCACGTGGAACTCGACCCCATGGTCCCCCTCGCACCCGGCGACGGACTCGTCTTCGACACCGGCGGCGACACCGAGCACGAACAGGGCGGCCGCATCTACCAACTCCAGCGCAACCGCGTCTTCTTCCAGCACCAGCGCATCGATTTCTCCGCCCTCAAACCCGGCGACCGCGTTTGGAAGACGGACGATCCAGCCCTCGACAAGCGCCTCCGCCAATCCTTCACCGCAAAGCTCGAGCCGCGCCGCCGCATCCCCGTTGAGCTCCGCGTCTGCGGCCACGCCGAGACGCCGCTCGAAGTTGCCGCCACCATCCCCTCGCGCCCCGATCTCGCCCCCGTCTGCGTCCGCTCCACGCTCCCTCTCCAGGCCGCGCGCAACGCCCCGCTCACCGACGAGAAGCTTCGCGACCACCTCGGCCGCTTTGGCGAAACCGCCTACGCCCTCGGCTCACTGACCAACGCACTCGAAGGCCCGGTCCTTCTCCCCATCTCCGAGCTCAACCGTCTCCGGCGCGAACTCGCCTTCCAACTCGACGCCGCCCTCTCGGTGCAACGCCCCGCGCTCGACATCCCATGGCGCGAGCTCCTCCGAGCCGCCCCGGAATCCAGCGTGGAAGGGCATTCCGAGAGCCCACCCCAACTCTCCGTCCTCTGCCGCAGCACCGACCAAATCCACGCCGCACTCGAGGCCGGCGTCTCCACGCTCTACGCCGACTTCGAGGACATCCGCCGCTACAAGGATGTCGTCGCGCAGGTCCGTGCCCATCCGAACGGCGCCCGCACCGCCATCTTCCTCGCCACCCCGCGCATCCAGAAGGCCGGCGAACAGGGCTTCTTCAAGCTCCTCGAAAACGCCGGACCCGACGGCGTGCTCGTGCGCAATCTGGGTGCGATTGATCACTTTCAAAAAAACCCGGGGCTGCGCTGCATCGGCGATTTCTCACTCAACGTCGCCAACCCTCTCACGGCGCAGTGGTTTCTAGGCAAGGGTCTCGAGCGCGTCACCATCAGCTACGACCTCAACATCGAGCAGGTCCTCGACCTCCTCGCCTCCAGCACCCCCGGCCTCCTCGAACTCACCCTCCACCAGCACATGCCCATGTTTCACATGGAGCACTGCGTCTTCGCCGCCTTCCTCTCCAACGGCAAATCCTTCCTCGACTGCGGACGCCCCTGCGAAAAACACCGCGTCCACCTCCGGGACCGCGTCGGCATGGAACACCCGCTCCGCGCCGACGTCGGCTGTCGCAACACGCTCTTCAACGCGATCCCGCAGACGGGCGCGCGCTTCTACGACAACCTCTTTGCCGCCGGCCTGCGCCACTTCCGCATCGAGTTGCTGGAGGAGGACGCAGCCCAATCCGCGCGCACCATCCGTGCCTATCAATCCCTGCTGGCAGGCCAGCAGCAGGGCGACGACCTCTGGCGCGCGCTCAAGGCGCAGTCCCAGCTCGGTGTCACGCGCGGCACGCTCTGAATAGCGCGCGAACGCCGCTCCACGCGCCCCTCCCCAGCGGCCGAGCCGCTCCGGCTCCTACGAACCGCCCCCGCCCGGAGCAACGGACATCATTTGTCCCACCCTCCTCCGCAAGATGCGCGCACCATGCTCCCCACCCGCATCACCGACGGCGGCCTCAGCAGCTCTGGCATCGTCGATCGACACAATTGCACCATCGTGGCCATCGCCGTGGCGGGACGCATCTCGTACAAGCTCGCCTATTCCCTCGGAGTCGCCGTCGGTCGCCGACGCGGCACCGGCTTCAGCTCTGGATGCATCATCCACGAAGCTCGTCGCATTGGCATCCGCTCACGGATTGTGCGGCTCCCAAAGCCCGGCCGCATCACCGTCGAACGGTTCGTCGAACTGCATCCCAAAGGCCGCTTTTATGTCTGCGCCACAGGACACGCCCTCGCGCTCATCGATGGCGTGATCCACGACCAGATCATCGTGAATCCACGCTCGCGCGTCCGGCTCGCATGGCACGTCTACCCGCAACGCAAGCCGGCGAAGCACTCAGAGGCGGAATGAGAGAACCGCGCTCTCCTCGCGCAGAACTCATCGCCCCGCGCGCCTTCGGATTTCAAAGTGCGAGCGTGCCTTGGGCGGGCTGCGGATCGGAGGTCTGGAGCAAGGCGAGGAATGCCGCCTCGTCGAGCACCGGGGTTCCGATGGCTGCGGCGTCCTCGAGTTTGGAGCCGCCGTTCTCTCCAGCGACAAGGTAATCGGTCTTCTTGGTGACGGAGCCCGTGACATTGCCCCCGAGAGCGCGGATGCGTTCTCCAGCGGCGGACCGACCCATGGAAGCGAGCGTGCCGGTGATCACAAACGTCTTGCCGGCCAGGGGCTGGAGCGCAGGCTTCTCCGCGGGTGTCTCGCCACGGGGGTCGATCTGGAGCGCGCTCATCCGTTCGAGCACGCGGCGACCGGCTGCCCCTTGGAAGTACTCAAGGACGGCCTTCGCAATGACGGGACCGACTTCTGTCACGAACCCGCTGTCGGCCGTTTTCTTCTTCGTTTCGCGGCCGAACCCCGTGTGGGCGAGGCGCGCCTCGATCGCATCGAGATCCAGTTGGATCCGCGCCTTGGCGTCCTCGTCCTTCTGAGAACGCGCGGATTTGAAGGCTTCGCGCGCCGCGTGGAGCGCGAGCACGTCCTGGAGGATCGCGGAGTGGGCCACTGCATCCAGCGTGGGATGGAACCGGGCGAGATCGAAGGCGGTGGTTTCACCGACCTCCGGGATGGCGAGCGCATGGAGCCAGCGTGCAAGCGGGAGGGAGCGTGCCCGGGCCACGGCCTCGAGCATTTTCGTGGCATTCTTGCTGCCGAAAACGCGGGGCTCGGCTTCGGTGCCGAGGTTGAGGGGGGCGACGCGGTCGTGGTCGAGGGTGAAGACGTCGAGCGGTTCGTCGACGAGGCCCGTTTCCACAAGTTTGTCCGCGACGATGCCACCGATCCCTTCAAGGTCGAGGGCGCCGCGCTTCGCGAGGTACTCGAGGCGGCGGGTCTTCTGCGCAGGGCATCCGAGGTTTTCGCAAATCCAGACGGCGAACTGCGGGTCGCGCCGGATGGGGCCGCCGCACGCGGGGCATTTGCCGTCGAGATGCGCGGCGAAGTCGAAGGGAATGGCGTGCGGAGGACGCGCCTCGGGGACGACAGCGACAACGGCGGGGATGACCTCGCCCGCTTTTTCAATCACCACGGTGTCACCGACGCGGATGTCTTTGCGACGGATCTCGTCCTCGTTGTGGAGGGTGGCGCGGCTGATGGTGCTTCCGCTGACGAAGACGGGTTCGAGCTCGGCGACCGGTGTGAGGGAACCGGTGCGTCCCACCTGGATGGTGATGGCGCGCAGGACGGTGCGGGCTTGTTCAGGGGCGTACTTGTAGGCGCGTGCCCACTTGGGAGCGCGCGAGGTGAAGCCGACGCTCTCGCGCAGGGCGCGCGGGTTGAGCTTGATGACGGCGCCGTCGGTCTCGAAGCCGAAGAGGTGGCGCTCATTGTCGAGGGCTTCGACGGCAGCGGCGATTTCGTCGGCGGAATGGCACAGCCACGTGTGGGTGTGGGTCGGGAAGCCGAGCTCTCGGAGCCATGCGATGAGGCCGGACTGCGTGGCGGGCACGGCGCTTTCCGGCTCCACGAGCCCCGTGCCGTAGACGAAGAGGGAAAGCGGACGCTTGGAGACGACCTGCGGATCGAGTTGTTTGAGGGAACCGGCGGTGGCGTTGCGCGGATTAACGAAGGGATCCTCGCCGGCGGCGGCTTGGTCGGCGTTGAGGCGCTCGAAGGCGGCGTTGGGCAGGTAGACTTCGCCGCGGACTTCGAGCACGTCCGGCAGGTTCGGCGAGGCGTTCAGACGCAGGGGAAGGGAGCGGATGGTGCGCAGGTTCGCGGTGATTTCGTCGCCCGTCTCACCATCCCCACGCGTGGCGCCAGTGGTGAAGATGCCCTTTTCGTAACGGAGGCTGATGGCGACGCCGTCGACCTTGGGCTCAACAAGCCAGCTCAGGGGCTCGGCCGGAAGTGCGTCCCTGCGGCGGAGTTCGTTTTCGACGGAAACGATGAATTTGCGGATGCCCTCGGCGCCGTCCTTTTTGGCGAAGAGATTGTCGAGACTGAGCATCGGGACCGTATGGCGGACCTGGGTGAAGCCGTCGAGGGGGCGGCCGCCGACGCGCTGGGTGGGGGAATCCGGGGAACGGAGAGAGGGATGCGCCTCCTCGAGCTCAAGCAGTTCGCGGAAGAGCGCGTCGTAGTCGGCGTCGGAGACGGTGGGAGCGGCCTGCTCGTAATAGCGGCGGTTGTGCTCCTCAAGCTCCTTGCGCAGTTTTTGGATTCGGGCGCTGGGGTCTGGCATAAGAGAGAAGGACGAGGGAGGCGCCGGAGAGCGCGCCGAGGGTGTCGGCGATCCAGTCGCCGAGGTCTGCGCCGCTGCGGCCCGGGGTGTAGAGTTGGTGCCATTCATCGATGCCACCGAAGAGGGAGATGGCTGCAGCGGCGGCGAGGAAGACACGGAATGCCGGCCATGCGGTGTTCAACCGCAGTGCGCAGGCGAGAAGTGCAGAGCCTAGGGCGAATGCGAGGAAATGGGCGGCCTTGTCCCAGAGATCAACCACGTTGAGGCTGCTCACTTTCGTGCCGCTGAGCGAGGAGAGGTAGCAGATCGAAACGATCCACAGCACCACCGCGAGCCATGCGGCCATGCGCAGAAAAAGAGGGGTGGAACGGTTCAAGCGGTGGCCGGGTTTGAGGTCGAAGTCATTTTTCACCATAGTGGGATCATGCAAAGTCCAAAGCGCGTCCTAGGGATAGAAGGCGGCGGCACTAAAACCGAATGGGTGCAGGAGGTGCAGGAGGGCGACGGATGGCGTGTGGAGGCGGGGGGACGGCTCCCGGCGTCCAACCTGCGCCTCACGACGGACGAGGCGCTGCGCACTCTTTTCCGTGAACTTCCGGGGGATGTGGATGCGGTGGGCGCGTGCCTCGCAGGCTGCGCCACAGAGGATGACCGGAGCCGTCTGCAGGGGCTTGTGCAGGAACGCTGGCCCGGGATCCCCGCATGGGTGGGAAGCGACCGAGACTCGGCGATGGCGGCGGCATTTGGCGACGGGGACGGCATCGCGGTGATCGCGGGGACGGGCGCCGCCGTTCATGGGCGCGCAGGTGGGCGCGTGGAGAAGGCGGGCGGCTGGGGGCAATTGCTCGGGGATCTCGGAGGCGGCTACCACATCGCGATGCAGGGGCTGCGGAAGGTGCTGAACCTTTACGACCTCCACCAGAGGATCACCCCGTTGGCGGAGACCATTCTGCGGACGCTCGGACTCAACCGCCTGCAGGATCTGGTGCAATGGGTGATGCAGGCAGACAAGATGTCCGTGGCACGGCTCGCCCCTTGCATCTTTGCCGCCGCACGCGAGGGGGAGGCCGAGATGCTGCAGGTGTTGCAAGCCGATGCAGGTGTGCTTGCCGAGTACACTCACGCGGTCGCAGTCCGCCTCGGCGTCACGGCGCCCCAGGTGCGGTTGTTCGGGGGGCTGTTTGCGCATCACCCGGACTATCGCGCGCTGTATAGTTATCGGCTCAGCGTGCTGCTGCCGAAGGCCACCGTGGCCATTTGTACGGAGCCGGGCGCACGTGGCGCCGCGTGGCTGGCCTCCCGCTTTGCAGTTTCCTTCATCTCCGCGAATCCCACAGGGCCGCTAGACAGGGCTGTCGCGTTATCCGCAGCGGCAGCAGACGGCGGCGCCGCAGGTGCGCGCGAGGCATTGGAACGGGAACTGGCGGGGGCCGCCACGGAGCAGTCCAACCCGCGCTCGGAACGTCTTGATGAACTTTCCACCAGTGAATTCGTGGCTCTCTTTGTCACCGAAGAGGAGATGGTGGCCCGCGCTTTACAGGCTGCACAGGAACCGCTCGGGCGCGCACTGGACGTGGCGGCAGCGGCCCTGCAGGGAAGAGGCCGCCTTTTTTATGTGGGCGCAGGCACAAGCGGCCGACTCGGCGTGCTCGATGCGAGCGAGATTCCACCCACCTTCGGAATGCCGCCGGAGCGTGTGCAGGGAATCATGGCCGGCGGGGCCGCTGCGCTGCAGGGCGCGGTGGAAGGGGCCGAAGATCATCCTGAGGCAGGCGCACTGGCCGTGAAGGAACGCGGGGTGCGCAGTGGCGATGTGGTTTGTGGGATCACGGCCAGCGGTCGCACGCCATTCGTCCTCGGGGCGCTGGCGAAGGCCCGGGAGAACGGCGCCCGCACCATCCTGCTCAGCTGCAATCCTGCAAGGGTGCGCTCCGGCGCGGAATGGGATGTGGAGGTGGATCTGCCGACAGGGCCGGAACTAGTGACAGGCTCGACGCGCCTCAAGGCGGGTACGGCGACAAAAGTGGCGCTGAACTTGATCAGCACCGGGGCCATGGTCCGGCTGGGGCGCGTCCGGGGGAACACGATGGCGGACCTTGGGGTGTCCAACCAGAAGCTGCAGGAGCGTGCGGTGCGGTCGCTGGTGGCGGCGATGAGTGTATCGGCGCAGGAGGCTCGGGCGCGCTTGGAGGCGGCGGGTTGGAATCTTCGGGCCTGTCTGCCTTAACGAAGCGTCCGCCCGGTGCGCCGCCCGCGATCTTCTATATGTGGGGGGAGTTAAAACAGAGCAGGCGTGAGCCGGGCAGAAAGCAGAAAGGAGCAATAAAGGAGCAAAAAAAAGGCGGAAAAAGAGGAAAAAACCGGGAAAAAAAAGAAAAGGGGTGGAAATGGACACTGTGCGCTTGGTGAAAGGCGGAATCCAAGGGGTAGAAGAGTGGGTCCAAGATGGTCCGCGGGAATGAACCGTGGATACGAGTGCTTCGGGAGTCTCTGCATGCATTCCGGGCCCCATTCTCGGGACCGCTGGAGACGCGGCATGCGGGCCTCGTAGAGCGCATGGAGACATGGAAGAGACGTTGACCGGTTGATTTTTCAAAGCGGATAAAAAGAAGGCGGAAACGGGTAGGGAGGCGTTGCTTTGGGTTTGGAAATTTTTGATGGGACAGAATGTCGGGAAACGGACAGGGAAGAGGCATCTTCCGGCGAAACCTCGCGGAATGAGGAGCGCGGGGGGCTCGAGGGGCACGGGGGGCGGATAGCCGCTCCTGGAAGGCGCGTCCTGGTGCTTTCGGCCAGCGCAGGCACCGGTCATGTGCGCTGCGGAGATGCGCTGAGGGAGGCGTTTGTCCGGGACGGGCGGGTGGCGGAGGTGCGCCATGAGGACGCGTTGGAGCACTGCACTCGGTTGTTCCG
Source organism: Chthoniobacter flavus (assembly GCA_945861435.1). Taxonomy (GTDB): domain Bacteria; phylum Verrucomicrobiota; class Verrucomicrobiia; order Chthoniobacterales; family Chthoniobacteraceae; genus CAIURC01. The sequence continues at coordinate 92,895 of CAMAUX010000010.1, read as the reverse complement.
GGAGCTATACTCGGACCTCTACACGCGCCTTGTGAGAAGCGCGCCCACGCTGCTGGGCCTAGCCTACCATGTGAGCGACGAGCCCTGGCGCAACGAGGCGCTGCGACTGCGGTTCGACCGGCTCAACACCCAGCCTCTGGTGCGACTGCTACGGGATTTCGCACCCGATGTGGTGGTGTGCACCCATTTCATGCCCGCGGGACTGGTCGCCGGCCTGCTTGCACGCGGCGAGTTCGCGGGAACCCTCTCCATCGTGGTGACGGATTTCGACTGTCATGCCATGTGGCTGACCAGGGTCTTTCACCGTTACTTTGTCGCGCTCGGGGAAACTCGTGCGCATCTGGAGGCCCTCGGGTTTCCTGCGGACAGAATCACTGCCAGCGGGATCCCGGTAAGTGCGGCGTTCGGCCATGAAGTGGACCGGAGCTCAGTCCTTGGATCGATGGGGCTCGATCCCGGCCGCAGGACGGTTCTCGCATCAGCCGGGGCACTTGGCGTGGGGCCGATGGAACTACTCGTTGAGCGCCTGTGCGAGCTGGAAGACTCCGCCCAGGTGGTCGTTGTCTGCGGCCGCAGCGAGCCCCTGCGCTCGCGAATCGCAGAGATGGTCCGGGGGCGCCCGGGATTCCGGGTCCTCGGTTACAGCACGCGGATCCACGAGTTGATGCGATCGTGCGATGTGCTCGTGGGCAAGCCTGGTGGGATGACGAGCTCCGAGGCGCTCGCCTGCGGGTTGCCGATGGTCGTGGTGGCGCCCATCCCCGGGCAGGAGGAGCGCAACAGCGACCATCTTCTTGAGGAGGGAGTCGCCATCCGGTGCAACGAGATGACTTCCCTTCCCTACAAACTCGGCATGCTGCTCAAGGATCCCGACCGCCTCGCCGCCATGGCCGCCAGAGCCCTTCGCATGGGGCGCCCAGAGGCTGCACGCTGCGTGGTGCAGCAGGTACTGGAGGATGCCGACGGCGGACTTTTGCCGGAGATGTTCGGTCGCGGGAAGTGCGAGGAGTCCGCTCTTGCCACTGCCCGCGGGTGATCAAACCAGCATGCACGAAACCCAATGCAACGCGCAGACATGGGAGCGTGGTGATTTGGCGTCAGGGCCGAACACTCCTCACAAATGCCGGGATGCCCCAAATGCGAACGCAGCTTCTCCAGATTAGAAGCGCCTTTTTCTGCAATGCGTGAGACGGAATTTTTGTGGGGCGTGGCGACCTCGGCCTACCAAGCGGAGGGCGGCTACAATCGGCCCGATGGTCCGCAGAACAACTGGGGCGAACTCGAGGCCGGCGGGGAGGTTGCGGTCTGCGGGGACGCGGCGGATTTCTGGCACCGATACGAGGAGGACTTCGCCCTCGCAGCAGGACTGGGTCTCAACGCATTCCGACTGGGGGTGGAATGGGCGCGGGTCCAGCCGGAGCGGATCCCCGCACGGGCCGGCCTCTCGTGCAGTCCGATCGATGTTCTGCGCCCGCCTGCGGACGGGACGGAGAAGACTCGTCCGTACGACGTCGCCGCATTGGACGGATATGTGCGGATGCTGCGGGCGTGCATGCGCCGCGGACTGGAGCCGGTGGTGACGCTCCATCACTTTACCCACCCATCATGGCTGGGGAGCGACCCGTGGTTGGAGGAATCGACAGCGCCGCTTTTTGCCAGCCATGTGCGGAGGCTGCTGGAGTATATCAATCCGCGCTTGGAGCGTCCGCTGCGCTGGCTGATCACGGTGAATGAGCCAAACATGCTCGTGCTCAACACCTACCTTGGCGGCCTGTTTCCGCGGGCAGCCGCGGGGGGCCTTGGATCGGCGGTGCGTGCGATCTCCGAGCTGCTGCGTGCGCATGTGCTCGCCTACGGAGTGATTCACCAGCTTTACCGGGATCGGGGCTGGGCGGCCCCGCAGGTGAGCTTCAACAATTACTGCAGCGACCTGTATTGGTCCGACAAAATGCTGCTCGATCTCCTCTGCTTCCGCGAGCGCCGTGTGCCCCGGGCGGGCCTGGACACGCACATCCGCGAGAAGGCGTCCCAGTTCGCAACGGCTTTCCGCGAAGCCCGGATCCCGTTGCACCACGACTTTGCCTTCCATCTGGGCTCTGCCGCGAAGCGGGTGGTGGACTGGCTGGGGATACAAAAGTTCCGGGCGGAGGATTTTGCGCCGGTACTGAATGCGGTGGAGGAAATGCCACAAAGCGGATGCCTCGACTTTGTGGGATTGGATTACTACGACCCGTTCCTCGCACACCTGCTCCGGTTGCCGGTGCTATGGGACCATGAGTTCCGGCATGGCTCGGTCCCCTCCTGGGTGATGGCGACGGTAACCAGCAAGTGGTGGGACTGGCGGGTGCTGCCTCGGGGACTCCACTTTTTTTGCAAGGAGTACGCGCGGGACTTCGGGCGGCCAGTGTTGATTGCGGAGAATGGCATGGCCCTTCGCCGAAGGCGCGGGGAGGAGTGGCATCGGCACAGGCGGGACCGGCTCAAGCGCAGCGACTTCCTGCGCCTGCAGGTGCACGAGGTGGCCCGGATCGTGAAAGAGGGGGTGCCGCTCCTGGGCTACCTGCACTGGTCGCTTTTCGACAATTACGAGTGGGGGACGTACACCCCGCGGTTCGGCCTTTACACCCTCAATTACGACGAGGGCCTGGGCCGAGTGGCGTCGGACCATCTCGGGGATCGCGCCCCCGAAGCCTATGCCGATCTCATCCGTGAGGCCCGCCGGGGTTGGAGGTAGGCGAGATCCGGACTTTAATTTGGTCGGTATCATGGTTACAAAGGAAGTCTTATGAAGAAGCTCATCGCTGTTACGTCCGCTGCGCTGGTTCTGGTTCTCGGCATGACCTCCTGTGAAACCCCAGGCGACAGCGCCTTGGCTGGCGCGGGCTTGGGTGCAGCGATCGGCGGATTGATGCATGGGCGGGGCAGCGATGCAGTCGGTGGGGCCGTGATCGGCGCCGGCGCAGGTTATCTTCTGGGCAAGGCCGCGCAGGATCAAAGGCGCGTCGGCTACGAGCGGGGCTATATGGCGGGGAGCTCCGGACAGGGGCGCTCGCGTTATCCGTGGGGCCGGCCGACCGGGCAGTCGGGCTTCGTGCGCAGCCCCTATCAACCCTACCGCATTGTGGATGTGCGCGGCCTTCCCCACCGCTCCGAAGTGATCGATCCTTATACCGACAGGATCTTCGTCAACCCCTGAGCGGGATTGCCGGCTGATCCCATTTCCGCGGTTTGTGTGATCAGGCCGTTCCGGGCCCGCGCCGTTGCGTCTGCAAGCGCCGCGATCCGCTGTAAGTGTTGAAGGAATCCTCCCGCAGGAAGCCCACCAACGTCTGGCCACTCTTGCGGGCGAAATCCACCGCGAGGGAGCTCGGCGCGCCAATGGCGGCGACGAAGACGATCCCAGCCGCATAGGCCTTTTGCACCATCTCGAAGGAGGTGCGGCCGCTGAGCAGGAGCACGTGGGAGTCCAATGGGAGCTGGCGGTTGAGCAGACGGTTGCCAATGAGTTTGTCGAGGGCGTTGTGCCGCCCCACATCCTCACACACCTCAACAAGGTCGCCCCCAGCTTCCACCAGCGCACAGGCATGCAGACCGCCCGTAACCGCAAACACAGCCTGCGCCTCCCGCAGCATGTCTGGCATCCGCTGGAGTTCCGCTGGTGCGATCCGCGCGGACCCTTTGAGTGGTCGGCGACGTCTCAGAACCGATGCGAGGAGAGTCTGGCTGCACACCCCGCAACTGGAAGAAGTCAGCAGATGCCGCGTGAGCTTCTCCGGGGCAAACTTGCTGGGGTTGCGCAAATGAACCTCAGCGACTTGCGCCGGAGCGCCGGCTTCCCCCCCGCAAAGGCTGATTTCAAAAAGGTCCCGGGACGAACGAATCACCCCCTCGCTAAGGAGAAATCCAGCCGTCAGCTCCCGGTCGCGGCCGGGGGTGCGCATCAACACCGCGAGACTGTGACCCTCCACCCGGATTTCCATGGGGGCTTCGACTGCCACAAGATCCCGGACATCGGCCACAGCCGCCCCTTTCCTGAACCGGGCGAGCTTCAGCGACTGGGTGGCGGATGGGCTGTTCACCGAGGGAGAGCTGTCAGGAATTCAGCGGGCTGAGGGAGAGCAGAGGGTGTCGAGCAGAGCGGCCCCTTCGGAAAGGTCCTCAAGGAGCAGATCCGGCTGGTGGGGTTCCAGTGCATCGAGGGAAAAGATGCCCGTGGCCACCGCAAGAGCACGGGCGCCAATCGCGCGAGCGCAGGCGATATCGTGCGGGGTGTCTCCAAGGATCCAGATCTTCTCCGGCGGAAAAGCGATGCCGTGGTGTGCTTGGGCGCGGCTTTGGGCGAAGGGACCGAGGTGATTGCGTTCGTGATGGTCGTCCGCAAACGCGCCAAAGGGGAAATGGTGCCAGAGTCCGTAATGCGCGAGTTTGAGTTGGGCTCCGCGCACTAGGTTGCCCGTGAGAAGGCCCACGGCAAAATCCTTGCGCGTGCGAAGCGCGTCCAGCATGGCAACCACGCCCGGGAGAACGCGCCCCGGCACCTGCGGAAGGAGCAGGCTGAGTTGGGCCAAGTAGCCCTCAAGAAAACGGCTGACGTTCTGTTCCGTCGCAGGGATCTGGTGCCTTTCCAGAATCCGCCGTGCAATGCCGGAGTCTGTTCTGCCGGCGATCTCGATGGAGCGGAAGTCGTCCTCGACGGCGAACTGTTCGCGAAGTGCGATGCGAAGGGCCTTCTCCCCGGCGCCTCCGCTGGCGATCAGGGTGCCGTCGATGTCGAAGAGGAGGAGGTGCATGGGGAAAAGAACACGGCACACGCTCCGGAGAACGTGTGCCGTGGATGAAAGGTTGGATGCGTTGAGCCGTTACTTCTTCTCAGGCGCCTTGGCGTCCGCGGGCTTCGCTTCGGCCGCGGGTGCACCTTCGGGGTTCTGGCGCTGGATACCGAAAGCGTCGACGATCTTCTTGGCATCGGCATCGGTCTTGGCGAGGTCGATGATGTCGTTGAAGAGGTTGCTGTAGGACGTCTGCAACTGATTCGACTGCTTCACCTGATCCTCGTTCTTGATGACCGCATCGGCCGTGAGCTTCTTCTGCTCCTGATGCTTGCCGATCAGGCTGTCCAATTCCGTCAACTGCCAGCGCATGGTGTCGCCACCACGCTTGGCCATGCCGATCTGGGCCGCGAGATAAACCACGGCGCTCAGGGCCAGAAGGAAAATGGCTGTAGAGAGGGTGTTCGAAGAAGATTCGTTGGAGTTCATGGGAGAGGGGGAGCCGGTGTGCTTGGCGGGGCGCTCTTGAAAGGAAGAGTCATCCGAGTTCATAGGGAAGGGAGGGTGGAACGAGAGACGTTAGGGAGCGGGTGTCGGGGCCGGCTTCACAGGTTTTCCAGCATCCGGGTTTTCCTGAATGTTCACCCCGTGCTTGGCGAGGAGCTTCTTGATGGCGTCGTTCTTGTTCTGCACGGCAAGATTGCCGAGTTCACGCAGCACGGTGGGCCCGATTTCCTTGGCCAGACGGACCCCGGTGTTGATCTGCTGCTGCTGATTCTGGAACTGCTGCACCTGCATCTGGAGTTCCTGCTGCTCCTTCTGAAGATCGGTCTGCTTCTTCTGCAGGTCGCCTTGCAGGCTGGAATTGGTGTTGCTGACCACAAAGAGCCAGAGGCTGAGCAACAAGCTCACGCCGGTCGCTGCAATCGGGAGGAAGGAGGGAATGTTCATCAGCCCCCTTTTCTCGCGGAGGAGGGGGGGGCCGTCAAGAGTCAAACCACCACAGGGATACCTGTGGAACAGGCCCGGCGGACCGCAGACGGGAGCTTACAAAGCCCCACGATTGGGGTGAACCCCCGCAGTGGAACCCTCGATCCAGCGCGCCGGGAATGTCCGCAGCGGGGCTCTCGCCAAGGCTTTACGACGGGCGGAGTCCGATGCGGCGGCCAAGCTTTCCAGAACCAAAACCGCCTCAGCCACCATGCTCTCGAAGGGCATCTCGACCCGCGTCAAAGCCCCCGCCTGCCCGCCGCTGCACGCAACAATACTGAGTTCCCCACCCAATGGGACGCCAGCTCCCTGTGCAGCACAGGCCAGCCCGGTGGCGGTTTCCTCCGACCAGCAAAAAACCGCAGTCGCCTTGGGACTGATGCCTCTCAGCCAATTCAATGCCTGCGCACCGCCTGCTGCCGTGGTCGGCGCAATCAGCAAACCCTCAGCCCCCCTGCCCGCCCGTGCCACCATCGCCTCGGCTACGGCAAGAATGTGCGGCCCCTCCGGAGACGACTCCGCAGGCGGCACAATCACGACTGGATCAGGATGTCCGAGTTGAGCGAGTTGGGTGAGAGCGAGGTCGGCGGCCTGCGCGTAGTCCTGAGCGAAACAAGGGGCGCAGTCGCTATGCACGCTCGCACCGATACAGACGGCAGGGACGCTCCTGCGGCTGAGTTCCTCTGCAAGGCTCGCGTTGTAAGTTCCCAGCAGCAGCACTTTGGAGCTCACGCCGGTCGGAACAGGATCGGGCAGCGAATGCTCCGGGTCAGAGTAATCGGTGAGAGGATTGTATCTGCCGACGGAAAAGGAGTACGAGCCCACCCGGCCCTGCAAATGGGCCGCCACCCGACTCGCCATGGGGTTCTGCAGGCCGCCGGGAATGTCGTCCGCGAGCAGAAGGCAGAAGTCTCCAAACTCAGGATACATACGGACCACGGCGCGGAGGTCGTTGGGGACATAACCCAACTGACGGCACACCTTGAACACCCGCTCCCGGGTCTTCTCGCTGACGCGGATCCCGTAGTCCCGATCGTTGAGCAGCGAGGAGATGGCTCCTTGTGAAACCTTTGCTGCCTTGGCGATCTGCGCCATGGTGATGGTCTTTTGCAGACCTCCAGCACGGAGCGGGTTGTTGGCGGGGGGGGGCGCCGTATTTCCCTCTTCGGGGCCGTTCATGCTCCGACAACTATCGCCCGCCTGAGATTGCTCAAGGCAAAACCCCCGATGCGGCAGCTTGGAGGGCCGTGCCTGTGGATGGCTGGGCTCCCCCAAACCCGGCTCACTTGCCCCCCATCGTCCAACCGTCCATGGGGCCCCAGTGCTTCGCGAAGGGCCAGTAAACCAGCAGTCCGCAGCCCATCAGATTGCGCTGGGGGACCGGACCCCAATCGCGGCTGTCGGAACTGTGGAAACTGTTGTCTCCGAGGGCGAAGTAACAGTCCTCCTCATCCCCTGCCGCCTTCGAAGGGACCTTGAAGATCTCCTTGGGTTCGCGCAGCGTCCAGTTCAGCGGAAAGCGCGGCGCATAGCCGCGGGCATCAGGCGCGCCTTCGCTCTCGTTGGAATAACCGCGGTAGCCGTTCTGGGCCCCCATGACCCGGCCAAAGTTCGCCCCCTGCGCTTCGCCGTCGTTGATGAAGAGCTTGGGCGGTTGGATCTGGAGCTTGTCGCCCGGCAACCCCGCAAGACGCTTGATGTAATACTGGGAAGGCCCCTGCATCCCCGAATTCCGGTTCTCTCGAGTCGGAATGTTCTGCGTGTTGAACACGAACACCTCACCCCGGCGCGGCTTGCGGAAGTGATAGGAGATCTTATCCACGAAAACGTGGTCACCCGTCTCGTAGTATCCCCGCACCAGCACGTCCCCCTTCTTGAACGGGCCGGCCTGAGGCAGGAAGTAGCGCATCAGCGTGTCCTGCGGGCAGTTCACGCTGTACTCGCTCTTCTGTCCCTTGAGGTGCGTCTTGGTGAAAAATCCCAGGGTGCTGGTCTCCGTGACACTCGTGATCATGTCATCCTCCTCCGCCACCACCTCGACCCATGTGCGCCCATGGGTCACCGCCTGCAACGTCCGCACCAAAATGTTCGGCGGCGACTCCTGCGTCTTGTACCCGATGATCCCGTTGAGCGTCGGCTGCATCGACCCCGTGGGAATCGTGAAGGGCTGCAGGAAATACGTCCGCACTCCGAGCGCCACCACAATCGCCACAAGGAACACCTCGCAGTTCTCCCGCCAGCCCGGATTGCTCACAGGCTCAAGCCGCGCGGACGCCAACTCTTCCAGCTTCCGACCCGCTTCCTCGATGGCTTCTTTTTTGCGCGACTGCGTCGCTGTCTCCAAGGTGCGGATCCCAGCCTCGAACTCCTCCACCGTCCCACTTCCCTTCGCAGCCCAGAGGTCCCGCTTGTAGGCGAGGAGTTTGCGCGCTTCCTTGGCCATTTCCCGGGCCTGCTTGATATGCCGTGGGGTCAGAAAAAACATGGGACCCCATCCCTTAGCTGTCCGTGTGCGCATTGGCAACCGCCGAGGATTTGTCGGGGGGCTCCGGTCCGCGCCGAAGTGAATCAGCAACCCGAGCCCCCGAAGACGCCGCCGTTCCCCCGCTGCTTTGCGCCATTTTCCTTGGTGCCTTGGCGCGAAATCCCCTCGCCCTCGGCGGTGAAAGCGCCGCAGGAGTTTCCTCGCCACCCCACCCAAGCGCCGCAGTGCTTCCCCGCTATTTCCCAAGCGTGCCGGCCTTGATCGTGGTCAGCACGGCTGGATCCAGATGTTTGCGGATCGCCTCGTTGACTTCCGCAAGCGTCAGCGCCGCGACCTTTGCCGGGAACTCGTCGACCCATTGCAGATCGAAACCGCGTTCCGCACAGAGCAGAAGCGCGCCGGCGAGGCCCTCGGTGGTCTCAAGGCCCACGAGGTAATGACCCGTGATCGCGCTCTTGCGATAAGCCAGTTCGTCCTCGCTCAGACCCTCCTTCCACCATGCATCAATCTCGCGGCGCGTGCTGGCGATCCCCTTCTCCAGAAGGTCTGGAGCAAAGGTGGCCGTCACCGCCCATGCGCCGGGCCGCCGCGTGTTTTCGCTGATGGCCGCGCCGATGCCGTAAGTAAGCCCCTCGCGATCGCGCACGTTGCCCGTGAGCCGGCTCGTGAATCCGGAACCCAGCGCGTGCGTGGCGATCTGCAACGCAAGCGCATCGGGATCCGAGGCGGCCACGGCACCGGCCTGGCCCAGAATGACGCTCACGCTCGCCTTCTCGGGCATCGCCACGATCACCTCGGGAGTCCGTGCCACTTCCGCCTGCACCGTGGGCGCGGGTGCTCCGCTGCGCGGTTTCCATCCGCCAAATGCCTTGCGCACCTCTGTCTTGAGGACCTCCGGGTCGAGGTCGCCGACCGCGACAAGGCGCAGTCCCGGACGCGCCGCAGATGCCGCAGCAGCCTCTTTCTTCGAGCCCTCGGCCGGACCGTAATGCGCGGCATGAAAGGCGCGCACATCAGCAATCGTCGCCTTCTGGATACCCTTGAGAAGCTCTTCCACAGTGCTTTTGCGGGCAGGATGTCCGGCCGGGAACACCGCACGCGTGAAGGCGATGGCAGCCATCTCACCCGGCTCCTCAAGCAGTTGCCGGACTTCGCCCGCAAACTCCTTCTTCTCCTTGGCGAATTCCTCGGCGGAAAACGCCGGCTCGCGCACTTCCTCGGCCAGCACACCCAGCACGAGGCCCAAGTCGCGGGAGAGCAGCTTGGCAGAAAAGAGAACGCTGTCGTTGCCGACCGTCGACTCAAGTGTCGCACCCGCTTTTTCCAGCAGGGCCGCGAGCGCGAACTGGTTGTGCTTGCGGGTCCCGCGCTCAAGCATCCCCGCCGTGAGATGCGCCAGCGTCCGGTTCCCGGAAAGCCCCTCGCCCGCCGGGATCGAGAAACGCAGGGTGACAATCCCGCTGGCCTTTGTGGGGCAGGCCATCACGTCGATGCCCGCCACCTCCTCGCGGATCACGCGGCGTGCGAGATCGGGCGCAACGAATGCGGTTTCCTGAGCAGGCGCTTTCGGCGCGACCACAGCCTTCGGTTCAAAGGCCTGCGGTCCTGCGTCCGCACCCTTCCCCGCAGGATGCGAAGCCGGGTCCTGATCTCCGGCAGTGGCGGGAACGAACCATCCCACCGTGCTGTGCCGCTCAATGAAATAGGCCCGCGCAACGCGCTGCACATCGGCGGGCGTGACCGCCTTCCAGACCTCGGGCAGCGAGAAGAACAGCGTCCAGTCCCCCACCGCGATGCATTCGTTGATCTCGCTGGCTTGCGCAAACGAACCGTCCCGCAGGAACTCATGGTGCGCGGTGAGACCCGCCACGGCCATCCGTACCTCCTCCTCCGTGACCCCGCCCTTCACGATCCGCGCCACCTCCGCCATCAGCTGCTTCTCGACCTGCTCGTGCTTCACCCCCGGAGCCAGCTGCGCATCGAGGGTGTGGAGCGATGGGTCTCGCTGAAACCCCGCAGCAGCGCTCACCTCGAGTGTCAGGTTCTTGTCCGTGAGCGCGCGGTAACAGCGGCTGTTACGCCCCTCCGCCAGCACCGCGCTCAGCACCGCGATCGCCGGCCAGTCGGGATGCGTCGCCTGTGGGATCTTGTGCGCGATGGACACCACACCGATCTCGCCGCTCCGCCGCACAATCACCCGCCGCTGGCCAGTCTGCTCCGGCTCCTCCGTGTACATCTCCGGGAACGCATGGGGCGCGCGCGGGATCGGCCCGTAATGCGTGCGAATCGCGGCCAGCGTCGCGGCCGGATCAAAGGCGCCGATCACGGTGACGGTCGCGTTGTCCGGCCAGTAGAACGTGTCGTAAAAGGCGCGCAGCTTTTCGATGCTCACCCGCTCGATATCACTCCGCCAGCCGATGGTGTCGTGATGGTACGGATGGGCGAGAAACGCCGCGGCGCGCACCTCCTTGGCGAGCGCCTCGGAAGGCGTGTTCTCACCGCGCTCGAACTCGTTGCGGACCACCGTCATCTCGGGCTGCCGATCCTCCTCGCGCAGCGCGAGGTTGCGCATCCGGTCGGCCTCGACCTCGATGAGCAGCGGCAGCGAGGGCGTCGGCACGGTGGCGAAGTAATTGGTGCGGTCCAGCCATGTGGTGGCATTCGTCTGCGCGCCCACCCGCTCCAGCACTTGGTCAAACCCCGTGCCGTTGCTGCGGTCGTATTTCCCCGTGCCCTTGAACATGAGATGCTCAAGCAGATGCGTGGCGCCCGTGGTCCCCGTGACCTCGTTGCGCGACCCGACATGGTAGGTCACCATAAACGTCGCCACCGGCGCGTTTTCCTGGGGAAGCAGCAGGATGCGCAGCCCGTTGGAATCGAGCCGGTACTCGCCGATGCCCCCCACCGTGCGCAGAAACGTGATGCCTTCGGCCGTCACGATCCCGCCAACCGGCTGGGGTGTTGCAGCGCTCTCTGCTGCAGCCACGGAAAGACCGGGGGCCGCGAGGCAGAGCACCAGAGGGAGGAGGGTGGTGAGGACTGGCAGGACCGTGCACTTCATGCCCGCAGTCTCCACCCTCCAAGGGCGGCATGGCAAATCCTGCCGCAGAGCGGACGTGCATGCCGTGCGATGGAACGCCGGCCCGCGGCGCAACGCCCGCAGCAAGCGCGCTGGGAGCCATGCATCCGGTTCCCCGGCGGGAATGCGCAGTGTGAATCCTTCCCCATGGGGCGCCATCGCGTGGCGGATGGGGCGCGGCATCGTCCGCCGCTTTCAACTCGCGGCCAGCCTGAACCCTGTCATACGACTTGCACCATGAACTCCCAACTGCGGCAACCGCACATTTCCGCGGCGGCCGCCTAATACATGTTGGGCAAAATGAAGTCGGCCACCTTCCTCTTGTGTTTGTTAGTCGTCTCCGGTTGTGGAGCTCAATATGACTACGTCGCCGAGACGAAGGTCGAGGGCCTCACTGTTCGCGTCGGCTTGAAGCACATGCACCCATTCCTAGGAGCCTGTCGGACTTACGTATGCGTACTAAAATCAACGCTCTAAAATGCCCGTTAAGGCACCTCTAATTTTCAGGCAAGGTGATTTGATGGTAAAAAATTGGTGATTTCGCTCAAAAATGGCCTTAGTCCGACGGGCTGCTAGCGGAGTATAAGCGGTTTCTTGAGGTTGAGGGTGATGGCAAAGTTGAGAAGAAAGAGATCTTTCCAGACACCGGAGGTTACGCGTGGGTTGTGGTCGCTGCTGACCGCGGGAGTCTTGAAGTGAAGGACATCGGCGGTGTGCAGTTTTCCCGCCCGTTAGCCGCGACCACACGGAAGAAGCGAGAGTATCTCGGTCGTTTCGATTTCGACGCGAAGAAGGATTATCGTTTCATTCCTGCATCCTCCGACCCGCAGGAGCCACAGTCACCGAAATGAAAAAAGGCCCAACAAGGCGCTAGAGCTAATGATCACGTCCGTCACGCCTCCTGCTGGCGCAGGAGTCGCGCCGGCCGCGCTCGTGGCTCATCTTTGACGTTTGCCATCGCTCAGTTTCTCACCATGAAAACACCCGTCATCCTTGCCGCGTTCGCATTTATCTCACTTTTACCCCCGGCTTTTGGAGAGCAACCGCTCGACGCAAAAGCTTATGCTCACCAAATCGTCTCCAATCATGGCGGAGCAGACAAGCTCCTGCGTATTTTCAAGTTTTCCGAGACGTATTACATGGGCGGCGACCTGACAAAGAAGGGCACCGACAGAACCTCAATGATTCAACCGCCGAACCTCTGGTATGTCGGCAAGACTGAGCGGGTTTCCAACAGCGGCAAAGGCTCGGTATGCCAAGATATATGGATGTGGACACTGGCTCCACTCATCGACCCGAACACCAAGCTCGAAATCGTCCCGGATATAGACGTCGAAGGAAAGCTGGCACACGGCCTCAGGGTCAGCGGCACGATTGAACCCTCAATCACCGCCTTCTTTGACGCAAACACTGAAGATTTGGTGCGCATCGACTGGCGCGCGCAGGTTTTCACGTTTTCCAACCCCGTCGAAGTGGATGGAACCAGAGTCCCATCGAAGTGTGTTCTGCTAGGCAAGGACGGCAAGGAACGCATTCGAACCGAACTGCGCAGCATTGAGCGGCTACAGAACCTTCCAGCCGATTTACCGAAGCCCGGAGAGTAACGAGGCATGCCAACCCTGATGACCTTTCTCCCAACACCCGCAACGGCTAACAAAGCGCTGCAGCGAAATGCTCCGGGCGTCACGCTGGCTGCTGCGGACCACCCCGCGTGACTGAAGCCTTTTCAATACGTCTTGCGAGAGAGAGCGACATCCAGATTTTGGAGGTTCTCATTCCGCTTTCCGTACGTGCTTTGCAGGCTCCGTTCTATTCGTCCGCGCAGATGGATGCAGCACTTGGCCCCGTCTTCGGCGTGGACCGCCAACTGATCGCCGATGGCACTTACTTCGTCGTCGAGCACTCCGGCCACGTCGTTGGTTGTGGCGGCTGGAGTCGTCGCAGCGCAGTCTTCGGCGGCGAACGCGCACGGCTCGCAGCCGACGCCGCTCTCGACCCAGCACACGATCCGGCTCGCATCCGCGCCTTCTTCGTTCACCCCGATTGGGCGCGTCGCGGCATTGGTCGCTGCATTCTTTCCGCCTGCGAATCGGCTATCTGCGCCGCCGGCTTCCGCGATGCCGTTCTTGTCGCCACGCTCGCAGGCGAGCCGCTTTATGCGTCGTTCGGTTACACCGTTGCCGAGCGTTACGAGGTTCCGCTTTCCGACAGCCTCACGCTCCCCGTGGTGCGGATGGCTAAAAGCTTCCATCCGAATGACCGTCGCTGAGATTGGGGCACGTTAGGCAATTCCCCGCATGTTTGAAATCCGGGCATACCAACCCAAAGATGAGACTGCCGTCCTCGCCCTTTGGACGCGCTGTCAGTTGGTCTCGGCCGACAGCAATCCGCTGGCGGATATCCACCGTAAACTCGCCGTGCAACCAGAACTGTTTCTCGTCGGCACGCTGGACTCCGTGATTGTCGCGTCGGGCATGGCAGGCTACGACGGGCACAGAGGTTACCTCTATTACTTGGCGGTTGCTCCCGAGCACCAACGCAACGGCTACGGCCGCGCCATCGTTGCGCATCTACAGGATATCCTTCACGAGCGCGGATGCCCGAAACTCAACTTGTTCGTCAGCACTGACAACGTTTCTGCATGCGCCTTTTACGAGCGGCTCGGTTTCACTCGCAACGACATGGTGAGTATGGGACGACACCTTTACTCATGAGCCAGGAAGAGCCTCACCATGCGCTGGACCGAACGGCCATGGGCCTTCGCAGTTGTCATCGCCGCCCCCCGTCGCCGCCTTGCCTGAGCTCGGGCTGATTTTGAAGGCATTGATGAAAAGGATTGTCCGCGCATTAAAAGCCGGAGCCGAGGGCTTCGCGAAATCGTTTGAACCGGCTCGTTAGCAGGCCGCAGGCATCCCGGTTCGTTGCACGCACTGCAAGGGGGAGACATTCCAAGCGCAGGAAGCTCTGCTCAACACAACCGTCGCCACGTTCGCCCATCTCAACTGGATCGACAAATCCGGTACGGCGTTGTTTGCGAAACCTGCGGATTGATTCAGTGGTATGCAAAGAAACCAGACAGGCCGTGGGCGTGATCATGCGCTGGCGCGAACGGGGATGATCGGTTCAGCTCTGGTCTTCCAACCCGAAACCACTCGGCGCTCGCACGGGTCGTTGAGGCCCTCCATGCGCCTGCCACGATGAGTCGCAAACGAATGGCCCCGAGCAGCAAACTCGCCGTGGAGTTCACCGCGCAGGACTGGGCCGACCTCACGGAACACACCTTCGTCGAGCGGGAGTTCGTTCAGTTCGCCGTTGTCGAGCGCGCCGCCGGGTCAGCGTCCCGCTGCTTGAATAAATTCAATCGGCAGGGCCGCTGTGTGCGGGGCTTGCGCAGGCCCGCCGGGGATTGTCGTGGCGACGATCTCCATGGGGATGTTGAAGGGGCCTGCCCCGGGATCCAGACGCGCGCGTAAAACCCCCTCGCTCTCGGCGGGACCGAGACATACCTCCGATGCATGCACACCCTTGATGTGCGGAGGCACCCGCAATCCCAGACGCACCGCGATGTTGCTCAGCATCTCATGACGACGCACGCGCACCGGAATCTCCACGGTTCCCGGAGTAGCCGGAAAGGAGGCGCGCTCAAGGCTGACCCCAAGCAAGCCCGCCGCAACGACGGAGATCATCTGATCATCCACGTCGAAGGACGTGTAGCTGATGGGGCGCTCCCTTCCTTCCTCATCGCGGAAGGTCCCCACCAACATGAGCTGGACGCGGCTGGTCCATCCCAGCTGCACCTCCGTCGGATAATCCACGGTGAATTCAAAACTGTCCGCCCCCGGTGCGACGTCGATGGGTCTGGCCGTGAGCCGTTGCAGACAGCGGATCTGCTTGTCGGAAAGCATCACGCGCAGCGGCCCCTCGTATCCTCCGCGTTCGATGCGATAAGTGCGCCGCATGCTGGTGCCGGCAGGCTGGTCGTTCGTCACCCAGTATTCCCCCACGAACCGGAACGGCACGTGCGGCACCACCGCCAGACGCACTGCTGTCGGGTCCTGCGCGCCCACGGCACCGGCAAATCCAGCCGTGCGACGCAGTGCCGCGTCCCCTTCACCGAACGTCCCGCTGATGCGGATGGGATAAGCACCCAACGCAGCCTTTTCGCCGGCGCTGAAACGTAGATCCACCGACTTGGCCTTTGGTGGAATCGCCTTCGGCTCGAAGTCCACGCCATCGGGAAGTCCGGCGATTTCCAACCGAATCTCCTTCGGCAATCCGCTCGTCCCGACCAGTTCAACCTTGAGGCCCGGCGGCTTCGGAGGCGGCTTGCCACCGGATCCAGCGGGTTCTCCACTGGCGCGGACGGCGTTGAAAAAGTCTGATGCGAGACGCAGCTGAAACTCGTTCGCGGTCTCCAATCTCACCCGGAGCCGGTAACCGAAATCGACGCCGCCACGCCTTGCAAACCGTTCGCTGATGCGAAGGCTGAACTCGCCCCCTTTTGCCGCGCTGTATTGCAGGGAGGAGTCCGGACGACCGTCCACCGCATCGTCGTTTTTTGCAACCTCGCGCCCCTGCCCATCAACGAGGGTGAGCACAGAATCCAGACGGCTGCCGAGAGCGGACGCAATCACTTCAGCGCGCAGGATGCTGTTGGGTTCGAGGCGCAGGCGCCACTCGTGCGTCTCGCCCGGACTCGCAATGCATCCGTTGAGAACCCCTGGAACTGGAGCAAAGCCGTCCTTCAATCCAGACACCTCCGTTGCAGACCACCGCACGGCCTCAGACAAATCGGAGACATCAAAGACGACTCCGCTGCACCCGCGCGGCTGACGCGGGATCTCGATCGCATGCACGCCGGAAGTGGCAGGGGCGCGCACGGTACGCTCCACGGGCTTTTCTGATCCCGCCTGATGCACCTTGAGAATCACCTCCTCGCCGGTTCTCGCCCCCAACGGGAACACGGCTTGCACCCGTCCGCCTTCATAAAGTGAAAGTCGATAGACGTGCGCCTGTCCCCCTCCAAACGCCACCTCCCGCACCCTCACGCGGTAGGCTCCGGAGTTCGCTGCCACAAAGACGAGCGCCGGATCTCCTGCACGGGAGACGCTCGATTCCACAGCGGTGATCGATTTTCCGTCGGGACCGAAAAGCTCCATGACAGACTGGAGAGGTGAGCCGAATCCACGCGTCTGGATCTCACAGGTGACGCGGGTGCCCGCGCGGAGCACGAAACTCCAGTCATCCAGGTCCTCCCTCGGGAACACCCGCCCGTTGATGGTGACGGGCAGCGAGACGACAACCGGGTCCTGCGGCCCCTCGATTTCGTCTTCGACGATTTCTGGCAGATCTCCCACCACGAACTTCATTCCCGCGGTGACGCCCTGCACGGTGGAGCAAGACCAGGAGCGGATTCCCAACGCTGCATCGCTTCCCACAACAATGCGCGCGCGGTAATCCTTGGGATAATCTTCGCGCTGCTGTGAGGCGGGCTTCATCACAAGGGGCCCGTTGAAAAAGACCGTGTCGATCTCCTCCAACTGCGGCTCTGCATGGAGGCCCCCGTCGCTCAGATGGATCCGGGCATCTTTGTGGAAGTAATAACCGCCCACGCGCGCCTCCACGGAGGTTCCGCGCTGTGCACCCGCAGGAAAGAGATAGGCGATGCCCGGCGGTTCCGCGCCCACGCGCAGGCCCGGGAAGAGAGCGAGAGAAAGAGCGGCGGTGAGGAACCTCATGCTCCGCGCGGCAGATGCATTCATGGGGGCCTCAGAGCAAGTCTCGGATGACACGGCCCGAGTTGGTGAGCATCACCGGACGGCCTTCCTGCGTCCGCATCTCCTCGTGCGGGGGAACGCCCATGAGATGGTAAACCGTGGCAGCAAGGTCCTCGGGGCCGAAAGGCGCCTCGGCCGGATCGGACGCCTGCTCGTCGCTTTTGCCAATCACGCGTCCGCCCTGAATGCCGCCACCAGCCACCGCCACGGTGAAACAGCGGCTCCAATGGTCGCGCCCGGCGTCCTTGTTGATCTTGGGCGTGCGGCCGAACTCGCCCGTGACGACCACCACGGTGCTGCGCAGCATTCCGCGCGCGGCGAGGTCGGACAAAAGGGCGGAAAGTGCGAGATCCAGTTTGGGGAGGAGATCGTCCTTCAATGTGGCGAATCCGTTCGAGTGCGTGTCCCAATTCTGATGGTTGATGGTGACGCAGCGCACGCCCGCTTCCACAAGACGGCGGGCCATCAGACAGCTCTGGCCGAGCGTCGTGCGACCATAGGCATCGCGCGTTTTTGGCGCCTCCCGGTGAATGTCGAATGCGTCCTTGGCCTCTTTCGAGGTCATCAGCGAAACCGCGCGCTCCGCAAACACGCGCCTCTCGGAGGCCGCTCCATTCACCTGAAGTTCAGCAGCCTGCTGGAAACGGTCCACGCGGGCGAGGAGCGCGCGGCGGTCGGCGATGCGCTCCGCATCGACGTTGAGAGGCGGCTGCATGTCGGGGATCTCGAAGGCCGGCGAATTCGGATCGGTTTCAATCACAAAGGGCACTGCGCTGGGGCCGAGATAGGCGGCACTGGCACTGGGATGCATTCCGGGCAGACACACATAAGGCGGGACGGCGCCGCGCGCGCCAAGGCGCTGGCCGATTACCGAGCCGAAGGAGGGATGCTGGTTGTTGGGCGACAGGCCCGCATTGAACGCCGCGTTCGGATGGTAGCCCGTGAGCATGTGATGATCCGCAGCGCCGTGTCCGGCGTCGTTGTGCGTGAACGAACGGATCAGGGAAAACTTATCGGTCTGTCCCGCGAGCAACGGCAGATGCTCGCAGATGTGGATTCCTGGCACCTTGGTCCGGATGGGATTGAAGATGCCACGCACGGAGCTGGGCGCCTCGGGCTTGAGATCAAACGTGTCGATCGTGCTCAGCCCACCTTGCAGAAAGAGGTAGATGAACGAGGGATCCACCGACGGATTCGCACCGTGCGCGCGGCTTCCAAGCAATCCAGCCAGCGAAAGGTTCATCCCAAGGAGACCCGCGCTGCCGACCCGCAGAAAATCGCGGCGCCGCATTCCGTCGCAGAAAGAAAGGGGAGTGGAGGACATGGGAATGACGGGGGGGTTAATGATTGAAGACAAACTCCAGCGTGTTGAGTAGCGACCAGCACAGGTCCTCCGCGGCCTCCTGCCGGCGGGCCTTGCGTGCGCCGAGGTATCCGCACGCATCCGCGAGTTCCGTGGTGGAGGGCATGCGGGCAAAACATCCAAGGTAGAGTTCTTCGACGACCCGCGCATCGTCCGCCCCGGAAGCCACCATGCGCGCGATGTGACCGCCCGCATTCGAGATCTTGGACTGGAGCGCGGGAGAGTTCATGAAGTGCAGCGCTTGGGAAACACTGGCCGAAGCGGACCGCTCGCATTCGCACGCGGTCGTGCGCATCGGGCGGCCGAAGAGTTTGAGGAAATAGCTCTGCTGCTCGCTGTCCCACAGTTGCACCGCACGCTGACCCTTGGGAACGCCGGCGAATTTTTCGGGGACGCCCGTCACATCGCAAATGGCGTCCAGAAGCACCTCGGAAGTGAGCCTTCGGAAAGAGCTGCGGGAGAAATTCTGTTCGTCGGATGCGTTGGTCGAATTCGGCACCGAGGAACGCTGGTAGGTATCTGAGTTGGCGATCTCGCGCATGAGCAACTTCGGATGGAATCCGCCCCGCACCAGCGAGCCGGCGAGATGCTCGAGCAGCTCCGGGTTGGAAGCCGGATTGGTGGCGCGGACGTCATCCACCGGCTCGACAAGGCCGCGCCCGAAAAAATGCGCCCAGATGCGATTGGCGATGTTGCGTGCGAACCATGGGTTCTCCGGCGCGACAAGCCAGTCCGCAAGCGCGCGACGCCGGTCTCCCTCCGGATCGGCTTCAGGCTTCGGAGTGCCGAGGGGATGCGCGCGCAGCACCTCCTTGGTCCGCGGATGCAGCACCTTCGGATCGCCCTCGGACACGAGCGCCTCCTCGTCCCCCGCCTTCTTGAACTTCACCTGCTCGAAGTAGGCGCGCATGCTGTGGTAGTCCCCTTGGGTCCAGCGATCGAAGGGATGCTGGTGGCACTCCGCGCAGGTGATCCGGATGCCGAGAAGCGCCTGCGATGCCGTCGCCGCCATCTCGCCGGGCTTCTTCGCCACCTTGAAAAAGTTACCCGCGGGATTTTCCTGCAACGGGCCGTCCGCCTGCAGGAGTTGGCGGGCGAACTCGTCCCAGCGAAGGTTGGATTGCATCGAGGAACGGATCCACTGGAAGTACGCGTGAGCGTTGTTGAACCCGAGTGTGCGCCGGTCCACGCGCAGAAGATCCGACCATTTCAAAGCCCAGAGATCCGCCCACTCCGGGCTTTCCAACAGCGCATCCACCAGCAGAGAACGCTTCTGCGCACGGGAGTCCGAGAGAAACGCCCGCGCTTCGGCCGGGGTGGGCAGCC
Source organism: Chthoniobacter flavus (assembly GCA_945861435.1). GTDB lineage: Bacteria > Verrucomicrobiota > Verrucomicrobiia > Chthoniobacterales > Chthoniobacteraceae > CAIURC01. The sequence goes on along the minus strand of CAMAUX010000010.1, from coordinate 73,106 downwards.
GCCCGGCGATATCAATGTACACGCGCCTCAGGAAACCCGCGTCGTCCACCTTCTCCGAGGGACTCAGGTTGAGCCGGCGCAGGTTCGCGTTCACGAGCCGGTCGATCGCGCCGGAATGCGGTGCCTCCTCGAAGGCCGCCTGCGCGCCCGGACGCGGAATGGAAAGGTGATGCACCGCGATGGCTCCGGCGTACCGCCCCATGACGGCCGCCTGCCCCACGATGGCACCGGTTTTGACGCGTCCGTTTTCGTCCACTTCCGCGAGGGCGGGATTGTTGGAGTGGAAGATGGAGAGCCACGTCACGTCCTGTTCGCTTCCGTCGGAGAGCGTGGCGATCACCTTCAGAGGCTCGTGCTGCTCAAAGCCAAGGAGAGCGTCTGCGGGCTCCATCCGCAGTGAGAGGATCTCGGCCTTGCCGCCACCGGAGTAAGCCGCCCCGCTCGCGATCCATTCGCGCAAAATGCTGTATTCGCGGGAACCTTCGCGCATCCGCGGCCCGCCCGCGTGCGGCACAGAAGCGACCGCCTTGCGCAGCAGCAGGCTCTGATCCGGCGACGCGGCCATCACGCGTCGGCCCCTGCCACTGAGGACCATCGCCTCAAAGTCGGCAACGGGATCATTGCCAAAAACCGACAGCTTGAATCCGTTCTGCCCCTCGGCCTTCCCGTGGCACGCCGAACCGTTGCATCCAAACCGACTCAGGACGGGCGCGACATCGTGAACAAAGTCCGGCGCGGGCGACGCGGCGGAAAGAGCCGTGATGCCGTTGCACGCAAGCGCGAACAGAAGACCGCGCAGGAGCTGGGGGGCGCCTTTCATCTGGGGGTGGTTTGCGGCGACGAAGACCGCGCAGAAAGACTACCCCGCAGAGCGCGAAAACTTGAAACAATTTGTCGGCAGTAGCCCGGGACGGGGCTTCCGCGCAAGTCGCATGCCGGGAATGAGAACGCCGCTCGCGGAGCCCTCGTCCTTCCCATTCCCTTTCTCCACGGGACGGGGCCGGGGGTCAGCGTGGTGACCGCGGGCGATCCGTGATCCGCCCGTAATGTGCAGCAGGTTCGCATTGCACACCTGCCCGTCTGGTTAGACAAAGCACGCCGTCGCCTGCGTCTTTCCACGCAGCACCCCCATGAACCTCCGCGCCCTTCTCGCCCTCGCCGGTCTCTCCCTGATCGCCGCGTCTGCGTGGTTCTTCATCGAGTCGGTGACGGGCACGGGCGATCCCGTTCCGGCCGCAGTTGAGCCGCGAACCCTGCAGTCCGGCCCCCCGAGCCCTCAGGCGCCTTCCACGAGAAGCTCCGATTCCGGAACCGTAGCTGAAGGCGCGGGGAAAAAGCCCTCCATGAATTGGCAACGATTGGGCGCCCTGATGAACGGCGGCGATGCATCCGCCCTTCCGGCACCCAGCTCCGGAGACGTTGCCCGGTTTCTCGCAAAGCACGGCGAAACGGCGGAGAATCTGGTCGTGGCCTTTCAAAGGACGCGGGACCGCCGATTGCTCGACCGTGCACTCGCGCTTTTCCCAAACAGTCCGTTGGTCCTCATGGCGGCGATCGATGGAACTCCTCAGAAACCCGCGCAGGTCGGCCAACAATACGGAGCAGACGCGGAGCGTGTGGATCTCATCGAACGATGGAAGGCTGCGGATCCGAATAATCCGCTGCCATGGATTTACTCTGCGCAGGAACGATTCAAGGCGGGACCGAGCGCGGACGCGGTCGCGGAGGTTCGCGAGGCTTTGGAACACTCTGGATTCTATACTTATTCCACCGAACGGATGGATGCAGCGCAGCAGCTTTATGAGACCATGGGCTTACATCCCACCGAGGCCAGTCTCTTCGCGATGACTGGTCTGACGTTTGTTCCCGCAGGAGAGGTCAACCAGACCGCACGGATGCTGATGGAGTGGCGCAAAAAAGCGGCGGACTCCGGCGACGCTGCGGCAGCCGATGAGGCCCTCCGGCTCACCTACGGTCTCGGCCGCATCTTTGCGACCCCGGAAGCCTCACGCTACCTCATCGGTCAGCTCGTCGGGATTTCCATGGAGGCGCGTGTGCTGGCTGAGTTGCCAGCCGATGCCCGTCCGGAGTGGCTCTCGAGCAGCCCGGCGCAATTGCGTGCGGAAATCGACGCGATCAAGCAGGACGTGCGCGAGGCGGTCGGTGGATTGGAACCAGTCATCCAAAGTCGCAACGAGGAGGTCCTTTCGGAATACAGCCGGCGGATGCGCAACGAAGGCGAGGCCGCCGCCCTTGCGTGGCTCAAGCGGACGGGTGCCGGGAAGGGACGATAATCGAGGCCAATTCGCCTGTCCTGAATGGCACGTGTTATTAACCTCAATGCGGCGATGAAAACTTGTCGGATCTGATTTGAGTTTCTGTGGAAACGGAATTTGCAGCTTAAAATCATCCCGTTTCAAACTCACCCGTTGGGGGAGTCTCTTTCAGCGATCTTCAAATTCGGTAACGACAGGGCTGTTACCCTCAAATACCCAGGCACTGATAGGACTCAGCAGTCGCCCGAACCCTGAGAGTTCCCAATGGCCCACGGAACGCACTGAATGCACGGACCAAGCAACAGACTCTCAGCCCCCTCATTCCTTCCGTGCGGTCCGCGGATTCCGTGGGCCGTCCATTTACGTTTTTAGGATTAATCCGGCCATTGAATACCCGCGGTAATGATGCGCTGCACGCAGTGTCTCGATGCCCGGCGAGCGAGGAATGAAGCTAATGTGCACTGCCGAAGCGCAACCAAATCGACCCGCGCGATCGCTGGTGTTTTGTGGCCGGATTATTGGGCATCGTACATTACGGTGACATCCGGAATGCCCATACTCTGGACGCTGCGCGGTCACCCTATTTCGCGATTCTCAATAATAACGGCATCGGCCATGCCTCGATGGGGTAACGTGGCCACGAAACAGTCGATCTCACCGTCCGCATGCCGGAGGCATGAAAGAACTGAGCCGGTCGGTGAACGCCATCCGCAAAGCGGATGGAGGGAACCACCGGAACCCATTTCCCCACGCGACGCGCCCCGGGCTGGGGCGCGAGAAGCAGGACTATAGAGGAAACCTTGCTTGCCCCGTCGGCTCCATTGTTTGCAGGCGTCTGCCCGCCAGCGTCGCCCCCCTCAAATACCACGGCGAAACCCATTATCTAAGTGCCATTCACGCCTGTCCTTTTCGACCCTCTCGGCCCGCTCCACAGTTTTGGGCTGGCTCATCGAACGCTGGAGGCGAAGGGGTTGACATGGACTTGGGCCTTCTTGCCACCACCGCCCTCAGATCGCCACCGCCCTGAAAGGTCGTCGCCCGCAGGCTCAGGAAGGAGGTTGAGGGAGCGGACCACCAAAAAAGTTGGGGCTCGCTGCGGAGGAAGAGGTAAAAGAGACCGATATGGAACAGGCCCCGCAGGAAACTTTTGAAAACTCCCCAGAGCCGGCAGGAACCAGTTCAGCGATGCCACTCAAGCAGCCCCTGTCCGCGCTCGCAGCGCGTGTCCTGGGATGTCTGATCGAGAAAGAGTTCGCGACGCCGGATCTGTATCCTCTTTCCCTCAATGCGCTGACGAATGCATGCAATCAACGCAGCAACCGCGACCCCGTGGTGTCCGCCTCCGCAAGTGAGGTGGAGATCGCGCTGGATGAGTTGAGGGCGGGGCGTCTGGCGACCATGTTTTCGGGGGCTGATTCAAGGGTCCAGAAGTTCAAGCACAGGCTCGAAGAGGTGTTTGATTTGAGCGACGTGGAACGAGCCATCCTCTGCGAACTGCTTGTGCGCGGCCCCCAGACTTCAGCTGCGGTGCGTTCGAATTCAGAACGTCTTTTCGGGATGCCCTCATTAGCCGAGGTGGACGCGCTGGTGTCTGCATTGAGCGAGTGGAAAAATGGTCCTCTGGTTCGTAAGTTGCCGAGACTTGCGGGGCAGAAAGAGGCGCGCTGGGCACAGCTGCTCTCAGGAGAGCCAGTCGCAGCCGAGGCGGATGTGGTAGTCGCGCCGATGACGGTCGCGGTGACCATTCCTGCAGAGGTGGAACAGCGTCTCCAAGCACTGGAGACCGAGGTGCAGCAGTTGCGCCGTGAACTCGCTGAATTGCGCGGCGCGCTGGGCGAGTAGCCCTCGGGCCGCGGTAGATGCATCGAAAATCGTGTAGCCCACGTCAAACGCCGGCGTCCGCCCACGATCCGGCCGCTTCGAGTGCGCCGGGCGCAATAGTCATTCGCAGTCCCTTGCAGCCCCGCTGTTCCAAAGGTTTATTCAGCGTGCGGTGACTGCCTATGCTCAAGCCCTCCCCAATTCGAGAAGTGACCGGAGACCGTCCGCGGATGTGGCTCATGGATGCGTACATGGATCTGATCATCTGGTATCTGCCAGATGGCGGCATCTACGGCTTTCAACTTTGTTACGACAAGGAAAGGGACGAGCGCTCCCTCACGTGGACCCACTCAGAATCCTTCACCCATACCCGCATTGATTCAGGGGAGACCAACCCCCTGCATGCCAAGGGCACTCCGCTGCCCGTCGCGGGCGGTCAGTACGACTACGAGGAAGTCCGTCAACAGTTTCAAAAGCGCGCCGCTCTGATCGATCCCCGCCTCAGTGCGTTCGTACTTTCGAAACTGGGCGCGGCGACCCTCGCCAATCTTCCAGAGTGCGCCGGGTGCGGCATTTTCCTCAAACAGGACTCTGGGGAAACAGGGCCCTTGTCCGAGGCCGAACTCTTGGAGTGCATCATTCATGTGGGATTGGTCGCCGAACAGTGGGTCCGTTTTGGCGAGAAGCGCGAATGGCATGGGATCTCGGAGTTCTTCCCGAATCAGTTCCCAAGCAAACCGCGCCGGAAGCCTGACCCCATCTAGGCAGCCCCAGACGCGGGAGTAAGGCGCGGGAACAAGACTCGTCCCTCGCAGACATCCTCCTGGTGCCCTGGTGCTTTCGTGTGATTGAGGAGCACTTTGTCACACCAAGACACAAAGGCACAAAGCTGCGAAAGAGGGGGATAACGCCCGCCCTTTCGGCCACGCCCCTTTCGGCCGCGCCCCTTTCGGCCACGCCCCTTTCGGCCACGTCCCTTTCGGCCACGTCCCTTTCGGCCACGCCCCTTTCGACCGCGCCCCTTTCGACCGCGCCCCTTTCGACCGCGCCCCTTTCGGCCGCGCACCTTTCGGCGCGATCAAGAGACAGGTGCTCGCGAGACAGCCACAGCGTCATGCCGCCCTGCCACCGAACCTCCACGTCGCCGTGCCGGAGGCACGAGAGCTAATAGCCGGTCGGTGGACGCAGTCCGCAACGCGGACGAAGGGAACCACCGGATTTCGTCCCGCCACGCACCGCGCCCCGGCAGCGGGCGCGAGAACGACCATGATGAGGGAGATCTCACCTGTCGCCTTCGGCCCCTTGCGATGCTCCCACGCGAGTGGATTTCGAATGCCTGACGGCCGCTGATCACAATCTCGCAACGATCGCTGCAGCCAGGGCATCGGCCGCTGGCGGGTGGAATCGGAAGAACAACTCCGGCTCCACCACCTCGAGTTCCATGAGCGAAAGCGCGCCCGCATCATCACGCACCGCATCCACGCGCGCGTAGAGCGGCGCCTGCGGACACGCTGCCGCTGCCTGCTCCGCGAAGGCTATCTCCTCGGCGGTCGGTGTGTGCGGATGCACCGTGCCGCCGTGGTCGTCCTGCACCCGGAAATCACCCGGCTTGGCAATCTTGCGGACCGCATGGGTGCAGCGTCCGCCGATGACGATGAGCGAGATCTCGCCCTGCGCGAGCACACTGCCGAGGAACGGTTGCAACATCATCGCTTCCTCGCGCAGCAATGCGCGCAGCGTCGCCTCATGCGCATCGATGTTGCCGCTGTGGAGCCTGTACGTGTGCCGCGCTGCACCGGACACAGCCGGCTTCAGGATCGCCTCTTTCCAACCGCACGCCGCAAATGCCTCGCGCAGGGACGTTGTGTCCCCGCGTTCCAAGAACCGGGTCACGGGCACCTGCACACCGCGTCCCGCGAGATCGCGGAGGTAATGCTTATCCAGATTCCACCGCACCAGATCCGGCGCATTAAAAAGACGCGTCACCGTTGCCACGCGGTCCATCCACGCGGAGAACTCCGCAAACCGGTCGAAGTAATCCCATGTCGAGCGGAACACCGCTGCGCGGGCTGTCTGCCAGTCGAAGCCGGGATTGGACCACGCCACGCGGGCCGTTCGCAAACCGCGCGCCTCCAGCCCCTCCATCAACAACCGTTCCTCGTGGATGAGTTGGGACACGTACCAGCTCGTTTCATCCGCCACTTCATAGCGTTCGTCAGTGAGGACGATGATATCGGGGGTTTCCATACGGGCCCTACTCTCTGCAAACGAGACGCGCAGGCAATGCCGGCATTGGGAAAAGGAAGGCACTGACCAGAAGTCCACACGCACAGCCGAGAAAGCGTCACAACGCAGTAGCCGTGCGAAATCACCCGCATGCCACGGTCACCGTCTGTGCAATGGCGCCACCCCGGAGTAGAATGGACACCGAGCCTACGGAACATAGCCACCGGCCGGATATGTCTAATGACCAAGAATGCCATCGTAGCAATCGCCACCCCGGGTTAGCTTGCGCTCCGTATGCCCTCCCCCATGGCTCTCCGCGGACTCGCTATTGTCGTCGCTTTCGCCAACTGGGCATTTGCTCAAGCGCCCGCGCCCGCCAGCCCCGCGGAGAAGAGCGCGCCCACGGATGATGCAGCCACGATCCCTCAAAAACCGGGGTTCAGCACGGTCGCCCAACAGTTCCAGGCAGACTTCGGTATCACGCTCCGATTGGCGCAGAGCGACGAGCCCGTGACGGCGAAAAGCTATGACATCACCCCCTTGAAGGTGGAGCATGTGGAGAACGCTCTCTCCCTCCTTGGCTGGGTGGAGGCGGAGTGGAAGAGATACCCGGCGGGTTTCATCAAGGCGCACGGGCCGAAGAATCTGGTCCTTGCGAACGCCTATATTTCCAAGACGGCCAAAGGCACCACGGCGAATTACTCGCCGACGTTCATCCTTGAGAAGGCGAGCGACTCGATCCTTGTCACCATTCCCACCACGCTGACTCCGGCGACCGAGGTTCTCGGGCGGGGTTCCCTCCATTACACCCTGTTCTCCTCCCTCCTCGCGGACTTGAAGGCGCCCGACTCCCTTCTCGCGCTGCCGCATTGGAAGACGCTCGAATCTGACGATGCAACCCTCGAGGGCGAAAGCGCCCGGCTGACCAAAGCGGCTAATTCACGGGAGGGTATCTACAAAATGTTTTGGGACCCGTTCGAGTTCAACGAACTCACCACCCTCGCAAAGAAAGACGCTCGCCTGAAGCAGCGCATGGGAACCGTGCAGTCCTTTCTCACCCAGCTCGACCCACAGTTTGACCAGGCCTTCTGGACGACCCTCGCCATCATCCCCGAACATCAGCGAACTGTCTGCCTCAACGATCCCGCAGACACGCAGAGCGTCGACCAGATCAAGGCCGATCCTGAAATTCAGGCGGATATCCGCGCACTCGAGAAACAGTGGGGCTTCAAGGTCTTTTGGGAGCCCGACTCGCCCGTTCCGCCCATGCCGCAGAAGGTGCGTCTGGAGTACTCTTACTTCACCGACAAGAAGCTGCGGGAGTTCAAGGAGTTCGTCCGGATGGCGCGCGAGCAGCTGGAGATTTATCCGCCACAGATCACCGCGGGGCTCCATGTGAAGAACCTCTACATCCTCCACGACTTCACATTCCGGGGCTCGGGCGTTGCCGGGCAGGGCATGAGCTGGCTGCCACAGGTGTCCTTTGCCTATGGCGTCCGCACCTTCGACCCCGCCAATTCCAAATCGCGGGATTTCTTCCGAAGAACCATCCACCACGAAGTGCTCCACCTCATCGACAGAGCGTTTTCTAAAGAAGGCGGTCCGATTCACGGAGCCAACTGGGAAAGTCTCAACGAGAAGGGGTTTGCTTATAAGATCGGTCGCGTCAACGCGCTCAACACCGGCGCCCCCAACCAAGCCACATTCTACAAAGACAACACCCAGTGGCAGGGCTTTGCAGAACCCTACGGCATGAACATCGCCACCGACGACCGCGCCACCCTTTACGCCCGTCTCATGACCGCCCGTCTCGCCGACGAGGGCCGCGGCGACCAGCAGTTCCTCGCCCGACTCGAGACCGACAAATTCCTCAAAGCCAAGGCGGAACGCCTCGCCGAGTTCTTCCAGATGCTCAAGGCCGACCTCGCCATTCCATCACCCAGCCCGCTGGATGCACGATTCGAAGCCGTTCTCCCGCCGGCGGGGAGGAAGTAGCGTTCTGATCGACCGCCCCGGCTCCAAAAGAACGACCCGGCATGGGTAAGTCAGCCAATGTCCCACCCCCTGTGCCATTCTCTGTGCGTGATTGAGACCGCGGCCGCGATCCGCGATACTCTTCACCGCCACCCTGCGCTCTCTCCCCGCCCCATGGGAGTTCGGCCCGCATCCACCCCGCATGCTCACTTTTCACACCAGCAACCGCCTCGAAGTCCTCGCTGATTTGCTCGGACAACACCTCGCCGCGCAACCGCTCTCCAACGCCCTTGCGCCGGAGACCATTGTTGTCCAGAGCGCCGGCATGCACCGCTGGCTCTCCCTCACCCTCGCACGCCGCCACGGCATCTGCATGGACGTGGAGTTCCCATTCCCGGCCGAACTCATGTCGCGGGTCCTCGGGTGGGCTTTTGGAAAATCGGCGGATCTCGGGAAATTCACGCGGGACTCCATGGGCTGGATGATTCTCAGCCAGATCCCCCATCTCATTCACACGCCTGCGTTCCAGCCCGTGCGCAAATACATGGGCCTTGGTTCTGGCGCGCCCCTCGAGCTCACCGGTGCGTCCGGCATGATGGCCTACCTCTGGGCCCAGCGTGTCGGTGAGCTTTTCGACAACTACCTCCTCTACCGCCCCGACATGATCCGCGACTGGGAACATCGCGGCGCAGAACGCGACGACTGGCAGGCGATCCTCTGGCGCGCAGTGGCCGGGCCGGGCCGTCCCGCACATTTCGCAGCCGCCCTGGAACTATTTCCCCAACGCCTTGCGGACGCACTACCCACCCTCGAACTTCCCGAGCGCATCAGCATCTTCGGCACCAGTTCCCTCGCGCCCGCACACTGGGAGATCCTGTTTCAACTCGCGCCCCACTGCCCCATCGGCCACTACGGACTCCGCCCGTCGAAGAACTTCGCGGCGGAAAACCCCACATGGAAGACGCAGGCGCGCACACGCCTCACCCTTCTCTGCGCAGAGGAAGGGACCGACTCCCACGCGCCGCAGGAATGGGTGGGCAACCCGCTGCTCTCCTCCTTCGGCCGGCTCATTCACGAACAACTCCTCGTCCAGCTGGATCTCACCGAACGCATCATCGACTCCGCCAACGAACCCGACGGCACGTTTGTCGAAGCCGACCCCGCGTCGCTCCTGAGAATGCTTCAGCACGACATCCTCAACGACCTCGCACGCGGAGTGCGCGATGCAAACGGCGGGATTGTCGAACCTTGGACCCTTGCGGATCCGCAAGACCGCTCCATCGTTGTCCACTCCTGTCACTCGCCCATGCGCGAGGTCGAGATCCTGCACGACCAGATTCTGGCAATGCTCCAGGCCGACCCCGCGCTTCAACCCAGCGACATCCTCGTCCTCACCCCGGAAATCGAACGCTACGCACCCCTCATCCACGCCGTGTTCGGCTCCCCGGAGTCCCATTCCCACAGGATTCCCTACGACATCGCCGATCGCGCGCCGCGCAGCGAACTGCCCACCGTGGAAGCATTCCTCGCCCTCCTCGACCTTCCTGGCAGCCGCTTCACCGCCTCCGAAATCCACGCGCTTCTGGACCGCGCACCGCTCCGCGCGAAGTTCGAGTTTTCCTCCAAGGAACTCACGCAGCTTTCTGAATGGATCGACGAGACCGGCATCCGCTGGGGGATCGACTCCCAACACCGCGCGCTCTGCGAAGTCAGCGCCTTCCACGAAAACAGCTGGGCCGCCGGCATCGACCGTCTCCTCCTCGGCTTCGCCATGCAGGGCGGTGGCATCCGCACGTTTGAAGGCATCCTCCCTCACGACCCCATCGAGGGCAGCGGGGCGGATCTCCTCAATCGTTTCCTCAAAGCTCTCCATCGCATGACCGACATCGCCACGGGATTTGCCGAACCGCGTGCGCTCGCAGAATGGATCACGGCTTTGCGCGGGATCCCCGCGGCCTTCTTTCCTTCTGACGACGACCCCGTGCACCGTGATCCCAAGGGCATCGCCGTGCTTTTGGAAGCCTTCGCACAACTCGAGAAAGCAGCCGACTCCTTCACCGGGCCACTCGATTTCGCGATCGTCCGGCACGCGCTCACCCAGCTCCTCGAGCGGCCCCGGCAACGCGGTGGATTCCTCAACGGCGGCATCACCTTCTGCGCACTTCAGCCTCTGCGCAGCGTTCCCGCGCAGGTGATCTGCCTGCTCGGCCTCAACGACGGTGCATTCCCGCGCCAGCCCCAGGGCGCGGACTTCGACCGCATCGCCCAGAAACGCCGGCTCGGAGACCGTTCGGTCCGCAACGACGACCGCGCGCTCTTTCTGGAACTCATCCTCGCGGCGCGCGCGCGTCTCCACATCAGCTACGTCGGGCGATCCGTGCAGGACAACGAGACCAGCCCGCCCTCCGTGGTCGTCAACGAACTCATCGACTACTTGGACCAGGCGGTGCGGTTTCCCGATGACTCCAAGGCGCGCCCCTTTCTTCTCACTGAACACCCGCTCCAGGCCTTCAACCCATCGTACTTCCACGAGCATTCCACCCGTCTCTGGAGTTACTCCGCGGAGAACGCGACCGCGGCCGCGCGCCTTCACGACAAGGCGCTTCCCGTCGACTTCTTCGCCCCCTCGCTGCCGGAACCGCCCGACGAGTGGCGCACCGTCGAACTCGAAAGGCTCGTGGAGTTTCTTGCTGCGCCGCCTCGGTTTCTTTTGGAGAAGCGTCTCGGCATCAACCTCCGCGAGAAGGACACGACTCTCGAAGATGACGAGCCGTTCTCAGTGGACTCCCTGCAGAAGTACCTGCTTGGCGGGACCATCATCGGGATGCTGCAAAACGGCCTCCAGCCGGCGCCCGGAGCGCTGCTCGCAAGGGGCTCCGTGCCCGTGGGGCCCTCTGGAAAAACTGTTCTCAACGAGCTGATCGGCGACTACACCGCGTTCCATCAAAAGGTGATATCCACCCTCGATGGCATGCAGGCCGTCGCGCCCCTTCCCATCGACCTGCCCATCGGGAAGTTCCGTCTGACGGGCAGCGTCGACGGCCTCTACCGATCTGCCGACGGTGCACAGACGCAGCGCATCCAGCATCGGCACGCGGAGATCCGAGGAAAGGACCTCCTCAAGGGATGGGTATACCACCTTGCATGGAACGCCATCGTGCATCCCGAGCCCGCGGCCACCACCATCATCGGCCTCAAGAAGAACACCGCGTTCGGCCCTGTGAAAGACGCCCGATGCTTGCTTGAAGGCCTTCTCGAGTTGTTCTGGGAGGGGCTCTCCTCGCCTCTGCCCTTCTTCTGCAAAACCTCGCTCGCCTACGCCGAGGCCATCGCGAAGCGCAAGTCCCCAGCCGCTACCTTCAAGGATGCCGACTCCGCCTGGAGTCCCACTTTCATGGACCACAAGGAGTGTGATGAGCCGGCGCACACCTTCTGCTTCCCGCCACGCCCATTCACCCAGCGCTTCGAGCAGCTCGCCCTCCAGATTTACCAGCCGCTGCTTGCAGCCCAACACGCCTCCCCGTGAATCCGCACCCTGCCTTCGACGCCGTCCACACTCCTCTCCATCAGGGCCTGACACTGATCGAGGCCAGTGCGGGAACCGGCAAAACCCACACCATTGGCACCCTCGTCCTTCGGCTGCTCCTCACAGAGCGTCTCAGGCTCCCGGAGATTCTTGTCGTCACTTTCACCGTCGCGGCCACGCGCGAACTGCGTGACCGAATCCGCACGCGCATCCACGAGGCGCTGACGGAACTCCGCAAGCCAGGAATCGATTCAATTTCCAGCAAGGAACCTGTCGTTGCAGCATTCCTGCGCTGCCATCCAGCGGCAGAGGGTGAGGCCGCGCTCGACCTCGCACTGCGCTCCTTTGACGAGGCACAGATCTTCACCATCCATGGCTTCTGCCAGCGCACGCTCCAGCAGCATGCCTTCGAGAGCGGCGTGCGTTTCGGCGCCGAACTCTCCACCGACACCAAGCCGCTCCTCCGCGAGGTCCTCCACGATTTCTGGCGCCACCATTTCTACGGACGCAACGCCGCCCTCCTCAGCATCTGGGCCGCTTCGGACAAGTGTCAGGTTTCCCGGTGGCTCCCTCTGCTGAACGAGTTGAGCAACCATCCCGACCTTGTCCTCACGCCCGCAAGCACCCTCGGGAGTAACACCGATGGGAAGGCTTTTGAAAACTTCGCACAGGGCCTCACCCAATCCCTCGATAGCCTCTCCAAAACATGGGGCTCTGAGGGCGCCGCGATCCGGACGATCATTGCCGCGCCCGGGTTGAACGGCCGCCAGTTTTCCCAGAAAATAAACGACCGCCACTTCGCCGCGCTCGACTCGCTCCTCTCGCTCTCGGAAAGCGGTCCTGAGGAGGGCGTTGTGGATGCCATCGCCCACTTGTCGCAGGCCAAACTAACCAAGGCCACCAACAAGGGCCAGGCACTTCGCACCCACCCCTTCTTCTCCGCCTGCGAGACGTTCGTAGAGAGCCTCAAACCCCTCCGCATTGAACTCGACCACGAGTGCGCTCGCTTCGCGCGCCAGCAGCTTCCCCTTCGCAAGGAGGCCCGCAACACCCTCAGCTTCGATGATCTCCTGCGTCACATGCGCGAAGGTCTGCAAGACGACGCCCCCCTCGCATCCACCCTCCGCGCCAAGTACAAGGCTGCGCTCATCGACGAGTTCCAGGACACGGACCCCGTGCAGTACGAGATCTTCACAGAAGCTTTCCCTCCACCGTGCCGCACCTTCTTCATCGGCGATCCCAAGCAGGCCATCTACGGCTTCCGCGGCGGCGACATCCACACCTACCTGAAGGCTGCCAGCAGCACCTCCCACCAGTACACCCTCGACACCAACTACCGCTCCGAAGCCCCCCTGCTCGACGCCCTCAACGCCTTCTTCCAGACCTCCAACCCCGCCGGCGCCTTCCTCCATCCACAGATCCAGTACATCCCAGTCAACCCTCCAAAGCCCCCAAAGATCACGGAGCTTTCACCCGCTTCACCGCCCCTCCGCTTCCGCCACCTTTTCTCGGACGAGCCAATCTCCCGGTGGGATGCCGAACGGCTCTGCCTCGAAGCAGTGGTCGCCGACGTGATCCGCTTCCAACAAGCACCCCCCTCCGTCGGGGAGAAAACCCTGCACACCGGCGACCTCGCCGTTCTCGTCCAATCCAACAAGGAGGCAGCCGCCGTCCACCGCCTCTTCCGCGCACGCGGCATCCCCTGCGTGCTTAAGACGGACGAGAGTGTCTTTGAGTCGCCAGAGGCCACCGAGTTCGCCCGCGTGATGGCCGCCGTCCTTGAACCGCGCAACACGCGCACCATCAAAGCAGGTCTCGCCACCCGGCTTTTCGGCTGCAACGCCGTGGAAATTCTCGATGCAGAAAAGGACCAGAGCCGCTGGCAGACATGGGTCGATCAACTCGCAGCCGCGCGCCTCCTGTGGAAGCGCTCCGGGTTCATGGCCCTGTTCCGCCACCTCTCCCTCACCTTCCATCTCCGCACCCGCCTCCTCGGGTGCGAAGGCGGTGAACGCAGCCTCACCAATTTCCTTCACCTCGCAGAACTCCTGCACCAAGCGGCAAGCGAACGCAGGCTCGCTCCGGAAACCCTCCTCGACTGGCTCGTCGCTCAAAGAAACTCCGACACCACCGCGCCGGAAGAACATCAGCTCCGCCTCGACACCGAAGGCGACGCCGTGGTCGTCGCCACGATCCACAAGTGCAAGGGCCTCGAGTACCGCATGGTCTTCTGTCCCTCCCTCTGGCGCGGCGCATGGATTTCAGACAAAGGCGGCACCCTCTTCCGCGATCCCGCAAAAGACCATCACTCCACCTACGAGCTCACGGGAAAGGACGCCGAAGCACGCAGTCTCGCACTCGAGGAGAAGAAGACGGAGAGCCTCCGCGTCCTGTACGTGGCACTCACCCGCGCCAAACACCGCTGCACGGTTTACCTCGGCAACTTCGAAGGCTTTGCCGACTCGCCGCTCGCACATTTCCTCGGCCAGGAGGAGCCCGCCTCAGCGATGCAGGCGCTCGTGGACGCAAAGCCCACCCTCCTCGCACACTCGTCGATCGACCCGGACGCCGACGCGGCACTCGCCGCATTCAAGTCAGACCGCGCTCCGCAGCCGCTCCTCAAACCGCGCCCCATCACCCGCTCCGAACTCCGACGCGTCACCATGACCAGTTACTCCGCCCTCGCTGGCGGAGAAAACAATCCCATGGACCGCGATGACGCCGCACCCACTCTTCCGCCCATCAAGGACCCGACTCCCGTCCCCCTCGCGGACTTCCCTGCAGGCGCACGCCCGGGCGAGTGCCTCCACCAAATCCTCGAGAAACTCGACTTCCAGAAAGCCGACAACCTCGGCTCCCTGCTCGACGAGAATCTCGCGGCATTCCAAATCGCGAAGAAGGAGTTCTGGAAACCCAAGCTCGAGACCGCCCTCAAAGAACTCCTCGAAACTCCACTCCATCCAAAGTCTTTCCGTCTCGCCGACATCGCCCCGGCGCACCGCCGCGCAGAAACCGAATTCCACATCCATCTCAAGCCCGGCAACCGCTCTGACACAGGCTCCCGCCTTGCGGAACTTTTCCGCAAACACGCCAGCGACGCCATTCCGCAGAAGTTCCCGGACACCCTCGAGAACATCCGGCTGCAATTCGAGGAAGGCTATCTGCACGGCTTCATCGACCTGCTCCTCGAACACGACGGCCGCTTCTACCTCCTCGACTGGAAGTCCAACAGGCTCGGCAGCAGCGTTCAGGACTACGGGCAGCAACAGCTCCGCGCTTCCATGCACGAGCACTCCTACTTCCTCCAATACCACCTCTACACTCTCGCCGCGCACCTCCACCTCCAGCGCCGCGTCCGCGACTACGATTACGACAACCACTTCGGCGGCGTCTTCTACCTCTTCCTCCGCGGCATCCAGCCGCAGTCCAACGACTCAGGCATCTTCTTCGACCGCCCGCCGCTCGCCCTCGTCGAGGGCATGCGCAAACTCCTGCTCCCTTAGACCTCATGAATCCCGCTGATACGCAGTCCCAAGAGTTCGAGGAACTCGACCTCCGGTTCGCCGATTTCATCGCGCGGTTCGCCCCCGCTCACGCCGCCTCCACCGTCAGCAACACCGCCGCCACTCTCAGCGCCCACATGCGCGCAGGCCACACCTGCCTGCATCTTCCCTCCCTCCCCAATCCTCCCGCCGCGGAGATCCTGCTCCAATGCAAAGCCATCGGAGGTCCCGACCCCGCGGGCACCCAGCCTCTCGTCCTCGACGGCCCGCGCCTCTATCTCCGCCGCTACTGGACCTACGAACAGCAACTCGCGCACGCCATCCTCCAACGCTGTTCGGGCGATGCGCCTCCCGCCCTCGAAGACCGCCAGCAGCAGGCTGTCGAGGCCGCCACACTCCGCCGTTTCCTCGTCGTCTCCGGCGGACCCGGCACCGGCAAGACCACCACCGTCCTCCGCATCCTCGCCCGCCTCCTTTCCCAGCGTCCACAGCTCCGCGTCGCCCTCTGCGCGCCGACCGGAAAAGCCGCCGCGCGGCTTCAAACCTCGATCCGCGAGGGTGCCGCTCGCGAACAGCTCACGATTCCTCTTCCAGAATCCGCGTCGACCATCCATCGGCTGCTTGGCTCCATCCACAACTCGCCCGCCTTCAGGCACAACGCCGCGCACCCGCTTCCCGTGGACCTCCTCGTGGTCGACGAAGCCTCCATGGTGCCTCTTCCGCTCATGGCCAAGCTGCTCGACGCTTTGGCCCCGGACGCCTCCATCCTCCTTCTTGGCGACCGCGATCAGCTCGCCTCCGTCGAGCCCGGCTCCGTTCTCGGCGACATCGCCATCGCCGCCACCACCCATGGCAGCGCCCTTTCCGGCAGCATGGTGACCCTCGAGAAAAACTATCGATTCGGGAACGAGAGCCCCATCTACGCCCTCTGCCAGAGCATCCGCACAGGCTCCCACGCCGACGCACTCGAGATGCTCCGCTCCGCCTCGGAACAAGACGGCACCATCCGCTCCATCCAAATCCCAGCTCCAAAAGCCCTCGCCGCCAGCCTCCGCGGCCCGATCGTCGAAGGCTTCCGCACCGTCCTCACCGCCCCCAACGCGGACGCGGCACTGGAAGCTTTCACCCAGTTCCGCGTCCTCTGCGCGCTGCGTTCCGGCCCGTACGGCGTCGAACAACTCAACACGCTGATCACCCGCATCCTCCGCGAGGAGGATCTGCTCCCGCCGGCAACGCCCCACCGATCCATCACCGAAGGCGATGTCGAGCCCATCCACGGCCTCCCTTTCCTCATCCAGGAAAACGACTCCCAGCTCGGGCTCTTCAACGGCGACATCGGCATCTTCTGGAAATCCGGAGACGCCGCACCCATGGCCTGTTTCGCTTCGAACGGAGAAACCCCGTCGCAAGTTTCCCCAGCCCGGCTGCCGAAACACGAGCCGGCCTTTGCCATGACCGTCCACAAGAGTCAGGGCTCCGAGTTCGACAACGTGCTCCTCATTCTCCCGGACCAGCCGAGCCCCGTCCTGACCCGCGAGCTGGTCTACACCGGCATCACACGCGCGCGCCGATCCGTCGAAATCTGGCACAGCCCGGACGTCCTCCGCGATGCCATCGCGGCCACCATCCACCGCGATTCAGGACTCGCCGACGCCCTCCTCAGAGCCCCCTGATCCTCTCCGCTCCCGTGCGAGATTTTGCCTCGCCTGTCCCGGCCCGCCCCCTGACCATGCGGCTCGCCAGTCCGCATCCCCCTCCCCCTGATGAACACCGATTCCCCCATCGGCCGCGCGCATCTGCCCGAGACGCCGAACGCTGAGAATCCAGAGCGCCTCCGCGCGCTCGAGCTGAAGGCCCCAAAGCAGGTCGCCGCCGGCATGCCCGCCGTGGTTAGCAGCATGAAGCACGTCTTCAGCGAGATGGGCCTCGCACGCGGCGCGCAGGCTCTCCTCCAGCTCAATCAAACCTCCGGCTACGACTGCCCGGGCTGCGCATGGCCCGACCCGGACGACGAACGCTCCGGTCTTGCCGAATACTGCGAGAACGGAGCCAAGGCCATCGCGGAGGAAGCCACCACCAGCGTTCTCGATGCCGCCTTCTTCGCTGCACACTCCGTCGCGGATCTCGCCCGCATGGATGACTACGAGATCGGCAAGCAGGGCCGCATCGCACAGCCCATGCACCTCCCGCCGGGGGCTTCTCATTACCGCCCCATCGCATGGGACGACGCCTTCGCCCTCATCGCCCGTCATCTCCACGCCCTCGCCTCCCCGCACGAAGCCGTGTTCTACACCTCAGGTCGCACGAGTAACGAGGCCGCCTTCCTTTACCAACTCTTCGTCCGCCAGTTCGGCACGAACAACCTCCCGGACTGCTCCAACATGTGCCACGAGTCCAGCGGCGTGGCTCTCTCGGACTCCCTCGGCATCGGCAAGGGCTCCGTCACCCTCGACGATTTCTCCCACGCTGAACTCATTCTCATCCTCGGCCAGAATCCGGGCACCAATCATCCCCGCATGCTCTCCGCCCTCCAGAAGGCTAGGGCAAAGGGCTGCACCATCGTCTCCGTCAATCCGCTCCCGGAAGCCGGGCTCCTCGGTTTCCAAAATCCACAGGACGTCCGCGGCGCCCTCGGCATCACCACGGAACTGTGCGACCTGCTTCTCCAAGTCCGCATCAACGGGGACATGGCGCTCCTGAAGGGCATCATGAAGTGCTGGCTCGATGCCGAACGCTCCGCGCCCGGCTCCCTCTTCGATCTCGCCTTTCTCCGCGACCATACAGAAGGCGCAGACGCGCTCTTCGCGGAACTCGACCGCACCTCCTTCTCCGACATCACCGAGGCCAGCGGCCTCTCGCTCGAACAGATCCGCAGCGCCGCAACGCTCATCGGCTCCAAGCAGCGCATCATCGCCTGCTGGGCCATGGGCCTCACTCAGCACCGCAACGCCGTCGCCACCATTCAGGACTTGGTCAACCTCCTCCTCCTCAAGGGCTCCATCGGCAAGCCCGGCGCCGGCACCTGCCCCGTGCGTGGTCACAGCAATGTCCAAGGCGACCGCACCATGGGCATTTACGAGAAACCCTCCACCGGGTTCCTCGACAAGATCCGCCAGGTCTTCGGCTTCGAACCCCCGCGCGCCCACGGCCTCGACGTCGTCGACTCCATCAAGGCGATGCACGAAGGCCGCGCAAAGGTCTTCCTCGCCATGGGAGGCAACTTCCTCTCCGCAACACCGGACACGCTACTCACCGCCGAGGCCCTCCGCCGCTGCTCCCTCACCGCACACATCTCGACCAAGCTGAACCGCAGCCATCTCGTCCACGGACGCGAAGCTCTCATCCTTCCCACACTCGGCCGCAGCGACATCGACGCCCTCCGCGGCGAACGCCAGTTCGTTACGTGCGAGAATTCCATGGGCGTCGTCCAAGCCTCGCGCGGCGTCCTCAAGCCCGTGTCCAACGCGCTCCTGAGCGAACCCACCATCGTCGCGCGCCTCGCCCAAGCGACCTTCGGCAAAGACGGCCCCGTCGACTGGACCCGCTTCGCCTCCCACTACAACCCGATCCGCGACGCGATCGAACAGACCATCCCGGGCTTCTCCAAATACAACGCCCGTGTCCGCATCCCGGGCGGCTTCTACCTGCCCAACGCAAACCGCGAGGGCCGATTTTCCACGCCCGGAGCCAAGGCACGCATCCACACCTCGCCGCTCACATGGCCCAAGCTGCGCGAGGGCGAACTGCTCATGATGACCATCCGCAGTCATGACCAGTTCAACACCACCATCTACGGCCTCCACGACCGCTACCGTGGCATCTTCAACGAACGCCGCGTCGTCCTCATGAGCGAAGCCGATATCCGCCGCCATGGTCTCCGTGCCGGCGACCCCGTTGATCTCTTCAATCACCACGGCAACCGCGAACGTGCAGCCCGCAACTTCATCGTCGTGGCCTACCCCATTCCCGAGCGCTGCATCGCCACCTACTTCCCCGAAACCAACGTGCTTGTCCCCATCGAGTCCGTCGCCGAACGCAGCAACACGCCCGTCTCGAAAGCCGTCGTCGTCACCGTGCGCAAGCACGCGTGACGCGCGCCGTTCCGCTTCAGCGCTTCACCGCAGGCCCACGCGATCCGCGTGTACGGCTCAGGAAAGGATCTCCTTCACCACCTCGCCGTACACGTCCGTCAGCCGGAAATCGCGTCCGCTGAACCGGAATGTCAGCCGCGTGTGATCGATCCCCATCAGATGCAAAATCGTGGCGTGAAGATCATGGATCGTCACACGGTCCTGCACCGCCTTGTACCCATACTCGTCGGTCGCCCCGTGGACCGTGCCCCCCTTGATCCCCGCACCCGCCATCCACATGGTGAATCCGAACGGATTGTGATCGCGCCCGTCCTTTCCCTGTGCGAACGGCGTCCGTCCAAACTCGCCGCCCCAAATCACCAGCGTGCTCTCCAACAGACCGCGCGCCTTGAGATCCTTGAGCAGCGCTGCAATCGGCTGGTCCACCGCGCGTGAGTTCTTGTCGTGCCCGTCCCGCAGGTTCCCGTGCTGATCCCATCGGTCGCCCATACCGCTCGGACAGGTGAGCTCGATGAAGCGCACGCCACGTTCCACCAGCCTCCGTGCAAGAAGACATTCCTGAGCAAAGATCCGCGTCTGCGGCATCGGCGCGTCGAATCCATAGAGCTTCCTCGTCGCCTCGCTCTCCTTGGAAACCTCCATCAATTCAGGCACCGCGGCCTGCATCCGGAACGCCAGTTCGTAATTCGCAATCGCGCTCTCCACCGCATCCAGCCTGCCCAGCCGCCCCACCACCCCCTCGTCCAGCTTCTTCATCAACGCGAGCTTCCGCGCCTGCGTCTCCGCCTGCTTCTCCGACGGCGCCACATTCGCCACCCCGGTGCCCGTCGGCAGGAACACCGAGCCCTGATAACTCGCGGGCAGGAAGCCGCTGTTGAAATTGTCCAGGCCCCCCGGCGGTATCAGCCCGCCGTTGAGCACCACGAATCCCGGCAGGTCCGCGTTCTCGCTTCCAAGCCCGTATCCCGCCCATGCCCCCATGCTCGGCCGCCCCTGCAAGCCGCTCCCGGTGTGCAGAAAATAGTTCGCATTCGTGTGCTCGGAAAACTCGCTCGTCATCGACCGGATCACAGCGAGGTCATCCACGCAGCCCGCCACGTGCGGGAACAATTCACTCACATCAATCCCGCTCTGCCCGTGCTTCGCAAACGCCCACGGCGAGCCCAGCGTGCTCCCGTTGTTGTTGAACTGCGTCGGCTCCATCTTCATCCCAAACGGTTTCCCGTTCTCCGCCGTCAGACGCGGCTTCGGATCAAACGTGTCCACCTGCGACGGCCCGCCGTCCATGTACAGGAAGATCACCGAACGCGCCTTCGCCGGATAATGCGGCGGCTTCGGTGCAAGCGGCCCCGATGCCGGCACCACGCCAAACGCCCGCTCGCCCATGAGCGACGCGAGTGCCAGCGCACCAAATCCATTTGCGCAACGCGCGAGCATCTCGCGACGGCTCAGCGCCCGGGGAAGCAGTCTGTGACAGGAATCCATGGTCTTCAGTGCAGGTAAATAAACTCCTTCGTGTTGATCAGAACATGCGCCACATCCGCCCAGACCTTCTCAGAAAGGACATCCGCGCCCTGCTCCAACTGCGCCTGTCCCGTCACAAAAGCCTCCAGTTGCGATGCCTCCTCCGCGGTCGGTATCCGCGCAAACGCCCGCAGATACATCGCGCGGATCCGCTCCGACACACCCGCCGCTCGGTCCAATCCCCGCGCCCATACCCCCGCCTGCTCCACCACGAACGGGTCGTTCATCAGGATCAGCGCCTGCGCCGGCACATTCGACACATTACGCCGCCCCATGCTGTTGAACGGTATCGGCGTGTCGAAGGTGAGCATCATCGGCGAAAGGAAATTGCGCCGCACCGCCACGTACACACTCCGACGGCCCGCCCCGTCCAACGGCCCGTTCTTTCCGGGACGCCCGCGCCCCTGCATGAATTCTGTCAGATGCACCGGCACACTCGGCCCGCCCACCTTCCGTTCCAGTCGGCCCGACACCGCAAGGATCGCATCCCGAATCGCCTCAGACTCCAACCGCCGCACCGACATCCGGTGCAGCAACAGATTCTCCGGATCCGCCATCTCCGCCAACGCATCGGTGGGCGCGCTCCCCATCTGGTACGCACGCGACAACACCAACTCCCGCATCAGCCCCTTGAGCGACCACTTCAACTCTCCAACAAAACGCTTCGCCAGATGATCCAACAGTTCCGGATGCGTCGGCTTCTCCCCCTGCACCCCAAAGTTGTCCACCGTCGCCACAAGGCCGCGCCCAAAAAGGTGCTGCCAAACCCGGTTAACAGCCACACGCGCAAACAGCGGATTGTCCGGAGACGCCACCGCACGCGCCAGTTCCAGACGGCCGCTCCCCTGCGCGATCGCCATCGGCTCGGGCCCCGCCAAGGCCTCCACGAAACGGCGAGGCACCTGCGCCCCAGGCGTCTTCGCCTGACCACGCACCAGCAGGAAGTCATCCACTCCACTACCGTCGAACATTGCGGGCGCAGTCGCTGAATTCACGCGAACCCGCGCAGCGAGCTTCTCCTGGCCGCCCACGAACTCCGCGCAGTCCGCATGGAGTTGCCGTTCCTCCGCACTTCCCGCCCGGATCCACAGGGCGCGTGTGCGCACCAGCCAGTCAGCTACTGCAGCCCATTGCGCCTCCTCTTCCGGCCGATCCCAATGGCTCTCCTCAAGCCGCTTCGCCGCCTTCGCAAGAATGTCCTGCACCGCGCCTGCCAGACCCTCCAACGACCCCGCGCTCCGCAGCGCACCGGACATCAGACCAACCGCGGCCTCACCCAGCGGCGGACGCGTTCCTCCACGAACCACCTTCGCCACCGCAAACTCCCCCGCGCCGACCGGATTGAACTCCACATGCAAACGATGCCCCGCATACGCACCCAACCCCTGCGAAACCCAGCGCCAGCCGGCGTCCGCCGCCTCCGCCTTCCATTCCGTGATGACCGCGCCGTGCAACGGCCCCGCAACCACCAGATGCGAGTCCACCACCGCATACGCCGTCCCAGCGCCTTTCACCAAATACCACAACCGATCCCCCTTCATCGTGAACTCAGGAGTCCGGAGCGTCCGCTCCCCGCGCTCCTTCTCGCCAAGCTTCCCGTGATCGCGCTCCGCGCCTTTCACCTCGAGCCCGGACCAGAATCCATCGCGCACCGCAGCGCCCCGCGTGTTCACGCCAGCGAGCGGGAACGGCGATCCTGTCTGGAACAACAGCGCCCCGGGTCGCAACGGCTCCGATCCAAAGCTCACGCCATCCTGCAACCACTGCCCGGGCTTGAGTGCCGCATAATCCACCACCGTATCTTCCGCCTCCACCTGTCCCGGCTTCGCCGCGAGATCCGCGCCAAGCCGCGCCGCACCCGCCGCAAACTTCGCCGGATCCGCGCCGAGCTTTTGATTCGCCACGGCAAAGGGATGCAGCGGATGCGCAGGCGCTTTCGCTGCGCTCTCAAGCTCCGCCACCCAACCCTGCAGCTCCTCGCCGGCCAGTTGCTCGCGCGCCGCGACCACGGCCGCGTCTCCACCACGCCGGACCTCAGCCGCCGCGAGAAGAAATCGCGCAGCCCGATTGATCCCCGGCTGCAGCGCCCGCCCCGCCGCTTTTGCAAGCTGAGGAGCAGCGGCCGCCCTCCACTGTGCGAGCTCGGAAGCAAGGACGCGGTGAACCTCCATGCTCTCAAACCGAACCTGCCGGTATCCGCTGCTAATCAGGAACCCGGTGAGCGCGTGATAATCCTTCTGCGAAACGGCATCAAACTTGTGATCGTGGCACCGCGCGCATCCGATGGTGAGTCCGAGGAAGGTCTTCCCCATCACATCGATGCGGTTGTCCATCCGGTCGGCCTCGTCCTGCCGGATGTCCACGGGCGAGTGCACCTCCTCGCCCAGCATCCAGAACCCCGTGCCCAGAATCGACTCGTTCGCCCCCGTCTTCGCATCCACCCGCGCAGGAATGAGGTCCCCGGCCAGATGCTCCATCGCAAACTGCTGATACGGCACGTCCGCGTTGAACGCCCGCACAAGGTAGTCCCGGTACTGCCACGCATTCGGAATCAACGGCTCAAACTCGTGACCGCGCGTCTCCGCATACCGCACCAAGTCCATCCAATGACGCGCCCAGCGCTCCCCGAAATGCGGACTCGCCAGCAGACGATCCACCACCTTCGCAAACGCCTCCGGTGCGGAATCCGCCACAAACGCCTCCACCTCCGCCGGAGTCGGCGGCAGGCCCGTGAGATCAAACGAAGCACGGCGGATCAACGTGGCACGGTCCGCGGCCGGGGCCGGCTTGATCCCCTTGGATTCAAGAGCCGCGAGCAGGAATGCATCGGAGGACGAGACGGGCCATTTTGCATCGCCCACCTTCGGCGCCTGCGCCGCTTGCACGGGCTGCCAGCACCAGTGCTCGCCTCGGCGCTTCTGCAGATCGAACTGCGGCCGCTTCGTCCCTGCGACCTTCTGCTCCGCCGGCCATGGGGCGCCGGCCTTCACCCACGCCTCGAGATCCGCCACCTGCGCAGGCGCGAGAGCCTTCTTCGGCGGCATCGCTGTGTCGCTATCCTTCCAGCGCACCGCCTCCACCAGCAGACTCTTTTCCACATCTCCTGGCACAATCGCCGGACCAGTGTCGCCCCCTTTGAGCACCGCCTCCCGGCTGTCCAGCATCAGTCCGCCTTTGAGCTTCTCCGCATCCGCGCTATGGCACTTGAAGCAATGCTCGGTGAGAACCGGACGCACCCTTTTCTCGAAGAACTCCAGCTCCTGTGCCGAGGGTTCTGCCGCAAGGACCGGCGCATGCAGCGCGCACACACCGGAGAGGCACGCCAGTCCCCACTGGAGCACCGGCCGGACACGACGTGCTGACGGGGAGCTGCGCATAAAAATCCCCCAAGGGTTACTTCATCGGACGCCCCTCGAGGGGCACCCCGTTGGTGTCGAGCACTTGGAACTCATGAATCCCCGCAGGCCCGCCATCCTTGAAGCTCCACACCACCTTCTTGTCCCGGTCGAGTTCCACCATCTTCACCGCTTCCCCGCGCGCCGCGTAACTGCCGATCACCACATGCCCGTTCGGCAGCACCTGCGCACCGCATGGATCCTTGAGCGGCGTCTCAGGCAGATCGGCGTTCGTGACATGCCACACGATCTTACCCGCCGGATCCACCTCCACACTGTGATTGCCGTGCGTGAGGTTCACGAACGTGTTGCCGTTCGGCAGACGGATCGCGGTGAACGGCCAGCTGTCCTTCGGCTCCTCAGGCGTCTTGAACTCCCAAACCACCCGGCCGTCCGGCGCGTACTCGCGGACCACCTTGTCGAGAAGCTGCGGCACCAGGTAATTCCCGTTCGCCAGCTTGCGCGCCATCCGGCTCTCCATGTGAGCGTTCGCGGTCTGACACTGCAGCGCCACCTCCACCACAATCTTGCCCGCCGGATCCACCTCAACGATCCGCGGCTTGGCCCCGGCCTCCGTCAGCATCGTGTTGCCGTTCTCCAGTCGCTGCGCCGTGTTCACCTCCGCCTGCGTGCCCTTCCACTCGAACACCACCTTGTTCTCCCGCGTGATCTCGACCACCGCACCGCCCGGGTAATCTTTGTTCTTCGAGACCGCCAGAAGCAGGTTGCCGTTCGGGAGCACAAACCCATCGCGCGTCGCCGCGGGATAACGCCACAGCTCCTTCCCCGCTCCGTCGATGATCTTCGTCTCCGCACCGGCGATGAACAGCGAGTGCGTGATGGGTTCCGCTGCGTGGCATTCAACCACGGCAGCACAGAGGAGGGCGGCTAGCAGGGGGGTGCGCATCCCCACACCCTGCCCGATTCCCGAGCCTCTGTCATTGAGCTATTGCGTTCGTTTATTGTGTTTTTGCCGCGTTCTTCGCTGCAACCATCCCCATCGCTCCGGCTGTCCATTAAAACAAAGCGGAGGCTGTTTTCTTCCCTGCACGCAATGCCTGGCTAAGACCGTGCAGGATTGAAGTTTTGCAACGGTTCACGATGGGGTATCCGTGGGAACCATGCCACGCGCCCGTGCTTTCAGGACACCCAGTCGCCCACGGGTCGCCCTCCTCATCGAGTCGTCCCGCGCCTACGGCCGGGGCCTCCTGCAGGGCATCGCGCGTTACATCCGAACCCATGGGCCATGGTCCGTCTCGTTCCAAGAACGCCGCGCCTCCGATCCCCCGCCCGCATGGCTCACGCAGTGGCGCGGCGACGGCATCATCGCCCGGGTGGAGGATCGCGCTCTCGCAAAAGTCATCGCACGCCTCAAGGTCCCCGCTGTCGACCTCCGCGGGCTTCTCCGCGACCTCCCCCATCCACTCATCGAGACCGATGACCGCCTCGTCGTCGATGCCGCCGCCGAGCACCTCCTTTCCCGGGGCTTCCGCCACTTCGCATTCTGCGGGTTCCCGGGAGCAAACTATTCCGACGTACGCTCCGAGCTCTTCACCGCGAGACTCCACCGGGAGGGAGCCCCCTGCCATGTGTACCAGCCACCGCGCAGGCTCCGCTCGGAGGCGTCCTTCAAGCAGGAGCAACAGGGGCTCGAACTCGAGGGCGATGTCGGTCGCTGGATCCGCAGTCTTCCCAAACCGCTCGCCCTCCTCGCCTGCAACGACATCCGCGGACAGCAGGTTCTCAACGTCTGCCGCCAGCACGACATCGCAGTCCCCGAGCAGGTCTCAGTCCTCGGCGTCGACAACGACACCGTGCTCTGCGAGCTCTCCGACCCACCGCTCTCCAGCGTCATCCCCGACACGGACCGCATCGGCTTCGAAGCCGCCGCTCTCCTCGACCGCCTGATGCGGGGGGAAGCCGCGCCCGCTGGAACGACCTACATCCCGCCACTCGGTGTCGCCACGCGCCGATCCACCGAGGTGCTTGCCGTCAGCGACCGCCACGTCGCCACCGCAATCCAGTTTATCCGGGATAACGCCTGTGCCGGCATCTCTGTCGCCGATGTGGTCGCGTCCCTGCCCCTCTCCCGCAGCGCTCTCGAACGCCGATTCGATGCGCACCTCGGTCGCGCACCAAAGGCCGAAATCCTCCGCGTCCAAATCGAGCGTGCCAAGCAGCTCCTCGCCGAGTCCGACCTCCCGCTCAAAACCGTCGCAGAGCGTTGCGGCTTCACGCATCCAGAGTATCTCAGCGTCATCTTCAAAAAGAAGACGGGCACCACCCCCGGCCGCTTCCGCGCCAAAGCCCGCTGACGGCTCAGATCTCCGCGCCGCGTCAGAGCCGGGCCAGCGGATTCCCGCGGTCTGCAAGCGGCAACTCCACACCCGCGCCGCCGCGGCGATGGGATTCAAACGCGGCGCAGATCATCTCCACCGTCGCCGCCCCCTGCGCCGGCCCGCACAAAGGCTCGCGCCCCTCGCGCACGGCCGCCACGAGATCGCGTCCCGCCACAAGATGTCCGGCAAGATCTTTGCCCAAATTCGCCATCGGCTCCGGCTTCCCCACTCCACCCGTGGTGATCGGCACCCACGCCCGCGGCGCCGCCACAGGTTGAAATGGGCTGCCAGCCAGCAGATGCGCCACGGGTTCGCGGTCCACGCGCAGATCGATCATCCCCTCCGTTCCGATCAACTGCAGGCCGAAACCTGCCGCGGCCACACCCGCCTTCGCCACGGAGTCGAAGAAGAACGGCATCCCGCGCTCCATCGCATAACGCGCGTGCACCTCGTTGCCTGCAAGAAGTCCGACCCCCTCATCGCCTTCGTGAAGATCCGCCTGGGTGACCGGCCTCCCGTCTTGCAGCACGGTAGCCGAACATGTGAGAGCCCTCCCTCCGAACACCGTTGCAAGGTCGCACAGGTGGGATCCCAGCACCCACAAGTCGAGCGCTCCGCCACGCTGATCCTCCTTGCCGCGGGCACGCATCTCCAGCACCCGCCCGATCGCACCACCGGAGATCATCTCCACCAACACGGGCAGCACCGGGTGATATCGATTGCGATGCGCCACCGCGAGACGCACGCCACGCGCCGCACACGCAGCCCAGATTTCATCGGCCTCCGCGGGTGTCCGACAAAAGGGCTTCTCCATGTAAATCCCGCGCACCCCGGCCTCCACCGCGGCAAGGATCATGTCCCGGTGCTGGTCCACATGCCGCGGCCCTACTGCCACAATCGCAGGACGCACCTCCGCAAGCATCCGCCGGTAATCGGCATACCCTTTCCCAATTTTCAGCTTCGCCTGCGCCGCCGCAAGCCCCTTGGGATCGGCATCCGCAACCGCCACCACCGTGGTTTCCGGAAGCTGCAACCACATCGTGTCCAACCCGTGCCCGTAGCCGCCGCGCCCCGTGTGTCCGATCACCGCCACGGACAGTGGCGCGGACTCCGCACCAAGCACCGAAGCCGCGGCCGCAAACGCTGCAGTGGCGATGAACTGTCGCCGGGGGACGGCGATGCGGGGTGGGGGAGGAAGCGTGTTCATGGGAAGACGGGGGGATTGCGACGGAGTCGCCTCAGACCTTCCAGTATTCCCGATCCCCACCCGCTCATGCAACGCCGCAGCCCCTTCAGCGCGCGGCATCCTTCACCCGAACGAGCACCTCGTTGCGGCGCAGCGGAATTGGAGTCCATGGCGGATCATAATACGCAAACAACACCCCGCCCTCCGCGATGAGACCCTGCTCGCCAATCCAGCGGCGAAGGGCTTCTGCGGCCGCCTGCTCATTCTCCGCCGAGCGCCCGCCGCTAAAGCGCAACGCTGCGAACTTGGCGGCCCCCAGTGTGCGCACTTTCAACCGCTCGTCTTCCGGCGAGGGAACGCCCGTCGCGGTTGCCTTCCGGGGCATGATGAAACTCATCGTCCGCTGCTCTTCCGCTGCATCGATGAGCACCGGCGTGGTCATCGCAATCTTGCCGTGCCCCGCATTTCCGCCGGTGATGAAACGGAACAAACGACCGAACGCGCCGCTCGTGCCCGCGCCGTCCATCGGCGTCGTCACCACCGTGAGCCCGGGATAACTGCGAAGCTCGAACTTGCCCTCGGTCCGCAGAACCTCGTACTGCGGCGACTCCGTGTTCGCTCGCGAGGTTCCGGCGAGCCATGCGCACGCGGCGAGCAGAATGCTCCCGACAAGGACGAGGATGATGGTCCTGACCATGCGCATCATGGCACCAGCGGCTTCAACACCTTACCCTCCGCATCTCGCGGATAAGCCGCATTCTGGCTCTCGAGGCCCGCAGTGAGTTCCTGCATCATCCGGCGCAACTCGGCCGGCTTCTCCGAAGCCAGATCCTTTTGCTCATAAGGATCCGAGGCCAGATGGAAGAGTTGATAGTGACCTCCCCCCGACTTCTCCGTCGGCAGGTAATGGTAAACCACCTTCCACTCCCCATGACGAAACGCGGTGAAGTAACTGCTCCGGTGCGCGTGCGGAAAGTGCATCAGAAACATCTCGTCACGCTGCGGATCCCGGACACCGGTCAGGAGCGGATCCAGTGCACGCCCATCAATCACATGCTCCGCGGGGCTCTGCACGCGGGCCGCTGCGAGCGCGGTCGGGAACAGATCGTACACCGCTGCCAACTGCCCCTGCACCGCCCCCTGCGTGATGGGAAGCCGCTTCTGCAAGGGATTCGACGGGTCCGGCTTCGCCCACGCCGCGATAAACGGCACGCGCATGCCGCCCTCGTAATGCGTGGCCTTCTTGCCGCGCAACGGAGCCGCGCAGGCCACGCCGTGCTCGGCCCCGAGCGGTGCGTCCGAGCCGTTGTCGCCTAGGAAGAAGAACAGCGTGTCCTGCGCCACGCCGAGCTTCTCAAGTTGGTCCAGCACGTCGCCAAGCGATTTGTCCATCCCCTCGATCAACGTCGCAAAAGCCTGCGCAGCCGCCGGCTTCCCGGAATCCTTGTAATGGTCCGCAAAACGGGGATCCGCATTGAACGGCGAATGCACCGCGTAATGCGCAAGGTAGAGGAAGAATGGTCTCGACTCCTTCACCGCCGCTTCCATGTGCGCGTTGGCCTCGAGCGTCAACGCATCCGTCAGGAAGGTCTCCGTTCCATGGTACTTCTCAAGGCCCGGAACCCCGCTTCCGCCGCCCTTCCCACCGATGGCGTTGCCGTAGTTCTTGGTCCCGTAATAACTCCCCGGCTGACCAATCGACGCGCCCCCCACGTTCACATCAAAGCCGATCTTCGAAGGATCCGAGCCCGGTTCCTGACGCGGCCCGAAGTGCCCCTTGCCCACATGAATCGTCCGATAACCGGCTTTGCCCAACAACGCCGGCAGCGTGACGGCCCCTGGCTGCACCCCGCGCCAGTTCCAGTCCACGGCACCCTGCGGCCCGGCATTGTCCTTGTCCGGATTAATCCAGTTCGTCGTCCGATGCCGCGCGGCGTTTTGTCCGGTCATGATCGAGATCCGCGTCGGCGAGCACACGCTCATCGCGCAGAACTGATTGAAACGGATCCCGCGCGCTGCGAGACGCTCCATGTTCGGCGTGCGGTAGAACTCATTGAGCGGATGCCGCACCGGCTGCCCGTTGGCTCCGGGAAGGAACGGAAGCGAGGTGTCCATCACGCCCATGTCATCGATGAGCATCACCACAATGTTCGGCCGGCTGGCCCCTGCCAGTGAGGTCCGGGGGGCGAGGGTGCCTGCAACGCACAGCGCAAGGACGAGGAGCAGTCGAGATTTCATAGGGGCCGCCCAGCTTACGCCTCCTGCCTGCAAGGGGCGAGTCGCAATCCCCGACTCACGGACTGGTCATCCTGCGCAATCCGCGCCACCTCACCTTCGAGCCGGTTTCGTGTGCCATCCCACAGATCGATAAAGGCTCGGATAAGGCCTTCTCATCATACGGAGGCAACAGGCCTAACTAATGCCGCGCTCACCAGGGACGTGCGCCCGCGAGGAATTGATCCAACGTGGGTTCGGGCTGACGCACGTAATAGTAACGCGAAGCTCCCGGGCCACTCCCGCCGCCCTGCTCTCGCCCAAAGGGGACGTCCTTATCGGGGGAGCGCCTGACGCCCATATCAGGCGTGGCTCAAGAGCCTCTCAATGCACTCAGACCGACTAAGAGAACCACGCGACGGAAGTTTACCAACTTGTGAAGCGGCTCCCCAGAACAAAACCCTACACATCAGACAATCATGCTCTCATTTACACCGTTCTCGGAGGTCTCGAATTACCCTGCATCGCGCCGTCACGCCTGTAATTCCTTTTATCCAGGAGTAAATTGGGCACAGAGGAATCCCGCCCGTCGTGCCGCACTAAGAGGTGCCGCTGCGATCCTCGTCTGCTTTGCCTCCGCGTGGCTGCAGCCTCTAACAGCTCAGAATTCGGAAAATCCAGGGGGCCTACAACCGGTGGTTCCGGTCGTCCCCTTGCGCCTTCTCGCCCCACCCCTCGCGATCCCGACGGCTATTCCCGGACGCACAGGACTTCCCACCGGGCGGCCGCTTGTGGAAACGCCGCCCAGCACAGATCCTTCAGCCTCCACTTCAGCAGCCGCAACCGCGGCATCGGAGAAAGCGGCTGCGGCTGAGAGATGGCTGGCGCATGTGGATTCGCATTTCAGGGCGGCTTACGAGAAACAGGTCACGCTCCCCTTCTCCATCGCACTTGAGGAGGCCCGCCGTAAATTCCTGCAAAGCATCGACGCAGCAGGCGGCGCAGCGTGTCAGGCTGGTAGATGTGAAGAAGCCGCTGCTCTTCAGTTCGAACACCAGAAGTTTCTCGACTGCGAAAGCATGGTGCCTGCCGAGGACCTCGACTCACCCTCGCCTTTTATTTCCGAGGCGCGCAGCCTTTTCCGTGCACAGGTAAACGCCGCTTACCAAAAGCGGATGTCTAACACCGGCCCCATCCAAGCTAGGTACGATGCCTTCCTGCATCGGAACGCAGAATCACTCCTCGCGCGACAGGCCCGCTCTGAGGCGGAGGTACTCGACGCCAAACGCAGCGCGATCGCCAAGGAGTGGCTGCTGCCGGCCAGTCCTTTTACGAAACCGGCGCCCCCAAAAGAATCCCCGGCCGCAGTGGCGTCAAACAGCACTGAGGAGGCGATCCAATGGGTGCTGAAGGTCGGAGGCAAGTTGACGCTCAGGGAAGGGCGCAGGAGCGCGCCCGTGGTTCTCACCAGAGACATTCCGAAGGGACGCCTTGAGATCGAAGAGATTGCTTTTTCGGGAAAAGGACTCGTCGGAGAAGTTACCGATCCTGCGTTCGCCCATCTCGCACCTCTTCGCACGGCAGCATCGGTTCGGTTCATCGGAGTTGCTGCGGGGAATGAGGCCTTTGAGTTTCTTCAATCGTGGACGTCGCTGGAATCACTCACCATTGAGGCGGGCCTGGTCACCGACGATCTGGCAGTCCATCTTTCACGCCTGCAGTCCCTCAAGCATCTGAGGCTTGCGAGTTGCAAGGGCATCACCTCCGGGTTTCTCTCCCAGCTCAAGGGAACGCTTCCCAATATGGAAAGCCTGCAGATCACGGGGGCCAATCTCGGCGACGATTGCATCCCCTTGCTGCTCCATTTCAAGCATCTCCAGAGCCTGTCTCTCAACCACACAGACATTACGGATGAAGGCGTCGCGGCGCTTGCCTCCCTCTCGACGCTCAAAGAACTGAGCCTCATCGGAACCCGCGTCTCACTTGAGGGGCTTGCGCCGCTTTCCAGGCTCAAGCTCGATGTGCTGGGGTTCCTGTCCACCGACATGCCTGCCTTCCCATTCGCGGCAGAACGTCTCGCGAAAATTCTCCCTTCGCTGAACGGGCTCGTTATCACAGGGACAGAGATCGGCATCGACAACATCGAGGCGCTGAAGGGGTTCAAACGCATCCGCAACATCGATCTGCTCGGAAACCGTCTCCGCCCAAACGTCGTGGAGGCGCTGGCGGGACTTCACGGCTTGGAAAGCATTTCCTCCTCCAGTGATTCCTTCGATGACTCGTGCATCACCTGCCTCAAGGACATCAAGGATCTAAAATCCCTTTCCATCCCGAACAGTCACATCACTGACGGGGGCTTTTTGCAACTCAGGCACTGCAGGAAACTCCGCCAAGTGGTTGTGGGTGATAGCACGGTAACGGACGCCGGCATCAACGCTCTCGAACGTGCGGCTCGCATCATCGATGTCATCAACACACAAGGCCCAGGCTTCCCTTCCCGCATAAGCAACCAAAGACGGATGATCACCGCGACATGGTGACCGCACCACGCCCGACAGTTGCCCGGACAAAGGGTCGCCAGCTCGGAAGTGGCTTTTGATCAGACTTCCTCGAGCATGCCGTGCGCGTCGCCGAAGGTCTTCGGATGCACGTCCATCTTGTCCATGAGGGAGAGAAAGAGACGGCAGAGCTGGCGGTCCGGTTTCCCCGTGTAATCCAGCGCGCGACCGCCCTTGATGCGGCCCCCGGCGCCGCCGAGCACGATGATGGGCAGCTGGTCGTTGTCGTGTTTGGCGCCGGCCATCATGCTGGAACAGTGCAGGAGCATGGTGTTGTCGAGCAGGGTCCGCGGCCCCTCTTGGATCGAGTCGAGCTTGCCCGCGATGTAGGCAAGCTGCTCCATGAAGAACTGGTTCACCTTCAGGAAATCCTCGCCATCGCTGTGCGAGAGGAGGTGGTGGATCATGTAGTCGATCCCGTGTCCGGCCTGCTGGACGCTGGGGAGGTTGGGAAACCGGAGCGCGCTGTGGTCGTTGTTGAGTTTGAGCGTGGTGATGCGCGTGGTGTCTGTCTGGAATCCGAGCACAAGGAGGTCCGACATGAGGCGCATGTGCTCACCGATGTCCTGGGGGAAACCGTCCGCCGGACGCGGGATATTCGGCTTTTCCAAAGTGGGTCGCCAGCCTTGGAGTTCCCCTCGTTTGCCAGCGTTGGCAATCCGCTTCTCCACGTCGCGCACGCTCTCGAGATATTCGTCGAGTTTGCGCTGGTCGGCTTTTCCAAGCGTTCTCCGGAGGGAGGCAGCATCAGCGAGCACGGCATCGAGGACGCTCTTGTCAGCGGGCGAACTCTCGTCCTTGAAGAGGCGGTCGAATGCGAGGGCGGGGTAAAGTTCGAGCGGGGTCGGCGTGGTGGGTGAGCTCCAGGAAATGTGGGAGCTGTAGAGCATCGAGTAATTCTTGTGAACGGATGGGTTCGACTGTTCACACGCGAGCACAAGGCTCGGCACTTTGGTGGTGCGCCCGTAAGTCTGGGCGAGCAACTGATCAAAGCTCGTGCCCGAGCGGATGTCGCCGCCGGATGCGATAGGTGCGCCGGAGAGAATGTTGCCGGTCTGCGAGCTGTGGATGTTCCCCTTGCGGGCCTCCTCATGGTAGAGGCCGCGGACGAAGAGCAGCTTTTCCTTGAACGGCCGCAGGGGGGCAAGCACGCGGCCGAGTTCCATGGATGCCCCCTCGCCTTTTGCCCACCATTCCTTGGATTGAAAGCCATTCCCCGAAAACGTCACGGCAAGGCGCAACGGAGCCTCGCTCGCAGGTTTGTTTTTCGTGGATTCATCGCCCCAGACGTTGAGGGATTCCATCCATGGAAGAGCCATGGTGACGCCGAGACCGCGCAGAAAGGTGCGACGGGAGAGGGAGCTGTTTCTCATAATGGGGGAGGTGGGTTTTATTCAGCGTTCTGGCCTGCTGCGCCGCGGATTTTGCGGAACTGGGAACTGAGGACGATGTGTTCGACGAGATCTCCGAAGCGTGCGTCGGGCGAGCGGGTTAGTTCGTCGACGAGCGTTTTATCAGAAAGCTGGACGGATCTGCCAAGGGCATAGCCCAGCAGCTTGCGGTTGAACTGACGGAGAAAGTCCTGACGGCGCGTGTCGGCGAGGTAGTCGCGCAGGCCGGACAATCCGTCGATGCGAGTGCCGTCCGTGAGCGTGGTGACGCAATCGCGGTCCCGAGTGCGGCCGATGGGATCGAAAGCCTCGAGGGCGAACCCGAACGGGTCGATACGCTTGTGGCATCCCGAGCAGCGCTCGTCGCTGGAGTGCCGCTCGATGAGTTGACGCTCGGTGAGGCCCTCTGGTGCTTCTTCGGGGAGGACGGGCACATCCTTCGGCGGGCGGGGCAGCCGCTCTCCGAGGAGGACTTCACTGACCCAGTTTCCGCGAAGAATCGGGCTGGTCCTCGATGCGCCGGACTGTTTGCTGAGCGTGGCCGCGAAACCAAGAATGCCTCCGCGGCCCATCTTGCGAAGCCCTTCAACGCGGTGCCATTGCGACTGCTCCTCCGGCAGGCCGTAGTGGGCCGCGAGCGGACCGTCGATAAACGTATGGTCTGCGGTGAGGAGGGTGGTGACTGGCGCATTGTTCTGGATGAGATCCGTGAGGAAGCGCATGACCTCCTCCTGCATGGAAGCGCGCACGGAGGTGAAGGAAGGGAAGTGTCTCTCGCTCTTCTCTGCGAGGGTGGCGACATCGCGCACATGGAGCCACTGGCAGCCAAACTCAGTGGCAAGCCGGCGGACACGCTCGTCCTTCAACATACGGCGCACTTCCGATGCAAGGATTGCGGGCTCGGAGATCCGCCCCGAATCCGCGAGGGCACGCAGCGTTTGGTCCGGCGGCGCAGCCCAGAGGAAGTAGCTGAGACGGGTGGCGAGTTCGTGCGGTGAAACGAGCGCGGTTTCTTGAGGAACCTTCTCCGCGCGGTAAAGGAATGCGGGCGACGTGAGGATGCGCACGAGCATGAGATGTGGCGGGAATGCGTTCAGTGCAGCGGATTCTTCCGCAGTGAGGGGGCGCCGCCATGCGCGTGCAGCGAGCGCAGCCACGGCCTCTTTCTGCGGCGGTTGCGCGGACTCGCGGAGCGTCTGAAAAGCAGCGGCTGCTTCCATGATCGGCCTCCGCATCGGCTCGAATGCGGAGGGCTTCGCGTCCTGTGTCGCGAACTGCCAGAGCTGCTCGAACGCGGCGACCTGCTTGAGCGGAGCTTCGCTGACGAAACGGAGGTCGTCCCACAGGCGGTCGAGCTCGCGCGCTTCATCGTCCGAGAGGATGAGGCGCCTGAGGTGATCGTCTTCGCGGTAAAAGAGCGTGAGGGTGAC
The DNA here is from genome assembly GCA_945861435.1 of Chthoniobacter flavus. Taxonomy (GTDB): domain Bacteria; phylum Verrucomicrobiota; class Verrucomicrobiia; order Chthoniobacterales; family Chthoniobacteraceae; genus CAIURC01. The sequence goes on along the minus strand of CAMAUX010000010.1, from coordinate 37,652 downwards.
CACTTCGTCGACGGGGACGATTTTCGTGTAGCAGAGCGCTACGGGGAAGAGGTTGCGGAACTGCTCGAAGGATTTTTCAAAGCGCTGCCGTGCGGGCGAGTTGTCGCGCACGACGATTGGAGCGGTGTTGTGAGTGACGAGGTTGTTGTCGCTCCACTGGCCCTTCGCCTGGACGGTCTGGGACTGCCCAGCAATCAAACGGGAGCTGTCTTCCGGACGCTTCGTGAGGACACCGAGCTGGACGCTCCCAGAGGATTCCGGGGCGAGGGTTCCAGTCACCACAAACTCCGATCCGTTGGTGAGTGCGGCTGGGATGTGGATCTCGGTGATGGAGGGTGCCTTTGCAAAAATCGGCGCCGGCTTCAATGCGGGCCGGAAGCTGGCGATCGAGCGCGAGAGGAGGCGGCTGGTGAGGGGGAACTCCTGCTGAAGGTGTGCGCGGACTTTCGCGGCGTTCGCTGCGCTGGGATCCCTGCGCCATGCAGCGATGGGCGCCGGCAGGTCGGAAGCTGCCTCCTGCGTCGCGGACTGGCTCAGGAAGTGCCATGGACCATGCGGATTGCCCTTCAGAATGTCGGGAGAAACATCCGCAGCCAGATCCCATGTGCGGGTCCCATCGGAAACAGCGAGGTTCACCGCGGTGAGGTCGCACGAATGGTTGCCATCGCGCGGGCCGATAACGATCGCAACGACCTGCCCGGCATCGAGCGGGACTTTTTCGAACGGGCCGAGAGGCAGGATCTTCGCTCGTTCTGAGAATCCCGAGGCGAGCACTTCCGTGGTCATTCCGCGCCGGATCTCGAGTGCCCAGGTGATGCCGTTGCCGCATTCGGGGTGAGCGTGCGACACATCGCCCGAGATGCGGTAGACTCCTTTCGCCGGGTTCTTCCATGCGATGACGGAAGCCTGTTTTGGGGAGGGATGCGTGGCAACGCTGTGGGCTTTCATGGTGCCCGGGGTGCGGACGGTGGCGTCGGAGGAGTTGGCGAGGACGCTGAGCGCGTTGTCGCCATTCCAGCCCTTGATAAACGCGTAGTCCGGAGTGCCATCCATCTTCTTGGAAAGGAGCGGTTCGAGCTTTGTGGTGCCGAACCCGAGATACTCGCGCCACGCGAGAAGATCCTCGGCGGGTGCATCGGAAGACTCCGTGGCGATGGCTGCGAGACACTGTTCTGCGGAGGTGATCAACGCCTCCCGTCGGGAGGCGAGATGAGCGACAAGGGCGTCGATGCTTGAGACTGGGATGTCGGGACGACCCGGTGCCACAAGCCGCGCATCGTTCCAGAGGACATCATCACCCGCAGGGCCGTCGCCAGCGTCTGTGGCGGTGAGGTATAGGATGGTATCCGTCGCCCCGGTGAGTTTGATCCTCGATTCGAAGCGGTTGGAAAGGGGCGTGACGGGTTCCTGCCATGCCTTCGGCCCGTTCTGCTTCCCGATGTGACCGACCTGCGTGAAGCGCCAGAGGGCGTTCTGCCACGGTTCGATGTCTGCGACGGAGAGTTTCCCCTTGCTGAACGCCTCTCGGAGCGGGTCCAGGAGGATATCCGGTTCCTGCGCTGTGAGTGCTGCTTTGAGAAGCGCGAGATACTTCGGACTGAGGCCCTCGGAGTTGCGTCTGCCCTGGAGCGCATCGAGATAGGACTGCAGCGGAAGGCGGCCGCTTCCATCGCCGACGTCCAGTTTGATCCCCTGCTGTGTGGTCTCAGACGCTTTTGCGGTTCCGGAGTGGCGGGCGTACAGGGAGCGGATCCGATCCAATGTCTCGTTGGTCCAGTCCTGCGCGGAGGTGCTTGGGGAAAACCGGATACCATCGGGAAGGAGGACCATGTGAGCGGCCACCTGCTTTGCGGCATCGAGGTATTTGGTGAGGAGCGCCGGGGACATCACGAGCGCCGCGCCGGCGTTGGTAAATCCTTCGCCGGCCGCACCGTCGACCGGAAATTCCCGCGCCGGATCGAGTGAGTCGACACCGGTCAGATCGCGCAGAGAGTAAGTGTACTCCATGTTGGAAAGGCGCCTGAGCACCACTGGCCCCGGGTCGCCCGCGCTGGCGAGCGCGATCCCGTCCAGCGTGCCCTGCATCCAATCCGTGAGCGTTTTCAACTGGGCCGGGGAAGGCTTCGGCTTGTTCTTGGGCGGCATCTCACCGTCCCGGATCTGCTCCAGCGAGCGCTCCCATACGGACGGAGCGGCCTTCGCGAGATCGAGTGAGGTGAAGCGTTCGAGGTCGAGGTCGCCCTTCTGTTTTTCCGTGGAATGACAGTTGATACAGAACTCCTTTAGCACGGGCTGGACGGCCTGTTCGAAGGCGGGGGCTTGCGCGCCGTGGAGTGGAGCGGTCAGCAGGAGGGCCCCCCAGAAGACTGCGCAAACAAAAGCCGGCGCCGCCCTGAATACCGTAGGGAGGCGGCTCGCGAGCGTGTCTGAGCGGATGGAACGCCGGATCATGCCAGACCTCCCGTGGTTGCACGGCGCTTGGTGCGTGCCCTTTTTTGTCCCGAAGAATCGGGCGGAGCGTCTGCTGCGAACCACTCCAGCGCGCCCGCGATGTGGGCTGCCATCGTTTTGGCAGCCGTCTCAGGCCTGCCCGAAGCAAGCGCAGCGAGAAGGCATCGGTGCGATTCCACGGTGATTGCGCGGGGCTGGAAGACGAGGCTTTCCTGCAGGCGGTGTGTGCTGGCGAGGGCCATTTCAAACTGCCAGCGAATGGTCTGCCACAGCGCGGCGAGACGATCGTTTCCAGACCTCCGCACAACGTAAGCATGCAACTCCATGTCGAGACGGCTCAACTCGCCGAGGGTGGCGGCCTTCGCTTGGGCGGCGATGTTCTTCTCAAGGAAAGCAGTGTCTGCCGCGCTCCAGACGGCCGCGACACGACGGGCAGCCATGCTCTCAAGGGCAGACCGTGCCTCGGTGATCTCCTCAAAATCCTTTCTCGCGAGTGTGCGGACGCAGGTCCTGCCCGTCGCCTTGAACTCTACAAGGCCCTCGCGCTCGAGCTCGATCAGCGCCTCACGCACGGGAGCGCGGCTGACACCGAACCGTTCGGCGAGGACCGGCTCTGCAAGCGCCCCACCCGGCGGAAGTTTTCCGGAAAGGATGGCTGTGCGCAGGAGCTGGACGACCTCGCGGGCGAGGTTTTTTCGGGAGGCGGAGGGGGGTGCTGGCGCGGGCATTTGGGAGGATGGGGCTGCTGGGTTAACCCCAAAAGTGTCGACACTATTAGGATTTCTTCCACTCATGGAAAGGCTCCGACGCAGATCACGCCCGGCGCCCCATCGTGGCAGGCAGCGGGATTTACCCGGAATTGGACTCCACACACCGCGTACCGCGCGGGTTATACTGAGGACCGCACCATCCCCGCACCCGAGCCATGCCCACCGCCTCCCTCCGTCTTGTCGCCGCCACACTTCACAGCACCCAAACGAAGACCCGGATGCCATTCCGCTTTGGCATCGCGGTCATGACCGAGGTCCCGCACGTTTTCTTGAACTGCACGTTCGAGATCAATGGCGGGACTTTCACAGGGATCGCCGCTGACGGGCTTCCCCCGCGGTGGTTCGACAAGTCTCCCGGGAAGTCTCCTCAGCAGGAGATCGAGGAGATGCTTCTCGTAATCCGGCACGCGGTTTCGCTGGCACAGCAACTACCGGCGGCCACGGCGTTCGAATTCTGGCGGGCGCTTTACGCGGCGCAGATGGAGTGGGCCGCCCAGCGCGGGCTTCCTGCGTTGCTCGCGCACTTCGGCGTGAGCATGGTGGAACGCACCCTCTTGGACGCCCTTGCGAAGTCCCACGGCACCACGATTTTCGGGCTGCTGAAACACAACCTCGTGGGCATGGACCTCGGGGCCCTGCACGCGGAACTCGCCGGCCGCCAACCCTCTGATTTCCTACCGTCCCAGCCGCTGCAGCGGTTGATCGCCCGGCATACGGTGGGATTGTCCGACCCGCTCACGCAGGGAGATGTTCCGGCCGGCGAGGAACTCTCGGACGGCCTGCCGCACACGCTTGAGCAGTGCGTGCAGTTCTACGGCCTGCGGCACTTCAAGCTGAAGGTTCTGGGGGATGTCGATGCCGACCTCGATCGGTTGCGTCGCATTGCTGCGGTAATCACACGTCTCTGCGGCCGCGACTACGCATTCACCCTCGACGGCAATGAACAGTACAGGGAGTTCCCGCGGTTCGTGGAATTGTGGGACCGGATCCAGGCAGACGGAGCACTCCGGCTTTTCTTTGATAAGCTGATCTTCATCGAACAGCCCCTCTACCGATCCGTCGCGCTGGATCCCGCAGTGGCCAAGATCCGCGAATGGCGCGATGGGCCGCCGATGATCATCGACGAGTCGGATGCGGAGATGGCGGATCTCGAGCGCGCGCTGGAGCTCGGGTACGCAGGAACCAGTCACAAGAACTGCAAAGGAGTGATGAAGGGAGCCGCGAACCGCTGCCTCATCAACCATCGCAACGCAGTGGAAAAAACGACCCGCTATCAGATGAGCGGGGAGGATCTGGTGAATATCGGCCCGGTGGCGCTCCTGCAGGATCTGGCGGTGCAGGCCGCTCTCGGCAATGCATCCGTGGAGCGGAACGGGCATCATTACTTCCGCGGATTGTCGGTGTTTCCCGCCGCGGTCAGCGATGCGATTCTTGCGAAGCACGGCGACCTTTACACGCCGCTCGATGGATTCGCGCGGCTTGCGGTGCGGGAAGGAGAGCTCGCCATCGGCTCTGTCAATTCCGCGCCATTCGGCCTCGCCGCGCACATCCCGATGGATTCCTTCGAGGCGGTATCCCTTTGAAGTGTCATGAAACGCGCCGCTCTCCTTTTCCTCGCGGGAGCCGCTCTCGCTGCGGAGAAGCCCATTCCGCCAGTGCCGGACAAGCAGCCCGAACCGCCGTTTGCGGCGACGCCTCCCGTGGAGTTTCAGATGCTCGTGCCGGGCTTCACCGTCCGGGAACTTCCGGTGAAGCTCACGAGTCTCAATAACATTGAGTACGGAGCCGACGGGCGGCTTTTCGCCGGCGGATACGATGGGCGATTCCATGTCCTGCGCGATCTCGATGGCGACGGCCTCGAGGAGCACGTCGACACCTTCTCTGCCGAGACCAGCGCCAATTACCCGCTCGGAATGGCGGTGCGTGATGGAGATCTGTATGCGGTGCTCACGGACGAGATCATCCGCTGGCAGGACACCGACGGCGACGGTGTCCCGGATAAGCAGACGAGTGTGATCAAGGGGTTCGACGATCCGGACTTGGTGGCCGCGCCTTATTTGAACCACCGGCGTGTGGACAGCTCGATGGGGATCGCATTTGATCCCGACGGCGCGATGTACGTGACCATGGGTAATGCCGGCTACAACAACCCCTACTGGCACGACAAACAGGGCGTTGCGCATTACTCCCCAAAGAAACGGCGCGGCTGCCTTTTACGCATCTCGGCGGACGGCCGGGTCGAGCAGCTCAACTCCGGGCTGCGCTATATCATGTCCCTGCAATTCAACCGCCATGGCGACCTGTTTGGCACGGACCAGGAGGGCGCCACATGGGTTCCAAACGGCAATCCCTTCGATGAGCTTCTGCATTTGCAGCCGGGCAGGCATTACGGCTTTCCGCCGCGGCACCCGCGCTGGCTGCCGGACGTTGTCGATGAACCGAGCACCTGGGATTTCGCGCCCCAGCACCAGAGCACGTGCGGCTTCCGCTTCAACGGACCGGCGCAGGGTCGAGGATGCTTCGGCCCGGAGACATGGGCGGGATCTGCCTTCACGGTCGGTGAGTCCCGGGGAAAACTCTGGCGGACGGTCCTCGCGAAGACGGCTGCGGGTTACGTGGCGCAGACCGAGTTGATCGGCTCGGTGCCACTGCTCGCCGTCGATTGCGCGATCTCGCCCACGGGAGATCTGGTGGTGTGCTGTCACACAGGAAAGCCCGACTGGGGGAACGGCCCCAAGGGCGAGGGCCGACTTTTCAAGATCAGCTACCGACCGACCACCGCGCCTCGAGCAGTGCTTGTGTGGGCGGACAGCGCGACCAAGACCACGATCGTCTTCGACAAGCCCGTCCCCAGCACGCTGAGCGCTTCCACGCCAAACATCGAAGGAGGCCGTTATGTGCAGGCCGCCGACCGCCTTGAAACGATGCGCCCGGGTTACGCGGTGGTGAAGATGCAGCAGCTCCAAGCGCGCTCGAAGCCGGCTGTGACGCGACTGACGGCGGGCCGGACCAGTCATGAGCTCGTGCTGGAAACGCAGCCTCGCACGGACGCGTTCACTTATGCCGTCAGCTCTCCCGGTCACTTTGACCTCGCCCACACGCTCTGCGGCCTTTCGGCCGAATGGAAGGGAGCGGATGGAATCGCATGGAACGGCTGGCTTCCGCATGCGGACTTCGACGCCGCCCGCGAATTCACCCGCGGCAGCACCGCACACGAGCGCCTCTGGCAGCACGCAACGAACAGCGGAGTTTTGACGATGCGAGCGCAGCTCGACCTCTGGCAGATGCTGGCTCCCGCGACCCAGCCATTGTCGCGGCTGGATTATCACCCAAGCCCCGAGACCGTGACCGTCCTCTTCCGCAGCGACGGCCAGTTGACGCTGACGCTCGGTTCCGCCGCCGGACAGGTGTCGCGCATCAACGCCCATGAGAGCCAACTCACGGTGCAGGGGCCGGCGGAGAACAGCTGGATGCCCGTCGACATCACCGTGGCAACGCCCGCAAAAACGCTCGAGGTTTCCTTCAACACCGACGCTGATCAACGGCCGCGGGCGCTGTCCCTCCGCCGCTTCCTGCTACCGTTTGCGCAGCCGCCCGCGGCCGACATCCACACACGCAACATCCCGGAGATTGCGGGTGGAAACTGGGAGGCGGGACGCGTGCTTTTCAAAGGCAAGGCGGCGTGCGCGACCTGCCACACACTGCGCGGCGATGGAGTGAAAGTGGGGCCCGCCTTGGACAATCTCATCCACTCCGACTACGCGAGCGTCCTGAAGAACATCAGCGACCCGAACGCGTCCATTCACCCGGATGCAGTTGGCTATACAGTCACGCAAAGAAACGGAGACATCACGGTCGGCACGCGTGTGGCGGAGACCGACACTGAACTCCACATCGCCCAGCCCGGCGGTCACGTCGCCAGAATCCTCAAGGCGGAGATCCTCAGCACGGAACCCATGACCGTCTCGTTGATGCCGGCAGGACTGGACAAGGCGCTCAGCAGCGGGGAGCTCCGCGACCTGATGACTTATCTACTGATGGAATCCCCTGCACCCCAGCCGCGCTGAGATTCGTTGACCAGCGGATACAGCTCCTACGGGTCTCTCGGAGCCTATGTCATCACGGGAACGGTGCCCGCCGCAAACTAACCGAATCTCGGGAAAAGCACGGCGACGTTTGCATGCAGAGACCGGCGCCCGTCACTTACCGAGCTTTTTCACGGTCACGCTCTGGAGGTAATACTTGTTGAATTTGTTCCCGTCGGACTCGAGGGCGAAGTTGTAACCCCAGTAATTCACGAACTGCGCGTCGGAGATCTTCCAGCTCACCGTGTGCCAGTCTTTGTTGTCGGGCACGGTGTACCACGTGCCCGCAGTCTTGAAGCCGTTGACGCTCTCGTACACGAGCTTGAAGCCCGCGTTGTCGTTCGCGGAATTACGGCGCACGACGGCGGTGATTTCGATCGGCTCCGAGGTGTAGGAGAGGAAGTTCGGGTTCACCACAAACAGGTTTCCGCCCGGCACGCCGCCCGCGCGTGCGGAGCCGCCATAGGCGATGACATCGGCGGCGACGGACTCGCCCGCGAGCGTATGCAGACCCTTCTCGGTGTTCTTCTCACCCATCGTCACGGAGACGCTCGTGGCGGAAGGAGCATCTTCACCCCACGGCAACGGCTGCGCCTTGTTTGCGCGGGCCTGCTTCACGAGGTCTTCTGCGACGCCGAGGACAAGCACGGGGGCACTGGATATCTCGTAACTCGTCGCTTTGGCGATGTGACCCGTGAGCGGATTCGCGATCTGCGTGGTCGCGCCAAACTCGACGAGATCGGGCACGCCGCGCGAGGCCCATGTTACGAGCACGGTGGTCTTCGGCCCCTCAAATACAAAGCCGTAATGGCGTGTATTCAGGAGCACCCAGCCAAGATACCTCGGATGCGAGCCGAGGTTTTCGATCAGGCTTCCAAGTGCTTTGTAAGCGGGGCGGGTGTGCCCACTGCGTTCGAGCAGGCCCATCGGCCCGCTGTCGCCGTCCATGCCTTCGAACCAATTAATGCACGCCACGCCTTGCGCGAGGCCCATAGTGTAAGCCTTCACGAGCGCATGGCCCTGCACGTCGACACCTTTCTTCGTGTCCGTTCCGATCTCGGTGAAAAAGATCGGCACATCGGCCTTCGCGGGATTTTGCGCGGCGAGCATCTTCCGGATGAGCGGAACGATGTTCATAAAAACGGGTTCCGTCCCGGCGTTGTTGATCACCGTGCCAAGCACCTCGTACGGATGCAGCGTGATGTAGTCGAAGTGATCCTTCGCGCCCGCTTTCAACACCTGTTCGAGGTAATTCACGTGGACCGATTTCGCCGCGAGCCCGACAAAGCACGAGGGGTCGGCGGCCTTCGCCGCATCGTATGCGCTCACGACAATCTTCGCGTAATCCTCCGGGGTCTGGTCGCGGCCAGTGAAGTTCGGCGGCTCATTCCATACCTCCCAGAACCGGATGCGGCCCTTGGAGTGCCCCACAACTTCCGAGACGTACTTGGACCACGCGGGGAGGTTGTTCACCGGAAGCCGGCCCGGCGCATCCTTGGTATTCCAGCGGGGACTCCCGAGGAGCAGGCCGAAAAACTCCATGTGCTGCGTCTCGGCGTAGGCCAGTTGCTCGTCGAGGCGGGTCCACGACCATTGGCCTTCCTCGGGCTCCACGTCACCGAAACCTGTCCGGCACGCGCGCATTGTTTGGATGCCGATGGCGGACATCTGCGGAATCCACTTTGCGAGCTCCTGCGAGGTCTGATTGCAGGCTCCAATGCCGAACGGGCTGAGGGTGCGCTGGAGTTCAACCGCCAGCGCATCCGCCGCGCGGACGGGTGCGGAGACAAGGGTGGTCAGCGAAACGAGGAGGAAGAGTAGGAGCGATTTCATTTTGGCGAATCCCATGGGCCGAACCGGGCCGATCAAATAATTAATGCGCCCACACCGCGCAGACTTTGCGCATCGGAATCTGCGGAAGGCTGGGTGTAACTAGGTTGGAGAATGCAGGATGCTGAGCAATGCGGCCCATAGACTACCCAGTAGACCCTATTTAGTTAGGGACCGGCGGGGGGCGAGGGACTGTAATGCAAATCGTCCGCATCGACCGCCCGACCGACGGCCTTCGAACATCGGAAACCGCTTCACCAAATCACGCGGACCAACCCGCTGGCGGAAATGTTCTCCTCCCGAGTGAGAAGGGGCAGTTCATGGTGCAGCGCCGAAGCGACGATGATCCGGTCAAACGGATCGCCATGCGGAAGTTCTATCTCCATGGCGAGCGCTGCAATTTCCGATGTGATCGGCAAAGGCGGGAAATTGCGTTGAATGCCCCGCAGGTATTCCCCTGCTGACACGGACAGGCGGATCCGTTCTTTCTTCGCGAGCATCGCGATCTCCAGCAGGGTGATATCCGCGATCACGGCCTCGCCGATCTGGAGGGTTCGCAACAGTGCTGCCGCTGAGGATCCGAGCCGGGCGTCTCCCGCCGCTGCCCAGAGCACGGCATGCGTGTCCAGTAACGCTCTCACAAATCCGAATCCCAGCTCCTAGGGTCGGTGGTTGGCCGGTCGATATGATCGTCCGAGCCGATCAGAAGACCCTTGAGGCAACCGACGAGGGCGCCGGTGACCGGCGTATCCAAGGACAAGCGCATATTTCCCTCGCGGGATTTGATGATGACGGTTTGGCCGGAGAGCACCGCGCGCCTTACGCGGGGGAATTCCCGGAGCAATTCTGTGACTGTCGCCTCCATCTGAAAAATATGTCTGATAATTTGTCAGATGTCAATGATTGAGGGTGAAGCTACGTTTTCACGCACGAACATCAACGCCATCCCCCTCCATGGCCTCCGAATCGCCCAGCGTTCGTCCCCCATGCAACGTCCGCAAATCTAGATACTTGCTAAACTAAATAGTCACGCCCACAACGGTCCGCGCCTAAGGGACAGCCGCGCCCCCGGTTCACTCCTGAGACCTGACTTCCCCATGACCTTCCAACGCAACGCAAAGCTCGCCCCCGGCGGGGCAGCAGGCACAGGAAGGGATTCAACGCATGGAGGCAGGCCGCCGCGCACCAACCGCATGCACCCCATCGTCTTCCTCCCGCTCGTGCTCCTGCTCAACCTGCCTGCCCGGGCGGACATGCCAGCGTTTCTTGAGCAGCACTGCATGAAGTGCCACGACGCAGACAGCCGGAAGGGCAATCTGAACCTCGAATCCTTGAAGGTGGATTACTCAGATCCGGAGAGCTTCGCGCGGTGGGTGAAGGTGCATGACCGCATCGCGTCTGGTGAGATGCCGCCGAAGAAGGAGAAGCGGCCTGAGGCAAACGCAGTGAAGGCGGTGACCGCTGCGCTTTCCAAGGGGCTCAGTGCCGCCGAACTCGCGCGCTTGAAGGAGAAAGGTTCCACGGGCATGCGCCGCATGACGCGGGTGGAATACGAGAACACCGTGCGGGATCTTTTCGGCATGCCTGGCCTTGCACTGCAGACCCTCCTGCCCGCGGACGGGACTGCGCATGGCTTCGACAAAAACAGCGACGCGCTGGAAGTCTCGCACGTCAACATCGCGAAGTACGTGGAGGCTGCAGACCACGCACTGGATCTGGCCATTGCCACACGGCCGAAGGCACCCGCGTCGCAGAAGGTGCGTCTGTCCCTGCTCGATCGCGGTGGGCAGGGCGCGTCCCTCGCCATGCAGGGGGATGTGATCACGCTGCGGGATCGCAAGGCCGACCCCCTTTATCCCCCCGCAAGCGCGCACAGGCATCTGGATCAGGGTTCGCACGAACGCATCGGCAGCTTTGAGACAGACAGTTCCGTCGGCGTGTTCCGCCGGGAAGATGAGTCGGTGAACTACTATTTCCGCGGGCACACCACGATCTATCCCGGCCGCTACCGCGTCCGCACATCCCTGTGGTCCTATCAGTGGGACAAAGGACAGGTGCTGCCCTCGCGCGGCACGGAGGCGGCGCGCCTCGCAGTGGTGCAACTGACCTCCGACGGACGCGGTGGCCAGCATCCGAATTACACGCTGGGCTACTTCGACGCGCCCTCACTCCAACCGACCGAACACGAGCTCGACGTCTGGCTCAATCACAACGAGCTGATGGGCTTTGACGTCTCCTCGCTGGCGCCGGTGGCCAACTACAGCCGCAAGGACCGCGCCATGGGGTTCACCGGACCGGGAATCGCCGTGGACTGGATGGAGGTCGAGGGTCCCCTGCACGACGTCTGGCCACCACGCGCGCACCAACTGCTCTTCGGCGCCCTGCCAATCGAGGAGTTCGTCCCGAAGGATCATCCGGAGATCCGTCCGCCGGCGCGCAGGAACTGGGAAAAAACCTGGCTGCGTGTGAGCAAGAACCAGCCGGATCCGGTGGCGGGCATCTGGACGGTCCGCAGTGAAGATCCGATGGCCGACGCGCGTCGGTTGCTGTCGGCCTTTTTGCCGAAGGCCTTTCGTAAAACAGTCGATGAGAGCTCGCTCGGCGCCTACCTCAAGATTGTCGATGCGCGGATCAAGGCTGGGGAGTGCTTCGAGACCGCCATGCGCGAGACGTACCGCGCCGCGCTGTGCTCACCGGACTTCCTTTACCATGTGGAGCCCGAACCCAAGCTGGCGCGCAATGCGCTCGCATGCAGGCTGAGCTACTTCCTCTGGAACTCCGCGCCGGATGACGAGCTGACCTCCGCTCATCTGGAAGACCCGAAAATCCTGCGCGCTCAGACCGAGCGTCTGCTGCGTGATGCGCGATCGCAGCGCTTCGTGGAGGACTTCCTCGGGCAGTGGCTCAAGCTCCGTCTTATCGCTGCAAATGATCCCGACAAGAAGCTCTACCCTGAATTCAGCCCGTATTTGCAGGACAGCATGGTCGCGGAAACCCGCGCCTATTTCCGCGAACTGATCGAGAAGAACCTCGACGCCACGCACCTGGTGCAATCGCGCTTTGCGATGGTGAATCAGAAACTCGCCACGCATTACGGCATCGAGGGAGTCGCAGGGCCGAAGATTCGCCGGGTGGATCTGCCTCCGGAAAGTCCGCGTGGCGGCTTCCTCACGCAGGCTTCAATCCTAAAGGTCACGGCGAACGGAACGACCACGTCACCTGTTGTGCGAGGGGCATTCGTTCTCGACCGCCTGCTGGGCCAGCCGCCGGAGCCTCCGCCCAGCAACGTGCCTGCTGTGGAGCCGGACGTGCGCGGAACCACGACGATCCGCGAGCAACTCGCCCAGCATCGCGACAACGCCACCTGCGCAAGCTGCCACGCCAGGATCGATCCGCCCGGGTTCGCACTGGAGTCCTTCGACGTCATCGGCGGCCAGCGCGACCGCTACCGCCTCGTCTCCGATTCCGGTGGAGACCCCGCACCGCGAGGGAGCATTGATCCCTTCATCGGCATCAGCTTCAAACTCGGGCCCAAGGTGGATCCGACGGGCGAGACGACGAGCGGCCATACATTCGCCGACATCCGCGGCATGCAGCTCCTCCTTGCTTCGAAGCCGGACGTCCTCCTGCGCAGCCTTGCCCAGAACCTCCTCGTTTACAGCACGGGCCGCGAAGTCCGCTTCACCGACCGCCCTGCGCTCCAATCCATTCTTGAAAAAACCGGCCCAAACAACGGCGTGCGGACGCTGATTCACGAGATCATTCAAAGCCCCCTATTCCAGACACGGTGAAGACTCTCGCATTCCTGCTCATCCTTTCTGTCTCGGCAGCCGCAGCCGAACAATCGGTGCAATATTCCGTGCGCGGCCTTTTCCAGCCCGATCGGAAGGTGGCGTTCGTCCACGGCGCGAAGGCGCTTGAGAACTGCCGGCTGGTCGGTGTGGATTACGACACTGCGCGGGCGACGTTCACGTATGATGACGAGGCGCAGGGCTTCAAGAAGGCCAAGCCGGAACAAATCCTCCAGCAGATCGACAACCAGATCCGCAAGGCGACCAACAGCACCTTCTCGCTCCTTCAACCGGGGGCCCTGCCGGAGGCTGGGTTGAAGCGCATTGACTTCACCATCGAGGGACTCGACTGCCTCGGTTGCTCCTTCGGAGTCTACAATGCGGTCGCCACTCTGGAGGGTGTCGAACGCGCCACCGCCAGCTTTCACGACGGCAAACTCACCGCCTTCATCGACCCCTCCAAGACCAGCCGCGAGGCGCTTGCGGAGGTGTTGAAGAAGAAAGAGATCAAAGTCGTGGAAGCCGCTGCCAAACAGGAACCCCAGCCCAAAAACTGACGCCATGCACATCCCAAGCACCCCCCTCAATCGCCGCGCCTTTCTGCGTGGAGCCGGCGTCACGCTCGCCCTCCCATTCCTTGAGGCCATGCAGCCGGCTTTCGGCGCACAGGCCGCAACAGCCATCCCGCGCCGCATGGTCTGCATCCAGACGAACATGGGAATCCTTCCGCAGTTCTTCTTCCCGGAAACAGCCGGCCGCGATTACGCACCCAGCGCCTATTTGGAACGGCTGAAAGCGCACCGCGACCAGATCACGGTCTTTTCGGGCGTGAGCTACCCCGGCGTCGATGGCGGGCACACGGCCCAGAAGTGCTTTCTCACGGGCACGCCGCATCCGGCGCAGGGCGGCTTTCGCAACGGCATCTCGCTTGACCAACTCGTTGCGGAGGAGATTGGGAATCAGACCCGGCATCCGTCCCTGGTGCTCGCGGTGACCAATGAGAACGCGACGATGAGCTTTACTCGCAATGGCGCGCCCATTCCTTCGGAGCAGAGTCCGAAGAAGCTCTTTGAGCGCCTGTTCATCCAGGGCAACAACAAGGAAGTCGCCGCCAACGTCGAGGCGCTGCAGCGCGGCCGCAGCCTGATGGACTTCGTCAGCGACGAATCGAAGCGTCTCGGACGGACGCTCTCAAAAAGCGATCAGAGCCGGCTTGATCAGTACTACACCGCCGTGCGCGAGCTGGAGCAGCGCCTGCACAGCGCGGAGGATTGGGAGTACAAGCCGAAGCCCGCCGTCTCCGCAAAGGCGCCCGACGAGATCACCGATGCGAAGGAGTTCGTCCGCCGCACGCAGCAGACGTTTGACGTGATGAAGCTCGCACTGGAGACCGACAGCACGCGCGTCATCTCGCTCTTCATCGACACCACGGTGATCCACAACATCACCCATCACGGCAACCGTCCCGAAGTGCTCGGCGAATTGCGCGGGCACGAGGAGCGGCAGTTCGATGCGCTCAATGGGTTCCTCGACGCACTGCGCAGCACGAAGGAACAAGGCGACTCGCTCCTCGACCGCACGCAGATCCTCTACGGCACCTGCATGGGCAGCGCGAACTCCCACAGCAACGTGAACCTGCCAGTCCTGCTCGCAGGTGGCGGCTTCAAGCATGGCCAGCACCTTGCCTTCGACAAGGTGAACAACCATCCCCTCACCAACCTGCACGTCTCCATGCTCCAACGCATCGGCATCCAGACCGGCGAATTCTCGACCGGCAAAAGCACGATGAAGGGGCTCGAGATGGCCTGAGTGTGCGGAGAGCGCGGCCGTCAGTGACGCGAAAACGCATCGACTGCGTTTTCAACGCCAGCGCGGACCGCCGGGCCACGAGCCTGCGCGCAGCCTTGAACGCCGGCTGCCGCCGCTCGTCACTTGGAGACGCAGATGCGCGCCGATCTCAGGCGAAGAGCGCGGGAATGGCCTTCGCCTTCACCAACTCGCGCGGCTGGTTCAGGTGATTGTAGACGATGGTCTCCGGATCGATGCCGCACGCGTGGTACATGGTCGCGAGCAACTCGGTGGGATGCACCGGATCTTCCGCAGGGCTGCTGCCGGTCTTGTCGCTCTTTCCGTGCACGTAGCCGCGCTTCGTGCCCGCACCCGCCACGATGGCGGAATAGCAATAAGGCCAGTGGTCGCGTCCGTCGGCGCTGTTGCCGTTGCCTGAGGTGCTCACACCCTTCTGCGGCGAACGCCCGAACTCGCCAATCGCGACCACGAGCGTCTCCGAGAGAAGACCGCGCGAATCCATGTCGTCGATGAAGGCGGAGAGACCCTGATCCAGCATGGGGCCGGACTTGGTCTTCATCCGATCCGTGAGGCCGACATGGTGATCCCAAGAATGGTTGTCGGAG
The DNA here is from genome assembly GCA_945861435.1 of Chthoniobacter flavus. GTDB lineage: Bacteria > Verrucomicrobiota > Verrucomicrobiia > Chthoniobacterales > Chthoniobacteraceae > CAIURC01. The sequence continues at coordinate 22,311 of CAMAUX010000010.1, read as the reverse complement.
TTCGCGACCTTCGGCCAGATGACCTCGACCACACGGGTGCCGGCCTCGACAAGGCGGCGGGCGAGGAGGCAGCTCTGCCCAAAGGTGTTCCGGCCGTAGCGGTCGCGGAGCTCGGGTTTTTCCTCGCTGAGATCGAAGGCTTTGCGTGCGCGGCCGGAGACGATGAGGTTGAGGGCGCGCTGGTAATAGTCGTCGAGGTTGTACTTGGAGACGGCCTTCTCGACTTCGGGCATGGAGCTCTCGATGACCTCGCGGAGCTCGGCGCGTCGCTGAAGGCGCAGGGCGAACACCTCGGGCGGAAGCTTGAGGTCGTCCACCTTGATGCGGTCCATCTTGAACATGTCGAGGTCGTCACCCGTGGGATAGAGGGTGTAGGGATCGAACGCTTTTCCGAGGAAGCCGGCGGTGCCGCCCTTGCCGACCACGTTGCTCTCCTGAAGCGGACGCGGGAGCATCACGAAGGGAAGCATGGGCTCGCTGGTCGGCTTGAGCCGCACGATGTTGGAACCGAAGTTCGGGAAATCTTTCGGATCCGGCGGCTCAAGCTGGCCGGAGGCACTGACCTTGTCGGTCGTGTACCCGGTCATGATCTGGTAAATGGCGGCCGTGTGATTGAACAAGCCGTTGGGCGTGTAGCCCATCGAACGGATCTGGGTGAACTTGTCGTTGAGCTTGGCAAGGTTCGGCAGGATGTCGGTGTAATGAATCCCGGGAATCTTGGTGGGGATGGTGCCGAAGGCGGAGCGGATGTTGTCGGGAACGTTCTCCTTGGGATCCCAGAGGTCGAGGTGGCTCGGGCCGCCTTGCAGATAAATCATCACCACGCTCTTCGCCTTGCCCCAGCCCGGGCCGCCCTTCGCGCCCTCACCAGCCATCGCCTGAAGCTTGAACATGGTCCCTAGGGACATGCCGAGGATGCCGGTGCCGCCGAGACGCAGAAGATCGCGTCGGGACATCTTGAGTTCTGCATTGCAGAGATCGCTGCAGTTGCCGCCTGGGAGATGGAGCATAGGAGTTGGGGGTCTGGGGGGAGTTTCGAGTTGTAAACGATTATCGGTTGAAGAGGAAGGCGGGGTTGTTGATGAGGGCCCACGTCAAGTCCTGCACCACGGTGAGCCGTTTGTTGGCCGCCTGCGCCTTGCTCGCCGCACCATCCTCGCGCAGCTGCACAAGAGCCGGGTCCAGACGGATGGGCTCCTTCGCCTTCGCCAAGGTCTCCTGAAGTCCGACATGCGCAGGGTCCGCCGCGAGCGGCGTCTTGGCGCGCGCTTCGTCCACCCGGAGACGCCAGTATTCCGGATCGGACACGCGCACATGCGCCGCGAGCGCCTCCTTCTGCGGAGCCGTACGTGCGGAGGCCTCCACCGCTGCGGCCTCTGCAACGAGCGCCGGAACGCCCGCGCCCAGAGGATCGGCGGCGGTGGTGGCATAGACGCGGAACCGTCCAACCAAGTTGTTCGAGGACTTCTGGATGAGGCGCAACTTGAGGCGCGTCTTCTCGCCCCCAGCCACCGGCTGCTCAAATTGGAACGCCGCAAGATGACGGCGGCTGAACTGCGGAGAAACCGCCCAGCCGTTCGTGTTCTCGTCCTCCTTCGCATCAACCGCGGCGGCAACTGGGAACTTGTCCTGGGAAAAGTCCGCCCACGCAGCCTTGAAGCGCGCGGCGGTCTCGGCCGGGTTGCCCATCTTGCCGACTGAGGCGGTGAATTCGGTGAGGATGAAGTTGCCGTTCTTGGCGCGGCCGGGGCCGAACTCCGCTTCCGCGGCGTCTGGCAGAACTTCGAGCAAGATGCCGCTAATCTGAGCGAGGCCAGTCTCGATCGAGAGCTCGTAGGTGGTGGCTTGAAGGCCGCCGGTCGAGGTCACAGAGCCATCCTTCTCAATCGCCAGCTTGGCCTGGCCGCCGACGGTCTTCGCTTCCATCGGTGTGAGCTGCGTCCAGCGCAGAGCCTCCTTTTCAGGATGGGTGGATGCAAGGAAACCAGCAACCCGCGCGTCCTGCGCGGCGTCCCATCCCTTGAGCGCGGCGACGGCGGCCGCCTCGCGTTCCTTGCGAGCCTTCTCGCGTTCGTCGCGGTAGAACTTGGTGGTGGCCTCGTAACCCGCAAGGTTCTTCTCTGCGCCCGCGATCGCCTCGAGACGCTCCTTCTCCATCCGTGCGATGATGGGGGCCTGCTCCTTTTCCTTGGCTTCGAGAGAAGCGGCGACCTTCTGCTGGTCCACATCCACTTGGGTGAGGAGCTTGCGGGTGGCGTCGACCTCCTTCGGCGTGGCCTCGCGCGAGAGCACGCGCTGGAAGAGTTCGCTGATGAGACGCGCGTCGTCCTTCTCCTCGGTGGTGAGCTTGGCCAGTGCGTTCTTCGGATTCTGGATGGCGTTGGAGACGGTGGGTCCGCTGAGCAGGGCCATGACAGAACCGAGCCCCAGATCATTGCTGCGCTCGCATTCACAGGCGCTCTCGCGCACGGGCTTGCCAAGCGTCGCGAGGAAGGTGCTCACATCCCCTGCACTGTCCACAAGACCCGTGGCCCGACCGTCCTTCAGAGCGGAGTCAGCGCCGGTCACCTTGAACACGGCATCGAACAACGTCTCGGCGGGAAGCCTGCGCGCAACCGCATGGGAGTAATTGACGGTGTCGTCCTCGTTCCAGCGGTTGGTCTGGATGGCGAGCTGGTACGTGCGCGACGTGCAGATCGTGCGCAGCAGCGTGCGCACGTTGAACCCGCTCTGGACAAAGGTCTGCGTGAGATGCTCAAGCAACTCCGGATTGCTCGGCGGATTGCCGGCCCGGATGTCGTCCAGCGGCTCGATGAGTCCGCGCCCGAGCAGGTAACCCCACATGCGGTTGGCATAACTCGCAGCGAAGTAACGGTTGTCCGGCGAAGTCAGCCACGCCGACATCTGCTTGCGACGCGGCGCGGCCCCATCCACGGCGGCCTTGGCCGGGAACGGGAACTTCGGCTCAGTGACGGCGCCGGTGCGATCATGCTTCATCTCGCCCTTGGGATTCTCGACGACCTTCTCGTAGAGCGGCTTGGCGCCTTCCACCGCGGTGCCCCCGATGCGCTGGCCTTTTCCGTTGGCGCCATCCTCGGCGAGGTTGAACTGCGCGAAGTAGGCGGCAGTCTGGTAATACTGGTCCTGGGTCCAGCGCTCAAACGGATGGTCGTGGCACTTGTTGCAGTTGAACCGGGTGGCGAGGAAGAGATGCGTGGTGTTCTCCATCGCCTCGGCAGGCAAGCGCAGGATCTTCCAGTAACTCGCCGCCGGGTTTTCAAAGTTGGAGCCCTCGGCCGTGAGAATCGCCTGCACGAACTGATCGTACGGCGTGTTCTTCTCCACCTGCCCGCGAATCCATGTGCGGAAGCTCGCCGCGCCCGCACCAAGGAACTTCGGGTTCACCTGCAGAAGGTCGGCCCATTTGTTCGTCCAGTGCTCAACGAAGGCCGGTGAACCGATGAGCTCATCCACCACCGCGGCCCGCTTCTCTTGCACAGGGCGCTTGTCAGCGATGAAGGCGCGGAGCTTGTCGGAGGAGGGCGGCAGACCCGTGAGATCCAGCGATACGCGTCGCAGAAATTCGCCGTCGGTGCAGACGTCGGACGGGGCGATCTTCATCCGCTGCCACTTGGCGGCGACGAGTTCGTCGATGCGACCCCATGCAGGCGGCGTCTGCCATTCAAACCCCTTCCGGTCGCCCATCACGGTGACGGTGGTCGCGGCGTAATTGCCCTCGAAACGCACCAGCATCGGCGCTTCGCCGCGGCGCAGGGTCTGCACGAGACCCGCTGCATCCACGCTGGCCACATCGGCGTTGCCGGTCTCGAGGAAAGCCTCGGCCGTGACGTCTCGCGCCGAACCATCCGGGTAGGTGGCTACCACCCGCATCTGCTGGCGGCTGCCAGCCTGGCCGATAACCGGGTTGAGTGGCTGCACCTCGATGCGGCTCACACGCGAAGCCTTGAGGTCGAGTCGCGCACCCGAGGCGACCCACTGGCGCAGGATCTGGTAGGAAAGATCGCCCGTCTCGCAACGGCGCCCGCCCTCGTGCGGCACCTCGGCCACGGCTTTCAACAGCATGAGGCTGTCGTCCGGAGAGGAAGGATTGATGCGGCGTGCAGCGCGTTCGTCGGCCAGCGACCGAACGTCAAAGATCGGATCGTAACCGCGGAGGGAAAGCTTGAACCCGGCCTTGCCGTCCTTCGATCCATGGCACGCACCGGCGTTGCAGCCGAGCTTGGTCATCGCCGGATTCACATCGCGGATGAAGTCCGCCTGCACAGGCTGCGAGGCGCCTGCCACGCTCACCGGAACCTTCACCGTGCGACCCGCGAAGGACACGGACAGATCCCCTTTCCCATCGCGAACGGGCCGCGCAAGGCCGCGGGCGGCGAGTTTGAGAAGGCCGCCGCCCTGATCGATCTTCGCGGCGCGCGTGACGTCCGCCGTCTCGCCGGTGCTGAGTTTCGCGGTGATGAGCAACTGCACGTAGTCGTTCGGGCGGCCGATTTCGACCACCGCAGGCGTCACCTCAAGGCCGGTCACCTGATCCGCAGACGGCAGCACTTCGCCCTCCGCCACCGCGAGGTCCGGCGTTGCGCGGGCGATGGTGCGTCCGGTGCGCGGCTTCGCATCCTGCTGGAGCGGCGCGGCGCCAAACTCGTTGCGGACCTGAAGGCTGGCGGCATCGTACACGCGGATCTTGCCATCGCTCCCGGCCACCGCGACGGACTGGCCGTCCGGATGAAACGCGAGCGCGTAGATGCTGGCGGAGAGCTTGGCGTCCACCTCCCGCTTTCCAAACTGATCCTCGAACACCTGAAGCTCTGCAGCTTCGGGACCGGTGCGGTCCTTGCCTGGCTTGGCGCGAAGGGTCTGGATGCGCTGCGAACCAACGAAGTCCTTGCCCACGGAGAACAAGGCGAGTTCACCCGCGCCATCGAGTGCGCTGGCGGCGGCGAGCTTGGATCCGTCCTTGGAAAAGCGGACGACACTGACGCGGCCGAGCATGGGCTCGTACTTCTTCACGAGATTGGCGTTGTCGCCGATCTTGCGCGGAGCGGTGCGGAAGATCTGGAAGAGCTGGGGCTGGCCGTCGGCGCCGCCGACCGCGACGACGTCGCTGGAAGGATGCCGGTCGACGCTGTCGATGCCACCGCGCAGAGCGCCCGGGGTGATGGAGGTGACGTTGTCGACGAAGCGCTGCGCGGGGACCTCGCTGAGCTTCACCGTCATGTCCCGCGCCACGGAGACCACGTGATCGCCCTTGAGCGAGAAGACCGTTTCGAGAGGCCAGTCATTGTGGGAACCCATCTGCAGGAGCTGCTTCCCGGACTGCGCCTCGATCACGCGCACCGTGTTGTCCGCGGCTCCGAATGCAAGGAACTGGCTGTCGGGCGACCAACTCACGCCGTTGAGCGTGTCCCATCCGACAGGCAGCGAGAGCTTCAGCTTGCGAGTGGCGACCTCCCACACCTGCACCTCACCGAGCCGCGCCGGGTCGCCGCCGACCGCTGCGAGCCACTGACCGTCCGGCGAAAAACGCACACTCTGGATCCGCTGAGAAAGACCGATCAGGCGCCCGGCAACGCCCGATCCATCGGCCTTCTGAAGCAACACCTCATGGAAGCCGGCAACGGCGATGAGCTGTCCGTCGGCGGAATAGTCGATCGAAGGCACCACGGGCAGGCGTGGATAGACGGGGGGATGTGCGGCGTCGTAGTGGGCAAGCGCATCAGCGGGCGTGTCGTCCTTTGCGCCCTCGGCGATCCAGCGGCGGATGAGCGCGAGCTGGAGTTCATGCAGGGGCGGCTTGTTCTTGGGCATCTCCGCCGCGCCATTCTCCGGCGTGATCTGTGAAAGGAGCGATCCCTTCGATGCGTCTCCGGGAACCACCGCCGCGCCGTCCTTGTCGCCGCCACTGAGCAGCTTCTTGAAGTCCGTCATCACGTAACCGCCTTTGGCCTTCGAGGGCTGGTGACATCCCTGGCAGTTCGCTTGAAAAATCGGGCGGACATCCCGGAAATAGCTCACCGGACCGCTCACTCCATCCTCAGCCGCACCCGCCGTAGTCAACCCCGCCGGAAGAAGGAAAAGACCGGCAAACAGCACGGGGAATGGACGGAGCCAGCGGCCAGCGAGGCCGCCCAAAGTCGGGAGGGAGTTCATGCGGGGAAGAAGTGGAAGCATCATATCGTGCGCGAGTCCGGCATTCGGAGAAACCCCCTCCTTTGTGGGGTGCGTGTTCCCAGCGTGCCCGCGCGGTGGAGAAATGCCTGAACACAAAGCGTCCGCTTTCGATGAGCGCGGACCGCTGACTGCACACGTTGGAGCGATTGCTTTAGTCATCCGCGGGCTTCTTCGTCTCTTGGTGCCCTGGTGCTTTGTGTGAGCTTTGGGCGCAGTTTCTCACACCAAGCAACGGCACCAAGCAGGGAAAGAGGCGGGCCCCGGATCCTGTGTCGTTGCTGTTGCGCTTCGCGCCCGGGTTAAGACCAATGAGCGGTGTTTCACGCCGCCCATGAGCGGCCTGACTTTCGGCAACAGCGTGGCGCCTCTGGCGCGCGGCGACCGTGGTCTCACAACAACCGTGGATGAAACGCAAACGGCACAGGCTTCCCGATGCGGAGCTTCCTGAAATCGCGATGCACGGGGTTGAGCAGATAGTTCGGCTCTGCACGGATGATCACGCTCGGGACTTTGAGCACCGCCGATCGGCTCTCTCGCACCCAACGATCGCCCAAAACCTTCGTCGAGGTTGAAGGCGGCTCCTCCGTCCAGTCGGCGGGCATCCCGGACACGGGAAGGGTTTCGACCACGGCGTCATCCCATTCGACCGGGATAGCCACGTACCGGAACACGACTGGCGGGGTGAGGTGCACGAGAGTTTCCAGCGCCGCCAGAGAAAGCGTGCCGCTCGTGTAGATCATCCGCGTGCCGGGGGAGTTCCACCGGCCTCCAAAGAGCCGTGCCCCCTCGCCATCGAAAGCCGTGGCCGCGTGTCTCTGCTTCACGATTCGCCAGACTCGCTGCTTCATGAGTAGACGCCGTAGTCGATGCGCCCCAAGAGGTCCTCCACCTCACGAGCTCCGACTTCCGTCTGGGCAAAATCGAGCGGCTCTGCGCCCCCGAGTCCAACCTGTGGGGAAGTGAGCCAGCGCCGGCCGTTCTCCAGCGACTCCATCACGGCTGCCGCACGGCCCAGCAATCTCGCAATTCGCACCAAGCGCTCGGATTCCCCCACCTCGAGCCGGCCTGAACTTTTCCGGCGATGCAGCGTGGCTTTGGAGATTCCAAGCATCGGCACGAGCTTGTCCATCGGCATCGCAAGATAGCCGCGCAGTGCATCGAGCTCTTGAACAGGCAGCCCCGCCTTCAGCGTCGGGATCAAACGGGCAGGCGAGAGCAGCGCATGCGAGCCCACTGCAGGCCGCATCTCGACGCAGGCCTCCACAATCCCGCAGACCCTGTTTTTTACGGCACGGGATGAACCCTTCCGGGCTGGCCGCCCGCCACCCTTTTTTGCAGGGGGGGCTGATTTCGACCGGGCGCTCAATCGTGTCATTTGAGACTTTATTTACTCTCATATGAGCAAGCAGTCAATTGGTGACCGCCCGCGCTTGCTCGGACTTGCTCCACTCGCCCGAACCGGACCATGCAAGGCTGTGGCCGCCCCACTCCCGAATGGCTCTCCGACAGCAGCCCTCCGCGTGGGTGTTTTGAACTACGCCAACCTGCCTGGCCCGAATGGCACTGAGTTAAGGGCATCGGTCGTGCCTTGTTGAGGGAGCCCGAGCAGGCAAAAGGCACTCGCAACTTCAGCATGCCGGGCGCATGGGAGCCCATAGCCTGTCGGTGACCGCAGTTCGCATCGCGAACGCAAGGAACCACCGGATCGCCGTTTCCCACGCGACGCGCCCCGGCAGCAGGCGCGAGAAGGGCGAGGATCCGAGAAAGTTTTTCCGGTCCCAATCGGCTCCACTACTCGCACTCGCCTGCGCGCCATCGTCGTCCCAAAAAAACACGGTGAAGCCCCTTCACTAAGTGCCATTCCTCCCTGTCTCCTTCGCCCTCTTTCACCGGGTAACACCAAAATTGCAGCCCTATTTTCCGCAGCGCGGGGCCCGCTCCTTTACTGTTGCCTAACATTTCCCGCCACAAACCCGAGAATTCCTTCACAATCCGGATGCAGGCTCGGAGGCGAATGGCTTTCTCACTCTCAAAACCCCACCCGCTCCGGGCTCTTCTTGGAGCAGCGTGCCTGACGGCGCTTCATGGGTACGCACAGCTTCCCACTGGGACCGCGGTTCAGATCTCCCCTCCCAGAAATACCGAGGCAGCCAAGGTGGAACTTCTGAACCCCGGCAACCACACATGGATCCTTCAGCGTTCCACCGACCTCACTTCTTGGACGGATTTGGAAACGTTCAAGGTCCACAATGGACGTTTCCGGAGGACTGTCCCATCGGCCGACACACCGGCAGGAAGGGGCTACTACCGAGTCTCCTATAATCCGACCGGTCAGACCCTCACCAGCACCCTGGCGAACGGCCTGCTTCTCCCCGGCATTACCGCCAACTATTCCAGCCCCACCCTCCCCGCCACATTTCTTCAGCCGCCGATTTCTGGTCAGGATAACACTCCACAGAACAACGCGGTCACGAATAACGGCGCCACCTTGGGGCGCGCCCTGTTCTACGACAAACGGCTGTCCCTGAATCAAACGGTCTCCTGTTCCTCCTGTCATCAAGCGCAGCACGGATTCTCCGATCCGCGCCCCTTCAGTGTGGGGTTTGAAGGGGGGCTGACCGACCGGAACTCGATGGGGCTCTCGAATGCCCGCTGGTATCAGCGCCGAGCATTCTTCTGGGACGAACGCGCGGCAACGCTTGAGGATCAAGTCCTGCAACCCATCCAGAACAGCGTGGAGATGGGGATGACCCTCCCCGGATTGGTCGCCCGCCTCTCGGAGGAACCCTATTATGCGTCCCTTTTCACCCAGGCATTCGGAAGCGCGACCGTGACTAGTGACCGTATTTCAAAAGCGCTCGCCCAGTTCGTACGGTCCCTCATTTCAACCCAGAGCAAATTCGATGCGGGCCGCGCTGCGACCCCAGCTTTTTCGAACTTCACGGCTCAGGAAAATCTGGGGCGCACCGTGTTCAACACCAACACCCAGGGCAACTGCGCCGCATGCCACGGCACGGACAACTTTGTTCCGGGTGCGAACCTCAACAACAACGGGCTCGAAAATCCCTTCATCGACAAGGGCCGGGGCGAGGTGACGGGGCTTTCCGCGGACGAGGGGCTCTTCAAAGTGCCGTCCCTTAGAAACATCGAACTGACGGCCCCCTACATGCACGATGGCCGTTTCGCCACCCTGGAGCAGGTGGTGGAGTTTTATAATTCCGGGGTGGTGAATCATCCCAACCTCTCGCCACCGCTCCGCAATGCGCCGGGTACTCCGAATGCCGGAGAACCCCGCCGCCTCAACCTGACGACCGAGCAGAAGGCGGCACTGGTCGCGTTTCTCAAGACGCTGACGGACACGAGCTTGACCACAGATCCCCGGTTTCAAGATCCCTTCAATTACGGCGATTAAGGAAACGGAGATAATGTCTGTCCCTTGCCAAGCGCCAACAGACGCCAAGGCTTTGGCCTTAGATGAATCAAACCCCAGCCATTGCCGAACAACCTGTTGATTTGGCCGCAATATCCCCTGGTCTCCTCTCCCTCGAGCACGCTTGGCGAGGCGAAAGCGCGATGGAAGCCTTCCGCTGCAGGGTCACTGCCCAGGCCTCCGGCATTCTCTTTCCCGAACTGGCCGCTTGCGCGGATTCAGGCCGATATTTTCTCCACATTCCCAAGACAGCCGGCACATCGACCAATCGCTTCTTTGACAACCTTGGTCTTCATGCAAACACATGGCTCTGGGATCAAATGGCGCACCTTGAGCGCACTGGCTGTCCGGTTCACACCGCTTTTTACAGCGGACACTTCCACATGCACTTGGAGCCATATCTGGGCCGGAAACTGACGCGGCTCACCATGTTGCGAGATCCGGTGGCTCGCACCATTTCACACTACCAGCATGTGAGGCGACATCCCCAGCACCCTGCGCATGACATCGCGCAGCACATGGACCTGAAGGAATTCTGCATCAACCCACGCACCCGCCACATGGTGGAAAACTATCAGGCCCGCTACCTGGTCGATTTCGGACTCGATCCGCGCTCTCTGGGGGCCGTCTGCACGCAGGAGGATCTCTCAAACTACCTGCTGCAGGACATGCTTGAGAAAATCACCCGCGGTGTCGTAGCCCCGGATCTTCTCTACGCGGCTGCCGCCGAAAATCTCAATTCCTTCGCCGCAGTTGGCACCACCGAGGAGTTCCCCGTCACGATGGAGCGCTTCGCGGCTGCACTCGGGTTTCAGCCACCGCCGCGCTTCGATGAGCGCCACAACACCGCCGGCAACTCGCTCAGCCCCTCGGACCTTGATGCGGATACTCTGGGCGCCGTGTGTCAGGCGACGGAGGTCGATCAGGCGCTCCATCGCCTCGTCCAAAGCCAATCAGTGCCAAGCCCCTCCAGCACTTCTTGAAGTGCCGATGTCGGCGCGCCGTCGGACCAGCACACATAGCGCCTGCAAGGCACATGCATCATCTCCACCCTTTGTGCCTTGGTGCCTTTGTGTGAGACCCCGGCTCACTTCGCACGGATCCGCACAAAGGCCTTGTCGGCGGGCAGCCCATTGATCGGCACCGTATTACTTTGAACCCGCGTCCAGTTCACAAGATCAGCGCCCGTTACCCTTGGTCCATACTCCGCTGATTGTGCCGGAAAAATATTGCGAGCCCTACAAGGACCAGAAACCAAACCATCGGCAAATCCTCGGCATGCTGGCCAATGTGGATGAGAACATGGGGCGGCTGGACGCCTTCCTCCGCCAGTCAGGTCTGCGCGAGGACACGATCCTGATGTTTCTCCATGATAACGGCACCGCCAACATGTCGGACCTCTACAACGCCGGGATGCGCGGCAGCAAGGCGACGCCCTGGGAGGGCGGCCATCGCTCACCGTTGTTTGTCCGTTGGCCATCCGGCGGACTGCGGCCGCCGGGCGAAGTGTCCGGCCTAACAGAGGTGCAGGATCTGGTGCCGACGCTGATCGGGCTGTGCGGCCTGAAGCAAACGCTTGGGGCCAAATTTGATGGTATCAACCTCGCGCCAGTGATCCAAGAAGCCGGGCAGGAGCCGCCTGACCGGATATTGGTTGTTCAACACGGCTATCCCCGGAAAGCCGCCACAGGCATTGATCCCGCGCAAAAACCTTTGGCCGTCATGTGGGGCCGCTGGCGTCTGGTGGAACGCGAATTACATGACCTTGCCACCGACCCGGGCCAACAGAAGGATGTGAGCGCCAAACAGCCACAGATTGTCGCGAAGCTGCGCGCAGCCTATGCGCAATGGTGGAAAGACGTGGAGCCATGGACGACCAAGCGCAGCGCCATCATCGTAGGCGACGACCATGAAAATCCGTCCACGCTGGTGCCGTCGACGCAATACGAGCAGAAAGGTCTCTCTCCAGAAATGGTGCGCAAAGGCACCTACACTATGGATTAGTGTTTCATCCAAGTGGCGCGCGACGGTCGCTACGAAATCGCTCTCCGCCGATGGCCGGAGGAGGCGAATACCGCCATCTGCGGCACGGTGCCCGCCTGGGACTCCGTGCTCGGTAACCACCGACTTCCCGTTGGCAAGGCCTTTCCCATTGTGAAGGCGCGGCTGAGCGTAGGTGAGTTTAATGGTGGAAAAGAAGTGGCTCAGAACGATACGGTCGCCGTGTTCAACGTCTCCCCCAAGCCGGGGCAGACCATGCTCCGCGGTACCTTCCTCGACGATCAGGGGAAGGAGATCTGCGGCGCCTATTACGTCAGCGTCCGCTATCTTGCTGACGGTCCATAAAAGAGAAGTAATCATGAAATACAACTTCACACTCCTCACGACCCTGCTGCTGGCGCCCCTGGCAGCGCTAACCGCTGCGGATGTCGGCGCCAAACCTAACGTCATCGTCATTCTCACCGATGACCTCGGCTACGACGACGTCGGATGCTACTGGATGCCGGACAACCGCCCAGGCTTCGAGAAGATCCTGACACCAAACATCGACCGGCTCGCCGCCGAGGGCGCCCGGTTCACCGACTACTACGCTCCGTCCTCCGTCTGCACCCCGTCCCGCGCAGCACTCATGACCGGCTGTCACCCGGTGCGGGTGGGCATGTCCAGCTTCGGACCCAAAGGCGCCGGCGTACTCTACGAAACGCACCTGGAGGGGCTGAACCCCGACGAGGTCACCCTAGCTGAGATCTTGAAGGAACGCGGCTACGCCACCGCCTGCGTCGGCAAGTGGCACCTCGGCCACCTGGCCCCATTCTCCCCGCGCCAGCATGGCTTCGACGCGTTTTACGGGATGATGTTCCCCAACGACATGAAACCCTTTGTCCTCCACCGCGACGAAACGGTCATCGATCCGCACCCCGACCAGAAGACGCTCACCGAGCAGTTCACGGAAGAGGCGGTGAAGTTCGTACGGGCGAAACGCGACCAACCGTTCTTACTGTATCTCGCCTACAGCGCACCGCACCTCCCGTTGCACGTCTCCGACGGCTTCCGGGGCAAATCGGCGCGGGGCTTGTATGGGGACGTCGTCGAATGCATGGACTGGGGCGTGGGCGAGGTCCTGAAGGCCCTGGACGAAACCGGGCTCGCAGACCGGACACTCGTGGTCTTCACCTCGGACAATGGGCCGGACACGCGCGGACCCCACGACAAGCGCGGCCAAGCCTTCCCCCTGCGGGCGGCCAAGGCGACCACGCGGGAGGGCGGCGTGCGTGTTCCTTGCCTTATGCGTTGGCCGGGCCGAATCCCCGCCGGCCTCGTCTGCCGCGAGATCGCCTCCGCGATGGACGTCCTGCCCACCGTGGCCGGCATCGCCGGAGCGCAGCCTCCGCAGGACCGGATCATTGATGGAAAGGACATTCTCCCGCTGATGACCAAGCCCGGTGCGCCGAGTCCTCACGACGCGTTCTTCTACTACAACCGGGAGAAGCTCGAGGCGGTCCGCAGCGCGAACTGGAAGCTCGTGTTCCCGCGCACTGCAATGGATGACACCCCGTATGAGCGGAAGCAGGGAGCCGCGAAGGAGGCACTTCTGCCAGAGGCGCTCTACGATCTCGCAGCGGACGTGGGCGAGACCACGGACGTGATTGGAAAATACCCAGAGGTTGCGGCGCGCCTGCGTGCTCTAGCGAAGAGGATGCGCGACGACATTGGTGACTCCGCCACCAACCAGAAGGGCAAGAACCGCCGCCCCGTGGGCCGCGTCCCAGTTTCGGGACAGTGATGCCGCCCTCACGACAACCTAACCAAGAACGAACCGATGAGACCCATACGCCACTTACTTACAGCAGGCATCGCTGCCCTGACACTCGCTGGAGTTTCCGCGTCGGCCGAGCACCGCCCCAATGCCATCTTCATCGACGTTGACGACCTTGGTTGCGGCGAACTCGGTTGCTATGGTGGGAAAGACATCCCGACGCCGCAGATCGACGCACTCGCGGCGAGTGGGGCGCAATTCACGAGCGGCTATGTCACCGCACCGTTTTGCGCGGCCTCGCGTGCGGCACTGATGACTGGGCGTTTTCAGACGCGGTTCGGTTTTGAGTTCAATCCCATCGGCGCGAATCAGGGCAAGGAAATCTGCGGCGCCTGTTACGTAAGCGTCCGCTATCTTGCTGACGTTCCATGAAAGAGAAGTAATCATGAAATACAACTTCACACTCCTCACGACCCTGCTGCTGGCGCCCTTGGCAGTGCTGCACGCTGCTGATGCACCGAGGCCTGCAGGAAAGCCCAACATCATCGTCATTTTGACGGATGATCAAGGCTATGCAGACTTGTCTTGCCAACGCCAGGTTCCCGACATCAAAACGCCAAACCTTGATTCCCTCGCCGGGCAGGGCGTGCGCCTGACCGCCGGTTACGTCACCGCACCGCAGTGCAGCCCCTCGCGGGCCGGTTTGATCACTGGACGCTATCAACAGAAGTTCGGTCTCGACAACATCGCCGATGATCCAATGCCGCTGGAGGAGCAGACGATTCCCGAACGACTGAAAAAAGCGGGTTATGTCAGTGGGCAGGTTGGTAAATGGCATCTCGAACCCAACGCAACCTCCGTCAAGTGGGCGCGCAAAAATCTGCCCGGCCTCACGCCCAGCAAAAACGGTCGAGTGGAGATTCCCGGACAATATTATAAAATGTATTCCTCTCTGGCACAGGGATTTGATGAATGCTTCCAGGGCGAGGAGCACAGCTACTTCGCCACGTTCGATTGCGACGGCAAGACGCTGGATCCGCACGGCACCATCGTTAAACAGCCCGGGTATCGGCTGGAAACGCAAACTGCCGCCGCGCTCGCGTTCCTCAAGCGCCACCACGACCAGCCATTCTTCCTGTATCTGGCTTATTACGGTCCGCATGTGCCGCTGGAGGCCCCCGAGAAATATCTCTCCCGATTCCCCGGAGAGATGCCCGAACGCCGCCGCCACGCCCTAGCGATGCTTTCCGCGATTGATGACGGTGTCGGTCAAATTACTGACGCGCTCAAACAATATAATATCGATAACAATACGCTCCTCTTTTTCACGTCTGACAACGGGGCGCCGCTCGCGGCTGCTCGTGGGAAGCCCAAGGCGGATTTACTGCCGGTGAACAAGTCTAGCGCTGATTGGGATGGTTCGCTGAACGATCCGTGGATCGGCGAGAAAGGGATGCTCACAGAAGGTGGCATACGCGTGCCATTCATCATGTGCTGGCCGGGAAGGTTGCCGGCCGGTAAAATTTACAATCAGCCGGTCAGCACTCTCGATATCGCCGCCACCGCCGTGGCGCTGGCGGGTTTGCCAGCCGATGAACGGTTGGATGGGGTTAACCTCATCCCGCACCTGACCGGCGAAGTCTCTCAACCGCCGCACGCCGCGCTCTATTGGCGATTCTGGAACCAGGCGGCCGTGCGCAACGGGAAATGGAAATATATCCACGTCGGCAACGAAACGAATTACCTCTTCGATGTGACCAGCGATGAGCATGAAAAACACAATCTCATCATCGGGCATCCTGAGATCGCGCGCGACTTGGCTGCGAAACTTTCCGACTGGACCAGCCGGCTTGCTCCGCCCGGCGATCCCGATCACCTGCTCAATGATGAGGAAAAACGATGGTATCGACATTACCTTGGCCTTACCGACTAAAACCCCTCTGGTGGATAGTGAGGAGTCGCAGGGGACAGACACTTTTGGCCCCAGAACGATACGATTGCCGTGTTCAACGTCTCCCTCAAGCAGGGGCAGACTTTGCTCTGCGGTACCTTCCTCGACGATCAGGGCAAAGAGATCTGCGGTGCCTATTACGTGAGTGCCCGCCGGCTTGATTGAATGTCATCAAAGAAATATAATGATGAAACACAGCTTCACACTCCTCACGGCCCTGCTGCTGACTCCCCTGGCAGTGCTAACCGCCGCTGAAAAGAAAAACGAAAAGCCAAACATCGTATTCATTCTCGCCGACGACCTTGGCGCGCACGACCTCGGTTGCTTCGGCAGCACCTTCTACGAGACGCCGAACATCGACCGCCTCTCCAAGCGCGGCACCCGTTTCACACAAGCCTACGCCGCAAGCCCGCTCTGCTCTCCGACTCGATCCAGCATCCTCGCGGGGCAATACCCAGCCCGCACCGGCATCACGGCGCCAGTCTGCCATCTGCCGACGGTGCAGCTCGAGAAACGCCTCGCCAAGAACGAGAACGGTAAAGTCCGCCTACTCGATGCCAACAGCCTGACGCGTCTGAAGCCAGAATACTTCACCTTGGCCGAAGCCTTGAAGGAAGCCGGCTACGCCACCGCGCACTTCGGTAAGTGGCACCTCGGCCACAACCTCAAGCCCGCCGACCACTACGAGCCGATGGACCAAGGGTTCGACTCGGACTTCCCTCACGCTCCAAATGCGTCAGGCCCCGGCGGCGGCGGCTATCTTGCCCCTTGGAAGTTCATCAAAGATCCCACGATCACGGACGAGGTCGGAATGCACATCGAAGACCGCATGTCCAAGGAGGCTGCCAAGTACATTCAGGCGCACAAGGACCAGCCTTTCTACCTCAATTACTGGGCTTATTCCGTGCACTCCCCTTGGAATGCGCGCGCGGATTACATCGAGCATTTTAAGGCCAAGGCCGACCCGAAGAATCCGCAGCACAACGCCCTCTACGCTGCGATGGTGAAAAGCCTCGATGACGGCGTCGGTCGGATCCTGCAGGCAATCGACGACGCAGGTATCGCCGACAACACGATCATTGTCTTCTATTCCGACAACGGCGGCTACTCTTACCCCCCCAGGAAGACCGATCCGGAAGGTTACAGCGACATCCCGGCGACCAGCAATCGCCCCTTGCGCAGCGGCAAGGCCTCCCTCTACGAGGGTGGCACACGCGAGCCGTTCATCTTCGCCTGGCCGGGCAAGGCCAAAGCCGCCGCCACCAGCGACATCCTTTTCCAGTCGGTCGACTTCTACCCGACGCTACTCTCCTGCGTCGGCCTCAAGCCGCACGCCGATCTCAAGCTCGACGGCCTTGACCAGTCTCAGGCTCTGCTCGGCGGCGATTCGGCCCGCGACCGCATCTTCTGTCATTTCCCGCACGGCGATGCCAAGCGCGACTCGGTCATGGACGGTTTCTACGCCGGCACCTACGTCCGCAAGGGCGACTGGAAGCTCATCCGGTTCTACGCACGCAATGACGACGGTTCTGACGAACTCGAACTCTACGACCTGAAGAACGATCTCGGCGAACAACATAATCTTGCGGGAGAAAAACCCGAACTCGTCCGTGAACTTAACGATCTCATCAGTGGGTTTCTAAAGGACACAGAAGCCGTGGTTCCAAAGCTGAACCCCAATCATGGCAAAGCTCCGGTCGCCAGAGACGAGCCGCTTGCGGCCTGGAAAAACCGCAATTGCGCTGCGGCCATTAAGGACGGAATTCTCACTGCCACCGGTACGGGAACCGCGCCTTTTCTTGGCATTGGAGCAAATCTCAATGGCCCCGCGAAAATCAGCTTTCGGATGAAAGCCGCAAGCGGCGGGGAAGGCTCTATTGAACTTTTACCGAAGGCTAACGCCAAACCGGAGGAACTGCTTAAATTCGCCTACACCCTCAAAGGCGGTGACTGGCGGGAAATCGACGTGGACCTCCCAAACAAAGGCGGAGCGGCTATCCTGCGCATTTATTTGCCGCACGCGAGTGAGCCTGTGGATATTGACTGGATCAATGTGAAGCCTGAAGCCGGCAAGTCCACTCGCTGGGATTTTTAAGCTTTACCCTTCGTTGGCCCCGCGTCCCAGAGAAGGGGCGGCAAGCCTGTTCGTATTCCTCTAAACCTTCCTCAGGAGGAGACGCCTACTTCTTTCCCTTCGGGTCCAGATTCACGGTGAGGTCTTCGGGAGTCACTGTGGATGCGACTCCCTCGGCTGGCACCTCGCCCTTGGCGGTCCATAGGATTGCGTTAAGCATCAGTTTGCGCTGGTCGTTATTGCCCCAGCCGGAATGGAAGTGCCCGCCGGTAAATCCGAATCCGCGGCCACCATCCGCGCGCTCCACGGCCCAAGCCACCGACTGCGGCAACTTGTCCGCCACCGCTTTGCGCACCGCCGGATTTCCAGAGCGCATCCCATCGGGACGGCTCATTGTCGACTCAGGCGGCACGGCTGAGAGCAAGGACGTCACGCCGCGCATGCCCTCCAAAAAGCGCATGTGGAAGTACCACTCGTCCGTTGTAGAAAAGGGGCGTACCCCGCGACTGATAGGGTGGGTGGGGAACTCGGAGAAATCGGCGGTCCAATGCGGATTCACGCTCCAAGCGGGGTCACAATAGCCCCCGAGCCATTCCAGAAATTCGGCTCCGCCCCGATCTTGAGGGACTTCTGTTGCCCAATGGAGGCAAACCAGACCACAGCCGCGCTTCATCATGGCACGGACCTGTTCGAGGTGATTGTCCTGAAGAATTGGATGTCCGTTAAATCCATCCGCATAGACGACCAGTGTGTCGGCGCGGTCGAGTTCTTCCTGCGCAGGCCAGCCTCCGTTGAGATGGAGTCGCATTTCTACCTGTGCGTTCGCCCCCTCTCTGAGGCATTTGCTCAAGAGCAATACACCCGCATTATGCTCGTGCGCTCCGGGCCCGTGGCTCTGTCTCCCCGCCACCATGACGATGTTTTTTCGGTTCGCTACCGGAGGACGCGCTGCTTCTTGTTTGGCCGCTGGCGCCGCTGGTTTTGATACGGGCGCAGCAGGCGCAGGTGCCGCACCTTTCGCATCCACGGCTTCCAAAAGCAGATAGTCAATGCCTGCGCCAAAGTTTGATGACGCCGCGTTTTTTCCCCTCAGCTCAAGCTCCAAAACTGCGGTTCCAGGGCTGGCAATTTCAGCAACGCCAAGCACCAGTGCCTCGGTATTGGACACCTTTGAGCCAAACAAATCCATCTCGCCCTGCTCCATCTCGCGCCCCGCAAACCGCGCACGAATGATCCCGTAATCAGGCGCACGGCAAAAGGCGGCGCGCACGCGGAATTTGCCCGCCACTTTGATTGGCACTTCCAACTTTAAAACGTCGCCAACTTTCGCCCGTCGCCAGAATAGCTGCGAATCCCCGGAAAATACCCCATCCCTAAACCCGCCCATCGCCTGCACCGTGGCCACGCCCGGCACCTGTAATATTTTGAACGTCTCCGCCTCCAATGCCCCCTCCACGCGATATCCAGTCCCAGCCGGCTTTTGCGCTTCGCCCGCAAGCGAGACCTGTTGCGGAACTTTAAGATAACCTACCAGATCCCGCATTTGCTCCTTCGACAAAGCGCCGAAAAGCCCCTCCGGCATCATGGAAATCCCCGGTTTTTCCTCCGAACGCACGTCCGACTTACGCACCCGTTCCTCGCCCGTGGGGGACTGAACCGTGATGAGTTGATTGTCTTCGGCGCGCACCATGCCGCTTACCACGCGGCCGTCCATGAGCGTGAAGATGTGCAATTCGTAGTCTTTTCCGATGACCGCACTCGGATTCGTGACGTTTTCTAGGATGTAGTCCAAATCGGCGCGGTTAGACCCAGTCAGGTCTGGACCAATTTTCCCACCCTCTCCAAAGAGTTGATGGCATTGCCCGCAGATGCTTTGAAACAAGACGCGCCCCTTTTGGAGGTCGGCCGTTTTCACGTAATTGGGAGTAAGGATCGCCTTCAAGCGCGCATGCTCTTTCGCCGCCGCCGCCGCCTTCGCTCCGGTATTGGAAACGTCCACCTTACCCCAAAGCTTCTCCACACGCTGGGAAAGCGCCCCATCCTTGAGGTTCGCAATCTGGCGCGCGACGTACATCGAGAGGTCTCGAAAGGAAACCGTCCTCGCCTCCACGGCATCCATGAGCAAGTTGGCCGTTGCAATCCGCCCCGAATAGATCTGGAGAGCCGCGGATTTTTCTTTCGGATTAAGCGACGGGTATTGGTCTAAGACCGCTTTAAAAAAAGCCGGCAAGGCTCTGGCTTCTGTTGCACTGCCCACGGACAAGGTCGCCCCTGCACGCAGGACTTCCATGCGCATGGATGCATCTCCTAGCAAACGGAGCAGCAGGTCGCCCAGTGCCGCATCACCACCAGAGGCCAGCGTTTGCAAGGCCCTCTGACGACGCCCCAAACCAGCCTTCGGATCCTCTGCGAGCGTGCGTAGCTCTTGCCAGGCCTTTGCATCATTCAATGCCGCCCCGACGGCGGTTCGCGCATCGAGCAAACCCTCGCGGACTTCACTCTCCTGCACATTCGCAATCAAGACGCCAACCCGCTGATACGCCGCTGACCATGTCTGAGGCGCGGGGACTTTGAACCGCCCTTGCAAAGACTCTGCGAGCGGTCCCAAGAAACGCCTCGCTTCCGCAGCCGACTCCGCCTGTGTCATCGCTCCTAATAGGAGAGCATTCGATGTATCATTGCGCAGTTCCGCAATGCGGCGCACTACCAATGCCGTTGGCAATTCCAACCGCGACGCCTTCGCCACTTCGACCGCTTTGGCTGGGTTTTCTGGAACCGCTGGCTCCAACCCATACCAGAGCATTTGGGGCAAATTGTGATCTGCCTGATCCTCCGCATGCTGCAGGAGTGCCGCGGCCAGCCCCCAGCGCAAGGGCGAGGGGAGGCTTTGCAAAGCACTCGCTAACGCCAAACGCACTACTGGCGAGGGATCCTCTTTCGCGAGACGCTCATACTCACGCACCAGCCCTTCGCCGACTGGCCCCTGCTGGACGCTCAGGCGCACAGCCCATTGCCGCACATCGGCGTCGGAATCCCTCAGGCGCTCCCGCCAAACCTCGGTGTTCTCGGCGGCATTCGTGGAAAACAGCCACCACATTAAACGCATCCGGACCTCCGCCGACTCTTGAGACTTAACCAGTTCTCTTGCCCGCTGGATTAAGCCCGCATCAATTGGCGCGCGCGCTGCGGCTTCCTCAATTTTGCGGCGTGCCGTCCGGCTCAACCAACCGTTTTCCTGAAGCTGCAATTCCAATGTGGACGCGGGCTCCCAAATCCCGGGAGTCGCTTTCCACGGCTTCCAATTAGCGGCGTACTTGACGCGGTAGAGCCGGCCATTGGTACGGTCCCAAATTTCGGTGTTCCTAGAATGGCACTTCTGCCGGTCGTACCAATCACTAAACACGACTGAGCCGTCCGGCGCCTGCTTGAGGGTTACCGCTGTAAAATTGAAGTCATTGGCCTTCAGGAAATCAGGCCCATGGGAGGCCTTGTACCCCGAACCCTCAGGGATGAGTTGCTCCTGATTGATTCGCTTGCCGTGAATATTTCCAAGCAGCGGCTGCCCACGATATTTGGCGGGGAAGTTGAGCCCGTCGTAGATAAGCAAGCCACAGTGGGCGTGCCCGCCGCCAAACTCGTCGGAGGCTCCCTTGTTTGCTTCCTGCCCCATAACCGGTTTGCCATCCGAGAAATGAGTGTGGTCGGCAATCGTTTCGATATTTTTGTATACGTAGGGGTTGAAGTGGCCCAACGGAATCCCCTGGCGCAGGTAATACGCCCCTGGGATGACATGCCAGAAATGCGGAATCACGCAGGCTTCCGAAAAGAATTGGCCCTTTGCGTTGTAATCCAGCCCCCACGGGTTGGAGGTGCCTTGTGCAAATAACTCAAACACTTGGCGCACGGGATGCCATCTCCAGTAGGCACAGTTCATGGGAGTGCGGTTTCTTGTTCCGACCGGCCCCGTACACACACGCACTTGAGACTGGGTGAAGACGCCGTGGCAGCCATACAACCAGCCATCGGGGCCCCAGATAAACGAATTCAACGTTTCATGGGTGTCCTGCCAACCAAACCCGTCCGCGAGCACACGCGGCGCGCCCGCCGGTTTATCGCCGGAGGCATCCAATGGTATGTGGAGAAAATACGGTGCTGCCCCAATATAGACGCCGTCAAAACCGACCTCAATTCCTGACACCAAATTTAGATTCTCCAAAAAGACTTTTCTCGTTTCATAAACGCCGTCCCCGTCTTCATCGGAGAAAATCAGGATGCGATCGGAGCCGCCAAACAGACTGGCCTTTTCTTCGGAGGTCAGCGTGTCGAGCTGCGGATCGTCGTCCGGCCTCGGTGTGGGGGGCTCGCCGGCGCGTGTGGGATAAGTGTTGCCCTCCACCACCCAAAGACGCCCTCGCTCGTCCCAGCAGAAAGCGATCGGTTGTACCAAGTCGGGTTCGCTTGCCAGGATGTCGACGGCGAATCCATCTGGAACAGTCATTTTTGATACCGCGTCCTTCGGCGAGAGCAGCGGCCCTTGATCCAACGCCCAGCCTGCACAGGAAAGCAGGATCCAGAGAACAAGGGTTGTAAGAAGACGATCGGGGAATTTGAAGAGCTTCATGGGTTGGGACGCGGCGTTAGGCTCGCATGAAGGATAACCCGCGCCGCGATGTAACTCTGCTGACGTTTTTTGTTGGATATCGGACACTGTAGCGAGGCAGCCCCCTGAGACCGCAGGCGTCCCGCCTGCCTCCCCCTTTTTTTCGACCGAGAAGGGATTGCGAAGGATGTACTGGGTGAGTTGTTCCAGGAGAGCCTTGTTTTCTGGGGGGACAGATTCGCCATGGTGGACATTGAAGCCGGAGTGTTTCCAGGAATGGAGTAGGCGGACTCTATCGGCAGGGAGA
>CAMAUX010000009.1 GCA_945861435.1 Chthoniobacter flavus | reverse complement strand
GATACACGACCACGGGCGGTGGGTGGTCCGGGACGGCGGGCTGAGGATGCGATGACATTACATCTATAAACCGTGGGCGGGGGCGGATCTGGGTGTGGGGGGGATGAAAGATTCGATGAAAGAATCATCCTGAATCGCTTGCTTCCGCTGCTTGTCGGGTGCGGTCGGGGAGTGTTGCCCGGGTAAAGTGTTGGATCTACTCGGGGGGGCAAATATCGGGAACGATTGAGGCTCCCCTAATGGGGCGGCACGCCACGTTCCGAAGCTGGGTCCCTTCCGGGCGTCGCTGTAATATGCTTGGGGTAATAGAATCTCTCTTCGCACCACAGTCTCGCCGCGGGGTCTTTACTCAGCGCGGGGCGAGGTGGGTTGTGCGGTGCAGATTGCTGTTTTCTGCGGGAGGCGGACTCATTAGAAGTGGGGTGTGAAACCCGCCGGACCACCCCCCGTCGTCGGAGCGTGCCTTGGACTTTTCCTCGGCTTGCTGACCGCGTCCCTTCCCGCCGCCGAATCGCAGACGCAGAAGCCGTCTGTGAAAACCGATGCGGCAGACGCCAAGTCGGAGTCTGCTCCGGCGAATCCCGCCGCGGCGGCGACGAGGCCGGAGGGCGATGCCGCGAAACCGCCCGCCCCTGCAGCGAAGGCGGAGGTGTTGCCCCCTCGAAACGCGGCGCTGCCGGCGGTGGATCCTGCTGAGATCCCGGCGGGTGGCGTGCTGGCTGAGGTGTTTGAATTTGGGGAGCTGGCGGAGGGTGCGGGAGCCGACTGGGGACAGACGGACGGAAAGGCGAAGTTCTCCGGGTACAGCGCCTCGTGGGATTATCTGCCCGCTTCGCGGACGCAGGTCTGGAGCCAGTCGGAGTTTGCGGTGGCGCATCTGCCGCCGCGTTACAGTGCGCGGGGTTCGCGGGAGGATCGTTCGGTGCCGTTTGTGGTGCGTCTTTCGGCGAAGGTGACGCCTGCGGCAGGGAGGCACCAAGTGCTGTTGCGTGCGATCCGTGGGAGTCGCGTGGTGTGGGATGGCAAGCCGCTGCTTTCCTCGAGCATCAGTTTCAAGCTGCGCGGTGAGGTGCGGGCGTCGGACGCGGAACCGGTCCCCGATCTGCTTGAGCTTCAGTTGGTGAAAACCATGGCGCTGCTCAAGCCCGGACATAGCGAGACCTTGGGCACGGTGGATGCCGATGGGCGCGAGCATCTGGTGAGCTTCGAGTTTTTTGTCGGTGGCAAGAATCTGCGCCCCGAGCCGGGTGCGCCTGTGCTGGCGCTTTGCGGACCGGACGGGGCTTGGCGGGTGCTGCGTCCGGGTCTTGATGGTCCGCAGTTCAACGACGAGGAGTGGGGCGCGCTGGTGGTCCGGCAGAGGGCGGCGCATGAGGGGGCGGATCACGGAAAGCTGACGCCTGCGGCGGAAGAGCGCTACTGGGCGCAGCGTCACGCGGAGGCGCGGAAGGCTCTTGGAACTGTGGTTCCAAAGCATCCGGTCCCTGCGGGCGTGTCTTCGGAGGGGATGATCGATGCGCTGTTGTTGCAGAAGCGGGGCGGTCTTCCGGTGGGTGCGCGGTCATCGGATGCGGCGTTCCTTCGGCGTGCGAGTCTTGATGTGACGGGGCTTCCGCCCGGACCCGGTGAGTTGGATGCGTTCCTGAAAGATGGTTCGGCGGACAAGCGGCGTGCGGCGGTGGAGCGTCTTTTGGCGGGGCCTGGCTGGGCGCATCAGTGGGTGCCGTACTGGCAGGATGTGCTCGCGGAAAACCCGGCCTTGCTCAAGGCAACGCTGAATAACACGGGGCCGTTCCGCTGGTTTTTGTACGATGCGCTCCGGGACAACTGGCCGGCGGACCGCTTTGCGACGGAGTTGATCGCGATGCGGGGTTCGGTGCGGGATGGCGGGGCGGGCGGTTTCGAGCTGGCGTCGCAGAACGACCTGCCGATGGCGCACAAGGCGCAGATTCTGGGATCCGCGTTTCTTGCGATGGAGATGAAGTGTGCGCGCTGCCACGATGCGCCCAATCATCCCTTTGATCAGAAGGATCTCTTTGCGGTTTCGGCGATGCTGGGCCGGAAGTCGATGAAGGTGCCGGAAACGAGTCTGACAAAGGGGTTGAAGGCGTCGAGTCACGTGACGGTTTCGCTGAAGGCGGGACAGGTGATCGAGCCGGGTTTCCCGTTTCAGAGTTTCCCGGGGCAGGGGTTGCCTGGGGCGGTGCGTGAGGACGGGGATAGTCGTGAGAAACTGGCGGCGGTGGTGACGGATCCGCGCAACACGCGCTTTGCCGAGGTGCTCGCCAACCGGCTCTGGAAGCGGCTGATGGGGTGGGCGCTCGTGGAGCCTGTGGACGATTGGGACGACCAGCGGCCTTCGCATCCGGAGCTTTTGGAATGGCTCGGGCGTCGTCTGGTGGAGCTCGATTACGACATGAAGGCGCTGGCGCGCACGGTGATGCTTTCGGAGGCGTACCAGAGGGAGGCTGATCCCGTGGCGCACAAGCCGGTGAAGGCGGATGCGCGGGTGTTTGCGGCGCCTGCGCGTCGCCGTCTCAGTGCGGAGCAACTGCTCGATTCGCTGTTTTTCGTGTGCGGGAAATCGTTTGAAGCGGAGCCGTTGAACTTCGACTTGGACGGGCGGCGTTCGGCCAAGGATTTCACGAACCTTGGCGAGCCGTACCGTGCATGGCACCTGGTGGGGTTGAGTAATGAACGGGACCGGCCTTCGCTTGCGAAGCCGGTGGCGCAGGCGCTGGGGGACATCCTGCGCATCAACGGCTGGCGGGAGTCGCGAGCAGAGCCGAGGACTGCGCGGGAGGACGCGCCCAACCTGCTCCAGCCTGCGATCGTGGCCAATGGGGTGATCGGCGGCCGGGTTATCCGGTTGAGCGATGACAGCGCGTTCACGCGCATCGCGCTGGAGGCGGCGACGCCCGTGCAGTTCGCGGAGGCGCTCTACCGCAGGATCCTGAGCCGGCCGCCTTCCCGTGCGGAGGCGGAGGTGCTGGCGGGTTATGTGGCGGAGGGTTTTGAGAATCGGGTGCGTGCGTGTGCGGAGGCCGACATGCCGCGCAAGCCGCGCTCCACGAAGGCGGTGATGTGGAGCAATCATCTCCACCCGGATTCCACCACCGCCATTTACGAGGCGGAGGCGTTGTTGAAGGCCGGGGATCCTGTGACCAAGCGGCTTGCGCCCGCATGGAGGGAACGGGCCGAGGATGCGGTGTGGGCGCTGCTGCTCACGCCCGAGTTCAGCTTTGTGCCTTGAATCCCAGTGATGCAGCCCTTTGAGAACCCCCATCCCATGCAATCGATGAATCGTCGTGATTTTGTGCGTCGAGCCGGCCTCGCATCCTGTGCGGCACTGTTGCCGCCGGTGCTGACGGGAGGCCTGCACGCTGCGGAAATGGCGGGTGCATTGCCGGTCCCGCGTGGGCGGGCGGAGCACTGCATCATGATCTGGCTTGGGGGCGGCATGTCGCAGATCGACACGTTCGACGCCAAGAAGATCCGGGGGGATGGGAAGAAGGTGGCTGGTTGTTATTACGACACCATTCCGACGGCGATCCCCGGTGCGTTGTTTTCCGAGCATCTGCCTTTGCTGGCGGCGCGTGGCGAGCATCTGGTGCCGGTGCGCACCGTCCATCACAACGTGATCGACGAACACGCGGCGGCCACCAACCGGATGCACACCGGCCGTCCGACGAGCGGTTCCCTTGTTTACCCCTCCATCGGCTCGCTGGTCGCCGCCACGCGCGGAGCGGCGATGGACGGAGTTCCGCCCTACGTTGTCATGGGTTATCCCAGCGCCACACGCGGCCCCGGATTCCTCGGACCGAAGGCGGGGTTTGTGTACCTGACGGACACGGCGAAGGGTCCGGAGGGGCTGAGTCTGCCGCCGGACATCTCCGTGGATCGTGCGGGGAGGCGGGAGTCGCTGCTGTCGACGCTGCGGCGCGCGTCAGCGGTTGGGGCGGGCCGGGATCCTGTGTTGGAAGAGTACGGGGAGGCGATTGAGCAATGCTTTGCGCTGCAGCGCGGGGATTTTCTCAAAGCGTTCCAGCTGGGAGCGGAGGGCGATGTGGTGCGTGCGGCGTTTGGGGACGAGTTCGGGCAGCGCTGTCTGCTGGCGCGGCGTTTGTTGCAGCGCGGGGTGCGTTTTGTGGAGGTGGGTTTCAACCTGAACTTTGTGAATGGGGCGGGTTGGGACAGCCACAATGCGGCGCAGCGTGAGTTGCATGTGTTGATCCGCGGGCTTGATCACGCGCTCTCGACCCTCATTGACGATTTGAAGGCGAACGGTCTTTTGGACAAGACGCTCCTCGTGGTCTCGGGCGAGTTCGGGCGGCCTGCAGAGTTCGATGCGGGCGGGGGTCGCGGGCATCACGGCAAGTGTTTTACGGTGCTGTTGGGTGGAGGCGGGATGCGGACCGGACAGTGTGTCGGGGAGAGTGACGCGCTGGCGATGAATCCGGTGGTGGATCCCGTGTCGGTGCCGGATCTTTTTGCAACGATCCTGAACGCGATGGGGGTGGATCCTGCGAGGAAGTTGATGGACGGGGAGCGGCCGGTGCCTGTCACCGACAACGGGCGTGCGGTGGCGAAGCTCTTTGCGTAGGCGGTGCGTGCGGGTGGGGGCGCTCTGGGTTGAGTCTAAAAACGGTGATGGGGCGAGGCGTCGAAACGGAGACCTCTCAAAGGCAGGGAATTTCCACTGCTCCGCAATGAACTGATTGGGTGGTAACTCCTTCGATGCGCATCGTCATGGTGCGCTTGAGGTCCTGATGCGGGGTGGCACGTCTGGTGGCGAGACAGGCTGGGGGCGCCTTTCCCCCGGTGGACCTGAAAGCCTTGGGCCGGTGCCGCTGTTTTAGAGCGAATGGCTGGTGATGAGGCTCCAGTTGCGGCGCACATAGCCGATGCCGGAGAAGAGGGTGAGCCAGAGGGCGACTGCGATGAGGACGGGGCCGCCGTAGGTCCATGCGTAACGATCGATGTGTTCCATCGAGAACCAGCCTGCGGCCTGCCCTTCGCGCAGGGAGAGCAGGAGGAGGAAGTAGAGGACCATGATGATCTGCCAGATGGTCTTGTGTTTGCCGAGGTTGTCTGCGGGCAGGACCACCCCCTTGCCGGCCGCCAGGGAGCGCAGGCCGGTGATGAGAAACTCGCGACTGATCATGGCGATGGGTACCCATGCGGGGAATGCGCCGTGGGGGACGAGCATGATGAAGGCGGCGGCCATCATCACCTTGTCGGCCAGGGGGTCCATGAGTTTGCCGAAGTCGGTGATGAGCTGGCGCCTGCGGGCGATCTCGCCGTCGAGATAGTCGCTGATACTGGCGAGGGAGAAGAGAGCGAGGGCGATGGTGGCTGCGAAGGGGAGGGGGGTGGAGAGGACGGCCACGAAGCAGCCTGTCAGGAGCAAGCGTGCGACGGTGAGTTGGTTGGGGAGGTTCATTGAGCCTCGTGGGCGAGGATGGTCATGGCTGCTGTTCGGGCTGAGGAAATCACGTTTGCCATTGATTGCACTTTGCCGATAGGGTCCGCTGTCTCTCAAACCCAAAAATCAAGAATAACTATTACCATGACCCCTACCTGTGACATCGGCCTGATCGGACTCGCCGTGATGGGCGAAAATCTCGTTTTGAACATGGAGAGCCGCGGATTTCATGTGGCTGTTTACAACCGCACCACCTCTGTGACGGAGAAGTTCGCGGCGGGTCGTGGCAAGGGGAAGAATTTCGTGGCGGCAGCCACTCTTGAGGAGTTTGTGGGATCGCTCAAGCGTCCCCGTCGTGCGCAGATCATGGTCAAGGCCGGTGCGCCGGTCGACGCGGTGATCGAGCAGCTGATCCCGCTTTTGGAGGCGGGCGATGTGATCATCGACGGCGGCAACTCGCTGTGGACCGACACCCAGCGCCGCGAGAAGTATTTGAAGGAAAAGGGCATTCATTTCTTTGGGGTGGGTGTGTCCGGCGGAGAAGAGGGTGCGCTCAAGGGGCCGTCGATCATGCCCGGTGGATCGAAGGAAGGATGGGAGTCGATCGCCCCTATTTACACGAAGATTGCGGCCGTGGCCGAGGGCGAGCCTTGCTGCAGGCACATGGGGCCGGACGGCGCCGGGCACTACGTGAAGATGGTGCACAACGGCATCGAGTACGGTGACATGCAGCTCATCTGCGAAGCCTACGCGATCCTGAAGGCGACCCTGAATCCGACGGCGGAGGAATTTGCGCAGATCTTCGGGGATTGGAACCGGGGCGAACTCAACTCGTTCCTGATCGAGATCACCGCCAACATTTTCGGCAAGAAGGATGCAGAGACTGGCAAGCCGATGGTGGATGTGATTCTGGACAAAGCGGGTCAGAAGGGCACGGGCAAGTGGACGGTCGGTCATGCGGTGGAGATGGGTGTGCCGCTCAGCGTCATTGGCAGTGCGGTCGAGGCTCGGATCCTCTCTTCGCTCAAGAGTGAGCGCGTGGCGGCGAGCAAGGAGTTCAACATTCCCGCGCCCGCAGCGTTCAGTGGTTCGCGCCAGCAGATGATCGAGGCGGTGCGCGACGCGCTCTACGCGAGCAAGATCATCAGCTATGCGCAGGGCTTCGTGCAGCTCGGCGCCGCGGCGGCCCAGTATGGCTGGACCCTCAATTTCGGCGACATCGCGAGCATCTGGCGCGGCGGTTGCATCATTCGCGCGCAGTTCCTCAACCACATCACCGAGGCTTACCGTCGCGACGCGCAGCTCAAGAACCTGATTCTGGATCCGTTCTTCCGCGACATCCTCATGCGCACCCAGGCCAACTGGCGCACGGCCGTTCAGGCGGCCATTTCCCATGGCGTGGCTGTGCCGGCGTTTGGCGCGGCGCTCGCGTACTTCGACAGCTATCGTCAGGAACGTCTCCCTGCCAATCTGTTGCAGGCGCAGCGCGATTACTTCGGCGCTCACACCTTCGAGCGCACCGACAAGCCGGCTGGCGAGTTCTTCCACTTCAACTGGCTGCAGTAGTCGGCATTCGGAAAGCGCCCTGCGGATGGGCGTGGTAAAATCAAAAGGGGGCGCCTCCTGCGTTTGCGGGAAGCGCCCTCTGTTTTTCCCCCCAGTTTTGGAGGCCGTTTGCTACCGCATCGCGTAGCCCTTCGCTCCGCGGCCACGGCTGGGCAGGGCGCCCAGTAGCGGTGCTGCGCCCTGCGGTGGGCGCACGGAGCCGTTGAGGATGGCGTGCGGGCTGACCGGCCGTCCGTAGAAGGCGGTGTTGGAGCGAGGACTCGCGGTGAGCACCGTCCCCTCCAAGGAGGCGCCGATGAACAGTCCGCGGCTCTGGCTGTAGGTGTAGACTGCGGCGATCGGCGCGATGTCGAGTTCCGCGGTGCGTCCGACTGGCCCGATTGCTGCGCTCAACGCGCCGCCGAGCGTGATATTGCCGCCGCGCGCAAATGCATCCACGGCCTGCTGCGTGTTAAGCACCAAGACGAAGTCCGTTACTTTCGCCCCCACTTGCGGTCCGTACCCGGCGCCGCCCGTCCGGATGAACGCAGGACCCGACCAGCCTCCGCGCGGCGTGCGCGAAACCACGACTCCCTTCCCGCCGCGTCCGCTGATGCCCAGCCCTACTTTGTAAACCCGCAGGATCGCCAACCCGCGTGCGTTGCGGATGATCTCCTGCGGAATCCCGCGCTCGGGTATGGATTCCAGCCGGTTGAGGATTTGCGCTGAACGCAGCACCTCCTCCCGTTCGTCAATGGCGCGCGCTGTTCCCGGTACGAGCAGTCCAAGGACCGCTGCGCTGAAGCATGTGATGATGAGTTTCATAGGATTGTCTCTGTGCCATCGGAATCGGGAGTGGCTTGCGCGGCGGTCGCTCCATGGCGGCGGCCACGCTTTTCAGGCCCAGACAGGCGGGAGGGCGTGGGAGGGGCGGATGATG
The DNA here is from genome assembly GCA_945861435.1 of Chthoniobacter flavus. GTDB lineage: Bacteria > Verrucomicrobiota > Verrucomicrobiia > Chthoniobacterales > Chthoniobacteraceae > CAIURC01. The sequence goes on along the minus strand of CAMAUX010000009.1, from coordinate 122,490 downwards.
CCCCATATCCTGTGCCCCATATCCCGTGTACCATGTCTCCTGCCTCGATCCCGGTGGTCGGTGGTCGGTGGTCGGTGGCATGGGGTTGCGTCCTTGACAGCACGGTCCCGCACGGGCCTCCTAAAAAGGCAGCCAGTCTTCCACCCCCGGTTCCCCGGCTCGCAGTTCCTGCCTCTGCCGTTTTTCCGCGGATGGACGCCTGTCGCGTCAACCCATCGCCTCCCTGCACCTCCCACGCTCAAGACCATGCCTATCTCCCTTGTTCTCATTCGTTCTGAGTCGCCGCGTTTCCTTCCGCGTGCCTTCGGTCCTTGGGTTCCGCTTCTGGCCATCCTCCTTGTGGTTTTCTCGCGAGGAGTCGCTGCGGATGTGCAGTCATCCAGATCTGGCGTCGGCACTGGCGCTGGCGTCGGCACTGGCGGCAAACCCAACATCCTCTTCATCTTCTCCGACGACCACGCGCAGCACGCGCTTTCCTGCTACGGATCGAAGGTGAATCAGACGCCGAACCTCGACCGGATCGCGGCGGGGGGGGTGCGTTTTACCAACGCCTTTGTGACCAATTCCATCTGCACGCCGAGCCGCGCCACGCTGCTCACCGGGCAGTACTCCCACCTCAACGGGGTCCCGGTGTTCAACAAGTTTGACGGGTCCCGCGACCACGTGGCCAAGCGCCTCCAAGCGGGTGGTTACCACACGGGGATCATTGGAAAATGGCACCTCGGCTCGGACCCGACCGGGTTTGACCGTTGGATCGTCCTGCCTGGGCAGGGCGCCTACTGGAGCCCTTCGTTTCTGATCGAGGGGCGCAAGCTGACGATTGAGGGGCACTGCACCGAGATCACCGGGGATCTTGGCATCGAGTGGATGAAGACGCGGCCCACGGACAAGCCCTTCTTCCTGATGCTCCACCAGAAGGCGCCTCATCGCGGCTGGGAACCGGATGAGCGCAACAAGGCTCTCTTCAAGGACAAGGTGATTCCGGAGTCGGCCACGCTCTGGGACGATTACGCCACGCGGCCCGCGGCGCTGCCGGCCAATGAGCAGACCGTGGCGCGCGATCTTACGCGGCGCGACCTGAAGCTGGAGCCGCCCGCTGATCTGAAGGGGCCGGCGCGCAACCAGTGGTTGAATGCGAAGCCGATGGAGGTGGAGGTGACACAGCCCGACGGCACGAAGAAGCTGCTGAAGGGGCGCGAACTCGTGCAGTGGAAGTACCAGCGTTACATGCAGGATTACCTCGCCTGTGTGCAGGGGCTCGATGACAGCGTGGGGAGGGTGCTGGATTATCTGAAGGAATCCGGTCTCGATAAGAACACCATCGTCCTCTACTCGGCCGACAACGGCTGGTACCTTGGCGACCTCGGGCTTTACGACAAGAGGTTCATGTACGAGCCGGGCCTGCGCGTGCCGCTTCTTGCGAGCGGACCGGGGATCAAGCCGGGGGCGGTGCCGGGCCAGTTTGTGGCGAACATCGATCTTGCGCCCACCTTTCTCGATCTCGCCGGGCTTCCTGTGCCGGAATCGATGCAGGGTGTCTCGATGGCGCCGCTGCTGCGCGGGGAATCGCCGGCCGGGTGGCGTAATTCCGTCTATTACCGCTATTACCACGACCCGGGCCATCATAACACGGCCGCGCATCTCGGTGTGCGGACGGCCACGCACAAGCTCATCTATTACTGGAAGAAGGATGCCTACGAGATGTTCGACCTCACCAAGGACCCGGCCGAGCAGCACAACCTCCTCTTTGACAGGGGCGGCGATCAGGCCGTGGCCGCCAAGTTCGCCGAACTCAAGGCGGAGATCGTGCGGCTCCAGAAGCAGTACAGGGACGACGGCCAGTTCGCCGATCCCGCGCAGTGGCCGAACACGAGTGCGGACGGGCCTTTTGACGACAAGAAACCCGCCGGCACGATGACCGTCGCCGAAGCCATCAAAGCGACCCGATCCACCCAGTCCACCAAGTCCAATTGACCCCCATGAAACGTTTTTTCCTGAGCGCCGCGCTCCTCCTTCTTCCGCTTGCGGCACCGGCGTGGGTGCAAGCTGCTGACGCCAAGACGAAGCGGCCCAACGTCCTTTTCATCATCGCCGACGACCTGAACACGGACATGGGCTGTTACGGGCATCCGCAGGTGAAGACTCCGAACATCGACAAACTGGCTGGCCGCGGTGTGCGCTTTGACCGTGCCTACTGCTCCTTTCCGCTGTGCGGGCCGAGCCGTAATTCGCTGCTCACCGGGCTTTATCCGAACAGCACGGGGATCTTAGCCAATGCGCAGATTTTCCGGCAGACCATTCCCTCGGCGGTGAGTCTCTCGCAGGCGTTCCGGTTGGACGGCTATTTCGCGGCGCGGATCGGCAAGCTTTATCATTACAACGTGCCTAATTCGATCGGCACCAACGGGCACGACGACCCGGCTTCTTGGGAGGTGGAGACCAATCCGGCGGGAGTGGACCGACTGGACGAGGAGCCTCTGATTTACAGCCTCACCCCGGGCCAGTTTGGCGGCACGCTCAGCTGGCATGCCTCCAAGGCGCCTGATGAAAAGCACACCGACGGTCTCGAGGCCGCCGATGCGGAGTGGATCCTTGAGCGGTGTGCCAAGCAGAAGGACCGCCCGTTCTTTCTCGCCCTCGGATTCTTCCGTCCGCACACCCCGTACGTTGCGCCGGAGAAATACTTCGACCTTTATCCGAGGGAAAAGATGCGCGTGGTGCAGAACGTGGCGGAGGACCAGAAGGACATCCCGCCTGCGGCGCTCATGAGTTATAAAAAGGAGCAGGACAAGCTGACGGACGACCTGCGTCGCGAGGCGCTCCAGGCTTATTATGCGAGCATTAGTTTCATGGACGCGCAGGCGGGCCGTGTGCTGGACGCGCTGGACCGTCTGGGCCTCGCAAAGGACACCATCGTCGTGTTCACGAGCGACCACGGCTACCACACCGGCGAGCACGGCCTCTGGCAGAAGCAGAGCCTTTTTGAAGGCAGCACCCGCGTTCCCTTCATCGTGGCGGGTCCCGGCGTGAGCGCCCCCGGCAGCGTGGCGAGGACGCCCGTGAGCCACGTCGACCTCTACCCGACGCTCACCCAGCTCTGCGGGGTCAAGGCACCCGCCAGTCTTCAGGGACAGAGCCTCGCTCCCGTGCTCAAGGATGTCTCCACGAGCGGACGCGGCTGGGCGCTCAGCCAGGTGGTGCGCGGCGGCGGCATCAAGCGTTTCGGTGCGAGTGCGGCCGTGGGGGACAATGGTTCGCGTTTCTTCGGGTACACCCTGCGCACCGCGCGCTGGCGGTACACGGAATGGGACGAGGGCCGGCAGGGTCGCGAACTCTACGATCACGACGCGGATGCTGGTGAACTCACCAACCTCGCGGAGCGTCCCGAACACGCCGCCACCGTCGCGGATCTTTCCACGCAGATTCGCGCAGCGGTGAAGACCACCTTCCCGGCCGATGGCAAGACGCCGGATCTGAAGCCGGAGCTGTGGGCGCCGAACCTGACCAAGCCGTGAGCGGGAGCGTTCGGCGGGACGGGGCTGTGGTGCTGACACCGGATCAGAGCCCTGCTATGAGCTATCCCCACACATTATGAACACGGACTCCGCCAAGCTGGTGATTCAGAGCATATTCAGCGGTCTTTTCATCCTCGTCCTCTGCGCTGGATTTTACCTGTTCCGCAACAGTGAACGGCTTTTTGGCGTGGACCCGGCGGTTCCGAGCGAGAATTCCAGCGCGCGGAGTTACAGTAAGATGCAGGTGTTTGTCATCTGGGTGCACGCGTTCTTCCTGAGCGGTTCCCTGGCGCTTCTCCTGCACTAAGTGCGGGGGCGTGCAGGGCAGGGGCAGCCTGTCTGGTCCAAGGATTTCGGACCGGTCTTGGACGAGCGCCCATCACGCTTGCGGTCACTCGGTGAAGGTAATTTGAAGCTGTGTCTCGGAGAGATTGAGGGGGTCCGGGATTTGACAGCAAATGTGAATGACCGTTGCGAGAATCAGGGGGTTTTCAGCAGCGAAGACCATGCTTTTTTGACGGCTCTCGGCTGACACCTCAACGCCATCCATCCGAGATTCGGCGGACAGGACCTTGTTGAGCGCAACGGTGCGGTCCGCGCCGCCGCCGTCGAAGATGAGCCTCTTGTTCGTGATGGTGAGCGTGCCGGCGTCAATCTGGCTCCATTCCTGACTGCTAATGGACCGCCCCTTTGATCCACCGACATAAATGCCCTTGGCCACTCGGAACCCCACACTTCCCGACTGGTAGTGACGGACTGCCCGGGTCTCGTAAAGGATCGAGGGGGCGGAGTAAAAGGCAGTCTCGCCGGGCTTGAGCAGGATGCGCGCGGGGACTGGCTGCAATGCCCGGTCTCGTCGTGCGGATTCAAGGAACTGGTGTGCTTCGGCAATCAGGCGTGCCCGGTGTTTTCGACGGCGGACGGCTTTCATTGCAGACACCAGGACTACGATCCCGACGACAGCGGCCCCGATCGCCACGAGGCTGACGGGAAACGGGGACTCAGGCGGCTTGGCGGCTTGCGGTGTCGGCTGGGGTTTCGTCCGGTTGGGTGGTGTTGGGGCGGGGTTGGCTGAGGCGGGGGCCGTTTTGGTAGCCGTGGGGTTCGCACGCGTGTCCCTTGATGGATCCGGGGGCGCAGTGGTCTTCGAAGGCTGCGGGGGTGATTCCGATGGCACCTTGGTGGAAGAGGGCAGCGGCGTGGCGGCCAACTCGTCGGCAAGAATCAGCGGCCATTGAGGATTCAAAAAAAACCCGGGGTCGGATTTTCTTCGTTGGTTATGGAGTTCGAGGAAACGTTGGTTGAGTTCGGAGCCTTGGACACCCAAGGATGGGTACTTCGCCACGGCCTTCGCCTGCCACTCCCGGTCGTTTGCATGGGCGCGCGCCGGGCAGGCAAGGATGCCCGCAGCGAGTGACAAGAGAATGAGGAGATGAGTTCTCAGAGGGTGAGTGCGGTTGTTGGCCCGCGTCGTGATCCAGCGTTGTCGATTATGGGCTGGGTGGGAGTCATACGGGACTGTCGGGCGGGTCGCTAGGTGAAACGGGCGGATGAATAGCGGTTGCAAGGTGCCGCGCTCGTTTCGGGATTTCTCCCGGACGTGCGCACTCGCGCGGTGCGGGGATGCCGAACAAGTCTGCGTGCGGGATTCAGCCGCGCTGCATGTGAGTCGGGGGCGTGGCGATTGGATTGTCTTGTTTGCTCCAGCGCATGGAGGGGAGCGCGTTCATTTCCAGAATTCCCACCATGCTTTGGCCTTTGTTTCAGGCCCCGAGCCCGACAGGCGCTCATATTCTGCCAGGCATTCCCGCGCTTTACCCATCATCCCCCGGCCCGCCCACAATTGGGAGAGGCTGAACCATGCGACATCGCTGTTTGGCGTGAGAAAGACCACTTGGTTCCAACAATGGGTCGCGGCGTACCAGTCGCGTCCCTGGAGTTCATACGTGCAGGCGAGGGAATGCCATGCGCGCGCATAGGTCGGATCGATCATGAGCGCCTGCTGCAAGCAACTGATCTGGTGCTCGAGGCTCATTTTGCGATGGTTCTGGGACCAGTGGTCGGCCCATGACTTCGCGTCCCGCAGGGCAGCCGTCTTCTTTTTGAGCGCGGGAGGCAATTCCAACACCGGCAGCGCATAGGGCTGTTGATTTTCGTCCCAAAGCTCCCTTGCACCGGGCAGCGGGGGGATGGAGGGGGACTTGCTTGTTTTCATGGGGAGAGATGAAGCCGCTGGAGCGGATCGAAGCCGCGCATGCGGCGGGAGAAAGTCCGACGGCGCGTTGAGTTATGTTTAACTATTACAGTAGCGATCGGGTTGGTTGCTAGATGAAATGGACGCGTTCTCCCAGAACTCCGGTGGCGCTGGCTTTGAGCGGGGGAGCGCCTGCCTTCGACGCCGCACCATGGGAGCAGTACCACTCCGCCTCCAGCGGAGGGAGGCGCTGTGTCACTCCTCGAGGGCGTTTTCCGGTGTCCTGCCAGCCTCGTTCCCGAGGCGCGGCCTGCGGGCGGATGTTGCAAACAATGGAGCCGATAAGGACAGGCGGGCGTCCTTCTCGCGTCCGCTGCCGGGGCGCTTTGCGTGGGCAAACGCGATCCGGTGGTTCCCGCCATCCGCTTTGCGGATTGTGTTCACCGACCGGCTTCCCATGCCGCCAGCATGCTGGCGGTAAGAGCGACTTTTGCGTGGCCGAGTTACCCCATCGAGGCATGGCCGATGTCCTTGTCTCAGTGCGATTCTGGACGGGTATCCTCTCCATTTTCCAGCCGCTGGATTTTATCTGTTCCGCAACAGTGAACGGCTTTTTGGAGTGGACCCGGCGGTTCCGAGCGAGAATTCCAGCGCGCGGAGTTACAGTAAGATGCAGGTCTTTGTCATCTGGGTGCACGCGTTCTTCCTGAGCGGCTCCCAGGCGCTTCTCCTGCACTAACTGCAGCGGTGATTGGGCAGCTCTGGGATCCGGGTGTCGGTTGGCGGGCCCGCGTGGCGAACCCGCGGCCGCTCCGGATCACACGTCGTTGAGGACGCCTTCGCTGGCGCCGAACCGGTCTGCCTCGATGCCGATCTGCTGGAGCATGCGGACGAAAAGATTGCTCAGCGGGGTGTTGTTCTTGGGGTCCCTGACGACATGGCCCTGATGCTTGTAGCCGCCGCCGGCGAGGAGGACGGGGAGGTTCTCGCAGGTGTGCGCGGAGGCGTTGCTGAGGTTGCTCACGTTGAGGATGGAGGTGCTGTCGAGAAGGCTCGCGCCGCCCTCCCTGACCTCCTCCATTGTCGTGAGGAAGCGGCTGAGTTGCTTCAACTCCGTCTCCTCGATGAGGGCGAGCTGTTCGATCTTGGTTTCGTCCTTGCCGTGATGGGACGCGTCGTGATGGCCGAGTGTCAGCCCGTCGATCTTCGCCCGACCAGCATCGCCCATGGTGAGAAGAATGACGCGCGTGGAGTCCGTTTGGAACGCCAGCCGCGTGATGTCGAACCAGAGCGTCTCGCGGGCGATGATCTCCTCGCTGTTGGGATCAGCCTTCGGTGCGGAATAATCGACGGCCGGCTTGGGCCGGTTCACCCACGCCTCGGAACGCAGGAGGTTTTGTTCCGTCTCGCGAATGGCCCCGAACATGAGGTCCAGCCGTTCGCGGTCCTCGGCCCCGAGCTTTTTGCCGAAGGACTTCGCCTCCTCGCCGACCTGGTCGAGGATGCTGCGCCCGGTCTTGAGCCGGTGGATTTCGGCGGCGACCTCGTTCTGGCCGCCATTGATGAACAGCTGCCGGAAGACTTGGGAGGGACTGCGCTCGGTGGGCACGGGCACGCCCTTTTCGTTCCATGAAAAGTTCCACTGCACGGGCGGCCCGATGACGAGGTTGCGATAGCGCGTGTCGGCCTTGATCCGTTCTGCAGCGTATTGGTCGAGGGAGATGCCGTTGTGATGGCGCTTGGCCGGTTCCTTGATCCGGTCCCAGTTCACCCCGGTGAAGAGCCCGGCCTCGCTGTGGTGATTGTTGTAGTTGATATGCGAGACGCCGGAAAACAGCGTGAATTTGCCCCGGTGGTTCTCCAGATGTTGCAGGTACCGGGTGCTTTCGTAGTTCAAACCCGCCGTCGCGGGGAACAGGAAGGGGGCGTGGAGGCCGAGGTTGCGCCCGATGAGCAGCAGCCGCTTCGGCGACGCCGGTGCCTCGGCCCGGAGACCGCGGGGCAACATCGCATTCAAGGCGGGCAGCGCGAGACTGACGGCCCCGGCTTTGAAAAAATGGCGGCGGGAAACGGGATGGCGGAGGCCGGTGTGCATGGCGGATCGGGTTATTTGTTGAGGAACGGGCGGCTGTCGATGAGGGAATGGACAAGGCTTCGAAGGCCGTAGCCCTCCGCGCGGACGGACTTCACGATCGCGGCCACGTCCTCGCGGTCTGCGAACTGGACGCGCGCGCCGGTGGCGTAGGCGAGGAGTTTTTCCGTGAGGGCCCTGGCGAGGCCGTCCCCGTCCTCCAGCAGCAGGGCCTTGTATTCGTCGATGTCGGCAAAGGCGCGGCCGTCGGGCATGGTGTATCCGGTTTCGACCGCGGGTCCGCGATGGACCCTCCTGCCGCTGGGTTTGAGTTCGATGATCTGGCCCGTGCTGTTCGGCACGCGGTAATGATCGCGCCAGCCGCCGATGACATCGAAGGTCTCCAGCGCAAAGCCGGGCGGATCGATCACGGTGTGGCAGCTCATGCAGGCGGGCGTGCTGCGGTGCTTCGCCAGCTGTGCTCGGATGGTGGTGGCCCCGCGGATGTCGGGCTCGATCTTCGGCACGTCCCCCGGGGGCGGAGGCGGGTGGATGCCGAGGATCTTCTCATTGATCCAGTTGCCGCGCAGGATGGGCGAGGTCTTTGCGCCATCGGCGGTGACCTTGAGGACGCTGGCCTGAGTAAGGAAACCTCCCCGGTGGCTGCCGGCCGGAAGCTGAACCCTGCGCATCTCGTGGCCGCTGATCTCCGGGAGTCCGTACAGCCAGCCAAGGGGCTCGTTGAGATAGGTCCAGTCGGATCGGATCCCCTCCAGCAGGCTTCGGTTTTCGGTGAGGAGTTCGTGGAAGAAGAGCTGTGTCTCGCGCACGGCGGAGAGCTGCAGTGCCGGGTTGAATTCCGGGTAGAGATTGCCGTCGGGCGAGGTGGCGTTGATCTTCTGCAGATCCAGCCACTGGTCGGTGAAGGACTTCTCGAAGCGCGCGGATCTTGGATCCTTCAGCATCCGCTCCACCTGGGCGTGGCGTTCAGCGGGAGTGCGGAGGTCGGAGCCCAGCAGCGCCTCGTCCGGCGGACCGTTCCAGAGGAAATACGCGAGCCGGTTCGCGAGGGCATGGCTGCCGAGTGGTCCCGGCGTTTCCTCATGCAGCAGAAAGTGGGGTGAGCAGAGGATGGCCTTGTATCCATCCAGCATGGCCTGATGGAAATGCACGCCCGCATCGAGGGCCTTGAGCACGCGGTCCACATAAGGGCGCGCGGCCTCCTCGGACACGGGCTGGCGAAACGCCTTTGGAAGAAACCGCCGGATCAGCCGCTCCCCATCCACCCTGGGCTGGGCGGACACCGGCAGCGCGGGATTGGGCGCACCTTTGACGGCCGGTTCACCGGTGATCTCCGAGAGCGACCGCCGCGGCAGTTCGTCGAACAGCCCGCGATAGGCCAGCGAGGGCCACTCATGGACGCTGCCATCGCTGTTGAGCGGCCCCTCGATCTCGATCTTCCGGATCAGGAGCGCCTGTTTCGTCCAGCGTTCACCCTTGCGACTGAGGGGAATGACGGAGTCGCGGTGTGCGAGCGTCGGGCCGAACACATGGATCTGTTCCTCGCGCTGCAGATCCGCCTCCATGGTGACGGTGCGCATCTCCGTCTCCGAGAGGTCCCGCCAGTCGAGGAGTTCCGGTGCATCCGGCTTGGACGCGTGATGACTGTGCACGCCGATGGCGATGGGCATGGGCTTCCCGCCGCTGTTGCGGGCCTGCGCAGTGATCCGGATGCGGTATCTGCCGCTCAAGGGGGCCCACGGCCCCATGATCACCGTGTAGGGATAAAACAGCTGTGAGGTCAGGACGAAATCGGCGTCCTCCATCCAGTTGCCGTAGTCGGTAAACGTCTTCTTGTTCCCATTGAAGAAGCGAACTCCATCCTGCGCGTAGTGCAGGCTGCCCGCGAACCACACGGCATCCGCGAGCGCTTTCTCCGCGGCCTCCTGATAGCGCGCGAAATGCGTGGCCGAAAGCGTGAGACCCTCGCCGATCTTGTCAAAACCAGCCGTTGCGGCGTCCTCCGGGAACAGCCCCTTGAGATCGCACCGGATGTGGAGCAGGTCGGCGATGGTGTTTTCGTGCTCGGCGCGGGTCAGCCGGCGCACGGGGCCGCGTCCCTCCCTTTGCTGCAGCGCAAGGGAGGCCGAACGCAGCCCTTGGGCCAGGTCATTCAGCCATGCCGCCCTTTCATCTCCCGCAGGCTGGCGCTTGTTTCGAGGGGGCATCTCGCCTTTGTCCAAACGCTCGAAGACATGCTCCCAAGCCAGCGCATTCGCACGCTGCGAGGGCTGAAACGCGAGTTTCTCCAGATCGAGCCCGCCCTTGTGGGTTTCGCTGTCGTGACAGTCGATGCAGTGCGCTTCGATGAATGGCTTCACAAACTCCGGTGCGGCCCATGCGGGCGCCGACAGCAGGAGCGGCAGGATCATCGCGATCTGGAACAGGGTCCTCGGGTGCATCAAGTGGCGGGGGGCGGGGGAGGAAGCTGGGGTGGGAATTTGGCCGGGTGATTCAGTCCGTGCTGCGGGCTTCCGGCCCCGCTCTTTGGGAGCCGATCAGCCGGACCTCCACTTGGTCGACATAATGCCCGGGGAACTTGGCCGCGCCGTGCTCCATCTGAGGCCCCTTGTGGACCACGGCGCATTCGAGGACGAGAAAGTCCGCATCGGCAGGCACCACCAGCGGCACCGCCACGCGCTGCCATGTCGCCACATCGGAGTCCGCCACCACCGAGCGGTTCGAACGACTCCCGTTCGCCTCGTGGTCCTCCCAAAGCCCCGGCGCGTCGGCGACATCACCGCGGAAGGCGGCGGCTTTCACGGTGAATTCATACCGCACCCCCGCGGGCGCGGCGACTGAGTTGAAATATGCTGTGAGCTCGATCATCTGGACGGCGCCCGGGAATTCCGTCCGCAGCGGGCGCAGGTCGATCACCTGAGCCACCTCGCCCACGTAGCTGCGCTCGGCCTGGGACGGCAGCTCATTATCCGAACGCAGAAAGCGGAGCATGCGCCGTCCCTGTTTTGGCGTGATGCCGTTTTCAGCGGCCACCACGCGCGAAAAGTCACCGCTCCACGCCCCCGGCCGCGCAGGGATGCCCAGCGCAGGAACCTGCGAACCCGCTTCAAAGCTTGCATCTGCAAGAGGCAGCAGCCTTGTGACCACAACAGGCGGCCTTGGCAGCGCGTAGGCAAAAACCACCGAGGTGCAAAACATTCCAAACACCAGACCGGCGACAGCCGCAGTCAGCGGAGGCCACGCGAGCCATTTGAACCCCGCGTACTGGTGGACGGGAGACACAGCTGTCGCGGGGGAGACATCGGCCAGCCGTCCATCGCCCAGCGCCGAGTCCAGGCTTGCGTACCGGGCGAAGAGGCGGCGGACGACGGGGTCTTGGCGCAGGTGCTCCTGCAGCGCCTGCATCTCCCCCGGAGTGGCTGTGCCGTCGATGGCGGAACGGATCAGATCGAGCTGTTCGCCGTCTGAATTCATGCGAGCGCCTCCCGCCTGAGCACGCGCTGGGTGCAATCCATCAGAGCCAGCCGGATGCGGTGTACGGCCTTGTAAAACGACATGGGGGAGCGACCCATCGACGCCGCGAGATCATCCATGCGGACTCCGGGGGCATACGCCGCTTCGAGGAGCTTTCTCTGGGCCGGATCCAGTTTTCCGAGGCACTCGTCCAGGGCCATGCGCTCGGCTTCATAAGCTCCGGCTTCATCCGTGATCTCGGCCGCGAGCAGCTCCATCACATCCGCATCAAACACCAGCCGGTCCCGCATCCGGTCCCGTGTGAAAGCGAGCGCCTTGAATTTCGCGACGCCGAAAGCCCAGCGCCGGAAATCCCGGGGATCCGAGAGTTCCTCGAACCTGCGCCACAACACCACGGCCACCTCCTGCATCACCTCGCGCGCGTCTTCGCGGAGCGGCACCAGCGTGCGGACAAAACCATTGAGCGCCGCCTCATGCTCCACGTAGAGCCGGAGGAAGTGGTCATGCCGGTCATTTGCCGAAGACGTCATCTCAGACACATTCCGCAGCGGACACCCGTTTGCCGAAAAAAGTTTGGCACAGCAAAAGATCACCAACGGGACGGCCTTCGATTTGCGGCCGGGGCGCGTGTGAATGGAGCAAGGGTGGCGTCGCTGCTCTGCCGGCGTGGGGCGGTTCAGGTGCGCGGTGGTTTTTCAGGGGCGGGGGAATTCAAACGGCTTCTCCGCCGGAATCACGACGGGTGCGATGACGGACTTCCAGACGGCGTAACCTGCGGGGAGCATGTGGATGTTTCCCGGGATGAAGCACTCGGTTTTTGGCTGGCCGTCGGAGCCGATGAGCGGCGTGGTGGTGTCGATAAACTTCATCCACGGCTGGGCCTCGCATTCCGTGCGTAGCAATGCGTTGGTTTTGCGAATGTCGGCGATTTTTTCAAAGCGTTTCCCGGGGCTGGGAACGATGCCGAGCACGTAGAGGCGGGCGTCTGGGAGCGCCGCGTGAAGTTTGCCATGGAGTTTGCGAAAGCTCGCGAGCACATCCTCAGGCGTGCTGCCGCCGGAGAGGTCGTTGCTGCCCTCGTAAAGGATGACCGCGCGCGGCTTGAAGGGGATCGCGAGATGTTCGACGAAGAGGTCGGCCGCATCCGGCATCCGGCTTCCACCAATGCCGTAGTTGTGGATGGTGAGCGGCGCCAGATCCTCCGCAACGCTCTTCCAAAACTCCATGTGCGAACTGCCGATGCAGATGATGCCGCCCGGCGCGGGAGGCGCTTCTTTCGCCGCCGCGAGCACCTTGTGGTACTTCGCCAGCACGCCCGCGGAGGTGGGCTTGGTGGCGGGTGCGGGAGTCGCGGATTCCACAGAGTCTGCGGCATGGAGCGCCGCCAGTGGAGCAAGGAGCAACGCGGATAAAAGCCGGAGAGCCCGCAGGGAGCCTGGCAACGGGACGCGGGTCATGGGGGGGAGGGAAGGCCGTTGGTTCATGAGGGGGCGTTGATTGGCCGCGTCATTTGTCGCGGTTGGTTTCTAGTCCGGCGCTTTGCGGATGGAGGAGGCGCAATGCCCTCCCGGCAATGGTTTGGAATAAACGCCGCAAATGTTAAGCCTAATGAACGGCTTAAAGTGAGATGAAAATGCCGGGCGTCCACGCTCCCCGGCTTCATCCGTGGCCTCAGCCGCGAGCAACTCCATCACATCCGCATCAAACAGCAGCCGTTCCCGCGTTCGGTCCCGCGCGAAGGCGAGCGCCTTGAATTTCGCTATGCCGAAATCCCGGCGCCGGAAATCCCGGGCGAGAGTTCCTCAAACCTCCAGTGATCCGCGGAAGCCCCTGACCGCGTAGTACGACTGGGCCCCGTTGTGAAAGGCGAAGACCCTTCCGTAGCGTCGCTCACAGAAGAGCGCCCCGCCGAGCGCCCTGATTTCGGGCGGTGTCTTCACCCAGCTCGATGTCTTCGTATCAAAGCTGCCGAGTGTCTGCAGATCCCGGTACTGAGCCTCCGTGAGAAGTTCGACGCCCATCTCGGCGGCCATTTCGACGGCGCTATGGGCGGGCTTGTGCTCTTTTCGCGACGCAAGAGCCTCACCATCATAGCAGACACTTCTGCGGCCAGCCGGGCTCTCCGCGGAGCAATCGCAGAAGGTGTAGCAGCCGGTTTTCCCGTCATGGCCGACAACATCGGGCTCGCCTCCCGTCGCCTCCATTTTTCGCAGCGTTTCAAGATGGCCGGGGTTGGCCTCGAGTCTGGCCAGCACGGCGGACCATGCGATTCCTTGGTGACGATGCATGTTGTCTGTGAAGCGCGCATGCAGTGCGTCCAGCAGTTCCCGATGTTGCCGTGCATTCATCGTCCCCACCGTTTGTTCACGACGGGTTGCAGGTCAAAGCCATTTTAAGTGAAGGACGGGGCGCAAGGACCGGTAATCACCAGGGGCGGTCTGTCACCTGCATGGCGGGTGGCGATCAACACCGCCCCGGGGGGCAGAGCCGGCGGTTGATGAACCGCTGCAATCCTGCGGCCGTAGTCGGTGCAGCGGAATGAGAGTCCCATGAAGTGCGAGGTTCTCAGTGCGAAAAGGCCTGGACGAGGCTGCGTACGGGCAGGCTGGTCATTAGGGGTCGCCGCCGATGCTGGCGTGTCTATCGTCGGTCGACTAGTCTGCGCGGGTTATTTCCTCTGACGGACGGGGGGTGCGGTCCGGGTGCTGCACTTCACGGCTGCTTGTCCGGGCTCCACTTTAACCATGGTCAAGCTTTCCCATTTCATCATCCTCTGCTGCGTGCTTCCGCTGCAGTGGCTTCGAGCGGCGGATCTTTCTCGGATGACCCTCACCGAAGTCGTCGCAGACGTGACCATCATCGATCCCGGTTCAAAAGCCATCAGGCCCGCTCGGGTCAACGATGCCTTCGCCGCTCCACAACTCCTGCGCACCGGTCGCAGTTCGCGCGCTGAGATGCTTGCCGAGGACCAGACCCTCACCCGCATCGGAGCAAACTCGCTCTTTTCCTTTGTCCCGGGTCAACGGCAGATCAACCTTCAGCGGGGGAGCGTGCTCTTCAACTCACCAGCTGGCAGGGGAGGCGGAACGATCAAGACGGCCTCCGTCTCCTGCTCCGTTCTCGGCACCACCCTCATTGTCGTCGCGACGGAGGAGGGCGGCCTCAAGGTCCTGCTTCTCGAGGGGCAAGGCAAGGTCACCAATGCCAAGGGCGACACACTTCATCTCAGCGCCGGCCAGATGACCTGCCTCCTCCCGGGGCAGCAGTTCGGCCCCCCCATCAATTTCCGGATTCCTGACCAAGTCCGCTCCTCAAAGTTGGTCAGCGGCTTTCACACCTCTCTCAAAAGCCTGCCGAAAATCGAGGCGGCTAGCAGGAATCAGGATCGCCAGATGGCCCGCGGCGAGATGCGCCCGGCGAACTCTGGTGATCCTGGCGAGCAAGGTCCCCCGCGGCAGGACGGCCCGCCGCCCTCCGGTGGCCCGGGTTCCCATGGCCGTCAACCTGGCTTGGCTTTACCTGGAGGCCCTGGGGGGGCGGGAGGCCTAGGAGGCCCCGGCCCTGCCCAGACCAACCAGGGGATCCCGGGTCTGATGAAACCGAATAACACCCCCACCAACGGACAACGACCCATCTACGGTGGCCCGCCTCAAAAGCCGCCCTCGGGTCGGAGAGATCCCGACCCCGGTTTTCCCACTCGGCCGGCGCCCCCTCACGTGGCGCCGTAGCCCGCTCTTGTTTCCGGGATGGACCACCCAGCTTTTTCCCCCTTATCGCGACTCCTTGTGCTCTCGCCTGCCAAGGTCGTCCTAATCCTGTGCTCGCTCGCACTGCCGGCTTTTGCTCAAGGCACCGCCGCCGCGCGCATGGAGAGTGCAACGAGGGGGGATCAAAGCGTCCGCCTTCAGGGGACTTTGACCCCGAGAGCCGATTCCAGCGCCGTGCTGGAGCTCTACCCGGGGGAGGCTGAGGACGTGGGCACGCCGTCCGTCCTCGTGACCGGCGGCGCGCCCCGCCTTTTCGAGGCCTTCTTTGATTCTCAGTATCTCCACACTTCAAACGTTTATCTGACGGAGCGGGCAACCATGGAGACCGGAATCCTTGTGAACACGGTGCAAGCGGCCTTCACCCCGCGCCCGCTCTCGGCTGGCGACGGCCAGATCGCCTTTCGTGCCGGCTACCGGCACCAGAGATACAACTACGGGCTGGATAAGACCTCCAACCAGTTCAACAACATCGACTTCGACTCAGGCACGGCCTTCCTCAACGGCCGATACACGTTTGGCCGGAACTGGACCGCGCTCTTTGAGGTGGATTACAACCGCCTCATTAGTCACGAGGATGGGTGGCATGAGTTCTATACCGAGCTCTCCCCCGTCTGGGGCCTCGAACGGCAGTTTCCGATCAGCCCCAGCCAGTGGATCTCCCTGGCCTTTGTGGGGTCTTTCCACTGGACCTACACCGAGGCGTCTCCCGACACCAACAGCAGCAACCGCCTCGATTCCATCCTCGCTCTCTCCTACAACGTCGAGGCTCTGCCGCGACTCCTCCTCCAGCCCTACTACCGGATTCAACACTCTCATTACTCCGAAAGCACCGGGCGCGATGACCTCCTTCACACGGCCGGGATTTCCGTCGTTTACCAGCTGACGGACCGGGCCTCGATCCGCTCCTTCGTCAGCTGGGAGGCGCGCGAGTCCAGTGACTCTTCAATTGCCGATTACCGGAAGCTGGATGCCGGCGGCGGACTCTCCCTTGTTTTTCAATTCTAGTTTTCCATCCGCGTTGCACTTGCCCGCTTGCGCCTGCTTGAGGCGGGTCTGGAAGGGCTGCGGGATCGGGACGGGCGGTGTTTTCAGCGGGGGATTCAGCTAATAAAAGCAAAAGCGGCGCTTTGCATTTCGGCCGCATGGCATTAGGGAGGAGGGCTCCCCGGGGGTCGGGGATCCATTAGAAAACCTGTATGAGCCAAGACACTGAGAAGACCAAACCGTTGGTGGCTAACGAAGGAATCAAGCTGGCGTCCCATCACCTGCGCGGGGGGCTTGCCGCTGATGTTGCCGACACTGCCACGGGCACCATCTCCGAGGAGAGCAACCAGCTCGCCAAGTTCCACGGTCTTTACATGCAGGACGACCGCGACCTTCGCAAAGCCCGCAACGAGGCCAAGCAGGAGAAGGCCTTTGCCTTCATGCTCCGTGTGCGCCTCCCCGGCGGACGCGCCACTCCGCAGCAATGGCTGGTGCTCGACCGCCTCGCTGACGAGCTCGCTCATCCCGCCCTGCGTCTCACCACGCGGCAGACCTTCCAGTTCCACGGCATCCTCAAGGCCAACACCAAGACGCTCATCCAGGGCATGCACCAGGCGCTGCTCGACTCCATCGCCGCATGCGGCGACGTGAACCGCAACGTCATGGCCCCGCCCAATCCCGAGCGCAGCGCGGTGCTTCAGCAGGTGTACGACGACGCGCGCGGCTGGAGCGAATTCGCGCTTCCGAAGACCCGTGCCTATCACGAGATCTGGCTCGACGAGGAACTCGTCGCCGGCGGCGAACCCGAGCACGAGCCCATGTACGGCGACACTTATCTGCCGCGCAAATTCAAGAGCGCCTTCGCCCTGCCTCCCTCCAACGACGTGGACGTTTTCTCCCAAGACCTCGGCTACATCGCCGTGGTCGAGAACGGCGTGCTGGCTGGTTACAATGTCACCGTCGGCGGCGGCCTCGGCATGAGCCATGGCAACGCAGAAACTTTCCCCCGCGTCGCCGATGTCCTCGGCTTCATCCCGCCCGACAAGGTCAACGCCGTCGGCGAGGCCGTCCTCACCACCCAGCGCGATTTCGGCGACCGCACCAACCGCAAGCACGCGCGGCTCAAGTACACCATCGAGGACCGCGGCATCGCGTGGTTCCGCGGCGAGGTGGAGAAGAGGATCGGCTTCGCGTTTGCTCCTGCGCGCGCTTACGACTTCACCACCATCGAGGATCCGCTCGGCTGGCATGCATGCGCCGATGGCACCTCCTTCTACGGACTCCACATCCTGAGCGGTCGGATCAAGGACCTGCCGGGCTGGCCCATGAAAGCGGCGCTCCGCGAGATCGCCACGGTGCACACGGGCGACTTCCGACTCACCCCTTCGCAGAACCTCACCATCTCCGGAGTCACTCCCGCGCAGAAGCCGGTGATTGATGCGATCCTCGCGAAGCACGGTCTTTCCAATGAGAACGACCGCAGCGGTCTGCGCCGCAACGCGCTTTCCTGCGTTGCGCTTCCCACCTGCGGACTGGCCCTCGCCGAGAGCGAGCGCGCGCTGCCCGAGCTGCTTTCCAAGCTCGAGACTGTGCTTGAGGCTGCGGGATTGCTCGACGACGCCATCAGCATCCGCATCACCGGCTGCCCGAATGGCTGCGCCCGTCCGTATCTCTCTGAGATCGGCTTGGTGGGTCGCGCTCCGAACAAGTACGCGCTCTACATCGGGGCGAAGTACAACGGGACTCGCCTTAACAGGCTCATGGCACCGAGCGTGAGTATCGACGGTGCGGTGGAGATGCTGGCCCCTGTGATCCATCGTTACGCCGCCGAGAGGGAGCAGGGCGAAGGGTTTGGAGACTTCTGTCAGCGGGTCGTCCTGCCGGCGGACGCCACCTTCCACAGCGTGGGCACCAAGGCCTAGCGGGGAGCTGGAACAGCCCGGCGCGATCCGGAAGATCTTCGACGGTGCCTGTGCCGAATGGCACAGGTTGAGTGCTTCGTTCGTGCCTCGATGGGGAAGTGCGGCCACGAAACAGGCGCTCTCGCTGCCAGCATGCCGTGAACTGGACTGGGACTTGGGACTTGGGACTTGGGACTTGGGACCGCGGGCGCATCCGCCGCTTTCGGATCACGGGGTGCCGGTGAGTCGGACGAAAATGTTCTCCCCGCGGGATTCTTCAGTGAACGGGCGCCGCCTCATATGCGAATAGAACGCCTCGCTGCAGCCACTTGCGAAGCGGTCGTGCAACTCGATCACGATCATGCCGACCTTGGGCAGCCATTCCTCGCAGGACTCTGAGAACAGCTCCCGTTCGGCCCCCTCGATGTCCAGCTTGAGGAGATCGATCCGGTCTTCGCCGGATTCTGCAAGGATTTGCGGCAGGGTGACCGCGGGCACCGTCGGCGAATCGGTTACTGCTGGCTGGACGGAAAAGGACCAGTTGTCCGCCATGGGATCGGCGAGTTGCAGAGTCGTCTCCGAAGGCCAGAGAGCTGCCTGCTTCAAGCTCAGGTTCGGGATTCCTGCAGAGTTGCGGCGCAACAACTCGAAGTTCGATGTTTCCGGTTCGACCGCGACGATCTTGGCGCCTGGAAACGCATGGGCGAAATAGAGGGTCGCCATCCCGATGTTGGCACCAGCATCCACGATGAGTCTGGGTTGGAACGGAGACTCCGGGTGGAGGCCCGCGGGGAGCTGGTATTCCTGCCCGATGAACACTTTTTCAAGGCACGCGAGATCGGAAGTATTGGCCCGCACAGTGACGCGACGGCCGATGGGAGTGAGCGCCAGGAGGAGTTCGGAGCGATCCCGCGTCGTGCGGCAAACCACCGTGAGCGCATCGCTGGCGGGCATCACCCGGCTCAGCTGCTGCATGCGCGCCCATCGGTGTGCCAAGGACCGCGGCAGCCGTGCGATTCGTTCCCATGCGGTTGCTTTATTTGTCATGCGTTTGCTTTGGCCGGGATTGTTTGAGTTCTGGGGAGAGATTGTCCGCGCTTCAAGCGTTGCAAAGCATGGAGGCGGTGAGGCGTTCGGCAAATCGTTTCCCTGCGACGTCCCAACGGAGGTGAGCGGTCCACTCGCGGTGGCTGGACAAGGCCAGCTCCTCATACGCAGCGGGGTCCTGCCAGAGCCGCGCAATGGCATCTGAGTAAGCGCCCGCATCCGCATCGGGCGTGAAGAGGAGGCCGTTTGTGCCATGACGCACCACACTGGAAACGCCGCCGACATTGCGGGCGAGCGAGGGGAGCGCATACGCGGACGCCTCGGCCAAGGCAACGGGCGTGCAATCAGCAATCGACGGCAGGATCAAGAAGTGGGCTGAGCGCATCAACGTGTCCCATTTTTCCCAGTCGGCGGGGACCTGCTTGTTCAGAAAGCCCGCATTCTCGACGTAGTCTGGAAGCGCCGTGCCCGGCGGGGGATTGCATCCCATCAAGCTCAGGCGAATCGGAATCCCCTGATCATGAAGGCGCCGCGCGGTTTCGAGCACCAGCGGCCCGCCTTTTCGCTCCCATTCCACGCCGACAAATACCAACCGGCAGAGCGATCGTGAACGTGATCGGACCCCGGCAATGGCAGCCGTTTCATCCGGGTAGGCCGGCGGGCAGTTTGCTCCGTAAGGAATGACCGCGAGTTTGTGTGCAGGCACCCCGTAGTAGTTGGCGGCGTCTGTAGCGGCCCATTGGGAGGAGAAGCAGATCAAATTCGAACGGTCGAAGGCCCTCTTTTCAAGCCACTCTCCGGACGTCACGCTGTCGTGGCAGAGTTTGTCATAGCCGGGGTACGTGGTGCGGAGAGAGTGGAATGTGGCATCCGCCCAGATCGCTGTGGAGTAACGCTCGGGCAGTTGGGCGATGGGAATGGTTCCGGTGGAAACAACCAGAGGCACGTCGCCTTGTGTGGAAAGACGACGGGCGGCTTCTTGGGCCCATTGGAGGGCGATGGCCCGGTCCCGGTCTAGCGAGTAGGTCTTGTTGGAAAACGACCGATAGATCCTGCCCTTCAAGCGGGAGAGGAAGCGCCTGGGCGCCCCGAGATTGTCCGCCACCGCCACTTCCAACCCGGCGTCGCGCAGCGCCTGCAAGATGTGCGCATTCAAGCCGGACCAAGCGCGGACGTCCGAAGCGCTTCCTATGGTGACGTAACCGACTTTGCGACTCGTCGTGCTCATTGAGGCGTGAGGTTGGCAAGCGGTGTGGAGTCCCGCGATCCAAAAAGCGGTGCCCGCCTCGACTTCGTCTCGACGATCAGAATTTCACGATCCGATGATGGCGGACTCGCCTTTTGGTAGTCTGCCGTCTCGCGTCCTTCAAATCCACTGGCACAAGAGAAAAGGGAAGAATGGCGCTGAGATAATAGCCTTTCGTATTTTCTTCCTCGGCGCCTGCACGGGACATGCAAAAGCTCCTCTCAGCGCCTCCTGCGGACGCGACCTTCCACAGCGTGGGCATCAAGGTCTAACGGGGAGCCGAACCCCACTCGCTCCGGGGGAAGGGAGCTTCGGCGGTGCTTGTCCCCAGAGCCTTGGTCTGCCTTGCAAGTGCAGTTTCCTCTATTGGCTGTTTCCCTTGCCGGACTTCGTGTTGTTGGGTGCAACAACTTCCGTTCGCTTTTGAAAATCGCGCATCTGCTCCTGCATTTTGCGCAGCGATTCCTTCATCGCTACGGGGACATTTGGGTCCCGGAGCATGCTCGCAAAGGGGTCTCCGTCCGTCTCGATCACCTTCGTGTTGCCGTCGCTGCCAACAATGACGGTTCGCGTGGAGGCTTTCGCGGAAGCATTTGCCGTCCCTTTAGGGAAGTCAGGCATGGCATTCAGCCCGGGTGGCACGGGTTGTGGGCCGGCAGCTTGAGCGGCAATGGGAGCTGCTGCGTCCACCGCTTCCGGATCTCCGCGCTTGCCGAGCGTTACTGCAGCTTTTTCACGGCGGCCCTTGCGCAGGTATTCGATGAGCACTTTGTCGCCGGGGCGGCGGCTGGAAAGTTCGGCGCGCAGCTGCTCGGGGGTGCTGACTGGTGTGAGATTCAGCGTAAGCAGGACGTCGTGCTGCGTGATGCCGGCGTTGGCAGCGGGGCTGTCGGGCGGAAGGTGTTCGACGAGCAGTCCTGTGCCGACTGGGAGATCCAGTTGTTCGCGCATGGCGATCGGGAGTTCGGCGGTGTGGACACCGAGCCAGGGTCCGCCCGGTTTACCCTTCTCTGCGGCGGGCTTTGCCGCCTGCATTGGAGCTGCGTCGCCTTCTTCAGTGGTTTCGCTCACGACTTTGCCTCCCGGCGCGGTGACGGTGCGGCGTGTTTCGCGTTTGCCGTCGCGTTCAGTCGTGGTGATGGTGACGGTGTTGCCGCTGCCATCGGTGGAGCTGCGGCTGCTTGAGCTGCTGCTGGATGCGCCAACCGCGGCGTGCCGCTTTTCTTCTGCGGATACCGGCAGCGCCGCGAGAATGAGTGCGAGCGAGGCGAGGTGGTGTCGTTTCATTTGGCGGCCTCCGCAGGATTCTGCGCGTCATTGGCGGGCTTTTTCTTTGCGAAGAGATCCTCCTTTTTCGCCGGCTCCTTTTCCTTTGGCGTGATGTCCTTCACCTTCGGCTTGCCGTTCACGTAAGTGATCATGCGGATGCGCTTCTTCCCGCTGTCGTCCTGATCTTCCACGACGGTGACGGGCTTGCCGTTGATGATACTGGTCGTGGTGCTGGTGGCCTTCGCAACCGCATTGGCAGTGGCGTTGCCGCTCTTCGTTTCGCTTTTGACGACTTCCTTCTTTTGCTCGTCGGCAAAGGTGGCGTTGAAGGCGAGTGCGGCGGCGATGGTGGCGATGGAGATGTGTTTGTTCATGGATGGATGGGTTGTTGTTGCTGTCAGTCGAAATGAATCTCGACCGGCACCAGTTCGTGCCGGATGCGCTGGGTGAGCACGGTGATGCCGCTGAAATCCGCGACGAATATCTGCCCCTCGACGCGCTCCACTTTGATGATTTGCCAAGCGCGCTGGCCGCCGTCTGTCACCACGCCCATCCTGCGCGAGTGGAAGACCTCGCTGCTGGGGGTCTCAGTGAAGAGGATCGGGACATTCTCTGTGCGCTGCATCGTCTGATGGAACCACGCGAACAGTATCACGCACGCAGCCGCCGCGAGACCCGCCGCCACTTTCCACCATGGAAAGTGCACGATCTTCTCCTGCTCCGGCGGTGTGGCGATGCGCGCACGCAGCCGGGCCGGGAGAGCGCCTGGGCGTAACTGGCGGAGCTGATCTTCGAGCGGGTCGTTCATTTCAAAACCTTCCCAAGAGTTTCGCGGAGCTGCTCCAGCGCGTAGCGATGGCGGGACGCCGCGGTGTTCTCCGAGACGCCAGTGACCCTTCCGATTTCGGGAAAGCTGAGCCCGCCCCAGATTCTGAGGGTGAGCACTTCGCGGAGATGCTCCAGTAATCCGCCCACCGCCTGCGCGAACTGGGTGTGCGTGTCGCTGGCGCCAAATTCCGGGAGGAAAAAAGGCTCGGCCGTTTCGTCAATCGATGCATTCTCGCGGATCGCGCGCCGCTGGGTGCCGCGGGCGAGGTCCATGGCTCGCCGACGAATGGTGGCGAAGGCGAGCGCAGTGTCCGGCGGGATGCCGCCGGCTTTCCGCCACGTCTCGAAAAGCACCTCCTGCAACACATCCTCCGCATCCGCCGTGCAGCGGGGCTGCTGCCGCGCATAGAGGAAAAAGGACTCGGAACATTCTGCCAGCCAGCGCTGCCAGACTTCGTTGGGAGGGGAGATTTGCACGATGGGACCGGCATCTTTTCTCATATAGCGCCGCCGCTGATCGAACCCGTCTGTAAAAAAACCGGGAGTTGTTGCCAAATGCGGATGGGGCGCATCGCGTATTGGGCCCGCCTTGGAGGTGCGCGTGGTTCCTCAGAGGGGTTGCGCGCCTTTCAATCCTGAGGTCTTTCCGGGTTCTCACCGTTTTTGATCAGGTGGGGGCGGAAGCGGTGCCCGAAAAATCGGGCCCGTTCCCACTTCAAAAATGACTCCGTCATGTCGCGAAGCAGCGTGTGAATTGCACAAACGAGTCCGACAAGACCGATGGGAACACGATAGGAAAAGGTTCCCCTTATTGAGTCTCGCATATTACAGCGATACCCATCGAAGCCTCAGTTCCCGGCCCTCGAGAGTCACCCTATTGCGCGAATCTCAATGGCATCCTGCTTCCCGCGCTCCTGATCGGGGCATGTGGGGAGCGTGACACGGCGGTTTGAATGAATCGATGCGAGGGGGCCACGGCGTGCAATTCGGCCCGGTGTGAAATAGAACAAGGCTGCGAAGTCAGCCGTGAATCGCGCGGCCCCGTGGCTGGCCACCGCGTGATTTGCGGAGCGTGACCGTGGGGGGAGGATGCGCAGGTCTGCGCTTTTCACCGGATGCCGCGGTGTGCACGCTTCGCTGATTCCCCAACCCCCCGATCCCATGAGAAAGCTCCCCTGCCTGGTTGTGTTGATCGCCCTCGCGCTGCTGTCCGTCCCGGTCCGGGCGCGCGCGGCCCAGGACAAACCGAACATCCTCTTCATCCTCGCGGACGACCTTGGTTATGGCGACCTGCAGTGCCTGAACGCGAAGGGCAAGATTCCGACGCCGCATCTGGACCGGATGGCGAAGGGCGGGATGATTTTCAAGGATGCGCACTCGTCTTCGGCCGTGTGCACGCCGACGCGTTACTCGGTGATGACGGGCCGCTACAACTGGCGGTCGACGCTGAAGCGGGGCGTGCTTGGTGGATTCTCCCAGCGACTCATCGAGGAGGGGCGGCTCACCGTGGCGCAGATGCTGCGCGATCGTGGTTACCAGACCGCTTGCATTGGAAAATGGCATCTGGGGATGGACTTTCCGCTTCAGGGCGGGGGCGCTGCGAAGGGTTATCCGGACAGCAGGAATGTGGACTGGACGAAGCCCATCCAGAACGGTCCGACGGCGGTGGGTTTCGATGAATACTTTGGCATCAGCGCATCGCTCGATATGCCGCCGTGGGTTTATCTCGAGAACGAAAAGGCCACCGCGCAGCCCGATCACGAGGCGGAATTGTGGAAGGGGCGGCCGGGGCCTGCAATCACGGGATGGGCGATGGAGGAGGTGCTGCCGCTTCTCACGCAGCGGGCGGTGGATTATGTGGGGCGCTCGTCGAAGGCCGGGCGGCCCTTCTTTCTTTATCTGCCGCTCAATTCGCCGCACACGCCCATCGCGCCTTCCAAGGAGTGGAAGGGGAAGAGCGGCATCAGTGAGTACGCGGACTTTGTGATGCAGACCGACTGGTCGGTGGGGCAGGTGCTCGAGGCTCTTGAGAAGGCGGGCGTTGCGGACGACACCGCCGTGTTCTTCACGTCCGACAACGGATGCTCGCCCATGGCCAATTTCGAGGAACTCGCACGCTTTGGTCACAACCCCAGCTACGAGTTCCGCGGCCACAAGGCGGACATCTTCGACGGCGGCCACCGTGTGCCGTTTCTTGTGCGCTGGCCGGCGCAGGTCCGCGCGGGTTCTGTTTATGAGCATCCCGTGTGCCTCGTGGATTTCATGGCCACGGCCGCGGCGCTTGCTGGAGCGCAGCTTCCCGAGAACGCGGGCGAAGATTCTGTGAGCCTGCTGGGCGTGCTTTCCGGGAAGACCAGCGAACCCGTCCACGAGGCTGTGATTCATCATTCCATCAACGGCTCCTTCGCGATCCGCCAGGGGGCTTGGAAGCTGGAGCTCTGCGCATCGTCGGGCGGATGGAGCGCGCCCACCCCGGGATCCAAGGAGGCGGTGGGTCTCCCAGAAACACAGTTGTACGATCTCTCCAAGGACATCGGCGAGACGCACAACGTGGTCGCCGAAAATCCGGAGGTGGCCCGGAGGCTGACGGCGCTGCTTGAACGTTACATCGCCAATGGACGCTCCACCCCCGGCGGACCGCAGGAAAACACGACCCCCGTGCAGATCACCGATCCGTCCCGGGAAAAGCAGAAGGCCGGGAAGGCGAAAAAGTAGCGCTGGCGGGCCTTTGGGGACGAGTGGTCGATGAATCGCGGGCCGATGAACTAACGGCCGATGGTCCTCGCGAGGAAGGCGATCGTGGCGTCGGTGAGTTCGGCGGAGGCGTTCACACGGGTTTCCACGTGTTCTTTTCCTGTGGCGTCGAAGCTGACGCGGGTGCTTTTCCATCCCGTGCCTTTGGGGTGGAGGTCGAAGGTATGCGGCGCGCCGGTCACGACGATGAACTCGCTGTCCACCTTCCCGCTGCGCAGCGCGGTGGCGATCATCTCGGACTGATCGAGGGCCACGGTGGTGTCCGCCGTTCCGTGCAGGATCAGCACGGGTGGGTTGTTTGGGGTGATGTTGTTGGCAGGGAGCAGACTCTTCTCCGCTTCAGGATCCATGCCGGCTGCGGCGCCCTTGCCGTGCTTGGAGAAATCCGTGACGCCGTACATGTCGATGACGCCGGCGACCTTCGCGGGGAACTTGGCCTGCGGATCGCCGCCGGGGCCGGTGCGGTCGTCGGAAAGGCCCACCATGAGTGCGAGGTAACCGCCCGCGGATCCGCCTGCGACGGCGATTTTGTCGGGATTGATGCCGAGTTCGCGTGCGTGTTGGCGCATCCAGCGGACGGCCTGCCGGCAGTCGTGGATGTTCTGCGGCCAGACGCCCGGGGTCGTTTTGGAGCCGAGCACATAGTTGCAGCTCACCACCACGTAACCCGCGCGGGCCATGTCGGCGCTCACACTCGCGGAACGGTACTCGGCCTTGTCGCCTCCGGTGAATCCGCCGCCATGGATGAAGAGGACGGCGGGTCGGTCCTGACGTTCCGGGCCGTGCGCGATGTAGAGATCGAGCTTCTCTCGGCGCTTGGCTCCGAGGAAGTCGAGGTTGCTGAGGCGGAAGACCGGGCCGGGCGTTTCGGTGGTCATCGGCCGCGCACGCATCGCCTTCACCAGTGCCGGGAGTGCGGCGAGGTCGGCGGGCGCGTCATTCTCAGCGAGTTCGACGATGTTGAGTTTCGAAAGATCCGCCGCAAAGGAGGACGCAGGGGAGACCAGCGCAAGTAGGGACACGAACGCGGGGAGGAGGAGGGTGGGGCGCATGCGGGGTGGGGAGGGGGTGATCGGTATTCCTATCGCGTCCCGATGGTCAGTCAACGGACCAGTGGAGACGGAGGAGTGCCGGGCGGAGGAAGGCGGCGGTTCTGGAACGGACGAGCGATGTCCACGCGGCGGTGTGGAGGCTGTGGTCTGGGGCAGCATCTCCTTGCCCTCGCCGGAGCCGCGGAACAAGGTGGGGGTTTTCCATGAAGCGCCTTTTTGTCGAGAAGAAGCCTGCGTTCCGATCCGAAGCCGGGCACCTGTTGCGTGACCTGCGTGATTCGCTCCACCTGCCCGCGATCGAGGGTCTGCGGATCCTGCAGCGGTACGATGTCGAGGGGCTCGAGGACGCTGCACTGGAGCGGGCTGTGGGCACGGTGTTCGCTGAGCCGCCCGTGGACGATGTCCATGCGGAGAGCTTCCCTGTGGCGGCTGGCGAGAGCGTTTTCGCGGTGGAATATCTGCCGGGTCAGTTCGATCAGCGGGCCGATTCTGCGGCGCAGTGCCTCCAGATTGTGGGCGGCGGTGAGAGGCCGGTGGTGGCTGCGGCGCGCGTGTATGTGGTCTCGGGTGGGCTCAGCGCTGCGGATCTCGCACGCATCAAGACGTACCTCATCAATCCGGTCGATTCCCGGGAGGCTTCGTTGGAGCGGCCTGCATCGTTGAGGCGCACCGCGCCCGCGCCCGCTGCCGTGCCGGTTCTGGAGGGTTTTTTGGAAAAGGATTCCGCGGGTCTGGCGGCGCTGCGTCGGGAGCTGGGGCTGGCGATGTCGGAGGCGGACCTCGCGTTTTGCCAGACGCATTTCCGGAACGATGCTGGACGGGTGCCGACGCTGACGGAGATCAAGGTGCTGGACACCTATTGGTCGGATCACTGCCGGCACACCACGTTCCTTGCGGAGTTGAAGGCGGTGGAGTTCGAGCCCTCGCCTTTGCTGGAGCCGTTCCGCAGGGGATGGGAGCATTATCAGCAGGTGCGCCTTGGGTTGGGGCGCGGAGGGAAACCGGTGTGCCTCATGGATGTCGCGACCCTCGCGGGGCGTGAGTTGAAGCGCACCGGGGCGCTGGACGACCTTGAGGAGTCTGAGGAGGTCAATGCGGCGTCCATCGTTGTGCCGGTGGAGATCGACGGCCGCACGGAGGAGTGGCTGGTGATGTTCAAGAACGAGACGCACAACCATCCCACCGAGATCGAGCCCTTCGGCGGCGCGGCCACCTGTCTCGGTGGCGCGATCCGGGATCCGCTCTCCGGACGTTCGTACGTGTACCAGGCCATGCGGGTGACGGGCGCGGCGGATCCGCTGACTCCCTACGAGAAGACTCTTCCGGGCAAGCTGCCCCAGCGCAAGATCACCACAGGCGCGGCGGCCGGGTACTCTTCGTACGGCAACCAGATCGGACTCGCGACGGGTCTGGTGTCGGAGCATTACCATCCCGGCTATGTCGCCAAGCGGATGGAGATCGGCGCTGTGGTGGCCGCGGGGCCGCGTCGATGCGTGCGCCGCGAGGCACCAGTGCCGGGCGATGTGATCGTGCTCGTCGGCGGACGCACTGGGCGCGATGGCGTGGGTGGCGCGACGGGTTCTTCCAAGGAGCACACGGAGACTGCGCTGCAGAATTCGGCGGAGGTTCAGAAAGGCGATGCGCCCACGGAACGCAAGCTGCAGCGCCTGTTCCGCGATGAGGCGGTGAGCGCGCTCATCAAGCGCTGCAACGACTTCGGAGCCGGTGGCGTGTCGGTGGCGATCGGCGAACTCGCGCCCTCGCTTCACATCCATCTGGATCGCGTTCCACTGAAGTACGACGGGCTCGACGGCACGGAGATCGCGCTTTCGGAATCGCAGGAGCGCATGGCGGTGGTGCTAGATCCGAAGGACGTGGCGGCCTTTCTCGCAGCGTCGGCTCGGGAGAATCTGGAGGCGGTGCTCGTGGCCGATGTGACGGACACCGGCCGACTCGTGATGGAATGGCAGGGCCAGCGCGTGGTGGATGTGTCCCGCGCTTTTCTTGATACGAACGGCGTCACGCAGGAGGCCTCCGCGCGGGTCGCGGCGCCGGATCCCGTGAATCATCCCTTCCGGACGGACGGACGGCCCGGTGCCGCAGAGTTTTTGCGTGCGATGTCTGCGCTTCCCCAGGCGGGCCAGCGCGGGCTGGTGGAGCGCTTTGATGCATCGATCGGTGCGGGCACGGTTCTGCATCCGTTCGGCGGGGCGACGCAGACGACTCCGCAGGAGGCCATGGCGGCGAAGATCCCCGTGCTTTCAGGATCCACGGACGTCTGCACGATCATGGCCTACGGATTTCATCCAGAGGTGGCGCAGTGGTCGCCGGGTCACGGCGCGGTGTGCGCGGTGGTGGAATCGCTGGCGCGGTTGACGGCGGCGGGGGGCGATCCGGCGCGGGCGCGTCTCACGCTGCAGGAATATTTTGAGAAGCTCGGGAACGATCCTGCGCGCTGGGGCAAGCCGCTGGTGGCGTTGCTGGGGGCTTTTGAAGCGCAGATGGCCTTCGGCACGGCGGCGATTGGTGGGAAGGACAGCATGTCGGGATCGTTCAAGGATCTGGATGTGCCGCCGACACTGGTGTCCTTCGCGATTGTGCCCGGGAAGGCGTCGCAGGTGGTCTCCGCCGAGTTCAAGGCGGCGGGTTCGGAGGTGGTGCTCATCGAGGTTCCGCGGACGGATGCGTTGCTGCCAGACATGACTGTGGCCCGCGAAAGGTGGGTGGCGGTGCACGCGCTCATGCGCGCCGGGAAGGTGCGCGCGGCGGCGGCTGTTCGTCAGGGCGGAGTGGGCCATGCACTGGCCCGGATGAGCTTTGGAAACCAGATCGGCGTCACGCTTCAGGAAGCGCCTGACGCGGACTTCCTCGTGACGAGTCCTGGATCGTTGGTTCTGGAAGTGGCTTCCACGCAGGATCTCGGGACGCTGCCGCATCGTGTGCTGGGTCGCACGACCGTGGCGCCGCAGATCGCGTGGACCGGGGGTGCGGTGTCCGTCGCGGATCTCCTCGCTGCGCATGAGGGGGTGTTGGAGACCGTGTTTCCGACACGTGCCGTCGAGCCTGCAGGGGAGCCGGCGGTGATCGAGTTCCGGACGCGCTCCTCGGCGCGCGGATCGGCGCGGGTGGGGCGTCCGCGGGTGATCATCCCGGTGTTTCCCGGGAGCAACTGCGAGTACGACACGGCGCGTGCATTCCGCGAGGCGGGTGCGGAACCGGAGATCCTTGTGCTGCGGAATATCGGATCGTCTGCGCTATCGGAATCGCTCGGTGCGCTTGCGGCCGCGATCCGTCGATCGCAGATCCTGATGCTTCCGGGCGGTTTCTCAGCCGGGGACGAGCCGGACGGTTCCGGGAAGTTCATCGCGGCGGTGTTCAAGGCGCCGGTGGTGCGGGATGCGACGATGGAGTTGCTGCGGCAGCGGGACGGGCTTGCGCTTGGGATCTGCAACGGGTTCCAAGCGTTGATCAAGCTGGGGTTGGTGCCCTTTGGCGAGATCCGGGACGTGGACGCTGCGGCGCCGACGCTCTTTCACAACACCATCGGGCGGCATTTGTCGCGGTACGCGCACACGCGTGTGGTATCCGTTCTCTCGCCATGGCTTTCGCGGATGGAGGTGGGAGAGGTGCACACGATTCCGCTTTCGCATGGCGAGGGGCGTTTCGTTGCGTCGCCGGAGGTGATGACGGAGTTGGTGCGCAACGGGCAGGTGGCGTTCCAATACTGCGATGCGGGCGGGCGTCCCTCGAATGCGATCGGGTTCAATCCGAACGGTTCCGTGGAGGCGGTGGAATCGATCACGAGTCCGTGCGGACGGGTTCTTGGGAAGATGGGGCACACGGAGCGGCGCGGTGCGCACGTGGCGGTGAACATCCCCGGAAACAAGCTGCAGCCGCTGTTTGAGGGCGGAGTCGATTATTTCAGCTGAGGCCGGATTCCGAGTGCGGGAGATTGGGTGAAGTTGTGCCGCTGAGGTGTCCGGGCACTTTCATCCCGATGGCGTTGTGTGGATGGGAGCGGTCAGACTTCACGTGTCCCGGAGAATGCGGGGCGTCGAAACCGAAGGAGAAGCATGGAGACCCAATCAGGAGCAGGACCGTTACGAGTGATGGCGCAGTGGTTGCGTGCGGCATGCATGCGGGTGGACACATGGGTGGCGCTGACGGCGGCGGTGCTGCTGCTGGGAGTGGTGCTGCCGCGTGTGCAGCGTGCGAAGAAATCGCATCAGGCGAGCTGGATCATGGACGACATGCGGCTCCTTGAGGCGGCTTTGGAAAAGTACGCGTTCGAGTCCGGAGAACCGAAGGGAACCGTGGTGCCATGGGAGACCGTGCGGCGTTATCTCAAGCCCACGAGCACCCTGGCGACGACCGGGCGCAACGGCGTGGGAGGTGATTACACGCGCCTCACGTTCACGGTGGGCCGTCCACCGAGCACACCCGTGGGAACGGCCGCGGCGCTTGGGCGCGTGGCGGGGCGGGACTTTTGGGAGCCGTACAGGCTCGAGTAGGAGCGGCTCAGCGCGGAACCGCGGCGAGGGCGTCGGCGACGGTTGCAGTGGTGCGCGTCCAGTTGTGACGGAGCAGGAGCTGGTCCGCCCATGTGCGGAGTTCTGCGACGGGCGTTTGCAGTGCGGATTCTGTGGCGGTGCAGAAGCCTTGGAAATCGTCGTTGGAGAAGCTGCGTCCACATTCCTGCATCACCTCGCAGGTGGCTTTGGTGCTTGAAAAGACGGGGCATGCGCCCGCGAGCACTGCCTCGACCGGCGGCATGCCGAAGCCCTCGTATTCCGAGAAATAAAACAGGGCGCGGGAGCTGCGAAGGAGGTGGTGGAATTGGAGTGTGGAAAGGCGGGTGTGCAGCTGCCATCCGGCGTCGGAGGGGGGTGCGGCGTCTGGCGGGAGGCTGCCTACGACATGCACTCTGCCGGTGTAGCCGGACTGCTGCTGCCAGCGGGCGATCCATGAGAGGGCTTGGGTGCTGCGTTTGTGCGGGTAGGGGCTTACGAGCACGACGAGCTGGTCCTCCTTCTGCGGCGCGGGATCCGGCGGCGGTGTGAAGCCGATGCCGGCCACAAGGGTGCGCGGCGCGGGGATGTCCCATTCGCGTGCGAGCCGGAGCACTTCGGAGCGGGTGAATTCGGTGTTGGTGAACACCACGTCCGCCGTTTGCAGCGTTGCCCGGAGCGAGCGCTGGAAGTAGTGGAGTTCAAGGCGCGGGAGGGCGCGCGGGTGTTTGCTGGCGTAGAAGGAATGCACGGCATCGTGGACGTAAGCGGCGAGGCGCATGGGCGGACGGCGCAGGAAGGACGCGAAGCCTTTTGGCAGAAGGAGCCATGTGTTGCGGGTGCGCTGTGCGGTTTCGTAGCAGCCCCATTGGTCCCAGAGGATGCGGCTTGCGCGCCTGCCGGCCGCCCAGTCGCAGGATCGCATGGGGATGCCGGCTGGCAGGGAGTCTGCGAGCTCGGAGTTCGCGAGGAAGGTGAGGGAGTCGAAGCGGCCGGAGTGTGCGAGTGCGTTGCCGAGTTGGAGGGCGAGGTGGGGGACGCCGAGCGATTTGCCGTGGCGGAAACTCTGGTCTGCGACCGAGTAGCTCAGGGTGGTGCGAGCCATGTGCAAAGAGCCTCCGGAGCGATGGAGGGGTTTGCAACGCTATTCATGGGGAACGCCCCCATCGGCTCCCCCATTTGCAGACGTTCCAAGAAGGGAGAGGATGGGAAAGGTTTGGGCAGGCCATGGCATTGACAGTTGTTTAATTGGCCGTGTAAGGACAAAAAGTGCGTCCACGAATTGCGATTTTTGGAGGGAGCTTCAACCCCCCGGGCATCCATCACCGAACGGTGGTCGAGGCGCTTGTGCCGCACTTTGATCAGATTCTCGTGGTCCCGTGCGGGCCCCGTCCTGACAAGCCGACGACCAACGATGTGGAGCCATGGCATCGGGCGGCACTGACGGATATCACCTTTCGCGGCATTCCGAAGGTGGAGGTGGACTTGTTTGACCTCGAATCGGCCGCGTTCACGACGAACGATGTTTTCGAGTCGCGTTACGGTCATTTGGGGGAGCTCTGGCACGTCATCGGTTCCGACCTAAGCAAGGGCGGTGGAAAGGAGCAGTCGCCCATCCACCTTTATTGGGAGCGAGGGCGCGAGATGTGGCGGACGCTGAAGTTTTGCATCATGGCCCGCGAGGGATACGAGGTTGAGGCTGCAGATCTTCCTCCGATGAACCAGTTGATCAGGCTTTCACCGCTTGAGTTCAGCGCGAGTTCGCAGATCCGAGAAAGGATCTTCAAGCGTCTTGGGTACGCGCCGCTCGTGACGGCTGAGGTGGGT
The DNA here is from genome assembly GCA_945861435.1 of Chthoniobacter flavus. Lineage (GTDB taxonomy): Bacteria > Verrucomicrobiota > Verrucomicrobiia > Chthoniobacterales > Chthoniobacteraceae > CAIURC01. The sequence goes on along the minus strand of CAMAUX010000009.1, from coordinate 90,032 downwards.
GCGTACATCGAACGGTACGGCCTTTATCGGGGGCGCATTCCTGCGCAAAGGACACGTTGGTTCCTTGAGCATCCGCGTCTTCTAATTTTTGCTGATGAGCGCAACGCGCGGGCCATGGCTCTTGCAGCGACTTACCGGCAGTGGGAGGACCGCGAGAACCCTGCGGGTATTTTGGTTTTGGGTGGAGATGGGACGATGCTGCGGGCGATCCATGAGCACTGGCGCAAGCGGATCCCATTCATCGGGGTGAATCAGGGGCACCTCGGCTTTCTTCTCAACGAGCCAGACGTTGTGCCTGCTGAAGCGATGCCGCAGACGGAGTTCGTGATTCGGTTGATGCCGATGCTCTACATTGAGTCGGAGGCGCCCGATGGAAGTCGCCAGACGGATTTGGCTTTCAACGATGCATGGGTGGAGCGGAGCACGAGTCAGTCGGCATGGCTGGAGGTGCAGGTGAACGGCCAGGTGCGGATTCCAAAATTGGTGGCGGATGGAGCGCTGGTCTGCACTGCTGCGGGTTCGACCGCTTACGCCCGGTCCATGGGGGTTGCGCCGCTTTTAGCGGACACGCCGGGATGGATTCTTGCGGGCTCCAACGTGATGAGCCCACCGGGATGGAAGAGCGCGCTTCTTTCTCCGGAAGCCGATGTCACTTTGCGTTCGGTTGGGGGTGAGAAGCGCCCGTTGAATGCCTATGTGGGGGGGAGATCGCTGGGGCCTGCTGTGTCGCTGCATGCGCGGCACAGCCGTATTGCCACGGTAGAAATGGTTTTCGCCGCCCAGCGGGATATGGCGGAGAAGATTTCGGCGATCCAGTTCCCCCAGGGCAACGCCTTGCTTTGATGCGATGATCGACCTGCACTCGCACACCACGGCGTCTGATGGGAGTCTGTCCCCTGCAGAGTTGGTCGCGCTCGCGGCTGCTGCTGGCGTGAAGGTTCTTGGGATTACGGATCACGACACTATCGACGGACTTGCTGCCGCCCGGGATGCGGCTGCGGCAACGGGTTTGGTGGAGATCATCCCGGGAGTTGAGTTTTCGGCGGAGTATTCGCCCGGGACGATGCATCTGCTTGGGTACCTGATTGATCCGGAGAACGGGGAGCTTCTTTCCGCGCTGGAGGAGATGCGCGCGAGAAGGAACACGCGGAATCCGAGGATCGTTGAAGCGCTTCGGGGATTGGGGTTTGAGATGACGATGGAGGAGGTGCTCGCGGCCAGCCGGGGATCGAGTATCGGGCGTCCGCACATTGCGCAGGTGATGGTGGCCAAGGGATATGCACAAAGCGTCGACGACGCCTTCGCCCGCTGGCTCGATCGCGGGCGTCCCGCCTATGTGGCGCAAGCCCGGATTGAACCGGCGGAGGCCATTCGGGTGATTAAGGCTGCTGGTGGAGTGCCGGTCCTTGCGCATCCCTACCAGTTGAAGCCGGCGTCGGACTCGCATTTGGAGGAGATTGTCCGGGGTCTCTGCGCTGCCGGTCTTGGTGGGATGGAGGTATGGTACAGCCGACACACCGCCGAGATGTCTGCCTTCTATCTTGCGCTGGCAGAACGCTACGGTCTTGTGGCGACGGGCGGCAGCGATTTTCACGGGACCCCTAAGCCGGACATTTTCTTGGGGACAGGCACTGGAAGTCTGCGGGTTCCGCCGGAGACGGTGGCGAACTTGAGGGTCAAAGCTGCGCGGCGTTGAGCTGTTGACGGAGGGGCGGTGCGCTGGGTGGTGCGATCAAAAGCGGATTGCGCCTGTGTTGTAGAGCCGGAGTGCGGCGGGGGCGGAGATTGAGGGAGGACACTTTGCCTGTCCCTATTGAATTGATTTGAGATGCGCGCGGCAGGGAGGGTGCCGTGCGCTTGACAGTGCAGCTGCGGGAGCCAATGGTGCCGCCCCTTCGCTTATGGCTGCGCCCCGCATTCTCTCCGGCATCAAGCCGACCGGCATGCCGCATATCGGCAATTACTTTGGAATGATGCGGCCTGCGATTGAGTGGCAGGAGCGGGGTGAGGCGTACTACTTCATCGCGGATTATCACGCGCTCACGACGGTGCACGATGCGCGGATGCTGAGAGAGCACAGTCTCGGGATCGCGCTGGATTTCCTCGCGTGCGGGCTGGATCCGAGCCGGGCGGTGCTTTTCCGGCAGAGCGATGTGCCGGAGGTGACGGAGCTGGCTTGGATCCTGAGCTGCGTGACGCCGATGCCGATGCTGGAGAACTGCCACGCTTACAAGGATCATCTTGCGAAGGAGAAGGTGCCGTCGCATGGGCTGTTTGCGTATCCGGTGCTGATGGCGGCGGACATTCTCTTGTACGACAGCAACGTGGTGCCGGTCGGGCGCGATCAGAAGCAGCACGTGGAGGTGACCCGGGACTTGGCGCAGAAGATGAACGGGCTGTTCGGTTCCGTGTTTGTGGTGCCGGAGGCGAGTATCCAGGAGGCGGTGCAGACGGTGCCCGGTCTTGATGGGCGCAAGATGAGCAAGAGCTACCAGAACGCGGTGGAGATTTTTCTGGAGGAAAAAGCTCTGCGAAAAAAGATCATGGGGATCGTCACGGACTCGACGCCTGTGGAGGAGCCCAAGAACCCTGAGGGTTCGGCCATTGTCGGCTTGTACCGGCTTTTTGCGCCGGAGGAGGCCGTGCAGGGGATGGAGGCCGATTTTAGGAGGGGTGGGGTGGGATACGGCGACCTGAAGAAGAGGCTTTTTGAGGCGATGTGGGAGTATTTCGGGCCGATGCGGCGGCGCCGGGCGGAATTGGCCGGGGAATTGGGAGAGGTGGAACGGGTTCTCCGTGAGGGTGCGGGGAAGGCGCGGGAGCAGGCGGTGCGCACGATGGAGCGGGTACGGAAAGCGGTGGGATTGCGCTGAGGCCGGCGGGATGGTGGAAAACGAATCTTAGGTGGGGGCGGAGGATGGGGAGGTGCCCTGAGGGGGGGTGGAAGATTTCTGATCTTGTGTATTGCTCCGGGGCGAATCCTCCTTAGCATGACGCCTCCGCAGTGGAGGACCCCGGTCCTCGGGCGGGATCATTAAGTAATCGAGTGTAACTATCATGAACCAGAACTCAGGGGAGCGTATGGGGTCCGAGCCGATTGCCTCGGAGAAAGTCCTGATCGACAGGAAAATGTTCTTCCTCGATTTGAAGGAGAACCAGCGTGGGCGTTTTCTGAAGATCACGGAAGATGTGGGAGGCCGGAGGGATACTATTATGCTGCCGGCACCCGCTTTCCGCGACTTTCTTGAGGCGCTGCAGCGCTTGGTGGAGTACGAGGGCAACCTCTAACTCACCTATCGAGCGACTTTTGGCGAAGGCCGTTGGATCTTAGCCCTCAACCCTCTGGCCTTTGGCCAGAAGGTTGATTTTTCAAGGTCCCCCATCGGAAAACGAACAGCTTAAGGAGACCCCGCCATCGGGGTCCCTTTTTTTGTGCCCTTAACCCTAAAACGTGAATGGGCGGCCCATGGAATCCAGGCACGGAAGGAATGGGGGGATGAGGGGGTTGAGAGTCTGTTGTGTGGTCCGTGCATTCAGAGCGTTCCGTGGGCCATTGGGAACTCTCCGGGTTCAGGCGACTGCTGAGTCCTATCAGTGCCTGGGTACTTGAGGGTAACAGCCCTGGCGTTACCGACTTTGAAGATCGCTGAAAGAGACTCTCCCAACGGGTGAGACTGAAACGGGATGATTTTAAGCTGCAAATTCCGTTTCCACAGAAACTCACATCAGATCCGACAAGTTTTCATCGCCGCATTGAGGCTTAAACGAGAGGTGCCTCAGGCAGGATGTCGGCGTCGTCAGCCGCGCACACAAAGAACTCCCGGACCAGTCCCTGGTCTCCATCGTGGTGTGGGTGACGCCGCCATCCACTGAGATCTGGGCGCGCCGGACCTGCGTCCAAGGACCAGCCTCGGCCCTTCAGCGGGTGGTTTTTTTGGCGGGAGGTGCCGGCTCGGGCTGCGAAGCAGTGGGGGGCAGCGGGCGGTCCTTGTAGAAGAGGGGGCCGGACTTTCGGAGGTTGTAGAGGAAAGCCTTGAGATCCTCGGAGGCTTGGCGGTCGGAGAGGAGAGTGCCGAGCGGGCCGGGGCCATCGCCGGCTTTTTTGACGAGCGCCTTGCCTGAATCGACGAGTTCTTTTCCGGAGTCGACGAGATCCTTTGCGGAATCGACGGCTTTGCCGGCGTTGGTGAGAACGGGTTCCAGACGTTTGGTGCCTTCGGAGAGGGCGGTGGTGGTGGATCGGAGGTTGTTGATGGATTCCTCAAGATTCTTGAGGTTTTCCTCGTGGAGGAGGCGGTGGTTGATGGCGGACGTCATCTTCTTGATTTCGTCCAGTTCAGCGATGAGCTGGTCCATGACAAGGGCACCCTTGGTGGTGAGGTCCTCGATGCCAGCGCCGCGTGAGCCGCGGATGAGTTCGTCTGGTTGTGCGAGGTCGTTGGGGTCGAAGCCGGGCATGGGGACGACATCGACAAAGCGGTCCCCCATGAGGCCGGAGCTGCCGACGAGGAAGTTCGATTTGCGCGGGATCCGGATGTGCTCGTGGATGTTGAGCTTCACCTCCACGACGTAGGAGCTGCCCGTGAGTTTCGGGGCTTCGCTGACGAAGCCGATGCGGGCGCCGGCGAGCACCACATCCGAGTCCTTGACCAAGCCGCCTGCGTTGGGGAATTCAACGCGGAGGGGGTAGTAATTGCTGAGGCCCTGACCGAGCCTGCCGAAGGTGATCACGAGGGAGGCGATCACGCCGCAGCCGACGAGGACAAAGAGGCCGACGAGGAGTTCGAGATTTTTACGTTCGCCCATGGGATGGAGAGTCGGAGTGGGGTTGGGTGGTTTGGAGAAGCGTGGCGGGTTCAGGAGGATTCGCCGGACCGGCCGTCGATGAAGTCGCGCAGGATGCTGTCCTTGGAGTCGCGCAGTTCTGCCGGGGTGCCTTGGAAATAGACGCGGCCTTCGTGAAGGAAGACGACGCTGTCGGCGGTGTGGTAGGCGGTCTTCATGTCGTGCGTGACAACCACCGAGGTGATGGAGAGGCGCTTTTGCAAACGGCGGATGAGGTGGTTGATGGAGTCGGTGGCGACGGGATCGAGACCTGTGGTGGGTTCGTCGTAGAGCAGGCAGGCGGGTCTGCCGACGATGGTGCGCGCGAGGCCGACCCGTTTGCGCATGCCGCCGCTGAGATTTTCGGGCATCTTCTTCTGTTCGCCGGCGAGGCCGACCATCTCGAGGGCTTCCGCGACTTTTTCTGCGAGGAGCGCGGGGTCGCGGATACCGGCCTCGCGAAGGGGGAAGGCGATGTTGTCTTCGACTGTGAGGGAGTCGAAGAGGGCGCCGCTTTGGAAGAGGATGCCGATTTTTCTACGGATGGGGCCGAGCTGGCGTTCTGGGAGGTGGGCGATGTCCTTGCCGTCGATCAGGACGCGGCCGCTGGTGGGTTGGAGGAGGCCGACGAAGTGTTTGAGGAGGACGCTTTTTCCGCAGCCTGAGCGACCGAGGACGACGCAGGTTTGGCCGGTGGGGATGGCGAGATCGACGCCGCGCAGGACGTCCTGGCGGCCGAGGGTTTTGTGGAGTTGATGGACAGCGATCACGTCAAACGCCTGCGGGGTAGACGATGTTGAGGGCGAAGGAGAGGAAGAAGTTGATGATGAGGATGAGGAGGGAGGAGTTGACGACGGCCTCGGTGGGGGCGCGGCCGACGCCGACGGCGCCGTCCTTTGCGTTGAGGCCTTGGTGGCAGCTGACGAAGACGACGATGAGGCCGAACACGAAGCCCTTGGTGAGAGCCATCTTGATGTCGCGACTGCCGGTGAACTTGACCATGGTGTTGAGGAAATAGGCTTGGGGGATGCCGAGAACCTTGGTGCCGACGAGGACTGCGGAGAGGATGCCGAGTGCGCAGCATTCGGCGACGAGCACGGGCATGGAGAAGATCAGGGCGAGGAAGCGAGGGACGACGAGGTAGTCGATGGGATGGACGCCGAGTGAGCGCAGAGCATCGACCTGTTCGGTCACCTTCATGGTGCCGATTTCAGCGGCGATGGAGGCGCCGACGCGTCCGGCGACCATGAGGCCGGTGAGGACAGGGCCGAGTTCGCGGAACATGGACACGGCGACGACTGCGCCGACGGCGGATTCCATGCCGATGCGGTGGAATTGGAAATAAGTCTGGGCGGCGAAAACGGCGCCGGTGAATCCGCCGGTGACGATGACGACCATCTGGGAGCGGAAGCCGACCTCGGCGATCTGGCGCAGGCAGAGTCTCCAGCGCACGGGGGCCGACCAGAGGGAGCGGGCGGTTTCGGCGGCGAGGAGTGCGAGTTCCCCTGCGTAATGGAAAATGCCCAGCGCGAAGCTGCCTATGGAGCGGATCATGGCTGGAAGGCGTTCGGCGTGTGCGGCGGGGGAGGCCGCTGATCAATCAGTTGCTGAGGCGCTGGGTCTTGGTGCCTGGGTTCATGGCCGGTGGAATAGCGCCGACGATGCGTGGCTCCATGCCACAGCGGCGGAAGACCTCGCGGACTTGAGTGACGGTGAGCGTGGGGGCTTCGAGTTCGAGATAAACGAGGCTGTGGTTGGGGTCGATTTTGTACCGCAGACCCGGGACGACGGAGAGTTCGCGATCCAAGGCGAGGACTTTTGCCGTCTCGCGGACTCCGGTGGAATAAACCTCGAGTTCGAGCATAAGAGAGAGCCTTTCAGGGGGGGAACCTACTGTGGACGCAGGGCGCGGGCAATTTTATTCCGGGCAGAGGTGGGCGAAGCGCACGGGCCAGTCGGCTGGCAGGCGGGCGGGGCGTCCGGAGGGCATTTGCACGAGGGCGAGCATTTGGCGTGCGGTGGCGAGAAGGGTGCCATCGGCGGGGCGGTGGACCTCGAAGCGGCACCAGAAGCGGGAGCGTTCGACGGAATCGAGGCGGCCGTGTGTGCGGAGTTGATCGCCGAGCCGTGCGGGGCGGCGGTAATCGATTTCTGTGCGGACGACCACGGGGTAGAGCTGGGATTGAGCCATGGCCACGAGCCCCATGCCGAGCTGCTCGGCCAGCAGGGTGCGCGCCACCTCAATGATCCTGAGGTAGGCGATGTTGTGCACCACGGCGGCGCAGTCGGTGTCGAAGAACATCACCTGGTGGTCCGAGGTGATCGAGGGTGTGTCATGTGCATTCACCGGCGCGACTATGGAAGCGCGGCCCTCTCTCGCAAGGGGAAAAAGCCGGGGCCGTGAAGCAGTTTTATTGTGCGTGGGTTTGCGGGGTTTTCGATCCGGCGGGAACTGGTACGCCACCCGCATGGGAGCAGGCAGCGGAAGCGGTTTCACAGGCGTGGCGAAGGATGGCTGCCGGCGGATGGCCGCTGAGGAAACCGAGGACGAAAGCAGCGGTGAAGGAGTCCCCGGCGCCGACGGTGTCGACGACCACGGTGGGTATGCCCGGTTGTTCGAAGGTGCCCGCAGCGGAAACCATGAGCGCGCCGTCCGCACCACGGGTCATGACGATGGCTTCGAGCCCGAGGTGTGATCGCAGGTGGTGGAGGGTGGTTTCCGTGGATGGGGCGATGGGGATGGAGCAGGCGGCTGCGACTTCCGGGAGTTCCTCGGCGCTGAGCTTGAGGATGGTGGCGAGGGCGATGGAATCGCGCAGGAGTGCGTCGTCGTAGAAAGGGCGTCGGAGGTTGATATCGAGCACGCGCGGGATGGCGCGGGAGGCTGCTGTGCGGAGCACTTGATGGATGGTGGCGCGGGATTGGGAGTTGCGCTGGCCGAGGGTTCCGAAGTAGACGGCGTCGACTTTGGCGAGTTTTTGCTCGAGTGCGTCCTCCCATGAGAGGTGGTCCCATGCGGAGTTGGCGTGGATCTCGAAGGTGGGCTTGCCGGCCGTATCGACGGCGACGCCTACGGTGCCGGTGGGTGCGTTGGCAAGGGATTGGACGAGAGCGGTGTCGATGCCGAAGCGCTTCAGGATGGCGAGGGCCTCTGAGCCGCGGGCGTCTTTTCCGACGGCGCTGAGCATGGTGACGCTGGCGCCAAGGAGTGCGGCGTGGCAGGCGAAGTTGGCCGGGGCACCGCCGAAGCAGGGGCCGTCTGGGAAGAGGTCCCAGAGGACTTCGCCGCAGGAGAGGATGTGGGGAGCGGGCATGATCAGCGGGTGCGGCGCGCTTTGTCTACGAGGACGGCGCCGAGGATGACGAGGCCGAGGACGACTTTTTGTGTATAGCTTTCCACGTTGGTGAGGTTCATGCCGTTCTGGATGACGGCGATGGTGAACGCGCCTGCGAGGGTTCCAAACATGCGGCCTTCTCCGCCGCTGAGGCTGGTGCCGCCGACGACGACAGCAGCGATGACGTAGAGTTCGTACATGCCGCCGTAGGTGGGGGATCCGCTCTTGAGCTGGGATGCCATGATGACGCCGCCGAGGCCTGCGAGCACGGCGCTCGCGATGTAGGCGAAGAGGAGCACGCGCTTCACCGGGACGCCGGAGAGACGTGCGGCCTCGCTGTTGCCGCCGACCGCATAGAGGTGGCGGCCAAGTTTCATGCGGCTCATGAGGATGTGCGCGAGGCCGTAGAGGATCGCCATGAGGAGGACGGCGTTGGGGAGGTTGAAGAGATCGGCGCCGCGGCCCAGCCAGACAAAGGATTCGGGGATTTGGTAGATGGACTGTCCCTTGGCGAGGATGTAGGCGAGGCCGCTGCCGACGAGCATCATGGCGAGGGTGACGATGAAGGGGGGGATGGCGAAGCGGGTGATCATGGTGCCGGAGAACGCGCCGACTGCGCCGCAGAGGACGATGGCGGCGATGCAGGCGAGGAGCATGGCGGCAGGGGAGGCGGAGGTGCCGCCGGCGAAGTCGCGGATGAAGCGTGCGGTGAGGACGGCGGAGAGAGCGAGGAGGCTGCCGACGGAGAGGTCGATGCCGCCGGTGATGATGACCATGGTCATGCCGATGGCGACGATGGCGATGACGGCGATCTGGTTGGCGATGTTGAGCAGGTTCTCCGTCTTGAGAAAGTTGGGCCATCGGTAACTGCGCGGCGTGATGACGCGTGGTTCGCCGAGTGCGGGGAAGTCGGTCTTGAGTTCCGAGAACACGAGCCACGCTCCGGTGGCCTGGGTGCAGGCGATGGCGTCGAGGCGGCTGCCGGCAGCAGCGATGCGCTGGAGCGCTTCGCGCGCATCCTTCGGCTCACCTTTGATGATGGTGGCCGGCTGCGCGCCGGGTGCGCTGAGGAGGCGCTGGAGTGCAGCGGCGTAGGCTGCGTCGTCGGGTTGGTCGCGGACGGCGACGAGGACGCGCGGGTTCTGGCCGAACTGCTGATGGAGCAGGGAAGCGACCTGTGTGGCGGCGGCTTCGCCGGTGGGGGTCTGGTCGCTGAAGGTGAGCGCGCTGAACAGTGCGCACAGGAGCGCGAGCACGAGGACCATGCCGTAGTCGGCGAGGAAGCGGGCTGGTTTCATAAGCGGAGCAGTGCTGCGGGAGCCGGGGGCTGATCGGTGGGGGAGCTTTGGGCGGGCGAGTGTCAGGCGATGGCGAGGCGCATCACCTGTTCCTGGGTGGCGGAGCGCGCATCGGCGATCTCGCCGGTGACATGGCCTTCGTGGAGGACGAGGATCCGGTCGGCCATGCCGAGGACTTCGGGAAGTTCGGAGCTGATCATGACGACGGATTTTCCCGCGGCGACGAGTGCGTTCATGAGGAGGTAGATCTCGAATTTTGCGCCGACATCGATGCCGCGGGTGGGTTCGTCAAAGATGAGGACCTCGCAGTTGCGAGCGAGCCACTTGGCGAGGACGACCTTCTGCTGGTTGCCGCCGGAGAGGTTGCCTGCGCGCTGCTCCTGGTCCGGGATCTTGATCTGGAGCTGTTCGACGTAGCGTGCGAACTCGGCGCGTTCGGCGCCCATTTGAACGAAGCCGTTGGTGGAAAGACGTTCGAGGTTGGGGAGGCCGAAGTTCTCGCGCACGGAATGTCCGAGGACGAGGCCCTGCATTTTGCGGTCTTCCGTGAGGAGCCCGATGCCCGCGGCGATGGCGTCGGAAGGGGATCGGATGGCGAGGAGTCTGCCATCGAGACGGATCTCGCCGGCCTCGCGTGGATCCGCGCCGAAGAGGAGGCGGACGGTTTCCGTGCGGCCTGCACCGACGAGGCCCGTGAGTGCGAGGATTTCGCCGCGGCGCACGGAGAAGGAGACGTCGCGCACGGCGCGGCCGCGGCGCAGGCCGGAGACTTCGAGGCGGACGGGGCCCGGGGTGGTGGAGCGTCTGGGGAATTCGTCGGTGAGTTCGCGGCCGACCATGAGCTCGATCATCTGGGAGCGCGTGATTTCGGCGGTGGGGCGTCCGCCGACGTGGCGTCCGTCGCGGAGGACGGTGACGCGGTCGGTGATGGTGAAGACTTCGTCGAGGCGGTGGCTGATGTAGATGATGCTGATGCCTTGGGAGCGGAGGTCGCGGATGATTTCGAAGAGGCGTGCGACTTCGTGGGAGGTGAGGGCTGCGGAGGGTTCATCCATCACGAGGATGCGGGCGTCGAAGGCGAGGGCCTTGGCGATTTCGACGAGCTGCTGCTGGGCGGTGGTGAGGCGGCGGCACGGCGTGTCGAGATCCACTTCCGCGCCGAGACGCTGGAAGAGTGCGGCTGCGCTTGCGCGTTCGGAGCGCTGGTCGATGAGCCCGGCACGTGTGGTCTCGCGGCCGAGGAAGATGTTCTCCACGGCGGTGAGGCCCGGCACGAGGTTGAACTCCTGATAGATGACGGCGATGCCGGCTGCGCGGGAATCCTGCGGGGAGGAAAACGGGGTCTCGCGGCCGTCGATGAGGATGGAGCCTTCGTCGGCTTTGTGCGCGCCGCCGAGGATGCGCATGAGCGTGCTTTTGCCGGCGCCGTTTTCCCCGAGGAGAGCGAGCACCTCGCCTTTGCGCAGTTCGAGGTCGACTCCGCGCAGGGCTTTGACACCGGGGAAAGACTTTACGATCCCCCGCATCTGGAGAAGGGGGGGGGCGTCGATCATAGGCCCATGGCGGCTTCGAGGGCGGCGCGCATGACGGCTGCGTCCGGTTCGATGCCGGTCCAGTAGTGGACGCAGATGATGCCTTGGTTGACGAGCATGCCGAGTCCGTCGAGGGGGCGGCAGCCGCGGGCGGCGGCGTCTGCGAGGAGGCGTGTGCGGACGGGGTTGAAGATGACATCCGCGACGACCATGCCGGGACGCAGCGAGGCGGTGTCGAGCGGGATGCGGGCCTCCGGATCGTAGAGGCCGATGGAGGTGCCGTTGATGACGACATCGGTGTCGGCGGGCACGGTGTAATCGCCTTTCCAGAGGACAAATTCGGCGTCGATGTGAAGCCGCTCGCGCAGGAGGTTGGTGAGTTCTGCGCCGCGGATTTGATCCCGGTTGACTACGGTGATTTTGCGGGTGCCGGCGAGTGCGAGTTCGACGGCGATGGCGCGTGCCGCGCCGCCTGCGCCGAAGAGGACGACGGATTTTCCGCGGGGATCCTGGAGGGATTGGAGGGAGCGCAGGAAGCCTTTGCCGTCGGTGTTCTCGCCGATGAGCTGGTCGCCACGGCGGACCACGCAGTTGACGGCGCCCATGGCGGCGGCGGACTCGCCGAGGCCGTCGAGATGGGGGATGACGGTGACCTTGTGTGGGAGGCTGCAGTTGAAGCCGCGGAAGCCCATGGCCTTGGCGCCGCGGACGGCGGTGGCGAGGTCCTCCGGTGTGACCTCCATGTTGATGTAGCGCCAGTGGAGGCCGTGGTGTGCGAAGGCGGCCTCGATCATGGCCACGGTGGGATTGCCCGCGGCGCCCTGGGACATGGAGCCGACGAGGGCGTGGAGGAAACTGGAGTCGCTCATGGCTTGGTTATTTGAGGGAGGGATCCTTCTCGGCATCGGCCTTCCGATAGAGGCTGGTGGGGATGAGGATCTGGGGGGGAAGGGACTCGCCCTTGGAATGGCGGAGGATGGAGTCGACGATTTGTGCGCCCATTTTGTCGGGGAACTGGATGGGGTCGGCGTAGATCTTTCCATCCTTGATGGCCTGCTTGCCCTCGGGTTGTCCGTCGAAGCCGATGAGGAGGACCTGCTGGGCCTTGCCTGCTTTTTCGAGAGCGGCGCGAGCGCCGAGTGCTGCGGGGTCGTTGATGGCGAAGATGCCGCGAAGATCGGCGTGGGATTGGAGGACGTCTTCGGCTGCCTTGAAGCCTGCGTCCTTGGCGCCGCCGCTTTCGAGTTCGGCGACGATGTCGATGCGGGCCTTGCCGGAAGCGTTGTGAGCGTTGATTACATCGGTGAAGCCGCGGACGCGCAGCTGGCAGGATTCGACTTGTTTGAAGTGGAGCACGGCGATTTTGCCGCCCGCTTCGCCGAGGGCCTCGATCATGGCGAGGCCGGCTTCCTTGCCGCCGCCGAGGTTGTCAGTGGCGATCTGGGTGGCGATTTTGACGCCGGGTTCGTTGCAGGGGATGTCGACGGTGAAGACGGGGATGCCGGCTGCGTTTGCCTCCTGGATAACGGGGAGGATGGACTTGGAATCGCACGGGCTCAAAACGATGGCGCTGACTTTTTTGACGATGAAATCCTTGATCTGGTTGCCCTGCTTGGCGACGTCCTTGTCGCCGCTCACCAGCATCGTGGTGTAGCCGTGCTTGCTGCCTTCGGCGGCGATGGTGTCGCCGATGGTTTTGAAGAAGGGGTTGTCGAGCGTGAGCAGCGAAACGCCAATGGTGCCTTTGGTGGAGACGGCGCCGGGCTGTGTGGATGCGGGTTGCGCGGGCTTGTCGCAGCTGGTGAGCAGGACGGCCGCGAGGCAGAAGAGGAATGCGGGGAGATGCTTTTTCATGGGCTTTGGGAGGTGGGCGGGAGGTGGGCGGGAGTGGACGGATGCGGGGCTCAGAGTTTGCCGGTCTTCAAGAATTCGTGGCGAACGGGCGCCGTGACGCGCTTGCCGGTGGTGGAGAGGAAGGTGACTTCGCCCGGGCTGAACTGGAGGCTCTGGACGTTTTCAAATCCCGGCGGAATGCGGACGACGCCCTGGATGTAATTCACGACGGTGGGTTTGGTGGCGGAGAGTTCGAGCGCGGTGGGGACGCCTTCTTTCGTGAGCACGTTGTCGCTCGTGGAGGCAACGAGGCCGTCGGCGAAGTGGGCGGTGACATCCTCGAGACCGAGGCAGTTGTTGCGACCGTTCCATGGGTGACCGTGGCGGCCGTGGTTCTCGATCCAGAAGACGGTGCTGTGGAGGACGCTCTGATCCTTGAGAGAGAACCAGACGTAGCCGGCGTCCGGATAGGTGGCGGTGGTCCATGCGGGGCCGCCGGTTTTGTCCCATGGCTGGCTGTTGATCTGGATGAGGTCGGCGTAGCCCTGGCGCGCTGGCATGCGGGTGAGATCGGCGTCCGGCGCGTTCTTCCATGCGGAGGGGACCTTGGAAAGGTCGGTCCATTTTGTGCCCGGAAGGAGGGCTTGGTATTCGCGCTGGCGCGGGTCGCTGAAGAGGCCCGGGCAGGTCATTCCGAAGGAGAATGGGCTGGTGGCGATGCGCACGGAGCCTTCCTTTTCCGGCATGGCGAGGGTGGCGTGGTGGCCGAGCGGGGCGCGTCCCGCGAAGCCCTCGATGGTGTGGCTGGAGTAGAGGACGTTGTGGCCCGCAACGAGCGAGAGATCCTTTGTGATGCGCCCTTTGCGGACGGTGGGCGAGAAGGAAAGGGAGAGGGTGGTGACATCGCCGGAGGTGCGCGTGCCAACGAGGGTCCACGGGTCGCCGACGATTTCGCCATGCGGCGGATGTTTCTCCCCGTTGAGGGCGTCGTTGTTGCCGCCGAAGGGCAGGCAGAAGAAGTCGCCGCGCAGGGGAACGAGCACGGGAGCAGGCATTGCGGCGGGTGCTTCGTCCTGCCACGGGGTGATGTGGTAGGGCTGCACGGGTTGTGCGCTGTCGCGGAAGAAGGTGACCGGGGCCGTGTGCGCGCCGAGGCGGGTGACGGCGACCTCGACCTCCTTGGTGGAGAGTGTGAAGCTGGGCTGGCCGTGGAAGGAGCGCAGTGCGGCGTCCTTGGAGGCAGCGGGTGTGGCGGCCGGGGCGGGTGGAGCGCCCGGGGCGGGGGAGAGGGGGAGGATCATCAGGGAGGCGGCCAGTGAGGGGACGCAGAGGGGGAGGATACGGTGGTGCATGGAGGGGGGTGGATGGGCGGAGGATAGCGGGTGTCTGTGCCGGGAGGGAAGTGTTGGCATGACAATCAGGCGAAAACTTGCCATGACAGGATCTGGACCTGTAAGGACGGGTTTTGCTTCATGAAACACCAACCTCTCCATCTGAAAATCCAGCAGGAGCTGCTCTCGGAGATTCTTGCGGGGGATTACGATCATGCGGCGCGGCTGCCGAGTGAGGCGCAGTTGGTGAAGCGTTTCGGGGCATCGCGGCCGACGGTGGCGCGGGCTTTGCAGGAGCTGAAGCTGCAGGGGTTGCTGGAGCGGCGTGCGGGTTCGGGCACCTATTTGCGGCGGGAGCGCGGTGCGGCGCAGGGCGAACGGGGGGTGCGTCAGCTGGGGTTGATCGTGCCCGGTCTCGGGCAGGTGGAGATTTTTGATGTGATCTGCGGGGAGCTGGCGAGTCTTGCGCGGGTGCATGAGCTGGGGATGCACTGGGGGGGCAGCGCGGGGCCGATGGAGGGTGCGAGCATGAGCATTGGGGAGGCGGAGGAGCTCTGCGCGCGGTATATCACCCGTGGAGTGTCGGGGGTGTTTTTTGCGCCGTTTGAGCACGCGGGGGACAATGAGGCTGCCAACCGGCGGATCACGGAGAAGCTCAGCCATGCAGGGATTCCGGTGGTGTTGCTGGACCGGGACGTGTGCCCGTTCCCGAAGCGCAGCAATTTTGACCTCGTGGGCATCGACAACTTTGCCGGCGGGTATTTGCTGGCGGAGCATCTTCTGAAGCTGGGGCTGCAGAAGCTGGCTTTCGTGGCCCGGCCTTTTTCAGCGAGCACGGTGGATGCGCGGCAGGCGGGGGCGCGTGCGGCGATGCTGGCGCACCGGGTGGCGGTGGGGCGCGACTTTTTTCACGAGGGGGATCCTGGGGATGCGAAGTTTGTAAGGAGGTTGAGTGCGGGTCGGCCGTACGATGCGGTGATCTGCGCCAATGACCACACGGCGGCGCAGTTGTTGCAGACGCTGACACGGCAGGGAGTGCGGGTGCCGCGGGATCTGCGGTTGGTGGGGTTTGACGACGTGCGTTTTGCGACGTTGCTGACGGTGCCGCTGACGACGGTGCAGCAGCCGTGCCGGGACATTGCGTTGACGGCTTTTCACGCGATGAGGGAGCGTATGGCGGTGCCGTCGCTGCCTGCGCGCAGCATGTTGCTGACCCCGCACGTGATGGTGCGGGAGAGTTGTGGGGCGTATCTAATGAAGTAGAGCGGGGGGCGGCGCCGTGGGCGTGGTGCGCTCATCCACTGCGGGGTCAAAGACGGCATCGTAGGCGTAATGGCCTACGGAACGCACGGAATGCATTGACCATGAAACACCCTCTCACCCTTCGCATCCCCCCCTTCTTTCCGTGTTGTCCGTGTGTGCCGTGGGCCAACCTTCCTCCCATCACTCTTGTGCATGGGCACTCGGAGATGCTCTCCGATGCGACAGGAGATTTGCCTGTCCCCATTGGTGGTCCGCTGTTCCCTGGCAACCACACTCTGCGCCCGGACGGGATGGAGTTTCTGGCGGGAATATTACTTGTGGGGCTGCTGAGGCGGACCTGTGTCGGTGATAAGACCGGATAGCTGTATCTATTGTAGATTGACTAGATAACGGGCAGTCAGTAGGAGGCTGATCGGCGATTCCGGAGGCGGTGCTGTGGATGGTGAGCGTCCAAGGTGAAAGCCTGTTTATGACTAATATAGCGAAACTAGGCGTTTATGACTGTTTCGAGGGGCGTGCGGTGGTTGTGAGCAAGACGCCGTTTGTGATCGGGTCCGCGGCCGGATGCGATCTTCGGATTCCTGAGGACGGGGTGGCGCGGCAGCACTGCGTGATCCAGCAGCGGAACGGGAGTTACTTTCTGACATCGGCTCCCGGGGTGGTGGAGGTTCTTCTGGATGGGATGGCGTTCGCGGGTGGCGAGATTTCGCCCAATGAAGAGCACACGCTGATCGTGGGCAGTCGCTGCATGGTGCTGCGGTGGGCGCCACAGATTGAGCAGTGGTTGCAGAGGATGGACGGGAGCCAGTGGTTTACTTACCAGAAGGCGACGCAGGCGGTGACGGGGCCCTTTGCATTGGGGGAGGTGGGGGATCATCTGCGGTCCCTGCCCGGGCAGGGGGTGGGGCTGATCCTTGCGTGTCAGGGGCTCACGAGCATGGGGTTTTATGTGGAGCACATCCTGCCGTTGCTGCCGGGTGGACGCGGGCGGCCGGCGGCTGGCCCTCCACCGGTTCCGGTGGAAGCGGAGGCGGCGGGTGGTGCGTTGGAGGCGCTCACGGGCGAGCATGGGGAGTTCACGTGTCCGGTGTGCTGGCTGCGGTTTGACCGTGGCGATGTGATGAACGTGGCGGTGCATGCTTCGCTGCGCGGGGATCCGCTGCTGGGGACTTCGGAGATGCAGCGTTTTTATGCGACGCGCTTCAACGACCGCGGCCAGGCTCTGGATGCGATGGGGATTTCAGCTCCCGACCTCGCGTGCCCGCACTGCCGGCGCCGTCTGCCGCAGGGTTTTCTGGACCTGCCCAATTTCATCTTTTCCATTGTGGGAGCGCCTTCGAGCGGCAAGAGCTATTACCTGAGCGTGCTGGTGAAGGTGTTGCAGAATTCGCTCTTCGAACATTTCGGGGTGATTTTCCGGGATGCGGATCCGTCGGCGAACGCGCTGCTGAACGCGATGAAGAACCAGCTTTTTTCGGCTGCGACGCCTGCGGAGGCGATGCTTGCGAAGACGGAGTTGGAGGGGGGGATGTACGAGGTGCTTCCGCGCCTTGGGCGCAAGGTGGCGCTGCCGCGGCCCTTCATCTTCAACCTCTCCGTGGCGGGCCGTCCGCAGAGCGACTCGGCGATCGTGTTTTACGACAACGCGGGCGAGCATTTTGAACCCAACAGCAACAGTGCGGATTCGCCGGGCGCACAGCACATCGCGGCTGCGTCGGGGATCTTTTTCCTGTTCGATCCGCTCTATAACATTGAGTTCCGGAGGCGCCTGGCCGGCGGGGAGGATCCGCAGCTGGGTCTGAACCGGACCGATCAGCAGGATGTGATTCTTGCGGAGACGGAGGTGCGCATCAAAAACATCCTGGGATTGCGGGCCCGCGACAGGATTCGCACGCCCCTCGCGATGATGGTGGGGAAGCTGGACGCATGGGGGCATTTGCTCGGCTCTGAGCCGCTGGAGCCCGTCCTCCGTACCGGAGCGCTCGATGCAGGGGCGGTGCGCCGCAACTCCGCGAGAATCCGGACGCTGTTGATGGGGATCGTTCCGGCCATTGTGGCCAATGCGGAGGCCATCTCCGAGGATGTCTGTTACTTTGCCATCAGTCCGCTGGGGAGTGCGCCGGTGCAGTTTGCGGATGCGAGGGGCAATCGGATGATTGGCCCCGACCCTGCGCGTGTGGCGCCCAAGTATGTGGATGTGCCCACGCTGTGGATGCTTTCGCGGGTGACGCCCGGATTGGTGGGAACCCATCACCCTTCCTGATCCATGGCCTGGCAACTTGTATACACCAGTGCGCCGCGGCTCTTGGAGGCTGGGCGGAGCGGGTTTGGGACGGTGGCGCGTCACCGCGAGGTGCCGCCGATGGTGGTGGCGGCGGTGGAGCGGTTCAGCCAGTTTTCGCGGCAACCCGGTTTGGATCCGGATCGTGTGGTGAGTGCGCACCGGGTGGTTGTGGAAGGGGGGCGGTCTTATCACGTGCTTTCGTGCATCCGGGACGCGGGAGCGGATTACACGGGCAGGACCAATCATGTGGCGCACCATCTGATTGCGGAGGAGCACGAGGTGGCGGGCCTTGCGTGCAGCTCGGCGGATGTGCTGCTGGGGATGGCGTGGCTTCCGCGCTGGGATCAGCTGCCGCTCTGGTTGGAGGGGGCGGAGACCGTCTCGCTGGGCGGTTTTCCCGCGGTGGGTTCGGCTGCCGGAGTGCATTGGGAGCGGTTCTGCGGGGATGGGATGAAGGCGTGGCTGCTGGTCAGCGGCGATGTGGCGCGGCGGGGCTGGCTGGTGCTTCCCGATCGGTTGACGTCGCTTGGTCTGCTGGCCGATGCGCTGAGTCTGCATCCGGGTCGCGGGTGGGGTGTGAGCTTCACGACATCGCTCCAGCCCAGCGACGAAAGGGGCTCCTTGTCATGGCTCGGAGTGGAGGCGGGATCTCCGGTGCGCGACTATTCCGATGCGCTGCCGGTGCTGGATCTCACAGCGCCGCACCGGTTGCCGGAGGTGCCCGTTGCAGAGGCGCCCGAGGAGCATCCTTTCTCCGAAGCCGGAGCGTCCTGGGGGCGCGAGGAGGCGTCCTACGAGGAGTCCTACGAGGAGGCGGAAAGGGCGGGCTGGCAGGCGCCCATGCGTGCGTATCCGGTGGAGGAAGACGCGGGGGTTGGGAAGTCCACAGGTTCCGCCGCGATGCCTGCGCTCCGTGCGGAAGCGCGGATGGATTTCAGCACGGGGGCGGAGCGGCGGGGTGCGGGACGGAGCCGGCAGTGGTGGGCACTGGGCATGGCGGTCTTGGCCTTGGTGCTGGCGGGAGGGGGGGTGTTTGGGTGGAAGGAATATCAAGAGGGGGTGAGGCGCGATAAAGAGAGGGAGGAGCTTAAGAGCCGGAAAGAAGAGGTCCTGAGTCAGGTGAAAGAATTAGATGAGCAACTCAAAAAAGACGGCGGTTTTGAGTTGGTGACGCACGAGGAATTGGATCGTCGATTCAGCGGGAAGTTCGATGGAATTCCGGAGGGCGACGACGAGATGCAGCGTCCGCGGAGGGAGATCGCACTCCTTCGGAAGCTTGCAGGGTTTAAGGAGCATCCCGCGGATGCTGCGCAGGGCGTGCCTCCCGCTGATTGGTGGAAGTGGGAGAATGAGTGGAGCGCTGATTTCAGCGAGTACAGAAGTGTGGCGCGTGCATTTCAGAAGTGGTGGGTGGAGGTCGCGTTGGACGGGCTAGAGAAGGATTTGAAGGACGGGGAAAAGGCCGCAGGACTGAGGCCGGAGCATTTTGAGAAGAAGCTGAAGGAGATTGAAGAGGAGACGGGCCGGTACAAATCGGGAATGGAGCCGAAGGAGCCGAAATTTCAGGAGATGGTGACGGTCAAGAAGCTGAGGGCGCAGGTTGAGGCATGGAGGGGGATTGAAAGGGGAGGGACGAAGGTGGCGGATGTGGCGGCGCCGCTGCCTGAGTGGTTGGAAGAGAAGCGGGCGGCGAATAAAAAGAAAGAGGAGAAAGAAAGAAAAGAGCGTTTGGAGAAGACCGCTGCGGAGGAAAAAGCGAAGAAAGCTAATGCTGATGGCCCGTCGAATATCCTCAATACCACCGAAGTTTTTGCGGTGGGGTGGGAGGATCTTGCTGCCATGGAGATCAAGGAACTCACGCCGATCAAAGAGCGGGAGGGGGTGAAGTTCAAATGGGCGGATAATAAAGGTCCATCGGATGGGAAAGAACTGATCTACTGGCCGCCGCTCGAAGGTGTGGGTGGGGAGCGGATCGCAGAGGCTCGCTTAGACCTGAAGCCGTTTTTCAAACTCGGAGAAGGGAACAAACTTACAAGGGGGGATGGCGGGCCTGCATCCACCGATTATGGGGACATTGAGGTTGAGGATAAAGTCGGGCACAAACATCTCGTGGTGCATGTGTTTCCACCATTAGTGGCTTCCAAGTCGGGACAGCGGGCGGAAACTTCCCAGGTTGCGCCGAAGGCCGTTGCTGAGGAGGTTCGGGCGCGGCGCGAGAGCCAAGAACTGATCCTCGAACACTTTAATCCGCCCGACTATCTGGCGGATGTGGTATGGACGGTCCGTTTTAATGGAAAGGAAGCCCCCTTAACCAAAAAGGACGGTGCCAAATGGATTGCTAACATTCCTGAGGCTGTTGTTGACAGCCAGCAAACGACGCCGGCCAACCCGCCAACTCCCAATCCCGCAACTCCGGACGAGTATCACCAGTTATTTATGCCAGACGGAGGGAAGGCGAGGGAATGGAAGGGGTATTTTAATACGGACGCCGATAAGCTTGATGGTAATTTCTCTAAGAAAAATAATAAAAAAGGGAAGTGGGGAGTCGGCAATAATCTGAAGACAGCGCAGGAGGTGGTGGGTTTGTTTGCGGAGCTCCTCGGAACGGCTGCGGGGTCGGGCGGAGAGGAGTTGGGTGCGGCGGGTTCGGAGTTGAAGAGCTGTCCCGGAAATGATGATCAGAAGCTGCGCGTGTGTTTGGAAAAGGCCCTTGAAGCAGCCAAAGCCGTGGCGTTGAACGGCAACGACAATAACGTCCCAGGTAAGAAAGATGCGTTTGATCGCGCAAAAGAAACGCTCACGAATAAGTTGAAGCACTTAATTGAAAAATCGAAATCGGTGCCGCCGCGTCCTGCTGCGGCTCTCTTGCCTCCTGTGGCGTCGCCAACTGCGCAACCGCCTCAGATCGACTATGAGGTTGTGTTTTCCAAGAAACCGAAGAACGGCGCGCCCCCGCTCCCTAGGGTTCTTTACTTCAAGAAGAGACTGTGAACTACGCCCTGACAAAGTTGGTAAGGCAGGTGCGTGAGGCGCTTGAGGGGCGGGGCGATGTGGCGGGGCTTGCTGCGGAATATGCGCGACTGGGGCGGGAGGCGGTGCTGCGGTTGGAGCAGTGCGCGGAGATGTTGGCCAAGGGGAGCGAATTGCAGGCACTGCAGGTGGCGGAGGTGGAGCCCGCGCTCATGGACGTGATCTCGGCGCTGAGCTTCGCCGAGGCGCCCCAGTGGGTGGGCAAATGCCAGGGACTCGGACTGCCGGTTCCGCCAGCGTTCGATCCGAAGGCGGTGCAGATGCTCAATACGCTTTATGCCAAGGGCATCGCGCCGAATCATCCGCTATACAAAGAATACCGCGCGGCGGTGAGTTCGCGCGATGATGTGGGGGCGCTGCGGATCGTGCGCAGCATTGTGCGCCTGAACCCGGCGGACACCAACGCCGCGGCGGAACTCCGGCGTCTTGAGGCGAAGTTGTTTCGGGAGGCGCTCGGGGTTTTGCACACGGCCCTTGGGGAGTCCGCAAAGGATGGGAAGGATGGGGAGGATGCGGTGCTTCGTGCGGTGGAGGAGGTGGAGCGGCTTGGGACACCGGCGCAGTATTTGGAAAACGCCGATTATCAGCGGGGGGCCGATTTGAGGCGCGGTGTGGAGCGCGCGGCTGCGGAGACGTTGTGCGGGCAGTTGTTGGAAGGGCTTCCGCATGATCGTCGCGCGGGCTTGTGGAATGAGGCGTTGCGGACCGTGGAGCGGATTGAGGCGCTGCGGGCTGGGCACCGCATCACGCTGCCGCCGGCTGCGACCGGCTTGTGTGAGGAGAGCCGGGCATGGGCGCTTGGGCGGATGCGGGAGGAGCGTGCGCAGAGTCAGTTTGAGGCGCAGGTGCAGTTGCTGCGGGCGTTTGTGGAGCAGAGCGAGAACCGGCTGCTGGCGAGGTCGAGTCTCGAGGTGGCGGAACTGGAGGAGATGCTGACGGAGATGGGGCGGATGTGGGGGGTGTTGGAGCATGGGGGACGCCCTGTTCCGGAGGAGCTGGTGGGGCGGGTGCGGAGGGCATCGGATTCGGTGCGTTTGGAAATTGGGCGTCTCCACCGGCAGAAGCGTCTGCGGGCGGTGTCGACGGTGGTTTTGGTGGCGGGTCTTTTGTCGGCGGGCATCTTTTTTGCCGTGCGTTTTTATCGGGAACGGGACGAGCGCGGGCGCCTTGAGGAGCTGCGTGCGAATCGCGCGGTGGATGGGGCGGAGAAGCTTGTGGAGAAGCTGCGTGCGGACGGTGTTGCGGAGCGGCCGACGATGCGTGTGGCGGTGGAGGAGGCGGCGGCATGGGTGGCTGGTGAGCGCGCCAAGCTTGGGCAGGCGGTGGCGGAATTGGGGAAGATGGAGGAGGCGGTGGGGGGTGATCTTGGTGTGCAGTCGCCGTCGCAGTGGGCGGCCCAGCTCAAGCTCTGCGTGGAGCTGGTGGAGGCGGTCGCGCCGGGGCTGCGTGCGGCTCCGGACGGGCGGTTGACGGTGTTGCGCAACCGTTTGGACGCGCACTTCACAGCGATGCGGGAGGTGCTTGCACAGCAGGCTTCCAAGGAGGTGGAGGAGGTGGACCAGATGGTGGCGGAGGGTCTTGGGTTTGAGCGCGAGGAGGATGCGTTGCGTGCGGCGCTCGAGGCGATTCAGCCAAGGCTTCGCGGATTGGAGGGCCGGCTGGAGCCGCCGATCGAGGCGCTCGCAATCCCCGCCGCCCTCCAGACACGGATCCGCACGGCGCGTCAGCGCGTGGACGTGTTTGTGCAGGAGCTTGAACAGGTCGCCGCCGGCAGCACGGCGATGCGGGATGCAAGGACCTTGGAGGCGTACCGGGAGGCGCTTGGGCGCTTTGAAAAATCGCGTCTTGTCCGGGCGAAGGCGGTGGTGAATGCGCGCACGCTGCTGCCGGTTTTTCCCGAGGTCGCGGGATTTCTTCCGAAGCTGCTGCTGCCCGACGATGCGGAGGCGTGGGTGGCGGCGAAGGGGGATCTGGGCGGGGGGCGGTTTCTGCCGCAGAAGGTGCTGGATCCGGAGGTGTCGGCGCTGCTGCGTATCCGGCAGGACAAGAACTTGGATGAGGTTTATGTGCACAAGCTGGTGAGGCGGAAGTCTGGCAACGCGACCACGGTGACGGCGTACAGTCGTGGGGTGCCGCAGGCTCTTGGCGGGATGATCAACGGCGAGAGTCGCGGGCCGTGGAAGGGGTCGTTTTTCATCCCCGATGCGAAATCCACGAGTGCGCTTTTTATGGATGACCGGTTGACGCCGCCGTCCGATCCGGGTCGGGATGGGGATGAGCTGAAGGACAGGAAGCCCGGGGAGGCGATGGTGGCGCTTGCGGCGTTGCAGTTGAACAGGATGACGGATGCCAACGGGCAGGTGTACGAGCGTTCGCTGATGCATTATTTTGAAGTGTTGAGCGGGATGTCGGGCACATCGGCTGCGGTGCGTGCGGTCCTGTGGCAGCAGCTGATGGGATTGCTGAAGATTCGTCCGTACGAGTGGGGGCTGCAGCACAGCGCGCAGCTGCGGCGCGACCTTTTGGTTTTTGACCGGCTTGTGCAGCGGGAACGGCCGTCGTCGGCGGACTGGATGATTCCGGTGCGGAGCGCCTCCTTGAATGAATGTTATGGTGCGTTTTTCAAGAAAGTCGCCTCGCGCAAATACCTGCAGGAAGCGCAGGTGCACCGGGACATTGTGCGGGCGGTGATTGGCGCGGGGCTGCGCTATGGCGGGTTTGTGGACGAGGCGGGTGTGGCGCAGTTGCTGCCGGAGGCGGCCGTGGCGGATGCGCTCTGGGGGGTGGGTGAGGGGGTAAACACAGCGGCGGTGGGAGTGCGTCCGGGAGGTGAAGTGAAGGGTGTCCGGGTGTTCAGTCCGCTCTTCTTTGTTCCGCTGGACAGGCGGACATTCGGGCAGACCAAGCAGCAGGACACCGTGCCCCCCTCGGCCGCGGCGCCTGTGATTCCGTTCCTCTCCGTCCCATGAGCGCGGACTCTTTGTATCCTTTATCTTGGAAGGGGATGGATCTGGGCCGTTTCACGGCCGCACAGATTCGGGAGAAGCTGGCGTCTGGAGAGGTCAGCAGGATGCATCAGATCGAGACCAGCGTGGGGTGGATATCGGCGGGTGAGTTTGTTGACCGGATGCAGGGGGATGACCGCGCTGTGCGCGAGGTCCGGGCGCGGGAGCAGCGGATGCAGAGGGGGTATGAGGAGCAGTTGGAGGCGGCTCGGGCGAGGGAGCGCG
Organism: Chthoniobacter flavus; assembly: GCA_945861435.1. Taxonomy (GTDB): domain Bacteria; phylum Verrucomicrobiota; class Verrucomicrobiia; order Chthoniobacterales; family Chthoniobacteraceae; genus CAIURC01. The sequence continues at coordinate 66,072 of CAMAUX010000009.1, read as the reverse complement.
GTCTTGTGGAGCAGATGCGTGTGGGAGGGGTGGTTGGAACCCGGGGGGAGGCTGTGGCGGAGCGGCCGTCGCAACGAGAGGAAGTGCGTGCGGGTGCGGACGGGGTGGCGCCCCATGGGGTTGCGGATCCGGTGGCGGAACCGGCGCTGGGAGGGGGGCTTGGGGTGGGGACGCTGGCGGATGCGGTGTCGGGTCTTGCGGGGGTGGATTCGGCGGGTGGGTTTCGTTTTTGGGAGACGTTTTCGCAGGTGTTCCGGCGGCACCCGGCGGAGGAGACGGAGTTGTTGTTGGCGAGTGGATCGACGGCGACGACGCCGCGGCTTTCGGAGGTGAGCGCGGCATTTCCGCAGCCGTGGATGTTTGTGCGGATCCTTGGGCTGGCGCTGACGGCGTTTGGGGTGTTGTGCTACGCGACGGCGAAGGGTGGGAACGACAAGTTCATTCCTGGGCTGATTGTGCTGGGGGCGCTTGCGACGCCGCTGGCGATCCTTGTGTTGTTCTTTGAGGTCAACAAGCCGCGCAACGTTTCGCTTTATCTGGTGCTCAAGCTGGTGGTGGTGGGAGGGACGATCTCGCTGCTCTTCACGGTCCTGCTGCACCCGCACATCCTGAAGTTCGTGGTCTCGGTGCTGGGTCTTCAATCGGCTGACGGGGAGCGGCTGGGATGGATTGCCGGGTTGATTGAGGAGCCCGCGAAGATGCTGGTCCTGATCTGGATGGTGAACAAACCCCGTTACAACTGGACGTTGAACGGACTGTTATTCGGGGCGGCTGTGGGGACGGGATTCGCTGTGTTCGAGACGGCGGGATATGCGTTTGAGGAGTTGCTGGGCGGGGTTCAAAAGGCCACCGCAGCCATGGTCGCCGGGGCGAGCGGGCAGGCGGTGGAGGAGGCTTTTGTGGCGGCCGCCGTGGGGATGTTTCAGTCCCTTTTTGTGCGGGGGATCATCGAGCCCCTTGGTTCCCATGCGGTGTGGACCGCGATTGTGGGGGCGGGGATTTGGAGGGCGAAGCGGGAGCACGGCTTCGTGCTGGATATTTTGATGAGCAAAAAGTTTCTGGGCCCGTTCATCGCCGCGATGGCGCTGCATGCGCTCTGGAACGCGCTTCAGGGCGGGGCATGGAAGTTCATGATCTTTGTGGGGTTCGCCGCGTGGGTCATTGTCATCGGGCTGATCCGCGAAGGGCTCCGCGAGATTGCGATCGCGCGCGGCGCTGTCGCCCGTGTTGTTCCTGCCCCCGTCCCTACCCGGTGAATTTTCCTGTGTCCCTAAACCCCAACCCCTGCTGAACCATGGCTGCACTTCCCTTCTCCGCCGTCCCCGAACAAGCCGCGTCTGGAACCGGCGACTTTCACCTGTGCTGGGCGCGGGCGGATCCTGAGCAGCGCCTTGGGTTTCGTGGTGGGCGCTTTACCTGCGCGAACCGGCTGCTGTCATTTTGCGTGGCGGTTCTTGCGACGGCGCTTTTCTTCGGGGCGGTGCTCGGGGTTCGGATGCGGTGGGCTGGGTTGCAGCCGGTGTGCGACATGTTCCTTGAGCGTGGTGTGGCGCCCTATGCGACGATGGTTTTTTTCTTTTGGGCGCTGGCGATGCTGTACTTCAAGAATGCGAAGCTTGGCGTGCAGCGCCGTGCGTTGCGGATCGCGGCCGTGCCGCAGCAGCCCGATTTTGTGCTGAACCGGGAGACTGCGCGGGCCGTGCTGGAGCGGATGCGCGGGTTGGTGGACGACACGCGCCACTTCCTGCTGCTGAACCGGATTGAGCGCGGGCTCTCGAACCTCGGGAACATCGGGCAGATCGGCGATGTTTCCACGATCCTGCGCAATCAGTCGGACAGCGATGAGGAGCAGGTGGCTTCCAGCTACGGGCTGATCCACAGCTTTCTATGGGTGATCCCGGTTCTGGGATTCATCGGGACGGTGATCGGTCTGCGCTCGGCCATCGGTGCGCTGGGGGTGACGCTGCGTTCGGGTGGGGATCTCACGGCGATTCGCGAGGGTTTGCAGGCGGTGACGGCGGGTCTTGCGACGAAGTTTGAGACGACGCTGGTGGCGCTGGTGTGCGCGGTGATCATCCAAGTGCTGCTTTCCTTCCTGCAGGCGCGGGAGGGGGAGTTCCTCGACGAGTGCAAGGATTACTGCGATGCGCACGTCGTCTCGAAGCTGAAGCTGCTGTGATGGTTTTTCTCCGATGAAGGGCAGATTCCAGCGCGGCGGGGCGGGCGGTGTGAGTCCGTTCTTTGCGTTCCAAGACATCATCACCTCTGCGATGGCGGTGATCATCACGATCGTGATGCTGCTCGCGCTCGACATGGGGGATCCCCTTCTCAAGAACTCCGGAGGGGGCGACAGCGGCGCCCTTGCCAGAAAGCTGGAGCAACTCCTCGACGCACTCGCGCAGGCCAATGCCACGCTGAGCGATGCCGCCGAAAAATCCGCCGGAGACGATCCCTCCGCCGTCCGCGGCCGGGTCGAGTGGCTGCGTGCAGAACTTGCGGGGATGCCGAAGGGGCCTGCGCCCGCAGGGACGGTTTCCGGAGCGCAATGGAGCAAGGGGGGTGCGGCGATCCTGCAGGAGTCGCTGGATAAGACGAAGGCGCGCATCGCGAGGGTGACGGCGCAGATTGCGGATGCGGAGAAGGAGGCGGCGAGCCGGCGGGCGCAGGTGGCGCGTGTTGAGGAGCAGTTGAAGGAGAAGGAGAGTCAGTTGCTTGCGGAGCAGAAGAAGCGCAATGAGCTGTGGTTGATTCCGGACCGGACGAACACGACGAAGGAGCCCGTGCTGGCGGTGGTTTCGGGAGGTACGATCACGCTTCAGAGGCTGGGGAGTGCGGAGAAGCAGGAGCTTGTCGGCAGTGGTCTGGTGGGGAAGTTTGGGGATGCGCTCTCGCGGTATGCGAAGCTGGAGCAGTATATCGTCTTTTATTTCAAGCCCTCGGGCTGCTTCCACTTTGATGAGCTCACCAACCGCGCGAGAAGCGCTGGGTTTGAGATTGGTTACGACGCGGTCGGGGAGGAGGTGTCCGTGCAGCTCAAGGCCCCATGAAGAAGAGGCATCACGGAAGTGACAGTCTTGAGCTCCTTCTGGACACGGTGTGCAGCATGTTTGGAGCGATTCTGCTCATCGCGATTTTGGTGGCGCTGATGGCGCAGACGGGAAAGCAGGATTCCCCGGGGGATCAGGCGGGCGGGGAGATGCTGCAGCGAAGGGTGGCGGTGGCCGAGGAGGATCTGGCGAATGCCCGAAGGCTGATCGAGCAGGCCGCAGCGGCACCCGCACCGGACTCGAATCCTCTTTTGGAGGAGAAGCGGAAATTGGAAGAGGCGCTGGCAAAGGCCCGTGGTGAGCGCGCACGCGCGCAACGGGAGGCGGAGAGTGATCCGAAGAACGTGGTGACCGATTACTCCGCAGAAGAGGAGAAACTTGGTAAGCAGCTGCGGCCGCTGGAGCGCAAGATGCAGCAAGTGAACAATGAGATCAGGGCGTATGAGCAGGAGCTGGCTCGCATCGAGGGGCGGATGAAGGAAATCAGCAGTATGATTCAGAAAGAGGCAGGCTCGCGCGCGGTGGCGTTGCGGTTTCCGAAGGAGCGAGCCCAGACCAAACGGCCCTTCAACATCATCTGCAAGTTCGACCGTGTTTATCCACTCGACCTTCCTAGCGGCGGGCGGAATGAGGTTTCGATTCGCTGGGTGGCCAAGGAGGGCGACAGCCGGGAGTCTAACCCCATCGAGCAAGCGGGGTGGACCACCAGCGCTGATGCAGCGAGGGTCGAGTCGATGCTGCGCGGGCTGTCGAAGTCGGATCACTATATTGTGCTGTACGTGTATCCCGACAGTTTTGAGGTCTTCCGGGCGGTTCGCGAGAAAGCCACGAAGATGGGACTCGACTGCGGGTTTGAGCTGCAGCGGCCCGGGTATCCGATCGTCTGGGGTTCTTCAGGAAACGCGCCCCCTCCGCCTTTGTAGAGCTTCTTGGCAGCCACCCCGGCCTGCAGTTGGCGGGTTTTCCCGCGGGTGATGATTTGCGCTTCCTCAGCGGGATTCTGCGCTGTCGGGGTTGCGGAGGAAGGCGAGGATCTCCTTTCGGACGTCCGGTTTTTGGAAGGCGGGGCCGCCGTGGTCGCCGCCGCGCACGACGCGGAGGGAGGCGGGGACGCCGGCTTCGCGGAGTGCGTCGCGGAGGCGTTCGCTTTGGTTGATTGGGACGTCGAGGTCGAGGTCGCCATGGAGGATGAGGAAGGGGGAATCGCCTTGGGTGGCCCGGTGGAGCGGGCTTGCGGCGCGCGCGAGGTCTGGCATCTCGCTGACGACGCCGCCGAGGAGGATGGCGCTGCGGCTGCGGGCGAGGCGTTCGCGGGGGTAGTCAGGCCCCGGGAGATTCTCAGGCATGGTGAGGAGGTCGGTGGGGCCGAAAAGATCGACGACGCCGCGGGGTCGGAGTGCGCGCGGGAGGTCTGCGGTGCCGAGCATTGCGGCGATGTGGCCGCCGGCGGAACTGCCTGCGGCGAAGATGCGCGTGGGGTCGATCTGGTATTCGGCGCCGTGGGCTTGGATCCATTGCAAGGCTGCGCGGCAGTCCTCGAACTGAGCGGGCCATTTGGCTTCGATGGAGGAGCGGTAGTTGATGCTGGCGACCGCGAAGCCTTCTGCGACGAGCCACGCCATGGAGCAATCCTCCTTGCCGCCGCGCTGCCAGCCTCCGCCGTGGATCCAGACGAGGACGGGAATCGGGGTCTCGGGTTTTTTGATGGGCAGGTAGAGGTCGAGGAGAAGGGCTTCGCCGCCGGGCCGGCTGAATTCGACGTTGGCGGTGAGCTTGACGCGCTCGGGCAGCGGGAGGCGCGCTTCACCGGCGGGCCGGACGCCGGAGGGCCATGCATTGGTGAGGGAGTCGCCGAGGTCGAGCCGGGCGTTGGACATGGTGAGCAGCATTTCGGCGACGAGTGCCGGCCGGGTTTGGGCGAGGTTGTTCTTCTCCGCCGGATCGTCCTTCAGGTTGTAGAGGGAAAGGGGCAGGGACTCGACGCGGTAGCCGTGCCGGGTGGCGATGCCGCGGATGCCGGAATCCTCGATGGAACTGGGTTCGATTTTGGCGAGGTTGGAGGGTTTTCCGTCCCGGCCGGGTTCGGCGGCTGTGGTGAGGTAATCGTGCGGGATGTGGAGTTTCCAATCCCCCTTGCGGAGGGCGTGGAGTTCTTTGCCCGAGTAGAAGAGGAGGGAATCGCGGCCCTTGGCGTTGGGCTTGCCGAGGATGAGGGGGCGCAGGTCGATGCCGTCGATTTTGTTGGGGGAAAGCGGTGCGCCGGCGAACTGGGTGATTGCGACGAAGAGGTCCATGGTGCAGGCGATCTCGCTGGTGACGGCTGCGGGGAGGACCTTGCCCGGCCAGCGCATGAGGCACGGGGTGCGCATGCCGCCCTCGAAGGTGGTGAGTTTGCCTTCGCGCAGAAGGCCCGGGGAGCCGGCGTGTTCGCCATAGGAGAGGAAGGGGCCGTTGTCGGAGAGGAAGACGACGAGGGTTTCTTCATCGATGCCCTTGCGTTGGAGAGCCCCGAGGATCTGGCCGACGGACCAGTCGAGTTCCTCGACGACATCGCCGTAGAGGCCCGCTGCGCTCTTGCCTTTCCATGCTGCAGAGGCGGCGAGGGGAACGTGTGGCATGACGTGTGGCACGTAGAGGAAGAAGGGCTGCCCCGCCTTCTGCTCGATGAACCGCACGGCACGCTCCGTGATCCGGCGCGTGAACTGGGATTGATCCGGGTTGATCTCCACGATGTCCTGGTTGTCGTAAAGCGGGAGGCCCGGCATGCCACGCACCACCGGGTGCAGGGGGCCGTTGTCGTTGGAATAGGGAATGCCAAAGAATTCATCGAACCCGCGGTTCGTTGGCCAGAAGGCGGGTTGATGACCAAGGTGCCATTTGCCGTAGGCTGCGGTGGCGTAACCGCGGGTCTTGAGCAGTTCGCTCAGGAGCTTCTCCTTGGGATGGATGCCGGTGGTGCTGGTGTGGTTGAGCGCGCCGCTCATTCCGATGCGGTTCGGATAACAGCCGGTGAGCAGGGCGGCGCGCGAGGCGGTGCACACGGATTGCGCCACGTAGAAGTCCGTGAAGCGCAGACCTTCAGCCGCCATGCGGTCCAGATGCGGGGTGTGGATTTTGGTGTTGCCGTAGGAGCCGAGGTCGCCGTAGCCGAGGTCGTCGGCAAGGATGAGCACGATGTTCGGCCGTTTCACTGGCTCGGCGCGCGTCGGCAGACAGAGCGCAAGATGGGCGAGCAGCGCGGCAGCAAGGATCCACGGCGAGGGGAGAAGGCGGGAAAGAAGCACGGGCAGCATTATGCTCAGGGGTTGCCCCGGCGCAAAGGGGGTTTTCTCCCCGAGACCACCGGATGCCACCGGTGCAAATCGCTGCAGCAATCAGAGGCCGAGAGGTCTCCTCCGAAAACGGGCCCCATGGAAAACGAAAAACCCGCGAACCTGATCGGTCCGCGGGCTTTCGGAAGGAGTTTGGGAGAAGGGTTACTTGATGGAGCCGCTGAAGCCGGCGCCCAGCAGTGCCTTCTGGAGGGCGGCGGTGCTGAAGTCGCCTTCGACGGTGAAGGACTTGGCGCCTTTTTCGGCATTGTGCGAGGAGACGCCGGAGACGGACTTGACGGCCTTTTCAGCAGCGGTGACGCATTTGCCGCAGCAGAGATGGACGCCGCTGACGGTCGCGGATTTCACCTTGGCGTCGGCGATTGCCGGGGCTTCGGCGCCGGTGCCGAAGTAACCACCCTCGACGAGAGATGCGGCGGCCTTCTTGGCGGTGGCCTCGTCTGCGGCGGTGATGACGACGGAGGTTTTGTCGATGGCGGCGGTGGCGCCGGAGACCTTGGTCACGGCGGCGGTGATGCCTTTTTCACAACCCTTGCAGCAGTTGTGAACGTTGGTGAGGGTGAGGGTGGATTCGGCGTGCAGCCCTGAGAGGGACAGCAGCAGGGTTGCGGAGAGCAGGGGGAGGAGACGCATAGGGTGGTATTAGCCTGCGGCGGCGTAGCGTTTGCAAATCCAAAAGCGGTTCGTTGCCAGAGCACCGTCTTGGTGAAACTAGGGACAGACGCATGCAAATGGCACGGTGAGGGAGGGCGGGCATTCTTGCGAATCCGTCTCAAAAACTCTTGCGACAGAGTCTCAATTGCATCTAGGCTGGCTTTGCAGTCATGAACGCCTCCCTCCCAGCCGATTGCCTGACTCTGTCCCGCGCCCGTTGCGGACAGAAGTTGCGCGTGGTGGCCCTGTGCCCCGGACGTCCGGAATGCGCCCGGCTCCGTGAGCTGGGGTTTTGCGAGAGCGTGGAGGTGTGCAAGATGGCGGACTGCGGAACGCTGATCTGCTCGCTTCTCGGTATGCGGGTGGCGATCGGGCGTGAATTGGGCGCGATGGTGCAGGTGGAGCCTGTGGCGGCATGACCGCTCCGGCCCCCGCGAGCGAGGCGTTGAGCGGCTTTGGGGTGGGTGAGCGAGGGAAGGTCGCGGGTTTTGCCTTGGAGCCGGAGCAGCGTCAGCGGCTGCTGGAGATGGGTTTGACGGTGGGGGTGCAGTTTGAGGTGGTGCGTTTTGCGCCGATGGGGGATCCGATGGAGATCAAGCTGCGCGGGTATCACCTTTCCCTTCGCAAGAAGGAAGCGGCGGGCGTGCAGGTCGTCCGGATTTGAAGGGAACCCTGATTGGATGGCTGCCACCGATCCAACGCAGGAGACGGCCCGACGGGTCGCCATCGCGGGAAACCCCAATTGCGGGAAGAGCACGATTTTCAATGCGCTGACCGGGTTGCGTCAGAAGGTGGGGAATTACCCCGGGGTGACGGTGGAACGGAAGGAGGGGAGTTTTCACGGGAGTCACGGGGAGCCGATGACGCTGCTGGATCTGCCGGGGAGTTACAGTCTGCAGGTGCGCTCGCCGGACGAGGCGGTGGCGCGGGATGTTTTGCTGGGGCGCCTGCCCGGGGAGGCGCGACCGGACGTGGTTTTGGCGGTGGTGGATGCGTCGAATTTGGAGCGCAATCTATACTTGGTGGCGCAGTTGCTGGAGTTGGACCTGCCGGTGGTGCTGGTGCTCAACATGGTGGACATGGCGGAGCAGGCTGGCACGCGGATCGATCTCGAGGCGCTGCGCAGCAGGCTGGGGATCCCGGTGGTGGCGATGGTGGCGACCAAGGGAGTGGGCCTTGTGGAATTGCGGCAGGCTCTTTCCGTGGCAACGTTGCCGCGGCCGCTGCACCGCGCACCGATGCCCGCGCTCTTCGAGGAGGAAGTCGGCCGGCTCGCCGGGACCCTTCCCGCGGATGCTGTGGCAGCCAGGGCTGAGGCGATGCTCCTGCTCGGGCTGCATGGAGGCGCCCTCGATGAACTCGCCCACCACAGCCCGGAAGTCGTGGAGGCGGCCCGCGCCGCGCAGCATCGTCTCCGGGATGCTGAAATCGACCCGGTGTCGGCGCCGGTGGATGCGCGCTACTTTTGGATCCAGACGGTGTGCGATGCGGCGGTTGCGAAGGCTGAGGGGGGTGGGCTGTCTTTTTCCGACAAAATGGACTTGGTGTTCACGCACCGGGTGTGGGGCTGGCTGTCGTTTCTGGGTACGATGGCGTTGATGTTCTTCTGCATTTTCTGGGTCGCCCAGGGGCCGATGGACTGGATCGATGATCTCTTTGGCTGGCTGCGCGGGGTGGTGGAGGGGCGTCTGCCGGAGAGTGATCTGCGCAGTCTGATCAACGACGGCGTGCTGGCTGGAGTGGGGGGTGTGGTGAAGTTCCTGCCGCAGATCCTGATCCTGTATTTTTTCCTCGGGCTGCTGGAGGACAGCGGTTACATGGCGCGCGCTGCGTTCATCATGGACCGGATGATGAGCCGCGTGGGGTTGCACGGGAAATCCTTCATCCCGCTGCTGAGTTCGTTTGCCTGTGCGATCCCGGGGATCATGGCCACACGCACGATTGAGAACCGGAAGGATCGTCTGGTGACGATTCTTGTGGCTCCGCTGATGAGTTGTTCGGCGCGGGTGCCGGTTTACACGCTGATGATTGCGGTGCTGCTGCCCGCTTCGGCGCTCTGGCAGAAGGTGGCCCTGATGCTGGCGATGTACCTGCTTGGCGTCGGTGCGGCGTTCGGGATGGCGTGGCTTTTCAAGAAGACCCTGCTGCGCAGCGAGACGCCCATGTTGCTGATGGAGATGCCGCCGTACCGGTGGCCCTCTCCGCGCAGCATCGCGCTTCGGATGTGGGAGCGCGCGTTGCTGTTTCTGCGGCGCGCCGGCACGGTAATCCTTGCCTTGTCCGTGCTGCTCTGGGCGCTGGCCACCTATCCCAAGCCGGCGGACCCGCAGGCGACGCGTGCGGAGGCGATCGCGCAGAGTTTCGCCGGTCGCATGGGCCATGCGTTGGAGCCTGCGATCCGGCCGCTGGGTTACGACTGGAAGATTGGGATTGGTCTGATTGGTTCGTTTGCGGCGCGGGAGGTGTTCGTGGGGACGATGGGAATTGTATACAACCTTGAACAGGAGACGGGGGACATCGAGCCGTTGCGCGACCTCATGCAGGCGGAGAAGCGGGCGGATGGGACGCCGGTGTACACGCCGCTCGTGTGCCTTGGATTGATGGTGTTCTACGTGCTGGCGATGCAGTGCGTGAGCACGGTGGCGGTCGTGTACCGCGAGACCAATTCCTGGCGCTGGCCGTTGTTTCAGACCGCCTACATGACTGTCCTCGCGTACGGCGGTGCCTTGATTGTGTACCAAGGCGGGCGGATGTTGGGATGGCAATGAACCCGCTTCTCGATCAGGCCTTCGTCGTGTCAGCCGTGGTCGCCGCTCTCGGTTATCTGTTGTGGCGGGTGCGGGCGCGGAGGCGTGCCGCGAGGCTGGGCGCCTGCGGAGGTGGCTGTTGCGGCGCATCGGCGAAACCCGGTGGCGTCGGCGGTCAAGGCAATGCCCGCGCGAGTCGGGCGACGGGCGCGGATTCTCACTGACGCGGAGAGGGCGGCGTGCTGGCGTTGCGGGACGCGGAAGGGACGCGGGCGGGATTCGGTTTGGCCGTGGGCGCGTCGAAGTCCTGCTGCAGGGCCCGAGTCAGACGGGCACCTGCAACGGTCCCTGCGCAACGATCAACGATCCATCGACCACGCGCTGTGGCCGCGGGCCTGTTCAGTCCTTGGATTCGCCTTCTTCGTCGTCGTCCACGTCCACGTCTTCGTGATCGTCGGCGAGTTCGGGTTGCGGGGCGAAGCGGCGCTTGCGTTTGGTGGCCGGGAGCGGGGCGAGTGTCATGGTGACGTTGCGTCCCATGAGTTTGGGTTCGGCCTCCACGTTGGCCATGGTGGCGAGGTCTTTTTTGACGCGCTGCATCATGGCCATGCCGAGTTCTTGGTGGGCCATTTCGCGGCCGCGGAACTGGAGTTGGATCCGCACCTTGCTTCCGCGGTCGAGGAACTCCTCCGCGTGGCGCACCTTGGTGGTGTAGTCGTTGTCGCTGATATTGACCCGGAACTTGACCTCCTTGAGACGGCTGCCGGTGTTGCGCTTGTCCTTTTCGTGCTTGGACGTCTCGTACTTGAACTTGCCGAAATCGATGATCCGGCACACGGGCGGAGTGGCAGTGGGGGCGACCTCGACGAGGTCGAGACCCAGAGATTGCGCGTGGCGCAGGGCGTCTGAAAGCTTCAAGACGCCAAGCTGCTGACCCGTGGAAGCCACAATGACCCGCACTTCGCGGGCCCGAATGCGGCCGTTAACTCGAATTTGGTTTAGTTGGATAGCTGCTTGATGGTGGGGTGAAGACCGCGGAGCGGGGGGGCTTCACCCATGCTGTGTTGCGTCGCCCCCGACGCGGTTCCTGCTTGTCGGCGGGTTCCGCGGCTCTTTTATCCCCCAGACAGGCGACATGAACGGGGGGGCGTTCGTATGCTGCCATGCAAACGCATCCGCCCGTGTAAGAGAGAAACTCCCCTCCCGCAAGGCCAATCTTGGAGCACCTCCCTGAGCCGGACCCCGGGCGGGGCGCCAACTTCTTGCTGCCATGCGGCGGTGCATGGCGTATTGGTTGCCCCCATGGACGACACGGCGCGCACCTTCCTTTTTGATCTCCTCAACACCCCCAGCCCCACCGGCTTTGAACTGCCGGGTCAGCGGAAGTGGGCCGCCTACGCCCGCCAGGTCGCGGACCGTGTGGAGAACGACGCCTATGGCACCGCATGGGCCACCCTCGAGGGCAGCGACCCCAAGGCACCCAGGATCATGCTTGAGGCGCACGCCGACGAGATCGGTTACATTGTGAAACAGGTCACCAAGGACGGGTTCCTCCGGTTGGATCGCATCGGCGGTTCCGACACGGCGAATGCGCGGGGGCGGCGTTTGGAGATCCTCGGTTCCAAAGGGGCCGTGCGCGGTTTGATTGGGAACACCGCCATCCATCTGCGCAAGGACGCGGCGGATGAGAAGGCGCCGAAGGTGCACGAGCTCTACGTCGACATTGGAGCCTCGAGTGAGGAGGAGGTGCGCGAGGCGGGGATTCGCGTTGGGCATGCCGCGGTTTACGTGGATCAAGCGGAGCTTTTTGGGAAAAGCAGGATCGTGGCGCGAGCCATCGACAACCGGATTGGGGGCTTCATCCTTACGCAGGTGCTGGCCCGCCTGCGGAGTCGGCCGAGTCCTGTGGGGAGCACGGTGTATGCGGTGAATGCGGTGCAGGAGGAGATCGGGGGCAACGGTGCGAAGATGGTGGCGGATCGGCTGCGTCCGGACGTGTGCATCGTGCTGGATGTCACCCACGCCACCGACACGCCCGGGATCGAGGTGGAGAAGCACGGGGTGGTGAAGCTTGGTGGCGGGCCGAGCGTCACGCACGGGACCTGCAACCATCCCCTCGTTGTGGAGCGTCTGCTGGCCTGTGCTGAAAAGGCCTCCATTGCGATCCAGCACGAGAGCTCCTCGCGGTACAGTGGCACGGACACCGATGTGATCTTCACCGTGGGCAGTGGAATTCCCAGCGGCCTCGTCTCGCTCCCGCTGCGATACATGCATTCGGTGGTCGAGACGGCGGACCTTGCCGATGTGGAGAAGGTCATCACGCTCCTCACCACCTTCGTGGAGTCCGTCGGATCGGCCGACGACTTTTCGCTGCGCCTCTGAGCTGCACCGCCGCTCCGCTGCGACTTCGCTCCCTTCCGACATGTCCCTTGAACGGGCAGAGCAGCTTTTTCGCGATGGGAGCATCGACGAGGCAGCCGCATGCTGCCGGGCGGCTCTGGCGCAGGATCCGCAGCGGCCTGATGCGTGGCATTTTCTCGGGCAGATCCTGCAGCGTGCCGGTGCGCATCCGGCAGCGCTCGAGTGTTTCGGGAATGCGTTGAAAATCGCGCCGGACGCTGTGCCGGCGATCATTGCGCGTGGGCGTTCGTTGCGCGCCATGGGCCGCGCCGAGGAAGCCGCCGCTGCGTTTCGGAATGGGCTGCATCTCCGTCCGGACTCGGCTGAGGCGGCATCGGAACTGGGCAACTTGCTCAAGGGGCTTGGGCGCGTTGCGGAGGCTTTGCCATTGATGGAGGAGGCCGCGCGTCTTTCCCCCGGGGAAGCCGCGTACTGGCTCAATCTCGGAGCTGCGCTGCTTGATGTGCAACGGCCTGCGGAGGCACGCCCGGCGGTTGAGCGTGGTCTCGCGCTGGAGCCGGATCGCCCCGAGGCTCTCAATCTTCTGGGCAGCGTGCTCATGGCCTGTGCCTGCATTGAGGAGGCGCGCGCTGCGTTCGCGAAGGCTCTGCAGATGAGGCCCGGTTTTCCAGCCGCGCATGACAACCTTGGTCGGCTTTGCAAAGCCTGCGGGGCGCCGGACACTGCGCTGGTTCATTTCCGCGCAGCGCTTGCCGGGGGGGCGGGTGCCTCCACCCACAGCAACCTGCTTCTCGCTCTGCAAGGGGTGGAGACGCCGCCTGAAGCGATGCTTGCGGAACATCGTGCATGGGAAAAAACGCACGCGTCCTCATGGGTGGGGCAGCCCCGCCCGCAACTGCAGTCCTTGGAAGGACGCCGCATCCGCGTGGGCTACGTGTCGCCGGATCTGTGCAGTCACGCCGTGGCCTTCTTTCTGGAGTCGGTCCTCGAGTCGCATGACCGCTCGCGGTTCGAGGTGTTCGCGTATTCCGATGTGGCGGTGCCGGATTCCACCAGCAGCCGGTTGCGGGCTCTCTGCGAGCATTGGCGCGATATCGCAGGATCTTCGGATGCCGCTGTGGAGGCGAAGATTCGAGCGGACCGGATCGACCTGTTGGTGGACCTCGCGGGTCACACCGCGGGCAATCGACTTCCGCTCTTTGCGCGCCGCCCTGCGCTGGTTCAGGCCACGTGGATCGGTTATCCCTGCACGACGGGTCTGCAGGCCATGGATTATCGGATTACCGACGCAGTGAGCGATCCCACGGGTGTGAGTGATCCATGGCACAGTGAAGCACTGGTGCGGCTTCCCGGTCCCTTCTCCTGCTATCGTCCGCCGGTGCAGAGTCCGCTGGTGAACGCGCTGCCGGCGCTCTCGGGTGGGGGTTTCACGTTTGGCTGCTTCAACAACGCCGCCAAGGTGACCGCCCCGGTGGTGGCGCTCTGGGCCCGGCTTCTGTGCGCGTTGCCAGATGCGCGGCTCTGGATGCGGTCCGGGATTTTTGCCGATCCAGCCATCGTGACACAGTGGCGGGAGGGGTTCGCCATCCACGGGGTGGGGGCCGGACGTCTGAAGCTGGACGGGAGCCGGCTTCCGGTGCGTGAGCATCTGGAGGCTTACGGGCGGGTCGATGTGGCGCTGGATCCGTTTCCCTACAACGGCACCACCACGACCTGCGAGGCGCTGTGGATGGGGGTGCCGGTCGTCACGCTCGCGGGGCGGACCCACGTGGCGCGGGTCGGTGCGAGCCTGCTCACGCACCTCGGCGCGCCGGAATGGATCGCGTCCTCACCCGATGCCTATGTCGCGTGCGCTGCCACTCTTGCGTCGGACCTGCCGGCTCTCGCGCGGATCCGCGGCGTGCTTCGAGAACGGATGGCGGCCAGTCCTCTGTGCGATGCCATTGGGTTCACCCGGGGCCTTGAGGCTGCGTTTGGTGCGCTGCTGGCGGTGCACGTGGAGTGAGTGCAGAGCGTGTTTTTCGAGGTTTTACATCACATGAGCGGGCCGGACGTCCTCTGCTGATGCCATGCTCGGGCTGGCGCAGTGCCGTGCCGCGCGCGAGGGTGCCCCATGCCGCGCGTTCAGTTCCGAGTGCGGATTCCGTCCGATCCGTCCCGGCAGGGGGTGGTGGTGGTGGGGTCCGACCGCATGTTGGGGGACTGGCAGCCGGAGAAGGGATTCGTGCTTCGGCGTGTGGACGCAGACACGTACACGGGCGCGGTGGATGTCCCGCGCGGACCGCTTGAGTTCAAGCTGACTCGTGGTTCGTGGGCCACGGAGCAGGCGCTTCCGGACGGGTGTCCGCCTGAGAACGCGCATTGTCTGGTGACGCACGACATGGCTCTGGAGCTCGAGGTGCCGCACTGGCACGACGCTCCGCCGCTTCCCCCGGAGCACCTGCGCGGGCAGACCATCACCTGCGAACTCAACGCGCAGCACTTCCAGCGCAGCCGGCGCATCGTCGTGTGGCTGCCGCCCGCGTACCGTCAGAGCGCGCACTCCCGGCATCCGGTGCTTTATCTGGTCAATGGGTCCGATGCACTCAGCGGGCATGAGGGTTCCGGCCGCGGGGGTCTCTGCGCGGACTGGATCGCGCGGCAGTGGGCCGATGCGGAGCACGAGCCCCAGCCGGTGATTGTCGCCCCGGTGCTTGCGGAGGAAAGCACCCAGCGCGACTACGAGCTTTCGCCGCAGTGCGACGGTCCCATGCTCGCGGACTTCCTCATGCACGATGTGAAGCCCTTCATCGACTACCTCTTCTGCCGCGACCGCACGGAGGCCGAACCCGGTCGCACGGCGGTCCTCGGCTGCGGTCTTGCGGGTGCGCTGGCTTTGTTCATGGCGCTGCGTCATTCGGGAAGCGCGGGCCTCTTCGCATGCCTCTCGCCCGCGTATCCGGATCTCAGCGCAGATGATCCTTCCGACTGCTGGCTGCTGGATCAACTCCGCTCCGAACCTCGTCTGTGCGCGGACCGCAGGATCTACCTCGACCACGGAACGCGGGGAACCGATGCGGCTCTGCCTCCGTTTCAGCAGGCTGCGGCTGGGATTCTGCAGGAGCGGGGTTTTGTTGCTGAACGGGATTTCCGGGTGCTGTGTGCGGAAGGTGCAGCGCCTGAGTGGTGCGCATGGCGGGCGCGCCTGGCCGCGCCTCTCCAGTTTCTTCTCGGGACACAGGCGGTGCGCTGAAAGCGGAAGTGGGTCGATAGGGACAGGCGAGAATGGCACTTAGACAAGGGGCAGCGCCGTGGATTTTGGGGACGACGCTGGCAGGCAGACGCTGCAAACAGGGAGTCGATGGGGGCGGGCAAGGTTTCCTCCGATAATCGTCCTTCCTGCGCCCCATGCCGGGGCGCGTCGCGAGGGGGACTGCGATCCGGTGGTTCCCTGCGTTCGCGTGGCGGACTGCGGTCGCCATGAGCTTGGCTCTCATGCTTTCGGCATGCTGACGGTGCGGGCGGCTGTCGCTTGCACGGGCCCCCTCAACAAGGCACGAGCGACGCCCTTAACCAGATGCCATTCGGGGCAGGCAAAATGTCCTCTTATTCTCTTATGTGTCCGGCCATTGAATACCCGCGGCCATGATGCGGTGCGCGCAGTGTCTCGATGCCCTGCGAGCGAGCGATGAAGCTCGTGTGCACTGCCTAAGCGTCACCAAATCGACTTGCGCGGCCGCTGGCGTTTTGTGGTCGGATTACTCATTGCCAATCGGGTCTGGCTACCCACGAGTGTCGTGCCCGGAATCTCGGCTGGACGTCGGCGACCAACGCAAGGCGCGGAACTGCGGGTCTGCCCCCTTCCACTCCCCCCCCAAGGTCGCCGGCTTTGCGTCTGTTTTTTTGGATCGGAGCGTTTCCCGAGGGCTGATGCTGAGCTCCATCGCGCCCGTCCAGTCTGCAAGGGGTGCGCCTTCGACATTGTGGAACTGGCTGGGGCTGAGGGAAACGGTCTGCCAGTCGGGACCGCCCTTCACGACGACCTCGGCGGCAGATCCATCGAGGCCGAGCACGAGCTTGTTGGGTTGTTCGCAGCGCACATCGAGGACAAGACGGGACTGCGCTGGTGCGTGCCATAGCGGGTCATGAAGTTTGTGGGTGCTTCGGGCCCATGTACCCGGCTTGTAGGTAAACCACTCCTTCTCCCAGGCGCCGGTGAAAGTCTCGATGAGGTTTGAGGACTTCATCGAGACAGCGATGCCCGCCGCTTGCAACTGATCCCCGGGCACGATGCGGACGAGGGACGAAAGGACGAAAGAGTTCGCGGTGTAGGCGCCGTAATAATATCCGGCCCCCGCGACAGGCTTCTCCAGCGGATAGCTGATGTTCGCATAGACCCAGAGGGGCGCGTTCACGGTGGAAAGAGGAAGCTGCGCGGTCCATGCATTCTCGTGCGCGACCGCTTTTGCGTGATGCCAGAAGCGGTTCTTCGCGAGAGTCACGTCGCGGGTCTCCCGGGCTTCGTCACCCTGCTGTGTGTAGAACACGTCGATCTCCAGGGGGCGGAGCGCGTTGTCTGGCAAAATCGTGAGGACCGGGATTCCGCTGCCAGACTTGAGTTCGAGGGTGGTCTGAGGGGTGTGAGGAAAGGTGAAAGAACCCTTGAGATGCTGATCGAGCCACAGCTGCGTCGCCACCTCGTACGCGGGGGTGTCCTGATGGTTGTGATGCGGGGAGGAGGTGATCCTCCACTCCTTGTTCGGAATCTCCGCGACGGCGCGAGGCAGGTCGCTGACGCGCCCGTGGAAATCGTTCGAGGGGCTTAGAAAGATGATGGGGACGTTCACATGGCGCAGCGCCGTGTCGTCACCAAGGGTTGTGCGGAACAGTGCGTTGCGGTTGTGACGGTCGCTGATCCCGCCGCACGACGGGGCCGCAGCTTTCACACGAGAGTCGGCCGCAGTGGTCGCCACGGTGAGCTTGCCGCCCATGGAATGCCCGTAGACACCGAGCCTGTCGCGGTCCACCTCCGGCTGCTGTTCGAGAAAGGTCAGTGCCCGGCGCGCACCCAGTGCACAGAGGAACCACGGGCTGTTGCGGGGCGATTCCACGGCGTCCAAGGTCCACGCTGCAGGCGCGATCGAGGGGAAGTCGTTTGCCGGGTGGCGGCTGGGTGCGTGGTACCCATCGAGCACGCCCCAGTCGGTCGTGCGCTTGTACAGGGGATCGGTGGTTCGATTTTCCCAGAACAGCTGCACCTCGGCGGGCCCCACCTGATAACCCGGCGCACTGATCCTGCCAGCCCACGCGATGGACACTGTGGCGTAGCCGCGCTTCGCGTTGGTGAGTGGAGCTTTGAAATCTGCGAATTGCCCGCCGCCATGGATCTGCACGAGGCCCGGGAGCGCGCTTCCGCCCTTGGGAGCGCCGTACACCGCCGCCATCATCGCCTTGCGCCCCTTGAAAACACCGATGCGATAGCGGAGGACTTTGAGCGCCACGCCGTCTTCCTCCCACTCCCTCAACACCTCGACTTCCAGCGGTTCGGCGCGCGGATCGAATCCGGTCCACATCTCCTCGAAGGTCTGCGGAGCCGTTCCATCCTTCAACGGAGGGAGGGTTTCGGGATCGGCGAAGATGCGGGGTGTGGCGAGGAACAGAAGGCTCAGCAGCCAGGCTGCGCGGTGCAGGGGCGTTTTTTTGGGCTGCATCAGATTCTATGGGTCGGCGGCAGTGCGGGGGGCGATGCGGCAAATTTGTGGGTGTGTCGTTACTTGCCGTTGGGATCGTTGGGTTCTCCGCGGTCCCCGCCGCGCGAGATCATGAGCGGGAACATTGCGTCCCACCAGTGGTCGTAGGCTGCGGCCATTGCGGCGACGCGCTCGGGCTGTGAGGAGGCGAGGTCGTGTTCGCAGGAGGGGTCTTTCTTCACCTCAAAAAGGGACCAGCGGTCGGGTGCGCTGAGGCCCCAGTGGAACTGCGCGTTGGATTCGGTGTAGGTATGGGCGGTGGCGCCGTGCGCGGTTTGGTTGAGCGACGCGCACTGGCCGTTGCGCAGGAAGCAGGCGGGATCCTTGCAGGGATGGCTGCGGACGAGGAGGTAGTTGCCCTGCCGCGCCGCGCACTCAGCGTGTTTGTGGGCGGCGGCCGTGCCGTTGGCCCAGCGTGCCACATGCTGGAAGAGCATCCGGTCGTCGTGCCATGCCATCGGCATCGTGGATTCCAAAAGGGGACGCAGGCTGAATCCATCCAAGCCGGCGCGGACTTTCTCTGGAATGCCGATCCCGGCGAGATCGCAAAGGGTGGGCAGGACGTCGAGATGGGCGGCGAGGTTGTCGACCTTGTGCGGCGTCCAATGCCCGGGCCATCTCCAGAAGCACAGGGCGCGGGAGCCGCCCTCCCAGATGGTGCATTTGCAGCCGCGCATCCCGGCGTTGTAGACGTCGAGCCCCTCGGTGGCGCCGTTGTCGTTGAGGAAGATGAGGATGGTGTCCTTTTCGAGCCCGCGCTCTTCGAGGAATTTCAGGAGGCGTCCGACATTATAGTCGAGGTTGGCGACCATGCCGAGATAGGTGGCATGTTTGTCGCTCACCTTGCCGCGGAATGGCGCGATGAATTCCTCGGGTGCGCCGAGCGGGGTGTGGGGCGAGATGGTGGCGAGGTGGCAGAAAAACGGTTTGTTCCTGCTCTCGTCGATGAACCGCATCGCTTCGTCGAAGAAGATGTCCTCGCGATAGGTGCCCGCGTTTTCCCTCACTCTTTTCCCGTTGTGCACCACTGTGGCATCGAAAGCGCCGCCCGGGAAGTTGTTGGCCCAGAGGTCGAAGCCCCGGTCGGTGGGATCGTAGCCCTTGTCGGTTCCGCCGAGGTGCCACTTGCCGACGAGCGCCGTCCGGTAACCTGCTTCCTTGAAGAGTTGCGGGAGTGTCACCGCGTCCTGATGCAGGTGTTCGCGGGGCGGGATCGTGTGGGTGACGCCATTGCGGAACTCGTGCATTCCGGTGAGGAGCGCTGCGCGTGTCGGCGAGCACGAGGGGCTCACATAGAAATTGTCGAAGCGCACGCTCTCATCGAAGAGGCGGTTCATGTGGGGCGTCTTCAACAGCGGATGCCCGTGCCGTTCGAGATCCCCGTAGCCCTGGTCGTCCGTGAGCAGAAGGATGACGTTGGGTTGTTTGCTTTCCGCGCTTGCGGGAATCCGCAGCAACGCCGTGAACACGAGAAGGAGCGGGAGGATGTGTTTCATCATGGGGGTGAAAAGTGGGTCGCCACATTTGCGAGGCCCACGCAGAACCGTGGACGCAGACATCGCGATGCAGGAGCGCCGTTTTGTAATGGGGAGAATCCGGAGCAGCGAGGCGTGCTGCGGGCGGGGGGTGGCGGATATCGGAGGACATCATGCCGCAGTCGGGCAGGACGCGGAACACTTATCTGAAAAGACGGCCGTCTCCTCCTTGGTCCGGTGGGCTGGAACTCAGGGCTGCTGGTCGATGCGTAGTTCGTGCACTTTCGCGTCCTCCAACGGGATGGTGAAGGTTCGACTCCATGTCCGCGATGCGCAGTCAAAGTCGGTCTGCCAGAAGTCGTTGCCATGGACGCTCTGGTTCAAGGGGCGGCCGTCCACGAAGAGAGTGCCTCGCTCCGGGGAGCGGAGTCCGGTGAACGTCACGGGCACATAACCGAGCCCGCCGGCAAGGGTGAGAGCGGCGCGTCCGTCCACGGTGGCGATGGTGGTTGCGGGCCATGCGCGCTGGAGCCTGCCGATCTGCACCTCGACCCGGTGATCGTTGCCCACGGCCTCGCGGTGGATCATGCGCCATGTGTTTTCATCGCGTGCGAGGGCTGTGCGGAGCGCCTGGTTCGGGCCGTAGTAGTGCCGCGCAAACTGCGGCACCACCACATGCTCGATCGTGGCCTCGACGAAGTCTCCCGGTTCAAGGCGGTGCACATCAGGCGGCGGCACGATGTCCATGGTTGAACCCATCCTGCCGCCGCGAAGCTCGATGCCATGCTCTGCGAACCAAGGATGGGCGGGCTTTCCCCCGAGCTGCGCCTTCCATTCCCTTACCACAAAACCGGTGTTGGCACGGACGATGGCCGGTTCTGATGGGGAGAATCCATCGCTCTCATGCAGCGAAGCCCACGGCAGACGCCCGGTCATCTGCAGCGGCCGGCCACGATAGGTGTCGCCGCCCCATTGCGCCTCCCATTCCCTTCCCAACCCGGCATCGTCGCCAACGGCCATCTTGCGGGGGCGGGTGGTGGCATACTGGTCCGCGGCACATTGGAAGAGGGCCAGCCGGGAGAATTCCACTGCGCGCGTCGCCCGCATGCGAAGCCGGTAGATGGCGCACACGAGGTCGTCCCGGCGCGCGAGGCTTGCGGTGACGGAACGCTCGACGCCGGTCTGGTCGATGCGGCCGTCATAGGTCACTTCGGTGAGACACGGCCCCGTCCGCTGATGAGTGGTGCGCATTCCTGCGGGAAGCCGCCTCTGGCCGGCAGAGTCGATGAACGCAAGGAAGTCCGCGCCGCCGACGTTGCTGGTCCATCCCCAGCGCTCGGTGGAGTTCTCTGTTGGGAAGACCATCACGGGGCGCACATCGGTCACGAGGCTGTGGCCGTTGGGTTGGTCGGGTTCGTAGCAGATGCTTTCGCCCCATGATCCCAATGCGCTCTCGTGCCAGAGCTGGTTGCCGCCCCATCCGATGAGGCTGAGCTGGGCGTGCGATGCCGCGGCGACGCCACCCCAGTGCCCGTAAGCGATCGTGAGCAGCAGGGGCACATCGGCTCCCGCCGGAAGTCGCACCTGCGTGATGCCGTGAAACCATTGCCCATCGTAAACGCCGCCGTTCGGGTCCGAGTGCCAGTTCTTGCTGAGCTGGACGGGGATTCCGGTGGGGCGCCCGTCCGCATCGCAAAGCACCGCGGAGATGCCCGTGATCGGAAAGCCGGTTCGTTGCTGAATCCCCCTGGCGGTTTTTTCAAACATGAGACGGGCGACCTGCTCTTGGTCGGTAGGATTGACGAGCTGGAGCCGCACTCGCTCCAATGCGTCGTTGCCCGGCTGTGCTCCGCCCGGGGGAGGTGTCGGCTCGATTCCATCGAGGTTGATCCGATGCCATCCAATGGATGGATCAAACGTCACCTGCCGGGCTATGCCTGTCGGCCTCTCGGAGGCGCTCACGACGAGTGGCGACTGGGCGGGAACTGTATCGAAGGATCTCGGATCGAGCATCAAAGCCGTCTGCTGCCACTGGTCCCCCTCCCATGCAGCCTCCTGTGGCAGATCCCATCGCGCCACGCGCTGCCCGCGTGGGCTTGTGATGCAGAGTTCGAGAGCCGCGGAATGCCACTGGTCTCGGAGCTGACGCACGGCTGCGGCGCCCTCGCTCCTGAAGGTCCATTCGCGCAAGGGCTTCAACTGCGGGTGCGCGGTTTCCGGGTGGTGGAAGCGGAGCTGCAACTCCTCGGGCGTCAACGCATGGTCGTAAAGGCGCACCTCATCCACCGCGCCGCGGAATCGGTAGCCGTCTCCCGCATTGTCCTGACGTCCTCCAATCGCCAGCGGGCCCGGCTTCGGGACGCGTTTTTTGCCGGGGATCACCTCTGCGGCGGAGCGACCATTCACATGGAGTCGCAGCGCATTTCCATCGTAGCTGATCGCCACATGGTTCCATTGGTCAAGGCGCAGGCCGTTGCGCGGATTTCCCTGCACACGCACCGCGTTTGACGGGCCTCCCCCCAGATTGATCCGCGCTTCGGGAACTCCGTTTTCTTGGAGCAGGATTCCGTAATTCCCGTCCATCAGTTCGTGGGCGTTTTTACACACGAGCCACGGCATCCGCGCGCCCGCCTTGAAGTTGATCGGCGCGAAGACCCAGAATTCCAAGGTGAAGTCCCCCTCCGTGTCCGCCTCATCGGCGGGGATCTCGAGTCGGTTCGTTCCATCGAGGCCGAACCCGCCGTGCACTTTTCCAAAGCAAGCGTCTCCGGCTGGGATCGGCTGTTTGCCCGGGCGTGCAGCGAGGACGAGGGAGAGTTGGTCGGGCCACGCTGCGGTTTCAAATCGAGCCTCGGTATTGAGCCGCGATCCGTCGTCGCTCTGAAAGGCGAGGTCCGTCACATCGGCCCTCTGAAGAAAAGGGCCGGACTCGATGATCCGTGGTCCGGAGAAGCGCTTCCACGTTCCTCCACTGGTGCAGCGGTAAGATTTGCCATCGACGGTGATGCTCAGCGCCAGATCCGCTGGAGGCAGGGTGCGCCAGTCCTCGTCCAAACCCGTCACCGCTCCCATGTGTTCAATGCGCAAGGTCTCCGTGTGAAGAGCCAAGGCATAACGGCCAGTCTGGACCACACGCCGCCAGGGGGCATCCGCGACGACGCTGGGAAATCCGTCGGCCCACCACATTTGGGTCTGGTCCTCGATCCGCGGCATCAGCGGTGCGAGGTCTGCGGCGGGAATCGCGCCCGCGGATGCCAGAAGGCAGCTGAGGATGAGGAGGTGCGTCTTCAAGGAATGCATGAGGTGTCTGGCATCGGAGGGCTGCGGATGCTCAGAGTCTGCCATCAGGGACACAAGGCAATCCTCGCCCTCATTTGCTGACCCATTCAAACCGTCTGCCATGCAAGGGCAGACGGCGTCCATCCACCTTGGCTCAGCAAGCCAGCGCGCTGCGTGCCGCCCCTCCCAAAAAGCCGAACCCCCGGCGGTTTTTCACCAGCCGGGGGCCCGGACCACAACCACTCCTGAACCAAAGGGTCGGACTGTGCTGAGAAACTAGATGCTGCCGAGGAACTCGAGGAGTGCGGCGCGTTCCGTGGGGCTCAGCTTGAGGAAGCGATCGCGGGAGACCACCGCTTCGCCTTCATGAGCGCGGATCGCGGCTTCGACGGTGTCGGCGCGGCCATCGTGCAGGTAGGGGGCGCTGGCGCGCAGGCCCCAGAGGGGTGCGGTGCGCATCTCGCGACCGGTGGCTGCGCCCTGGGGCATGCCGTCACCGAGCCGGCCCATGTCGTGCAGGAGCAGGTCGGAGTAGAGGGGCACGGCTTTTTCCGAGAGGGCATTGATCCCGTTGACGGCTGTCGTCAGGGAGGGCACGTGGCACACGGCGCAGCCGGCCTTTTCAAAGAGGGCTTTGCCGGCCGTGGCATTCGCGGTGAGGGGGATTTGCGGCGGCGCTGCAAGAAGGCGCATGAAGTCAGCGGCGAGTTCGAAATCAGCCCGGGCGGCGGTGTCCTCCGGGTCGAGAACTCTGTCCGCCTGCTTCAAGAGCGCGGTGTTCCCGTTGGGCGCGTTTTCGTTGGGGAAGAGCCGGTTGGTGACGCCCATCTCGTTCGTGTAAGCGTCGGCTGAGAAGCCCGCGAGCGTGGCGTGCTGGGACTTCCAGCCGAAACGCCCCACCCGCTGTGTCGCACTGGCGGGATCGGTGACGATCGCCGCACGGCCTTTCACTCCGTCCACCGAGGTGCGGGCGGCGAGGGCGAGGATGGTCTCGTCGGCGATGGCTTCCACAAGGCCGAGGCCGAAGAGCGGCTGCGTCTGGCGGCGGATCACAAGGTTGGCTCCCACCGGTACCGTTTCGCGGATCGCGGGGTTGATTGAGTGATCCTGCAGGAGCGGTCCGCCTTTCTCCGCAAGCGGGTCGAACACGCCGTTGGTCACCCGGCCGAAGCGGGTCACCGAACGGGGGCTGGCTCCACCGGGAGCGGGCCCGCGATGGCAGGCGATGCAGGAGGCTTCGTTGAAGATGGGCCCGAGGCCGCCTTCCACTGTTTCGACTTCCAGAAACACGGTGCGTCCCGCGTCAAATGCCGCGAGACCCGCTGCATCGAGGCCCGGCAGCGGTCCGCCAAATCCCTGGCCATTGCGGGTGGGAGGTTCCGGAGGGCGGCCGGCGGGCGGCTGACCTGTGGTGGGGGGTGGGTTCTTGCCGGGAGGAACCGCAGTGGGCGGTGCCACGGGAGGTGCGGGGGGGGCACCGACCGGCGGACGTGGGGGTTGTGCGCCGGGGGTCGCGGGAGGAGCGGCGGGGGGGCGGATTCCGGGGGAAGTGGAGGGCGGAGCCGGGGGCATCGAGCCGGCGGGGCGGGCTGGGGTTTGGGCAAACCCCGCGAGGGGGATTGCGAGGGAAACCGCGGTGGCGATCAGGTGATGAGGTTTCATTGGGGTTGGTATTCCTGTTTCTGCCGCGATGAAAACAGGGAAGGGTAAAGATATTATTTCAGGGCCCATGTTAATTGTTAAGCCAATGTAAATGCCCGGAGACATCGAGACCGGCTCGCATGGCACTCGTTCAGCGCTGCGTATAAAAGTGACGACTGGAAAGGGCTGAACTCCCAGCCGCGGCGTGTCGCCCTGTTGCGCAGGGTTTAATAGGTACGGGCATCGGCCGTTTCTGATTGCGGGAGCCCGCGCAAGAAACAGGTGCCCGTAAGGTCCGCATACCGGAGGCATGGGAGTCGCTTGGTGAACGCAGTCCGCAAAGCGGATGAACCATCGGATCGCGTCTCCCCACGCGACGCGCCCCGGCAGGGTGGGAGAAGGACGATGATGAGAGGAAATATTGCCTGTCCCTTGTTGAGTCTGGTCCCTTGGTGCCGTTGTGCCTCCGTGTGAGATCCCTCAACTGCACCTCACACCATGGATCCATGCCGATTTTGTGAGACTCAGGGATGGCAGAAAGGGGGCAGGCACGAGGGCAGTGGAAGCGGAGATTTTGCCTGTCCCTATCGGCATTCTCCCAGGGTTCAATAGGCACGGGCATCGGCCGTTTCTTATTGCGGGAGCCCTCGCAAGAAACAGGTGCCCATAAGGTCCGCATACCGGAGGCATGGGAGTCGCTTGGTGAACGCAGTCCGCAAAGCGGATGAACCATCGGATCGCGTTTCCCCACGCGACGCGCCCCGGCAGGGTGGGAGAAGGACGATGATGAGAGGGACTTTGCCTGTGCCAATCGCCTTCTTTGCGGTCTTCAGCGGCCAAGCGTGGTGCCGTGGTGCTTGATGCCTTGGTGCGAGCTTCAGGTGCCGAATCTCACACCAACACACCAAGCTCACCAAGGTGCAAGAAACGGAGTTTTGCCGGAGGGAGGCGTGGGTTCGCTGATTGACTGGTCCCTTGTATGTGTCACATTGAGCACATGAAGGCGATCACGATACGGGAGCTTCACATGAAGACGGGCGATTGGGTTCGGAAAGCCAGTCGTGAAGAGGGGATTGTCGTGATGGACAGGAGGCGACCCGTGGCAAAAATCATCCCATTCTCGGAAGGGGACATGGGCAGGCGGTTTTCGGAGCGCACCTTTGTGAAAGGATTTGATCAGATGAAGCATCGGGATGCGGACTCCGGTCGTTTCGTTTCCGAGGATCGCGACAGGGGATGATCTATTTCGACACCTCTTATCTGGCCAAATGTTACCTGAGCGAGCGGGGAAGTTCCCAGGTGAGGGAGCTGGCCGCCTCGGATGGCAAGGTCGCATGCAGTGCTTATGGCAGGATTGAGCTGGCTTCGACTTTTCACCGCAACCTTCGTCAGCGCACAATCACCGCGTCGGAGTTTCGCCTGATCTGGAAGCAGTACGATCGCGATGAGGAGAACCGCATCTGGACATGGTTGTCGGTGAGTCAGGAGCAGCTTGCCGATGTGGTGGTCTGCTTTCGCAAACTGGCGCCCTCTGTGTGCCTGCGTTCAGGGGATGCTCTGCATCTGGCTTGTGCTGTGGAGCATGGATTCAAAAAAATCTATTCCAACGACGGACATCTCCTTGCGGCCGCCAAGGTGTTCAAGATGAAGGGGATCAACGTGATCCCGTAGTCCTCTGGTAGTTCTCCGTCCGTTCCCCTCCTGTACGGTGGTGTGTACGGAGATTTTGCCCTATCGGCCCTCCCTTCCGATGCGGGTTCTCACACGGAGGCACCATGGCACCAAGGGGGGAAAGAGAGGGAGAATGCGGGATCCTGTCTGTCGCTTTTGAGGGGGCCACGCATGGCAGAAAGGGGGCAGACACGAGGGCAGTGGACGCGGAGATTTTGCCTGTCCCTATCGGCATTCACGTAAGGTCCGCATACCGGCGGCATGGGAGTCGCTTGGTGAACGCAGTCCGCAAAGCGGATGAACCATCGGATCGCATTTCCCCACGCGACGCGCCCCGGCATGGGTGCGAGAAGGACGATGATGAGAGGAAATATTGCCTGTCCCTTGTTGAGTCTGGTCCCTTGGTGCCGTTGTGCCTCCGTGTGAGATCCCTCAACTGCACCTCACACCATGGCTCCATGCCGATTTTGTGAGATTTTGTGAGACTCAGGGATGGCAGAAAGGGGGCAGGCAGGCACGAGGGCAGTGGAAGCGGAGATTTTGCCCTATCGGCCCTCCCTTCCGATGCGGGTTCTCACACGGAGGCACCATGGCACCAAGGGGGGAAAGAGAGGGAGAATGCGGGATCCTGTCTGTCGCTTATGAGGGGGCCACGGATGGCAGAAAGGGGGCGGACACGAGGGCAGTGGACGCGGAGATTTTGCCTGTCCCTATCGGCATTCACTTTTTAATCTTACCGCGTCATCACAACCGTGGGTTTCTTGCGGGGCGCGTGATCTTTGACAACGCGCAGCCGGGATCGGATGCGACGGCGACGGCGATGCGGTGGACGCGCCCGGCGGTATCCTCGATGTGGATTCCGGTTCCTTATGCGGCGGGCTGGCCGGAGGGGATCACGGTGGATTTGGTGGGGTCAAAGTATGTGGCGCCGACCAAGGCCACGGCAAAGGTTCCGACGCCGGCCAATCCGTACACGGTGTTCGGGGCGGAGTTGCCGGTGACTGCGCGCACGACGGATGATGTGCCGGATTATGTGTCGCTGCGTGTCGGGTTGTCCGGCGGGGCGCTGGCGACCGATAGTTCCAACGAGGCGAAGCTGACGCCGGCCAATGTGTTTTCTGTGACGGGGGTGACTCCGGATGCCGTGGGTGCGGCGGGGTTGAAGCTGTCGTTCACGACTGCCGATGGCGGGTTCACGGGATCGTTCACGCATTCCGCGTCCAACAAGCTGATGCCGTTCGCTGGGGTGGTGCTGCAGAAGACGCAGCGTGCGGGCGGGTTCTTCACATTCCTCCCGACGGGCGGGGTGGCGAGTCCGGCGGTGGTGGGTGCGGTGGATGTGGTGTTGCCGTAGGCCAGTGCGGATGGGGGACTGGATTGGTTGATGAGTGCGGGTGCGTTCGGGTGGAGCGGTTCTCGCGCCCCATGCCGGGGCGCGTCGCGCGGGGAAACGGGAACCGGTGGTTACCGCCACCCGCTTTGCGGATGGCGTACACCGACCGGCTAATTTTCTTTCATGCCTCTGGCATGCCGACGGTGGGAGCGCATCTTGGTTTGTCGCGCCCTTCCGGATCCCCCCGGGTCCTCCCGTGGTCTTTCAACCTAAAAACGGCGATCGGGCGAGGCGTCGGGACGGAAGCCGTTCAAAGGCAGGAAATTCGCATTGCTCCGCAGTAAACTCATTGGGTGGCAATCCAGTCCGTCGTAAAACATTGCGTTTGAAACGCACGCCCCCGTTTTTGGGAAGTCCATTCACGCTTTTAGGTTCAACCTAAAAACGGCGATGGGGCGAGGCGTCGAAACCAAAGCCTTTCAAAAGCAGGGAATTCCCATTGCTCCGCAGTAAACTCATTGGGTGGCAATTCAGTCCGTCGTAAAACATTGCGTTTGAAACGCACGCCCCCGTTCTCGGGAAGTCCATTCACGCTTTTAGGTTCAACGAGGGACACCCGCTGCCGTTCGCTATTGAGGATCGCGCAATTGGGGGAGACGCCATGCCCAGAAGTGAAGGCCGCCGGGTGTCGCTTTGATGAGCGAGGCTGAAGCCGTGCGATTCGGGACTGGCACCCCGGCACTTCCACAGTTAGCAGAGGCCCGTGTCACGAATCGCCATCCTTAGCGTTTCTGCGGGAGCAGGTCATGTGCGCGCGGCGGAAGCCTTGGAGCTTCGGGCCCGGGAGCTCGGGCACGAGGCTGTGCACATCGATCTCATGGACCTCGTCCCGGCGCTTTTCCGCCGGCTGTATTCGGCGAGTTATCTGCGGATCGTGGAGTCGCAGCCGGCGCTGTGGGGTTATCTCTACCATGCGAGCGACCGCACGGCGCCGAACTCGCGGGTGACACGGCTGCGCAAGGCGGTGGAGGCTTTGAACACGGGTGCGTTCCGGCGGCGCATCACAGAGCTCGCGCCGGACGTGGTGATTTGCACGCATTTCTTGCCCGCCCAAGTGCTCTCCCAGATGACGGCCAAGGGCACCTTCGACAAGCCGGTGTGGGTGTGCGTGACCGACTTCGATGTGCACCAGCTCTGGGCGCATCCGCACATGGCCGGTTACTGCGTGGCCGCCGAGGAGGTCGCATGGAGGATGCGCGAGCGCTCCATTGGCGGGGCTGCGGTGCGGGTGACCGGCATTCCCATCATGCCTGCATTTCAGGCGCCTCTTGAGCGCGCCACGTGCGCGGAAGAACTCGGCGTCGATCCCGCGCGGACGACGCTGCTGCTGATGTCGGGCGGCTTTGGCGTGGGCGCGATCGACCAGCTCGCAGAGCGCATCCTTTCGATCCCGGGCTCGCATCAGCTGGTGGCGCTGGCGGGGCGCAACGAGAAGTTGTTGCAGAAGCTGCGCGGGGTGGCGGCGCGCCATCCCGGCCGCATCTTTCCGCTGGGTTTCACACGGACGGTGGAGCGGGTGATGGCGTGTGCGGACGTGGCTCTCTCCAAACCCGGCGGTCTCACGACGAGCGAGTGTCTCGCGCTCGGGCTGCCGATGGTGGTGATCTCGCCCATCCCCGGTCAGGAGGAGCGCAACGCGGATTACCTGCTCGAACACGGAGCCGCGCTCAAGGCGCACGACGCCGCGGGCCTTGAATACAGGATCCGGCGGATCCTTGGTGAACCGGGGTTGTTGCAGGAGTTGCGTACTGCTGCTGCGGGGCTGGGCCGGCCGGATGCGGCGACGCGTGTGCTTGAGGAGGCTTTGCGATGATCCGGCGGTTCCTGCATCCGGCCGCGCTTTTCGTCTCGGTGCTCGCCGTGGCTTTTCTCTTTGCGGAGGTGGAGGTGCAGATTGAGGGTGCGTCCGGATGGGCTGCGAGCCTGCCGACCTGGCGCATCGAGAAGCACTGGCTGCTCGACCTCTTTTTCGGCGGCCGTGTGATGACCGGCTACCATGCGTGGACTCTCCCCTGCATCCTCGCGTTCTTCCATCTGCCGATGGCTTTCAGTGGAACGTGGTCCTGGCGTCTGCAAGCCCGGGCCGCCGCGTGCTACGGATTTTTCTGGATCGCGGAGGATGCGCTCTGGTTCGCCGTGAATCCTGCGTTCGGCTGGGCGAAGCTCACGCCCGAGCACGCGACATGGCACAAGCACTGGCTGCTTGGTGTTCCGGTCGACTACCTGCTCTTCAGCATCATCGCGGGCTGGTTTTTCCTCTGGTCCTTCCAGAATCCGCGGCGCGGCGCGTGAATGTGCGGCCGCGGTGCCGGGGTTCCGGTATTACTCGGCTCAGGCGCCGAGGGCGTCGTGCAGTGCCTCGGCACGCGCCTTGTGCTCGATATCGCTGAGTACCGGAACCAGCTCTGTGCCGGGTTCGGGCTCGGGGAATTCCACCCAGGATCGGCAGCCGCCATAGCGCGGCGCATCCGGGAAGACGAGCGGACGGGACAGGCGAGCGATGCGGACAAAGGCCACGTTCAGCGCCTCTTTTCCATCGTACTTGAAGCGTTCCTCGACGATCTCCCGGCGCCAGAGATGGAAGGGGTCGAGGCGTTCGATCTGCGCCCAGTCGGTGATCTCACGCGCCCATTCCACGCGCGCATGGAGGTGGATGGCGAGCTGGCCGTCTGCGCGGGGCGCGGGCAGCGGGGTTTCTGCAGGTAGTTTGAGCCGGGCGGCCTGCTCATGGAAAAGCGTGGGCATCAGCAGGAATTCCTCGTGCTTGAAGTGGAAGCCGGCGCGGCCCTCGGCGATGCCGCCCTTGCGCAGAATCAGGCTCTGCCTGCCCCCGCCAAGCGCCTCGCAGATTAGGGTCCATTCTTTGAAACCAATGCTCATGGGAAAACGATGGGTGTGTGGAGGAGGCTTCAGGATTAGCAGAGATCCGCGGGGGTGCGGACGCTTTTCTTGGGGTGCGAGGATTAGCCTTCATCGCGGAAGAGAAGTCCCGCAAAGTCCCCGGAGGATTCATGGCGTACAAGATCGACCTGCACTGTCACTCGTGGTTCTCAGCCGACGGGATGAGCACGCCGGAGGAGCTCGTCGCGGCGGCGCGCGCGCGGGGGCTCGATGGTTTTGCGATCACGGATCACAACACCTGCGCCGGATACCATGCGATGGTGGAGCAGGGCATGGCCCGCGCGGATGGCCAGCCGGTGGACGGGCTGCTGATCATTCCGGGCATTGAGGTGTCGACCGCCGAGGGCCATCTGCTCTGCCTCGGCGTGCTGCTGCCGGACGGCCTCAAGGGGACGCCCGCCGCGGAGGTGTGCCGCATGGTGCACGCGCTCGGCGGACTGGCGATCCCGGCCCATCCCTACGATCGTTTCCGCGCAGGCATTCGGGAGCAGGTGTTGGATCGTCTGGAGATCGACGGCCTTGAGGTGTGCAACGCGGCCAGCACGCTGGTGCGTTACAACCGGCGCGCGCTCGATTACGCGCGGGCCCGCGGTCTGGCGATGACGGCTGGAAGCGATGCGCATCATCACGTGGTTCTCGGCACCGCGTATACGCTGGTACCCGCAGCGGAGTTTTCCGTGCGCGGGATTCTGGATCAGATCCCGCGGGGCACCTTGGTGCACGAGGGGGCGATCAGTTTCCGTGACGCGTTTTTCAAGACGTGGAGCAACGTGATGCGTCACCGTCGGATCCGGCCGCACGTGCCCGTCCGCGCTTGAACGGGGGCCGAGTGGATCGCGTGGATGAGCGGACGGATGGTGCGGGCCGCCGGCGGTTATTTGGTGAGGTGGCCTGAGAAGAGCAGCAGGCCGAAGGCGACAGAGTGGAAGGTGAGAGCGGTGTCGAACACGCGCCAGCCGGGGCCGTCTGGGAAGCGTTTGTGCTCCTTGTTCCAACGGGCGAACCAGTCGTAGCCGGAGAGCAGCGCGGCGTGGTAGAGGCCGTAGAGCATGTAGTGCGCATGGGGGCCGTGCCAGATGCCCATGAGCCCGAAGGTGAGGAACAGGCCGAGGTAGGAGGAGGTGTGCTTGCCCTTGAACCACTTGCCCTTCGCGGCCGCGAGCAGGAAGCGCATGTACACATGATCCCGGAACCAGAAGGAGAGGCTGATGTGCCAGCGGTTCCAGAAATCGCGGATGTTGTGGGCAAGGAAAGGGCGGCTGAAGTTTTCCCCGACCCGCACGCCGAAGAGGTGCGCGATGCCGACTGCAAACGCGCTGTACCCGGCGAAGTCGAAGAAGAGGTAGAACGTGTAGGCGTACATGTACGAGAGGCCGTGCAGCAGCCCATGCGCAGCCTCCGCGCGGTCCAGCCAGTGGGTTTTGATCAGAGCCGCGAGCAGGAATTTGTAGGCAAACCCGCGGAACAACCGGTCCACGCACAGGTCGAGGTCGGCGAGGAATTCCGTGCGCGTCCGG
Source organism: Chthoniobacter flavus (assembly GCA_945861435.1). Lineage (GTDB taxonomy): Bacteria > Verrucomicrobiota > Verrucomicrobiia > Chthoniobacterales > Chthoniobacteraceae > CAIURC01. The sequence continues at coordinate 34,325 of CAMAUX010000009.1, read as the reverse complement.
GTCCGGTTCCAGTCCTGCAGAAACCGTCGGTAGCGGTCGATGGGACCGGAGGACACGGTGGGGAAGAAGAAGAGGAAGGTGAAGTATTCCGTGAGCCGCAGCGATTTGATGATCCCGTCCTGGATGCTGAAGATGACGTCGAGTGCGCGGAAGGTGACGTAGGAGATTCCGAGGAAGCCGGCCGCGCTGTGCGGGGCGAAGAGGGGGAGGAACTTTGCGAGTGCGAGGGGGAGGATGGCGAGGACGACGCTTGCGTGGAAAGTGGCGCGGCTTTTCCAGCGGAGGAAGGCGGCGGTGAGCAGTCCTTCGTAGCAGAGGAAGCCGAGTGCGAAGCAGCCCTCTGGCAGCGTCCATGCGCGATCCACGGGGATGTGTCCGCTGAAGTGCAGGCCGGCGGCAAGCAGCGTGCACACGAGCATCCAGAGGCGGTTGGCCCGGCCGAGCAGGCCCAGCGCGATCGTCGGCACCACGAGGTACAGCAGCACCCCGAAGTAGAGGAAGTTCGCGTAGGGGCTCATTCGGTAAACCGCGGACGGGTGATCCTCGGCGGTCCGTTTACAGCATCTCCGCGAGCTTGCGTCGATCGGCCTTGCCGTTGGCCGTCATTGGGAACGCCTCGAGGAACTTGAACTTGCGAGGCACCATGTAGGCCGGCAGGCGCTGGCCGAGGCTGGTCTTGAGCTGGGCCGCGAATGCAAAGTCCGATTCCGGGCGCGCCCCGGCGGGCACGATGAACGCGACGAGTGCATCCACGCGGCCCTCCTTCACTTGGGGAAGCACGAGTGCGTCGGCCACTTCCGGCAGGGTCCGCAGGTTGGCCTCCAGATCCCCCAGTTCGATGCGGTAGCCGTTGAGTTTCACCTGCCCGTCCATGCGGCCTTCGAAGAAGATGAGCCCTTCGCGGGTGCGTCCCCAGTCGCCTGTGCGATAAGCGCGGACGCCGTTGCGCAGCGAGAACACCTTTGCCGTGAGTTCGGGTTTTGCGAGGTAGCCGGGGCTGACGTTCGGTCCCACGATCACGATCTCGCCGCGTTCGCCCTCGGGCACTTCGGCGCCCTGCTCATCGAGGATCAGGAGTTCTGTGCCTGGCATGGCGCGGCCGACCGGGAGCGGTGAGTGACGGGCGAGCAGCTCGCGGTCGACGAGCACGGAGGTGGTGGCCACGGTGGCTTCGGTGGGGCCGTAGGTGTTCCAGACCACCGCTTCTGGGAAGCGCTCGAGCAGTTGCTGCGCGGTCTCCGGAGCGAGCGTCTCGCCGCAGAAGAGGAAGCGGCGCATGCCGGGCAGCATGGTTTGGTTGAAGGTGCGCTCGATCAGGCACATCTGGGCGAAGGAGGGAGTGGAGACCCAGCTGGTGACCCCGGAGCGGGCGAGCGCGACGTAGAGGTCCTTGAGGTTGGCCACCTCATCCTTGGTGATGCTGAAGAGCGTGCCGCCGGTGGCGAGGCTCAGATAGAGATCCATCACCGAGAGGTCGAATGAGAACGGGGCTTGGTTGAGGAACACCTCGCCCGTTTCGGTGAGTGGCTGTTCGGCCAGCATCCATGCGACGAAGGATTCGAGGTTCGCCAGTGTGATCACCACCCCCTTCGGCTCTCCCGTGCTTCCCGAGGTGAACAGGATGTAGAACGGATCATCGCCCTGCACCCGCCGCGCTGGTGCCGCCGCATCGGGCAGGTCCATCGCCGCGATCTCTGCGGGACGGAGCACGAGTGCCGCCTGTGCGCCTTCCAGAATCCGCTCCACACGCTGCGCGGGAATGGAGAGGTCCACGGGCACATACGGGCGGCCGGCTTTCACGGTTGCGAGGAAGGCCACGAGCATCTCCGGTTCCTTGTGACCGATCACCGCCACCGGGCCCGGTTTGTCGGCGAGCTCCCGGTCGATCCACGCGGCCAGCGCGTCGGAGCGGCGGCGCAGTTCGCTGAAGGTCATCTGGCTCTGCCCGCTGACATGGGCGGGACGGTCTGGGGCGATGCGTGCCCACTGGTCGATGCGGTCGAGGAGGTGCATGGCTTAGAAACCTTGGTAGACGAAGGAGGGCGTCGAGAAGTCCCCGCGGCCGTAGAGGGCGAGGAGGCCGAGGATCACGGCGAGGTAATAAAGCGTCCGCAGCGCCAGTTGCACCCGCGGTCTTTCCTTGATCCAAACCGCGAGCTTCATGCCCCGGCGATACGAGCCTGGATATCGGCCACCAACAGGGCCGGGGTCGCCCACTTTTCGCGCTCGAATTCCGCGGGGGAAATCTCCACTCCGAATTCCTGGCCGAGGGCGACGATGAGCTCCACGGTCTTCATCGAGTCCAGCACTTGGAGATCGTAGAGGGCGAGGGAGGGATTGGCGTGCACCTCGTCGGTTTCAGCGATCCGGGCGAGCACATCGAGAACTTGCTTGGAAATGGGGTGGTCCATGGGCGGAGGGGTGGTTCAGCCGTTTCGGCTAAGGACACGCAGGATTGCCACAAAACATCCTCCACAGCAAAGGATTCCCTTCCATGGCGTGAGAGCGATGGGATGCGGTGGATTGGGAAGATGGCGTTGCGCGAGAGGCCGGAACGGGCGGGTGCTGCACGCCCGAAGGCCCGCGGGCGTGTTTTACGAGTGCGCGTGGCACGGTTTCATGGGTGATCCTGAGTGGCGCGTGTGTCTTGTTGGTGATGAACGCCGCAAGTCTGTGTTGATGGATTATCCGGGCTGCAGCGGGGTGGGTTTCATGCCGTCGGCTGATGGAGGGCGTCGCATTGTCCGATTGTGCTGAGGCGACAAACCCGGCCTGGGTATTTCCGATCCTGTCTAATGACGGCGAGGGCCTGTTAACGCTGATGCGTGTGGGTAATGGGCCAAGCTGGGATCCGGTGATTTTTGGATTTGGATGAATAATGAATGGAGGTTTAAGCTAGGGGCATTAGTTTCGGTCACAGATGGACTCGGGCGAACAAACTCAGGCACTTGGGACCGAGTTGCGCCTCGATGTTTTTGCGGGGCATGTGGGGTCGATGGTGCGTGTGCAGCGCGGGCCGGAGTGGGTGGGTTTGGAATTGCGTGAGGCCGTCGCGCTGGGAGGTCATCGACCGGTGGAGGCGGAGAAGTTTTCGCTGATCTTTGTCGGCGCTGGTGAGAAGCGGCTTCAGCAGGGCATGCATGCATTTGACCATCCGGTGCTGTCAGGCTTTGAGCTTTTCATCACGCCAGTGATGTCGCCGAAGGTTGGTGAGTGCTGGTATGAAGCGGTGATCAACCGCGGAGATTTCCCGTAGGACAACCGACCGACCCATGGCCACCCCTTTCATCGCACAGATCCTCATCAGCGCCTTCAACTTTGCTCCGCGCGGGTACGCGTTGTGCGACGGACAGCTTCTGCCGATCGGCCAGAATCAGGCGCTCTTCTCGCTTGTGGGCACAATCTATGGCGGCGACGGGAGGACCAACTTCGCGCTGCCGGACTTCCGCGGGCGCGCCCCCATGCACTGGAACGCGAACTATTCGCAGGGACAAAAAAGCGGGGAGGAGACCCATGTCCTGCTGAGCACAGAAATGCCCGCCCACAACCACGGTGGAACACCCGCGGGCGGGGCGAGCTGCAGCAGCGCAGTGGGGACGAGCAACTCGCCGGGTGGCCGGGTTCCTGCGGTGACCGCGCGTCCTGTTTATGCCGACGCGCCGAACACGGCCCTCGGCGGCGCATTATCCGCAGCAGCTGGCGGCGGCCAGGCGCATGAGAATAGGCAGCCTTTCCTCGTGATGAACTTTTGCATCGCGCTCACCGGCACATTCCCATCTCGCAACTAGCTGTTTTCCACGCGTTCTTTTTCTCCAGACTGCTCTTTCTCATGGCCTCCCCATTCATTGCTGAAATCACCCTTTTCGCGGGTACCTTCGCGCCGCGCGGCTGGGCGTTCTGCAATGGCCAGCAAATTGCGCTTTCGCAGAACACCGCGCTCTTCTCGGTTTTGGGCACGACCTATGGTGGCAACGGCACCACCAATTTCTTTCTTCCGGACCTTCAGGGGCGGGTGCCAGTGCATCCGGGGCAGGGGCCGGGCCTTTCCTCCTGTGAATTGGGGATGGCTGCCGGCGCGGAAACCGTGACTCTTCTCACGACGACGATGCCCGCCCACAGCCATGCTGCATCCGTGGGAGCTGGCGGGGCCGCCACCTCCCCGAGTCCCTCGGGCCGCTATCCCGCGACGCCCGCTGGCGCCACGCCCTATGCAGACACTGGTGATGCGGCCATGCATGCGAAAGTCGCGTCGGCTCCGGGCGGAGTTGCGGGGGGTGGCCTGCCGCACAACAACCTCATGCCTTCCTTGGCCGTGAGCTTTATCATCGCCCTCCAAGGCGTGTTCCCTACGCGCAACTAACACCCCGGCCGTGCCGTCCATGAATACAACTCCAACACGCGAAGGCCTGCCAGTTGTCGGTAGCAGCAGGCGCACCTTTGTTTTGCGTGCTGCCGTGGCCGTGGCGGCGCAGGTGACAGTCGGACTCCTTCTCCGCCGCTGGTGGAAGCCTGCGTCTTCCCAAAAGTTCACCCCGCCTGCCGCGCCGCTTCTGCCGGGGCTTGCGGCGTTCACCCCTCTGGTGGGCGAGACCTTCACTGTGTCCGGAGTTGACAGGCTTTCCACCCAAGCGCTCACGCTCACCAATGCAGACGCTTTCAAGGCGCACCAGTGCGGTGTGGCCGAGAAATTCTCCCTCCGTTTTACTGCGCCAGAAAAGGACGGGATCGAAACAGGGATCTATGTGCTCTCCCATTCTTCCATTGGATCCGTGGAGCTGTTTCTGAGCCGCATCGGTTCAGCGGCGAGATTTGATCAGGCTCAGAAGTTGGAAGCCGTCATTCTTTTTGATCATCCCGCTGCGTAAGTCCGCTGCGCGATTCTTACTCTCAACCACGCGCCTCCCCGTCCCATGCCTTCCTCACCCTTTGTCGGCCAGATCATGATGTTTGCCGGCAATTTTGCCCCTCGCGGTTGGGCACTCTGCAACGGTCAGTTGATTTCCATCGCCCAGAATGACGCGCTCTTCGCTCTGATCGGAACCATCTATGGCGGCGATGGGCAGAGCACCTTCGCTCTCCCAGACATGCGGGGGCGGGTGCCGATTCATCAGGGGACTGGGACCGGCCTTTCCGGCTATGTGATTGGTCAGTTGGGAGGGGCTGAATCGGTGACCCTCAACACAACCCAGCTTCCGGCGCACAGCCACGCAATCACCGCAACTCCGGGAGCCTCCGACGGTCCTGCGACAGCCACCGATCCGGCGGGGCGCGTCTTTGCGATCTGGAACGACGGCGCCAACGCCTATGCCGACACGGCGACCGGTGTCATGGGCGGATCCGAGGCGCTGGCCGTGCAAGGTGGCGGCCTCGCGCATGACAACATGCAGCCTTTCCTCGGTGTTTCCTTTGTCATCGCCCTCGAGGGCATCTTCCCTTCGCGCAACTGAGGATGTCCGCACTGCCCCGCGCCACCCCGGCACTTTTATCCATCATGAAAATGCATCCTTGGATCCAGAGTGCCGCATTCCTTCTGTGCGCGGCTTCCTCGCTGGCGGGTGCGGCGCCCGTTCTTGAATGGAGCGTTCCGGTGGACGCGGGTGGTGGGCTTGGGGCGCACGTCAAGGCGGTGGGATCGACGGCGGTTGGCGACGTGATTGTGGTCGCGCAGACGGGATCGGCTACAGCTGCGCAGATCCGGGTGCAACGGCTTGCCAAGAGCACCGGGCAGGTCCTGTGGACACGGGATGTCGGCACCGCATTGCGTGCTGATGATGCGGCGGACCTTGTCGTGGATCCCAGCACGGGCGACTCCTACATCGCCGCGCGTGCCGCCACTGCCACAAACGGAATCGACTGGTTTGTCTTCAAGGTCAACGGGACCAACGGCGCGTTGGGATGGGGGGCCGGTTACACCTATGGCAGCGTCGGCAACGACGAACCGCGCGCGATCGCTTTCACCTCGGATGGCAACATTGCCGTCGCCGGCATGGAGACGGTCGTTGCCGCAACCCGCCTCCGCGTGGCCAAGCTCAACGCTTCGACAGGCGCGCTGATGTGGGGCTTCACCAGCAAGTTGGACGGGACCCAGGCTGCCGACGTGGCGGGCGATGGCAGTGGCAACGTGGTCGTCGTGGGACGGAACGGCGGCGACGCTTACACCCTCAAGCTCACGAGCGTGGGTGAAGTCAGCTGGCAGCAGACGTACAGCGCTGCGGGTGTCGGGCAGGATGCATGGAATGCCCTCGCCCTCTTTAGCAATGGTGACGTGGCAGCCGCGGGCTATGCCGTCGCCGAGACCGGGGACCAGAACCTCACGGTCGTGCGTTATCCGGCGGCTGGCGGCGCGCCCTCGTGGACGTTCTCGGTGGGCGGCACCGCCAACGCGAACGACGCGGCGTACGACGTCGCCATCGACGGGGCGGGTGATGTGTACACCGCTGGAATGGTGCGCAACACGGCCACCGGCCAGGCCGCTTACTTGGGCAAGGTCACGGGCTCCACTGGCTTCGGGGCGTGGGCTTCCATCAAAAGCGGAACCAGCACCGCTGCGGAGGCGACGGACGCCTATTTCTCGATCCGCCCCTTGGGATCTGATGTGGTGGTGCTCGGGACGATTGCGAACGCCAGCGCGGACATCCTGCTGAGTCGGTTTGCTGCTCTGGACGGCAGTCTGCGGGAAGACACCCTGTTCGGCGGTGCCGCCGGGAAGGACGACACCGTGCTGGGAAAGAACCTCCTCGCCGTGACGGAGACCGGTTTCGTGTTTGGTGGGGATACGGAGAGCGCCGCCCCGCTTGCGACGGGCATCGTGCGCCGCCTGAGGCTGGTCTCCAGCAACGCGGATCTTTCCGGGCTGGCGATACTGCAGGCCCCGCTGAGCCCGACATTCACCAGCTCGCGGTACGACGGCTACCAAGCCTCCGTCCTTAACACGACGGCGACCATCACGGTCACGGCCACCTTTGCCCAGGCCAACGCCACGGCACAGGTGCGGGTGAACGCCGGCACCCAGAGTAATCTGGGCTCTGGGATTGCGAGCGGCCCGTTGGCCTTGAATATGGGACAGAACACCGTGCAGGTGAGGGTCCTTGCCGAGGACGGTGTGAGCAGCCGGACCTACGCCTTTGTGGTCACGCGGCTCACCGGTCTCGAAAGCTGGCGCAAGACGTACTTCCCGGACAGCACCGCAGCGACCGGACCCGGCGCGGACATTGCGGCTCCGCAGGGCGATGGCGTTTCCAATTTGTTGAAGTTTGCCATGGGGCTCGACCCCACGAAGCCCGGGGTCGTGCCGATCACATTCACAAGAGAGGGGGATTTCTTCATCTACAGCTACAGTCCCAGTGCAGCCGCGCTCGGCGACGGCCTGTCGTTCCTCCTCGAGTTCAGCGACACCCTTGCGGCGGATAGTTGGATCCCCAGCACGGTGGATCAGCCCGGAATCAGTTCCGGTGGCGCGCTGGTGCGAGTGACGGTGCCTCCGGGCGCTGGGAACCGGCGCTTCGTGCGGCTGAAGGTCGTGCGATAGGCGGGTCTCGTTCGCGCGCCCCTTGGATGGTCCGCGTGGGTCAGGCCGTGAGGGCTTTGAGTTTGGTATAAAGCGGATCCAGCAGGCGGGCGGTCAGCTCTCGCACCTCGGCGGATGCCTCGCCCTGTTTGCCGGCGCTGTCGGGCTCAAAATAGAAGCTCGGTGATTTCGCGTGAAACGCAGTGACGGCGTTCATTCGCTCGATCTCCGAAGGCGCGAGCTTCAGCCCGAAGTGCGTGGCGATGCCGGAGACGACCGCGGACGGCAGTTCGTCGTAATCCACCGCCCTGCCCCCGTGAGTTGTCAGGTGCTGGATGCCGGCGGAGCAGACGGCGGCGAGAACGCGGGCGCAGTATTCGGCCTGTGGCATGTGCACGGCGGCTGCGGGGTCGATGCCTGGCACTTCAACGCCCAGAAGGCCCGGAACGAGGTGTGCGCCTGGCGCCTTGAGTGCAGAGACCATCACTTCCACGGGATTGCGGTGGAGGAAGATCCACGGCGTGTCGGGAAATGCGCGCCGCAGGAGTGGGAGGTCGAAGGTGTGCCATGCGTCGAGTTTGACGAAGAGTCGGGACTCGCCATTGCGCGGCTGGCCGGCGGCACTCATGAAGCCTCGCAGCCATGCGATGCGCTGCTGTTCGCTGGCGCCGCGCTGGTCCATCCGCAGGATCGCATCCACCGGGGGTGCTTCGCTGAGCGCGATGTGGGATGGGAGTGCGGCCAGCATCTGGGAGACCAGCGTGGAGCCGCAGCGGGACATGTGAAAGATGAAGCCGTCGGGCGAAAGCCCCGGGCTCGCCGCCTGCCATTCCACCAGAGCGTCGAGAGGCGTCTGCTGGCGGAAGACGAGGTTGAAAGGCACCTGCATTGCCTGCTGGACGGTGTGATCAAAGAAGGGTTCCGTGAACCGGCGGCCGCCAAAGTGGCACCACTCGACGACGGGCTCGGCGAGGTTGCGCAGGATCCTTGAGGGCATCCAGCCATGAAGGTTGGGGATGCTCACGCGATCCACCTTTCCAACCATGAGCGCCGGGCCGCCTGGATGGCTGCCTCGACATCGCCGGCGGTGAAGCGGAATCCCTGTTCCGCGCCCGTCTCCACCGCGAGGCGCACGAATGCATCGCGTCCGGTGGGTGCGATCAACCGCTCTTGCAGGCTGGCGTCCCGGAGCACGAGGCGTCGGAAGAGTTCAAAGCCGGACTCCTCGCCATGCTCCGGCATGCCCCGTGCAATGAGGCTCCGCAGCCAGTCGTTGAGCTGGCAGTCGATGACGAGGTGCACGCGGTCGGTGGAGCCGCGATTGTGCACACGGTGCGGCAGGTTCAGATCCAGGTACCAGCATTCGCCCTCGCCCATCACGATGCGGCGGTTATCGAGGAAGAACTCCACGTCCGGGTTGGTGACCACCGGCACATGAATCCGCACTTCGCCGGCATCGTAACCAAGATCGTAGTCGCGGTGCTCGCGAATACTGGAGCCTGCGGCGAGCTTGAGCAGCCGCACGGAACGCAGGGGGCAGTGGAAGGATTCCACCACCGCGCGCAGATGCGTGGAATCCCTCAGCCGCGCGGCGTCCGCGAAGTTCTGGTGATGCGTTCCGGCGTACATGGGGTTTGCCGCGTCTTCCGCCACCCGGAGGCCGATGCCGCTCCAATCGCCCTCAAAAAACTGTGTGTTGAAATGGGCGGTCCACTCGCCTCCGCCGACTGCGTCGAGATCGGCCTGGAGGCCCGCGGGATCGAAGCGCAGCGGCAGCCGCGCGGCCTTCAGGGGGGAGGGGCTGGGAGATTCCATGGGGTTCAATGGCGCGGCTTCACGGGGTCGGCCGCCACTCGAGTTCGATGTGAACGTTGTCGCCCTGTTTCTCCTGAAACCCGAGGCGCCTGTAGAGCTCGATCGCCCGCTCCCGCGGTGCCGCAAACAGGCGGACAGGCACTGTGCGCGCGGATGCTTCGGCGATCACACCGCGGAGCACGTCCGAGCCGATGCCTCGGCCGCGGAACTCCGGTAGCAGGAGGATGTCCATGACGTGCAGGTGATCCTTTGCGCGGTCGAGGATGAGCCTTCCTGCATGCACGTCACCGCACTCGATGATCAGCCAATCAGCCGCTGGATAGTACTGCAGGTAATGGGTTGTTTGCGCATGGAACTGCATGGCGAGGAAGGACGCGCGCATCTCGGCCGGAAACCGCGCGGCGTCGAGCTCGTCCTGACGGCTGCCGCCGTACAGCAGTTCCTGAAAGGGGAGGTCCTCAGGTGTTGCCGGGCGAAGCCTGTACAGACGGGATGCGGCGGTATGCATGCAGCGCCAACATCATCGTTTGGACGGGGTACGGACACTATTTTTTATGAGGTCGGCCCTCGAGCTTCCGAGTGCCGGTCTTATTGGGGTGTGGTCAATACGGGCGTGTGCAGTGGACTGCAGGCCGGCCCCCCACCGCTGGTCTTGCATTGCGAAGCGGAGTGGAAGGACGAAAGGGATCCGAGCGTGGCCTTGAGGCGTCTGCGTTCGCGCCAGCCGAGGAGGGCGAGGAGGGCTGCGCCGGTGGCGATGGTGGAGGGTTCGGGAACGGGTGGGACGCCGCGGAGTTCGTAGTAAGTGCCGCCGTTGAAGCTGACCTGGGACTGGCCGGTGCCGAGCCCGTTGAAGCTGATCTGATCGAGTTGCGCCTGGGTGAGGGAGCTTCCGAAGAGGATGCGGTCGACGCCCTTGGCTCCGACGTTGAGGAGGGAAAGTGTGGTGCCGGCGGTCCAGTTGGGTGCGGTGCTGAAGAGGAGCACGCTGTCGGTGCCGCCCGTGAGGGTGACGCTATCGAAGTCGATGATGGAGCTGGCGCTGAGGGTGAGGGCGCCGAGGGTTTCGCTGCGGCCAGCGAGATTGAGCGTGCCTCCGCTGAGGGTGAGGACCGCGTTGTCATTCAGGCGCTCGCTATCGCCGAGCAGCAGCGTGCCGGCGTAGAGGGACACGTTGGACGTGCCGCTGAGCGTGCCTTTGACGAGCAGGGTGCCCGCATTAACGGTGGTGATGCCTGAGTACGGATTGATGTCGGAGACGGTGAGAGTGCCATCGCCGTCCTTGGTGACGCTGGCGGTGTTGATGGGGCTGGAGATGGTGATGTCGCCGGCGCCGCCGATGGTGAGTGCGAAGGTGCTGCCACTAAGTGTGCTGCGGCTGCCCAGCACGAGCGTGCCGGCGTCGGAGTTGATGCGGGTGGCGCTTTTGAGGGTGATGGCGCCGTTGAAGGAGTTGGCGCCGCTGATGTTGCGGAGAGCGCCGGTGTTGCTGACGCCGGATCCGTTGAGGGTGAGGTCCTCCGCACTGATGGTGATCCCTGCCTGCAACTGCAATGCGGCTCCCGTGCTCACGATGGTGCCGGAAGTGATGTTGCCGAGCGCCGAGCCGCTCTGGATGTTCAGCACTCCCGCGGTGACGTTGGTTGCGCCCGTGTAGGTGTTGGCGTCGCTGAGCGAAAGGGTGCCAGGCCCTGCTTTGGTGATCCCGTAAGCACCGGAAATCGCCACGCCCGCGCCGAATGCGAGTGTGCCGCCCGCGCTCACGGTGAACGTGTTGTCGGCGCCGAGTTTGTAGCTCAGCACGCCATTCTCGCCGCGGAAAAGCACGGTGGTGGTGGTGTTGGAAAGAGTCACCCCGCTGAAGAAGGTGAGAGTGCGAGCCGTGGTGCCCGAGGCGTTGGTATCGAGCGCAAGCGTAGCCGGGAGCACGCCGAGGGTGTTGTCGAATGTCATGGAACGCAGCGACATGGTGCGGCCGATATCCAGACTGTTCAGTGTGCTGGAAGCGCCGCCGATGTAGCCCAAGCCATTCGTGTCAGTGAAGAACAGGTTGGTCAGGCTCGAGGATGCGGGGTCGTTATCCCCAACCCAGTTGGACTTGGTGAAATTGGTGCCGTCTCCCTTCGGGCCTCCGTCCCAGTAGTAATCGGCCGCCCATGCCTGAGCGCCCGGGATGCAGAGCGCGGCCCCAACGGAGCGCAGTGTCAGAAGAAGCGTACGATGGTAGGGGCGCGGATGGGTTTCCCCTGATGCAGGATTGCCCGCGAAGGCTGTGTTTACGGGCGTTCCGGGCGCAGGGACAAATGGCATCCGCGTGTTCATGCAATCAGGTACGGGGCTCCGATGCTGCTGCGTGCAACCCTCCGGGCCGACTCAGTGCGTGGTCCCCTTTCAACGCGTTTCCGCCATGCGGGTGTTTGAGTGCTCAAGCGTGGAGTTTTTCGCCTGCTTAATCGCAGTGGTTCGGATTAAGGGGGAGGCATGACCACCCCTGTCATGTCTCCCCAGACATCCGTCATCCCCCGTGTCGTGATCCGGTTTTTCTTGCCGGTGGCGTTCCTGATTCTTGTCGCGGCGAGGCTGGATGCGGAGGCGGTCGCGTTGAAAGAGGCCAACACCATGGAGGCGGAGTTCCGTGTGGGCGCGGCGGGAAAGGTGGCGGTGGGCTTTCAGTTTGCGGGTGGGAAGATGCAGACGCTGCTTGGTGTGGTGAAGCCGGATGCGCTGAAACGCACGGTGGAGAAGGAGGGTAAGAAGACGCCGGAGACGGTGCCGATGCCGGATGGATGGATCGAGTTCACGGGAGCGGGACTGCGGTGCGAATATCACAGCCGACCGCGCTTGGTGCGGTACACGGAGGCGCAGCAGGCCGACTTGGCGAAGGAGTGGGAGACGCTGCCCGCGGCGTCGCAGTGCTGGGTGCCGATGGAATTGCGCGCGGATGCCACGGGCGCGGAACTGTGGCTGGACGGGCGTTACAGCGGCAGGGTGGAGGGCGGTGGGCGGCTCACGGAGGTGCGGTTCAAGATGGAGGAGGGCGGTGCGGTGCGCGGGGTTCGGACGTTCACGCGCGTGGACACCGGGATGTATCTGCCGCTGGATGTGCGCCGCATTGCGCGGCCGGGCGTGATGGGCGTGATGGGCGGGGCGACTGTGTCGTTGAAGCCGGGAATGCAGCAGGTGGGCGGATCGCCGATGATCGTGGTGGATGGAGCGGGCAATGCGGATGTGGGCGCTGCGAGGATGATGCAGGGGCCGCGCGCGTTGGAGACCAATGAGTTCACCTCGCGCACGTCGCTGGATGGAATGCGGGAGTCGCTCCACTTCTCGGTGCCGCAGGCGTTTTATCACCGGGCATGGGTGCTTTGTGCGGTGGAAGCGGATCTGGGAAAAGAGGCGGTGCTGACCACGCGGCTGACACGGTTCGGGACTCAGGGGCGCGGTGGTGCGATTGCGGACACGACGCTGACGCTTCCGCGCGGCGGGGAGGCGCTCGGGGAGGGCGTCGCGCGTGTGGGCACGGTGGAGTATCCGACTGCGGACAAGGGGCGAATTGAGGTGCCGCTGTATCTCGTGCGCGTGGATTTGAAGGTGGGTGAGATCGCCGACCTGATCGCGGACACGAAGGATCCGTATGCGGCGATGAAGATCGGGCCGTATCTGGACTTTGAATTTCTTGGGAAGATGGGGCGGTTGGAGGTGCAGATCGACCGGCGTCGGATGCCGGTGGCTGGCTCGACGAGCGCGGTGCATGTGTTCGGAGCGACGCTGGAGAAGTCGCCTGTGGAGCTGCGTTTCAAGCAGTCGCAGCCTGGGAACATCTTCCACAACGACGAGAAGCCGGAGACCACGGTGAATCTGCGCGCGGTGCAGCGGACGGGGTGTGTGCTGCGGTGGGATGTTGTGGATGTCGAGGGGAGGGTGCTCGCGAGCCGGGAGAAGGCTGTGACGCTGGATGCGCCGGGAGCAGAGGCGGATGTGGTGCTGCCACTGACGATGCCTGAACCGGGCTGGTACGGGCTGCGGATCCGGGTGGAGGACGGGCGGGGCGGGGTGTTGATGAAGCACGACGCAGCGTTTGCGCTGCTGGGGCGGGACACGCGCACGGCGGGGTACGAGTCGCCGTACGGGACGTGGTGGTTCAACGGGGTGCATTACAGCACGCGCGAGGCGGCGGTGGCCGGGCCGCTGCTGCACAAGGCGGGGATGCGGCGCTCGACCTTCGGATGGACGCAGGATTCGGAGGCCGAGCTGGCGCCGTGGATGGTGTCGCTCAATCAGGTAAAATGGCAGTTTCGTCTCGCGGATCTTCAGGACTGGCCTGGCGCGGAGGCGCGTGCGGAGAAGGGGATCACGGAGATGTTGAAGCGTTTTCCGCACTGCCAGTTCGTGGATCTGTTTCACGAGAGCTACGATCCGGGCGCGTATCCGCCGGAGTTGTACGGCGAGAAGTATGTGGCGAAGGATGAAGCGCTGGGCAAACGGGAGGACGAGCTGTACGAGCTCGGGTTGCGCGCCGCGAAGTTCCTGCGCGCGAAGTTTCCGCAGTTGAAGATCATGGCGGGAAATTCGGGCGGATCCCTTGGGATGATCGCGGTGCTGCTGCGGCGCGGTTTTCCTCGGGAGTTGGTGGATTATCTGGGGAACGAGGCGACTGGGCAGACCATCGCGCCCGAGAAGCTGACGCCGCACACGACCGGTGGCATTTGGTTGATGGATGAGACGGCGCGCAGGCTGGGCTACGACATTCCGCTGGCGGGCTGCTTTGAGTTCACCTCGCGTGCGGAGCGCGACCTTGGGCGGCAGCGCGTGGCCGAGTGGTATGCGCGGGATATGATGATCGGTCTCGCGCATCGGTTTCCGACCGTGTCGCCGGCCGGGCTTGAGGATGTGGGCAATGCGTATTACGACGCGCTGTGGGGTGCGTCCGGTTTGTGTGAGCGGAGTCCGCTGCATTATCCGAAGCCTGCTTACGTGGCGCTGGCCACGCTCACGAAGGCGCTGGATAGCGTGACGCTCGCGCGACAGTTCGACACCGGTTCCTCGGGCGTGCACGCGCTGGAGTTCAAGCGCGGCAGTGAGTGGGTGTATGCGGTGTGGACGGAGCGCGGCGATTGCGAGCTGCAGGTGGAGCTAACCGCGGACAGCGCGCTGACGCTGACGGGTTTTTATGGAGGGCAGCGCGCGCAGGCATCGCAGGGCGGGCTCCTCGCGGTGACGGCATCGAGTGCGGTGAGTTACTTCACGAGCCGTGCGCCCGTGAAGGCCATCACTGCAGGGGCGCGCCGGTTTCCGCTGCAGTCACCGCCGGCGGGCACGCAGGTGGTGGCGCGCATGGATCGCGCCACGGATTGGGAGCTGGCCCCGGAAGACACGCCGCTGACCACGAAGGTGCGGGTGCCCGGGAAGTTCACGCTGCGTCAGGAGAACGATGCAGAGCGGGGTGCGTGCATCGAGGTGGCGCTGCAGCGGGAGGGGGATTTGCCGCCTGTGGTGGCCGAGTACACGGCGCTCAAATTGAAGGAGCCCGCGCCGATTCCGGGGCGTCCCCACAGCATTGGGATGTGGGTGCGCGGGGACAGCAGTTGGGGCCGGATCATGTGGGAGATCGAGGATGCGAAGGGGGAGCGGTTCCGGTCCTCCGGCGGATATGATGGGGGCGACTGGGGTAATCTGAGTGCGCTGGATTTCGACGGTTGGTGTTTCATCACGTTCCCGCTGACGAACGAATCGCCATTGGTCCAGGTCGAGCCCGGTTTCGGCGCGGGACAATGGGTGAGCAAGGGGGATGGGCGGCTCGATTACCCGCTGAAGCTCACGGGGATTTATGTGATCACGCACCGGCAGTCCTTGGATCTGACGAAGATGGTGAAGGTGCGCACGCCGCTGCGGTTCCGCGATGTCAGTGTGGTGGAGGGCGGGGATGCAGGCGGAGTCCGATGAACCCGGCGCAGACTGGCGGATGGATGGGCGCTCTGAGCGTTTCGATGTTTTGGGCGCAGGGTACTTGGGTCACTCCTCATTGAGGTTCGCCCCAAAGGGAGACGCGCTCCGCGTTGGTGAACTCCGCCCACCACGTTCGCAGGCGGGCTTCATCGCGCTTCAGGGAGGTGTCGATGCCTTTGAGGTAACCTCGCAAAGTGCGGATGGCGCGCAGGGGGGGAGCTCGATGCGGTTGCGGAAAGCGACGACTTTGATTTTATCTCCGTCGCGGAGGCCGATGGCGTCGCGGATTTTCTGAGGGATGATGACTTGGAGCTTTGGCGAGACCGTGACGGTTTCCATGCGGCGTACGGGGTGGCGCTCGATCGGGACGTCAATCGGAGTGCCCTCCAGGCACTGCTTGCACACGGCGATGGGCAGGCGATCTGGGTGCTCACTTTGGACCAAATGTTTCGCGCGGCGGGTGGTTGATCTGATAGGGGGTTGAACCGCCCCTCAGCCACCCCCCTCAGCCACCCCTTTTCCCGTGAAGACCAATTTCTGTCCCGGCCCCATTTCGCGTCGCAGTTTTCTGCAGTTCGGGGGGCTTTCGATGTTGGGGATGACGCTCTCGGATTCCTTGAAGTTGAAGGCGGCGCTGGCGTCTGGAGAGGCGTCGGTTTCTGCGGACACCTCGGTGATTTTCATCTGGCTGCCGGGCGGTCCTCCGCACATGGAGACGTACGACATGAAGCCGGAGGCGCCGCTGGAGTACCGGGGCATTTTCCAGCCGATCAAGACGAACGTCCCTGGGATTGAGATCTGCGAGTTGCTGCCGCTTCAGGCGAAGATGGCGGACCGATTCAACATCATCCGGTCAGTGAGTCACGATTTTGCGGACCATGGCGGCGGGCACAAGCGGTTCCTGACGGGGCGGATTCCTGCGACGCCTGTGGGGACGGTGAATGATGCGCCGGCGGTGACGAGCATCATCTTCAAGTGTCTCACGGAGAAGGGCGGGTTTAAGGACGGGATGCCGCCGGTGGTGTTTGGGGCGGATGGCGGGCGTGCGGGGATCGACACGTTTGCGAACGGGCCGGCGTATTTGGGGAGTGCGAACACGCCGTTCATCGTGGGTGGGGATCCGAGCGACAAAGCGTTCAAGGTGCAGAACCTCGGGATTTCGCGGGAGATGGAGGCGCGGTTGGAGGATCGGATGGCGTTGAGGCAGGGGCTGGACCAGTTTCGGCGGGAGATTGATCAGAGCGGGGTGTTGGAGGCGATGGATAGCTTCAACCAGAACGCGTACCAGATGCTGACGAGCGCGAAGGTGCGCGATGCGTTTGACCTTTCGAAGGAGCCGCTGCGTGTGCGGGAGCGGTACGGGATGCACGCGTACGGGCAGCGCGGGCTGATGGCGAGGCGCCTTGTGGAGGCGGGCTGCCGTTTTGTGGAGATGGTGTGGGAGAATCCGTTCCCCGGAAAGCCGCAGCCCTCGGACTGTGTGTACAACTGGGACAGTCACGCGGTGAACTGCAACATCTTCAACGACGCGCGGTGGCGCTTTCCTGCTTATGATCAGGCGGTGTCGGCGTTGATCGAGGACTTGTATCAGCGGGGGCTGGATCGCAAGACGCTGCTGATCGTGACGGGCGAGTTTGGGCGGACGCCGAAGATCAGCACAGCGATGGGGACGGCGAACAAGGTGATGCAGCCCGGGCGCGATCACTGGGCGAAGGCGATGTCCATGATTGTGGCTGGTGGGGGGATGCGGACGGGGCAGATCATTGGGGCGACGAACAGCCGCGGGGAATATCCTGTGGAGCGTCCGCTGACGCCGAACGATCTGTGGGCGACGGTGTACCAGCATCTGGGGATCGATGCGTCGCGGAGTTTTCTGGATCATCAGGGGAGGCCGATGCCGATCCTGCCGTTTGGGGATCCGATCGAGGAGTTGCTTCCGAGTCGCTCAGCCTGAGGGGCTGTTCGGGCGGTGCTCTCCAGACCAGCGGGGCTGAAGGGGGCGAACTGAGGTGCATGAAACGCATCTCATTTTTCGCCGCAGGGCTGTGTTTGGTGACGGGATCCGGGCTGTTCGCGCAATCGCGAGCTGGGGCATGGGCATGGGATAGGGCTGGGCGGAGCCCGTCTGGAGACGCAGGAGTCGTTCTTGTGTGGATGATGCTTCAAGGGGCGGGCAGCATGCCGGATGGGATTGCGCGTGTGAGGGGACGTCTCGTGTACGTGAAGGAGGGGCGTGCAACAGAGTTGGCCGGGGCACAACGGTTCGCGGAGGGGCTCAGCGTGGAGAGCGATGGCAGTGTGCAATTGCGCGACGGGCGGGTGCTGAGGTTGCGCGAAAACCAGATGGTGACGATGGGCGGGCGTTTGCAGGAGGCGCCCCGGAATATTGCGATGCCTGAACGGTTGAACGAGCGGCAGGTGGTTGGACGGCGTCCGGGGGGGCTGATCACGCCGCCGCCGGAGGAGTAGCGCGGTGGCGGTTTGCGCCCGCGCTCTTGCGCGCGTGCGCCCAAAGAGGGAGGGTCGCGGACGTGAGTGTTTTCGCGATCATCCTTGGTGCGCTGATTATTGGCGATGCGGCGTGGTGGTGGCGTGTGGACCGTTGGCTCGCGGGTGAACGGCGGCTGCGGCCTTGGCGTGCGCTGCATGCGGTGGTGATGTTGGCGGCATGCGCGGGGTTGGCGGCGTTGATTGGTTCGCGGATGGGATGGTTTGCGGAGGAGGTGCTGCCGCGGGCCGTGTCGGCTTATGTTTACGTGTGGCACTTGCTGGTGCTGCCCCTGGTGCTGGTGGGGTGGTTGTGTGCGGCGCTTGGATCGGGCGCGCGCTGGGTGGTGCGTCGCGTCGGTGGGGGTGCCGCATCGAAGGGGGCTTTGGAGCCCGCGCCCTCTGGCGACGGGATGAGTCGGCGTGGCTTTCTGCAGGCTGCTGCCGGGGCGACGCCGGCCCTTTTCGCGGTGGGCGCTACGGGGGCGGGGATGGCGCAGATGGAGGGGTTCAGGATTCGGGAGTTGGAGGTGCGTTTGCCGGGGTTGCCGGAGGCGTTGGAGGGGGCGACGATTGCGCATGTGAGCGATGTGCACGTGGGGCGGTTCACGCGCGGGGCAGTGCTGGAGCGGATCGTGGAGGAGACGAACCGGCTGGAGGCGGATCTGGTGTTGTTCACGGGAGACCTGATCAATTACTCGATGGCGGATCTGCCGCCGGGCCTGGAGTTGTTGAAGGCCCTTCGCGCGCGTAGCGGTGTTTTTGCGGTGGAGGGCAATCACGATCTGTTTGTGGATCCAGCCGGGTTCCGGCGGGAGACGTCGCGGGTGGTGCCGTTGTTGGTGAACGAGGCGGCGGCGGTGCAGGTGCGTGGATGCGCGGTGGATCTGCTGGGGATGGGATGGGCGAGTGATGGGATGCGTGGTGCGGGCGGCACGCACGGTGGCGGGCGGATGGGGATGGAGGCGGCGGTGGGGAGGTTGATGGAGCAGCGGCGTGCGGGTGCGTATCCGATCCTGATGGCGCATCATCCGCATGCGTTTGATCACGCCGGGGATGTGCCGCTGACACTTGCGGGTCACACGCACGGCGGGCAGTTGATGTTGAGCGAGGGGCTCGGATGCGGGCCGGTGATGTTCCGGTACTGGTCCGGCCTATATCGGAGCGGAGGCCGTGCGCTGGTGGTGTCGAACGGGGTGGGGAACTGGTTTCCCGTGCGCACGGCGGCGCCTGCGGAGATTGCGCGGCTGACGCTCCGACGCGCGGTGCGGCAGGGCTGATCGCGAGTGGATCGCGCGGGACGGCGGGGACGGGGTCGCGTGCGAGATTTCCGAGCCCGGCGGGATCGGAGGATCGGTTGGGGTCAGGCCTTGAGGCGCTGGAGGAGGGATGCGAGCGGGGCGAGATCGTCGATCTGTGCGGCCACGGCGCGGAGGTTGGCGAGTGCGGGTGGGATGTGGTCGAGGAAATGGCGGCGTTCCCTTACGAGTCCGAGGAAACCGTAGGCGCCGAGGGCCTGCATGAGGCGCTGCATGGCGCAGAGTTGGAGGGTGTGCTGGAAGTGGGCTGGGATCTCGGCGCCGTGCGAACGGGCTTGTGTGCAGTAATAGGCGAGAAGATCGTCGCGTTCGGAGTCGGAGAGGGTGACGTAGGGATCGAAGAGGACGGAGGCGAGGTCGTACTGAGCGAGTCCGTAGCGCATGCCTTGGAAGTCGATGAGGCAGGCGTGGTTGTCGCGGATGATGATGTTCTGGGATTGGAAATCGCGGTGGACGAAGAGGCGGGGGAGTGCGGCGAGTTCAGCGGCGATGGCGTGGAGGCGCGGCTGGAGGGGGGCGAGTTCCACTGAGTCGATGTGGAAGACGCGGCCGAGGCAGTTTTCGAGGAAGTAGTTTTGTTCCCAGAGGTAGAGTTCCTCGGTGAAAGCGGACTGGAGGCGCGGGAGGTGCGGGTCCTCTGGGTTGTGAGCGAGCCGGGTCTCGTAGGCTTTGTGGGCTTTGCAGTGGAGGAGGGCGAGTTGGTCGAAGGCGCTCTGGTACAGGGCGCGGCGGACGGGCCACGGTTCGTTGCGGTAGCTCCAGAGGTCGCGTTCGCCGAGGTCTTCCATCCAGATGAGGCAGGCTTGGTCGTCGTGGAGATGGATGGCGGGGACGCGGACGCCGACGTCTGCGAGGAAGGTGGCGATGTCGACGTAGTGCCGGTTCTCCTCCCGCTGCGTGCCGTATTTGGCGACGATGAAGGAGGGCGCATCCTGCCCGGAAAGGCGGAAGAAGAACCTGTCAGAGCCGCCCTTTTCGAGGGGCTCGAGTTTGAGCGGGCGTCCTTCGAGTTCTGGGAAACGGAGGACGGATTCGTGGATGAGGTCGTGCATGCGGGGGGCGCTGTGGGTTCAGAGATCGGCGTCCTTGTGGGTTCCCTCGACCGGGGCGGTGCCCGTGACGATGCAGCGGTGGAGGATGGAGTCGGATGCGATGCGGGATCCGGGCCAGACGAGGGAGTCTTGGAGGAGGACGTTTGCACCGATGACCGCGTGTGCGCCGACGGCGGAGGCAGTGCTGATGCGTGCGGAGGGATGGATCTGGGCGGTGGGATCGATCCACGGGCCCGCGGTTGTGCTTGTGGCTGCGCGGTGCTGATGGACTGCGAGGTATTGGTCGCGGGTGCCGAGATCCCACCAAGAGCCTTCATCAAGGACGATGCCGCCGAGCGCTGCGCCGGAGCGGATCATTTCGATGAAGAAGGGGATGACGCTGATTTTCTGTCCTGCCGGGATGCGCTGGAGGAAGCGGGGTTCGACGAGGTAGATGCCGGTGAAGAGGAAGGCGCCTTGGGTGGCGGGGTGGATGCGGCTGCCGATGTCGCGGATGCGTCCTGAGGTTTGGTCGAAGGCGATCTGGAGCGGGCCGTCCTTGGAGCGGAGGACGAGGGTGACTTCGTTGCCGGTTTGTTGGTGGTGGGCGATGGCTGGGGCGAGCGGGAGATCGGTGAGGATGTCGCCGTTGTAGACGATGAAGGGTTCGCCATGGAGGAGGTCCTCGGCGTGCTTGAGGCCGCCCGCGGTTTCGAGGACTTCCGGGTGTTCATGGCGGAAGGCGATCGGGCAACCGCGGTGGGACCCGTCCGGGAAAGCAGTGGGATAGCGGTCTGCGAGCCAGTGGGTGTTGACGACGAAGCTGCGGATGCCGGCGTCGTGGAGGTGGTCGAACGCGTAGGCGATGAGTGGCCGGTTGGCGACCGGGATGAGCGGCTTGGGGAGGCGCTGGGTGAGGCTGCGCAGGCGTGTGCCCAGTCCGGCGCCGAGGACAAAAGCACGGTTCATTCGCGGGGGTGGTTTTGCGGCGGGCGCGGGGGAGCGATTACTCCATGCCGAGGCGTTCTCGGCCTGCGGGCGAGATGCGGTCCGGGGACCACGGGGGATCCCAGACGAGTTCGACTTCGGCTTCAGCGATGCCTGGCAGGGTGAGGAGGCGTTGCTTTGCGTCGGCGGCGATGGAGGGGCCCATGCCGCAGCCTGGGGCGGTGAGGGTCATTTTGACGGAGAGGCGTTTTCCGCCGGAGGGTGAGTCGGTGGAATCGAGGCTGTAGATGAGGCCGAGGTCGACGATGTTGACGGGGATCTCCGGGTCGTAGCAGTTGCGGAGTTGATCCCATGCGGCGGCTTCGTCGAAGGGGCCGTCGGCTGCTGCGGCTGTGGCGGTGGGTTCCGGGAGGGGATCCTTGCCGAGAGCGTCGGCGTCGCCGCCCTTGATGCGGTAGAGGCCGGGGAAATTGCCTGCGTGGACGGTGAAGGTGCCGCCCAGGGATTGGGTGATGAGGACCGGGGTGCCCGTGGGGAGAGGGAAGTCTTCACCGCTGGGGATGCGGGTGGCGACGATGTCGCGCAGGAGTTCGATGAAGCCTTCGTTGCTCATTGGTGTTGGGCGGTGGGGCGGTGGAGCGGGATGAGGGGTCAGCGTTGGACTTTCCAGCGGGTTTCGGGGTGGAGATTGACGTCCTCTTCCTTCACGTCGAAGCCGCAGGCGTGCATGAGGTAAGCGACGCCGTCGCGGCTGCCCATGGTTTGTTTGAGGCTGTTGGCGAAGAGTTCGATGTATTCCTTGTAGCTGTCGAGGGAGAGGCTGCCTTCGGCGACGTAGCGTGCGAGTTCCTGATCGTGCTGCTCGATCATTTCAAAGAGGGAGCGCCGGAGGCGGTTGCGCATGACCGGATCGACGACGAGGCGGAAGGGGTTGGCGCTCGGGTCGGAGGGGAGCGGGCTGTGCTCGAGTTCGAAGGGGACGGGTGCGATGGCGTGCTCGTCGTTGGATGGGTTCATACCGGTGAGGTGAAAAGAAGGAGACCGCGCGGCGGGAATGTCGCGCGTCTTACTTCAACTCCCGAGCGTGCCGGAGGGAAAGCCGAATCCTGATGAAACCTACACTGCGGGGGCTTTTTTTGGTGGGGCGAGGTGAGCGGCTGTGGAGGAGGCGAGTGCGGAGGCGGAGCGCCAGAGGCGGCCTGGGAGGGAGCCGAGGGCGATGAGGAGGAGCTGGCTTGCGAGGAAGCCCATGAGCCAGAGGAAGCCGGACTCCATGAAGCCGTAGGAGTGGAGGCCGATGCCGAGCATGTTGACGCCGAACCAGGACCAGCTGGTGACGATGTTGCCGCCGATGGCGAGGAGCATGAGGCCGCGTTCACGGACGAGGCCGCCCCATTTGGCGTGGAGGATGAGGGCGTTCCAGAGGACGATGATGAGTGCTCCGTTTTCCTTGGGATCCCAGCCCCAGAAACGGCCCCAGCTTTGATCGGCCCAGATGCCGCCGAGGACGGTGCCGACGAAGCTGAAGAGGGTGGCGAAGCAGACGATGCCGTAGACCATTTTACCGAGGCCGCGTGCGGTGTCGGAATCGAGGGAGCGGGTGAGGATGCCGCGGATGAGGTAGACGATGGCGAGGAAGCCTGCGACGTAGGTGGAGGAGTAGCCGAGGGTGACGACGACGACGTGGGTGGCGAGCCACATGTTGGTGTCGAGGACGGCGCGCATCATTTCCATGGTGTCGCCGGAGAGGGCGAGGTGGTGGGCGATGATGAGGGTGATGAAGCCGATGGAGCTGGAGACGGCGAGGCCGATGCCGTTGCGCCAGAAGCGTTCAAGGACGAGGCCGAGGATGCAGGCGCCCCATCCGATGAAGATGGCGGAGGAGTAGAGGTTGGTGACCGGTGGGCGGCCTTCAAGGACCATGCGGAAGATGAGGCCCGTGGTGTGGATGACGAGAGCGGCGAAGATCATCCACACGGCGGCGGAGCGCAGCCATGGGAGGCGTGCGGGAGCCATCCAGAAGAAGAGGACGGCGAGGAGTGCGGCGACGTAGATGCAGAGGGCCTTGTAGAAGGGTTCCAGCTTGTTGAAGAACTGTTCGCTTGAGGCTTTTTTGAGCGCGGGGCCGAAGGGTTCCTGAAGCGTGGCGCGGTAGTCGTTGATTGCCTCGGTGAAGGCGGCCGGGTTGTCCGTGCGGAGTGCGGTGGACATCTTGGCGAATGCGGTGAGTGCGAAGGGGACGGGATCGCCCTGTGCGACGTCGGTGAGCGCTTCGACGGTGCGGCGCCACGGGGCGGGGGAGTCCGGGGAGGCGGCGGCGTTGAGGCGTGGCGGGATGACGAGAGGGGGTTCGAGCTGGGCCATGACCTCGAAGCGCTGGAGATCGGGGACGAGTTTGTCGATGGCGGCTTGGTTGAAGGATTCCTTGGCGCGTTGGGCGCGGATGGCGGCGACGCCGGCGGGTGCGTTTGCGGTGAACTCGGCGAGTTCCTTCTGCCAGTCGCGTGCGTTCTGCGGCTGGAGGGTGTTTTGGAGCCGCATGTAGATGCCGACGCAGCTCCAGAGACGCATGACCGCCTGTTCGAAGGGGTTGCGCTTCTGCTGTTCGAGCTTGGCGGTGCGATTGGCTTCGCGCTGGAGGTCTTCGAGTTTTGGGGAGATGAGGTTCCAGCTGAAGTTTTTGCCGTCGGTTTTCTTCTGCGGATCCGCCTCCATGGGGAGGCCGAGGAGGCCTTTGAGGTCTGGGTGATCGATGCGGATGACGGGCCATTCGTTGGCGAGCTCCGGATTGGTGAACATGGTCGCCAGCCATTCTGTGGCGGGGATGATGCGCGGCTTTTCAAAGGCGCCCTTCCACGGTTCGAGGTTGGCGGTTTGTTTTTCGCGGAGTTGGAGGAGGGAGTTGCGCGCGAGGGAGTCCAGAGGCTGGATGCGGCCGTTGTAGACGATGGGCAGTGAGCCGAAGGCCTTGTAATCGAAGCTCCCGGAGTCGGCACCGGGGAGGCGGCTTGCGCAGAGGAGGACCGTGAGGAGGGAGAGCCAGAGTTTCATGGGAGTCGGCGTGGGATCAGGCTGTGCGGCGTTTGGTGACGAAGCCGACGAGGTGGTAGAGGAATTGGACGGTCATGCCGAGGCCGACGAGGATGCAGCCGAGGTAGGGGCCGAGCCAGCTGGGGTTGCGGACGACTTGGAGGGTGCTGATGCCGACGTTGCCGTGCTGTTCGTCGCGGTCCATCTGGTATTGGAAGTAGGTGAGGCCCTCGTAGCGGAGGGGGTTGTTCATGTAGATGTCCACCTCGCGCGATTCGCTGCGGACGGGGTGTTCGAGGCGGACGCGGCTTTGGAAGTTTTTGGGGATCTCGGTGCCCTGGTATTTTTCGTGGGTGGTCGTGAGGAGTTTGACGCTGAAGGGGTGGTAGTAGCGTTCGGCGCGGAGTGCGCCGCGCCACTTGGCGTGCGGGCCCTCGAGTTCCTGCGCTTCGAGCATGGGCGAGAAGAGCCATGTGCCGGAAGGTTTGCCGGCGTCGAGGATCTCGAGGACGACGTGGGGGAGGTTCTTCATGTCCATGGTGCGCATCTCCGGAAGGGGGAATGCGACGACTTGCGAGCCGGCGCCCTGAGTGGCGGGAGCTTGGAGGGAATCGGCGGTGAGGGGTTCTTTTCGGTCGGCGCGTTCTGCGGCGAGTTTCATGGCGCCGCCCTGTTGTCGCCAGCGGGCGAGCATTTCCTTTTGGAAGCGTTCCTTGAGTTCCGTGCGGAGGCGGGCTTCGCGTTCGGGCTGGGAGGCGAGGGACTTGGCTGCTTCTGCGATGTCTGCGACGGAAGAGGCGCCGACGGCGGTGAGTGAGGCGCGCCAGACTTCGAGGCGGCCCGGGGATTCAGCCTCCGTGGCGGCGAGGGCTGGGAGTTCGGCGCCGCCGTACTGGCCTTCGACTTTGGCGAGGGCAGCGGTGAGGCGGCCTGCGGTTTCGAGAAGCTGGGTGCGGGAGAGGACCTGACTGTTGATCTTGTACTCGTTCACACGGAGGGAGAAGGGAAGGTCGGGATGGGAGATCTCAGCGCCGGGCTTGGTGAGGAGGGATTCCGGGATGGAGACGACCTTTTCGGAGCCGGGAGTGGTGTCTGTGGCGAAGACGAGTTCGTGTTCGCGATGGCTCTCGGTGTAGGTTTTGGACTCGCCCTCGCGGAGGCGGAGGTAGCTTTCGACGGAGAAGAGGTCTGTGACGAGCTGGCCGAGGAGGAGGACGATGATGCCGAAGTGGGTGAGGTTGATTCCAAGCTTCTTGGCGGACCACTGGAAGCGCTGGGTGTGGGCGCCGAGGAGGTTCACGAGGAGGACGGTGCCGAGGAGGTAGCCGCCAGGGAGGAGGAGCGGGAGTTTGTGACCGAAGAGCGTGGGCGCCCAGACGATCCATTGTTTGAAGTAGCGCTCCTGGGCTTGGTAGAGGCCTTCGTCCGCTTGGGCGACGGTGCCCACGAAGACGAGTAAGATGGAGAGGGCGAGGCACCAGACGGTGAGTCGCAGGGAACTGAGCGTCTTCCAGAGGTATTGGATCATGGCTGTGTTGCGGCGGCGTTCCCATCGATGCGAACGGACTTGAGGAACTGGGAGAGGGCGTCCTTTTGGGCAGCGACTGCGGCGGTGGGGCCGGAGAGTTTGAAGAACCAGCTGGCGTCCGGACGGTGGAGCATGGCGGTGATGATCTGTTGATCTGCGCCGTCGCGCTTGCCACTGATTTCAAAGAGGCTGCCCTGTTGTCCTGCGATTTCGATGGGGGCGAGGGCGGTGCCGATCTGAGCGGGGTCGAGTGGGGGCTGGCCGAGTTGTTCGCGCCACATGTTGACGACCATGGCCTCCTTGCCCTGGAGGTTGGGAAGGGGGGTGATGTTGATGCCTGCATCGCCAGCCGGGCCGGTGGCAACGAACTGGGCGGCGCTGACTTGGTTGGGTTCGGCTTCGCGCCATCCCTCGGGAAGCTTCCACTGGAGGGATTTGCGGGCGCTTTCCAACCTGTTCTGGGCGTTCGAGTTTTGCGGTGGGCGTGCGCTTTCTGCGGAAGCCGGAGGTGCGTCGTTGTGATCGTGCTGTTGCTGTGGAGTCTCCTTGGCTGCGGTGTAGACGCGGATTTTTTCCCGGTTGCAGGCGGACACGCCGAAGGCTGCGAGGAAGAGGAGGCAGGCAGTGGCTAGGCGCGGGGTCATGGATAGGGAAGGTAGCAGAGACGCGGGTAGGGTCGTAGGCAAATGGTTTCGGTGGAGGAGCGCAACCCCCCTGTGAGGGGGGAGTGCGGCGCGGGGTTAATCGGGAAGGCGCAGGAGGAGGGGGAGCGCGATGCACCAGATGAGCGCGACCTCGAGCAGGACGAGGAATTGGAAGTAGGAGATGGAGTCGGGAAGCAGCCAGGTGAGTGAGTGGGGGTGGTCCTTGATCCAGCCGGCGAGGAGTGCGGCAGCGGTGCCCATGAGGCCGACGAGGGACCAGTGGAGGCCCATGGCGATGGTGCGACCCGAGTTGTCCGTGAACTGCTGGGTGAGGCGCGCCTGGCAGAAGATGACACCCGCAAAGGCGCCGCCGACGCCGAGCGAGGCGAGGGCAAGGAGCAGGATGGGGTGGGGGAGGGAAGCAAGGCCGAGGTGCATTTGCGCGGGGCGTGCGCCGATCCATGCGAGGCTCAGCAGGGGGCCGATGAGCATGAGTGCGGCGGCGGTCTTGCGTGCGCCGTGGTGGTCGATCCATGCGCCGATTTTGGGGGCGAAGAGGATGGCGCCGAGGGCGGAGGCGATGAAGATGGAGGAGGCTTGGAGGTAGGAGGCGTGGAAGGTTTCCCTGAGGTAGACGACGGCGAAGAAGCTGGGGAGGCCGTTGGTGTAGCCCGGGAGGGTGGTGGCGGCCGCCCAGATGCCCATGGCGGCGGTGAGGATGCGGAATTCGCGGGAGGCGAGTGGCGCGGTGATGCGTTTCCAGAGGCCTGCGCCGGAGGCAGATCGGCGGGGCGTGGGTTCGTGGACTCCGAGATGGACGAGGATGTCGGCCACGCCGAAGAGGGCGGCGGTGGCGAAGATGAGTTGGAAACCGAGGTAACCGTGCTGGGAGTGGAATTCGAGGGCGGCGGCAAAGAGGAGGGAGGCGATGAGCAGGGAGATGGAGAGGATGCGGTGGCGGCGGCCCCAAAAGGAGCCGGCGCGGTGAGGTGGGAGGAGGTCTGCCATCCAGCTGTACCAAAGGGGTGTGCCGCTGTTGGAAAGCAGTTCGCTGAGGCCGAGGGAGGCGATGATCCAGACTGGCCAGAGGTGTTGATCCGAGGGGAGCAGCCATGGGAGGAGTGCGGGGACGGCCCAGAGCGCGCGATGGAGGGAGACGCAGAGGGCCCACATGGGCTTGCGGCTTGGGAGGCGCTCGCCGAGGAGGGCGCCAGGCAGCTGGGCGAGCATGGCGAGCTGGCGTGAGCCCGAGAGGAGGCCGAGTTGGAATCCGCTCGCTTGGATGGACTGCATGAAGAGGGGGAGGGCCATGCCGGTGGCGGCTGCAACCCAGACCATGCCGAGGAAGCCGGCGCCGATATTCCAGCGCATGGAACGCAGCACTTGCGCTTTGGAGAGCGGCTGGGGCTCGGGCGGGGTGAGCGTCTCGGGGGGCATTGGCTGTGGAGGGAGTGAGAAGATGCGCGTTCCGGAGCGTGGAGCCAGCGTGGAATGGGGTGGAAAGCCAAACAGCCGGACCCCGTGAAGGGTCCGGCTGTTGGTGAGTGAGCTGGAAGCTCGGACTGAGGCGCGAGGCTTAGTAGTCCATGCCGCCCATGCCTGAGCCGTGACCATGGTGGTCACCGCCAGCGGCGGGAGCCTTCTTCTCAGGCAACTCGGTGATCACGCATTCGGTGGTCAGGAGGAGGCCGGAGATGGAGGCGGCGTTCTGGAGAGCGCTGCGGGTGACCTTGGTGGGATCGACGACGCCATGCTTGATGAGGTCGACGTATTCACCGGTGGCGACGTTGTAACCGTCGTTGCCCTTGCGCTTCTTGACTTCCTGAACGATGAGGGCGCCTTCCTGGCCGGCGTTGTCGGCGAGCTGACGGAGGGGCGCTTCGATGGCGCGGCGCACGATGCCTGCACCGATCGCCTCGTCGCCTTCGAGCTTGATGGAGTCGAGGACCTTCTGGGCGCGGATGAGGGCGACGCCGCCGCCGGGGACGATGCCTTCTTCCACCGCTGCACGGGTGGCGTGAAGAGCGTCTTCGACGCGGGCCTTCTTTTCCTTCATCTCGGTTTCGGTGGCAGCACCGACGTTGATGACGGCGACACCGCCGGCGAGCTTGGCGAGGCGCTCCTGGAGCTTCTCGCGGTCGTAATCGCTGGTGGTTTCCTCGATCTGGCGACGGATCTGGCCGACGCGGCCCTGGATGTCGCTCTGCTTGCCGCCGCCTTCGACGATGGTGGTGTTTTCCTTGTCGATGGTGACGCGCTTGGTCTTGCCGAGGTCATCGAGGGTGATGTTCTCGAGCTTGATGCCGAGGTCTTCGGTGAGGCAGCGTCCACCGGTGAGGATGGCGATGTCTTCGAGCATGGCCTTGCGGCGGTCGCCGAACCCCGGAGCCTTGACGGCGGCGACGTTGATGGTGCCGCGCAGCTTGTTGACCACGAGGGTCGCGAGCGCTTCGCCTTCGACGTCTTCCGCGATGATCAGGAGCGGGCGGCCGGTCTTGGCCACCTTCTCGAGGACGGGGAGGAGGTCCTTGAGGCTGGTGATCTTCTTCTCGTGGATGAGGATGTAGGGGTTCTCAAGGATGGTCTCCATGGACTCCGCGTTGGTCACGAAGTAGGGGGAGATGTAACCCTTGTCGAACTGCATGCCCTCGACCACGTCGAGCGTGGTTTCGATGGACTTGGCTTCTTCAACGGTGATGGTGCCGTCCTTGCCGACCTTGTCCATCGCGTCAGCGATGATGTTGCCGATGGCGGTGTCCCAGTTGGCAGACACGGTGGCGACCTGGGCGATCTCGGTGCGGTCCTTGACCTTCTTGGAGATGCGCTGGAGTTCGCCTACCACGGCCTCGACGGCCTTGTTGATGCCGCGCTGGAGGGAGGTCGGGTTGGCCCCGGCCGTCACGTTCTTGAGACCTTCGCGGTAGATGGCTTCTGCGAGGACGGTTGCGGTGGTGGTGCCGTCGCCAGCGATGTCGCTGGTCTTGCTGGCCACTTCGCGCACGAGCTGGGCGCCCATGTTTTCATAGGGGTCTTCGAGCTCGATTTCCTTGGCTACGGTGACGCCGTCCTTGGTGATGTTCGGGCTGCCGAACTTCTTGTCGAGGATGACGTTGCGGCCGGCCGGCCCGAGGGTTGCCTTGACGGCGCGGGCGAGTTTCTCGACGCCGCGGAGGAGAGCGTGGCGTGCGTTTTCGTCGAATAGGAGTTGTTTAGCTGCCATGTTGTTTAGGGAATGAGGTTGGTTTTGGGTTGGAGGCGGCCGGTTTGAGGGGACGCCTCCGGAGCTTTGTTCTGGTTAGCCAATGATGCCGAGGATGTCTTCCTCGCGCATGATGAGGTGGATGGTGTCGCCGATCTTGATTTCGGTGCCGCCGTATTTGGGCATGAGCACCTTGTCGCCCTTCTTCACGGTGAAGGGGATGACCTTGCCGTCATCATCGCGCTTGCCGGTGCCGAGGGCCACGACTTCACCTTCCTGCGGCTTTTCCTTGGCCGTGTCCGGGATGATAATGCCGCTTTTTTTGACTTCGGTAGTCTCGATCGGTTTGACGAGAACTCGATCCCCGAGGGGTCTTACGTTTACTGCCATGGTTTTTGTGTGTTGTTGGGTTGTTGTTGGGTTTTACGCACTCGCAGTCCGCGGCGCCGAGGGGTTGCCCAGGCGTGAAGCAGGCGCGAAATAAGTAAAGGGTTGGGTGAGGGTTCCGGAGGGGGGGGGCGATGCCTACTTCTTTTTGTCGTCGTCGACGACCTCGAATTCTGCGTCGACGACATCCCCGTCCTTCTTGGGTTTGCCGGATCCTGCGCTCGGGCGTTCGTGGGAAGCGCCTTCCGCGTCGGGGGCCGCACCTGCTGCGCCCGCTTTGTAGATCTCCTCGCTGGCGGCTTGGAACTTGTTTTGGAGGTCGGAGTAGGCTGTTTTCACGGCCTCGACATCGTCGCCCTTGAGCGCCTCGCGGACGCTGGCGACAGCGGCTTCGATGCCGGACTTCTTGTCAGCCGGGATTTTGTCGCCGAGTTCCTTGAGCTGTTTCTCGCACTGGTAGGCGAGGCTGTCGGCGTTGTTGCGCACTTCGATGGATTCCTTGGCCTTGCGATCTTCTTCGGCGTGGATTTCGGCATCGCGCTGCATCCTTTCGACCTCTGCCTTGTCGAGGCCGCTGGAGCCGGAGATGCTGATTTTCTGTTCCTTGCCGGTGCCGAGATCCTTGGCAGAGACATGGAGGATGCCGTTGGCGTCGATGTCGAAGGTGACTTCGATCTGGGGGACGCCGCGCGGGGCCGGGGGGATGCCGTCGAGGTGGAAGGTGCCGAGTTGCTTGTTATCGCGGGCAAGGGGGCGTTCGCCTTGGAGGACCTTGATTTCCACGCCGGGCTGGTTGTCGCTGAAGGTGGAGAAGGTCTGGGACTTGCGGGTCGGGATGGTGGTGTTGCGCGGGATCATCGCGGTGGCCACCTGACCGGCCGTTTCGATAGCGAGGGTGAGTGGTGTGACGTCGAGGAGGAGGACGTCCTTCACATCGCCTTTGAGCACGCCGCCCTGGATGGCTGCGCCGATGGCCACAACTTCGTCCGGGTTGACGCCCTTGTGGGGCTCTTTACCGACGAGTTTGCGGGCGGTTTCGACGACGCGGGGCATGCGGGTCATGCCGCCGACGAGGACGAGTTCGTCGATGTCGCGTTCGCTGAGCTTGGCGTCCTTAAGACAGCCGCGGACGGGCAGTTCCGTGCGTTCGAAGAGGGAGTCGGTGAGCTGTTCGAGCTTGGCGCGGGTCAGCTTTTTCTGGATGTGCTGCGGCCCGGTCTGGTCTGCGGTGATGAAGGGGAGGTTGATCTCGAACTCCTGAGAACTGGAGAGGGCGATCTTGGCTTTTTCGGATTCCTCCTTGATGCGCTGCTTGGCGTCGGGCTTGGAGCTGAGGTCGAGGCCGGTGTCCTGCTTGAATTCCTTGAAGATCCAATCCATGACAGCGTGGTCCCAGTCGTCG
Organism: Chthoniobacter flavus; assembly: GCA_945861435.1. Classification (GTDB taxonomy): domain Bacteria; phylum Verrucomicrobiota; class Verrucomicrobiia; order Chthoniobacterales; family Chthoniobacteraceae; genus CAIURC01. Next base: position 3,082 of record CAMAUX010000009.1, on the reverse strand, counting down.
CCGCCGAGATGGGTGTCGCCGTTGGTGGCGCGGACCTCGAAGACGCCTTCGCCGATTTCGAGGATGGAGATGTCGAAGGTGCCGCCGCCGAGGTCGTACACGGCGATTTTTTCGTCGCGCTTCTTATCGAGGCCGTAGGCGAGGGATGCGGCGGTGGGTTCGTTGATGATGCGAAGCACCTCAAGGCCGGCGATCTTTCCGGCGTCCTTGGTGGCATTGCGCTGGGAGTCGTTGAAGTAAGCCGGGACGGTGATGACGGCTTGGGTGATTTTCTCGCCGAGCTTGGCTTCGGCGTCGGCCTTGAGTTTGGCGAGGATCATCGCGCTGATCTCGGGCGGGGAGTAGGTCTTGGTTTCTTCGCCGACCTTGACCTGAATGTGGGCGTCGCCGTTGGCGGCCTTGACCACCTTGTAGGGGACGCGGTGTTCCTCGTTGCGGATCTCGTCGTATTTGCGGCCCATGAACCGCTTGACGGAGAAGACGGTGTTTTGGGGATTGGTGATCGCCTGGCGTTTTGCCGCCTGGCCGACGAGCCGTTCGCCAGTCTTGGTGAAAGCCACCACAGAGGGGGTGGTGCGCGCGCCTTCGGAGTTTTCCAGCACGATGGGTTCGCCGCCTTCCATGACGGACATGCAGGAGTTAGTGGTGCCGAGGTCGATGCCTAAAATCTTAGCCATAAGATGAAAGGGAGGTTTTGTTGGATGAGGTTGAGGAAAGGGGGAGATGAACGTGGACGTGAAGTCTATGCGGTCCGAGGTTTGAGCAGGGTTTGGGCCCTGCGCGCGGCATATTTTTAAGTGGCTTGAGTGTAGTTGGTTGCGTGTTTTTGTGACGAATGTCTGGCTTCTGGAATGTGTCCCGCCGTGGCGCAGATGGCGCACGTGTGACACACTATTAGTGCCATTCTGACGCGCCCCGATGCTCCGCTTCCTTCCTTCACCTATGGGTTCGGCGGAGGTACCCGCGCCGCGTGTGCCGCCGTGATATAAGCGCGTAGGGCCGCTTCCCTGCTAGTGTCCAGTTTTGCCTTGGGTGCCATCTCGGCGAGGATTCGGCCCCACTCCGGAAGGGAATGAAGGGAGATGGGATCCGCGGAGTGGCAGGAGGCGCAAGGGCCTATGTAGATGCGCCTTCCGAGTTGGAGCGTGGTCTCGGGGATGCCCGAGTGGGCCGTCATTTCCGGGGTTACGGGCGGGGGCGGTGGGAGGGATGCGCACCCAGCGCCCGTGAGCAGGGCGAGAAGGAGGGCGAGGCGGCGTCCTGCTCTGGGGGGAGATTTTGGCAAGGCGTTGTACGCGAGGGATTATTCCGGCGGGCGGGCTAGAAATCGAAGCCGGTGATGAGGCGGATCTGGCGGTCGGGCTCCTCATTGACGGAGGTGATTTGGAAGAGGGCGGCGAGGGTTGCGTAGCCGCGACCGAAGCGCCAGGAGGCGTTCGGTCCTGCGTAGACGACGGAATCTCCACGGGAATCCCAGCGTGGGAGTTCGATTTCGTGGAGGGCCTCTGCGCCGAGGGAGAAGCGCTTGGTGAGGTCGTAGCTGACGCCAAGGGTCTGGCCGAATTCGCCGCTGTTTTGGCTGGAGTCGCGTTTGTCAAAGGCGGCCTCGAGGATGGCGTTGTAGGCGATGCGGAGATTGGCGAAGCGTTTTTCGAGAAGGAGTTTGCCTTCGATTTCGACCTCGTGTTCGCCGAGCAGGGCTTCGAAGTAGAGAGCGCTGCCGAGCCAGTCGGTGGAGGGGTTGGTGAGGTTGTAGATGAATTCCACGCCGGAGTGTTCCCAGCGGGCCTTGTCGTGTGAGGCGTTGCGGTCGTACTCCCAGTCGAAGAGGTAGAAGCCGACTTGGAGGCGGTCGGTGATTGCGTATTCGAGTTCGTGGCGGAACTGGAAGGAGTTGAGGTCGCGGCCGCCGTGGACGGAGGTGTTTTTCCAGGTGACCCAGTTTTCGAGTTCGATGGAGCCCTTTGGGGCAGTGAGGGTTTCGTAGGAGTAGACGAAGCGGCGCTCGGAGGCTTGAGCGATGGGGGTGAGGGAGGCGAGGAGGGCGGTGACGGCGAGAAGGCGGTGGTAGGTTGGCATGATGTTGTTGCTATTGAGACCCAATCCTATTAAGTGCAGGGAGAAAGGTGCAACTCTTTTCTTTCCTTTTTGATCTCTTCTTCCCCCCTCTGCCGCTCTTCCCTCTGGACGATGGAGCTGAGTTTGGCCCGGATGGCACCTAGATCAGGCCCTGTACGCGGCGTTTTTTGGAGATGCCTGTAGGGGACAAGCTGCCTTCCTTCTTGGGCTGCCTGTAAGGGGAGCGTGTGCCGATAGGGACAGGTGGTGCGCCGGTGAATGCGGTGCTCAAGCGGGTGAAAGTCAATGAGGCCAAGACGCGGGAGTTGAACGCGAACGAAGAATCGTTCGTTTTTCTTGGGTGGCAAGTGACCCCGCGCCGCAGCAAGGGCGGGAAACGTTACTACCACATGGAACCAAGCCCTCAGAGTCGCGGTAAACTCATGGACCAAATCCGCCGGGTGCTCAATCACGCCACGCAATGGCGAGCCAGCACGGAGGTGATTGCGGAAATCAACTCGGTGATGCGGGGTTGGAGCGGATGCTTCCGCTATGGCCACGGAAGGGCCGTGCTCGGGCAGATGTATGATCTGATCAGCGCACGACTACGGACGTGGCTTTGGAAGAAGAGTCGCTGCAGCCACGCCAAGTACGGCTACTACACGCGCAAACGCCTGCGGGAGCAATATGGGCTCTACGCGATGAACCAAGCGACCACTGGCCGGGCCGTATAAGCGAACCGCCTAAAGAATATTCGGAAAGCCGTGTGCGGGAAAACCGCCTGCACGGTTTGATGAGAGGGGGCGCTGCGATCACACGTGGCGCCCCCTACTCTACAAAATCTCCTCTCATCATCATCCTTCTCGCGCACCCTCCCGGGGCGCGTCGCGTGGGGGAACGTGGTCCGGTGGTTCCCTTCGTCCGCTTTGCGGACTGCGTCTACCACCGGCTAATTTTCTCTCATGCCTCCGGCATGCTGAAGTTGCGAGGGCCCGTTTCTTGCTCGGGCTTTCCCAGCAAGGCG